>DASRXG010000051.1:0-110779 GCA_035654275.1 Noviherbaspirillum sp.
CGTTCGCACGCCTGCACGATTTTCCGCCGTAAATCCTCAGAATAGGGAGCTGCCATGATTGCACCATCGGCATTACAGGTATCTCCCTATGAGCTGCAGTCCGGTTTGACGTTCCATTTGCTTTTATGAAATATGCTCTAAACGCCCTTAGATCGGGCTTCTGTCTATTTTCTTCGTCAGCAAGCGCGCATTGTCCATTAGCAGCGCGAGCATCTTGCTGTCGACGTCGTCGAGCGTGGGATTCATGCCGTCAGGATGTCTCGTTGCTTCGTCATTTTGTCTTGCGATCATACATTACGACGACGCGAATCCGGCTCCGATGCGTGGAAAGCCTATATACGGCAAGCGCCGAAGGCGATCTATTACAGCGGCGGCTTGCACAGGAGATGCGGTTCGAATTCTGAATCCGGGCCGGTGATTCGAGCGCGGACGCATTCGCCGCGCGGTCCGGGATATCCGGCTCATTGATGTGCAGCCCCCTGTTGGACGGAGGGGGCTGCATGTGTGTTACCAGTCGATGCAGGACCGGAAGATGCACTGCATCAATGTTGATGCTTACGGGCGATGGTCAGAACTCTTCCCAGTCGTCACCTGGCTTGGCAGCGGCGGCAACCTGCCGCGACGGCGCAGGCGCAGGTATCGCTCGGCCTGCCTTGCGTGCGGCAGGTTGCCGAGCGATGGCAGTCGCCGGCCTGGACGTTGCAATCTTCTTCTGCGGAGAGGGATCCGCGAGTGCCGCTGCTGCGCGGTCGAGCTTGAAGGTTCCGACGATCTGCGCCAGTTTTGCTGCCTGGTCCTGCATTGCGTCGGCGGCAGCAGCAGCTTCTTCCACTAGGGCGGCATTTTGCTGAGTGACCTGGTCCATCTGCCCAATGGCCTGGTTAACCTGCTCGATTCCGGCGGTTTGCTCCTGGCTCGCAGCGGTGATCTCGGCCATGATGTCAGTCACCCGCTTCACGCTTTCGACAATTTCATCCATTGTCGTGCCTGCCTGGTCTACCAGCTTCGCTCCGGCGTCCACTTTTTCGACGGAATCGCTGATCAGTTCCTTGATCTCCTTCGCCGCGCCAGCGGAGCGCTGCGCAAGGTTGCGCACTTCTGCAGCCACCACCGCAAAACCGCGGCCCTGTTCGCCGGCACGTGCGGCTTCGACGGCTGCGTTCAGCGCGAGGATGTTGGTCTGGAATGCAATGCCGTCGATAACGGTAATGATGTCGACGATCTTGCGTGACGATTCATTGATGGCACCCATGGTCTGCACCACGTCCGAGACAACAGTGCCGCCCTGGACCGCGACTGATGATGCCGTCATGGCCAGCTGGTTCGCCTGGCGCGCATTGTCTGCATTCTGCTTGACGGTCGCTGTCAGTTCTTCCATGGAAGAGGCGGTCTCTTCGAGGGAGCTCGCCTGCTCTTCGGTACGCGACGACAAGTCCTGGTTGCCGGCAGAGATTTGGCTGGAAGCCGTGGCAATGGTGTCGGTGCCGACACGGACCTGTCCCACAAGGCGAACGAGGCTTTCATTCATGTCCTTGAGCGCCTGCATCAATTGCCCCGTTTCGTCACGGGATGTCACTGTGATGTGGCTGGTGAGGTCGCCGGAGGCAACCGTGCGGGCGACATCGACAGCATGGTTCAGTGGCCGGGTAATGCTGCGCGTCACCCAGATGGCGGCGGCTGCTGCCATGAGTATGGCCAGGCCCGCGAGGGACAGCATGACGGTCTTTGCCGTCCGGTAATGGCCGTCGGCTTCTTTCGCGCTCTCGCCCATCAGCGTGCCAAGGTAATCGACCAGCTTGCGCACTTCCGCAATGTACGCGCCTTGTTGTTGAATGACCTGCTTCTGCAGGATCTGGCGCGCTTCTTCCTTCTTGCCTTCGCCCAGGTTTTTCAGGAACTCGGCTTGCGCGTCGCGGTACTTGGTTCGCGCATCGACGATGGCCTGCAGTGCCTGGCGGCCTTTGTCTGTCGTCAGGATCTTGTCGAGCTTGTCCAGATGTGCAGTGACTTCCACGCGGATTTCGTCAACCCGCCTTACGGCGGCGGCGCTTTGTGCAGCATCGTCGGTCAGTACTGCGTTGCGCATCGTGATCGCCGCGTCGTTAATGCCGTCCAGGACCTTGGTAGCCAGCATGACTTTCGGATAGCGGTCGTTGACGATCAGGTCAGTGCTGTTGTTGACATCTGACAGCCGGGAAATCCCGACAATCGTAATCCCGACCAGCAGCAGTACAACGAGGGAAAAGGCGGTGGCCAGGCGAGCGCCGACCCGAAGGTTTGAGAGAAGCATGGTGCGATCTGTATTGATGAAGAAGGGGGAAACGCTGCGTAAATGAACGGTGGCTATCTTTTAAGGTAACGGCAAAGTGCTTGTAGCCCGGCAGCCTGCAAGCAGCGTTCAACGCGTTGTGAGACATGTGGAAACGTTGCACTGTGGCATCAATGTTTCTTTGCGTCAATTACGGACTTCCGAAACGATTTGAGTTAAATCAAATGAGTGCATGAAGCACGCTCGTTCGCTTGCCCCTTTATTGCTGTTTTGGCAGGAGCGTTACTAGTTCTTCAAGAAAGTGCCGCACCTGAACTCCTGCGGTCGTTTTCCGCGGTGACGCGGTGGTTGCCATAGTCGGCTATCCGGGCGAGGTAGGAGAGATGGAAGGCAAGCGTATTGCAGCCTGCGGTCGTCTAGCCAGTTAATGATGCCGGACACTTGGTGGCACAAAGTCCGACAACTTTTTGCCTTGTTCCCAATACCATGATTCGAAAGAATCACCGTTCATCGGCCTGCCTAAATAGAAGCCCTGCGCCTGCTTGCAGCCATGTGCACTGATGTACTCCAGCACCTTGGCGGACTCAACGCCCTCGGCGACAATTTCCAGGTCCAGGGTCCGGCCGAGGGCGATCATCGCATCGGTGATGGCACGGCTGGCGACATCGTTTTCCAGACGGGAGATGAACGACTTGTCGATCTTGATCTTGTTTAGCGGCAGGCGGGCGAGATAGGCCAGGCTGGAGTGGCCTGTGCCGAAATCGTCCAGCAGCACTTTCACGCCGAGATTTTTCAGCTGGGACAGCACCGTCACTGCATAGTCGATGTCGTCCATCATTGCCGTCTCCGTGACTTCCAATTGCAGCGCGTCGGCATTGATGCCGTGTTCGCCGATGGTGCGGTTGAAACGGTCGACAAAATTCTTGTCGCGGAACTCGACCACCGACACGTTGACCGCGATCGGTATCGCCGGCATGCCACGTTCTTTCCACACCTTGTGCTGGCGCGATGCTTCTTCCAGTATCCAGCGCCCGATCGGGTTGATGATGCCTGTTGCTTCCGCTACCGGGACGAAGCGCTCAGGCCCAATGTCGTCGTTTCGCCAGCGCAGCAGCGCTTCCACACTGACGAGTTCTCCGGTCTCCACGTTCACCACGGGTTGGTAATAGAGATGGAACGCACCGGTGTTGAGCGCCGTCCTCAACTGCTGTTCGATGGCCAGTTGCAGTTTCGTGCCGGCGGCGAACTCGGGCGAGTAAAACTGGAAATTATTGCGGCCCGCCTGCTTCGCCTGGTACATCGCCATGTCCGCATGGCTCATCAGCGTATCGATATCCTGTCCGTCACCGGGGAAGACGCTGATGCCGACCGAGGTGGAGACCGACAGGGTGAGGTCGCCGATATGGAAGGGTTCGTTGATCCGCTCCACGATATGGCGCGTCACGTCGGCTGCGTACGAAGCATTCTTGACGTTCTGCAACAGGATGACAAATTCATCCCCGCCGAGGCGGATCACCACATCCTCTGCGCGAATGCTTGCCGACAGGCGCTTCGCCACCTCCTTTAGCAAGGCATCGCCCATGTCATGGCCATGCGTGTCGTTGATCGGCTTGAAACGGTCCAGGTCCATGAACAGCACCGCGGTGAACTGGCGTGTGCGCCGGTTATGGGAGAGCAGGTGGCTCGCGTATTCAAACAGCATCGCGCGGTTGGGCAGGCCGGTCAGCGGATCATGCAGCGAGGCATGGCGCGCTTTTTCTTCGGCCAGTTTTCTGTCGGTAATGTCATAGGAAATCCCGGCCAGGCGTGTCGCCTTTCCATCCACGCCATGGGCGCTTCCGTGTATCACGATCCAGTGAAGGCTGCCATCTGGCCATATCACGCGACACTCGAAGTGCAGGTCCTTGATACAGCTGACCGCCGCGTCAACCTTCGCCTTTATCATTGGCCGGTCGTCGGGATGCACATGTGCGATAAATTTTTCGAAGCCCCAGTCGGGATCCGGGACGGCATAGCCGAAGCACCGGGCGTGGCGTACCGATTGATGCGCCTTGCCGGTCGCAAGGTCAAGGTCCCAGTCGCCGATTTGCGCCGACTCCAGGGTGAACTGCAAACGCGCCGCCGTTTCGCGCAACGACTTTTCGGTCCGTATCCTGTCTGTGATATCCATCTGCGCAATCACGCCGCCGACGATCGTGCCGTCGCGGTCCCTGATCTGCGCACCGGAGTTGATGATGGTGCGCCGTACCGGCGGGTCGTCGAAGGTTTCGATCTCGATGATGTCACGTGTATCTTCCTCGCCTTTCAACACGCGCGCCATTGTCCACTCTTCCGCTGCCAGCCGCTTGCCATGCCTGGGCGAGCCGTCCGCCCACCAGCCTTTCCATTCCTGGTACTCGGCGACACCGGTGACATTCGGATGGGGCTCGCCCCACAGGCGCCTGTTTGCCAGGTTTTCGCGGATGAGCCCGCCGTGCATGTCCGCCACGAAGAGTGCGACCGGCGTTGCTTCCAGGACCGCGTCCAATCGGTGGCGTTCATCCTCTGCGGCGCGGGCGGCTTCCCGCGCAAGCTGTTCGCTCTTGCGCAGTTCCTCCTCAGCCTTCTTCTGGTCGGTCACGTCGCGGAAAAGGACCGCGACCATGTTCGGATTGTGTTCATCGCTGCGGCAGGCATACACATCGAACCAGCGGCCGAGTGCCTTGGTTTCATTTACAAAGCGTACCGGTTCGCCCGTTCTTGCGACCGCGCCATAGATGTCGAACCAGTGCTGTTCGATGTCCGGGGTCACCTCCCGCATGGTCTTGCCCACTACGTCGTGCAGGCCGGTCTGCTCTTCGAATATCGGATTGACGTCCCGGAACCGTATATCAGAAGGAGTGCCATCAGGCGCGAACAGCACCTCGACGATGCACAGTCCCTCGATGGGCGACTCGAACAGGCGGCGATATTTGGCCTCGCTTTTGCGCAGCGCGGCTTCTGCATGGACCTGCTTCGTGATGTCGATGGTGTTGTGCAGGATGCAGACCAGCTTCCCGCTCTCGTCGAAGACCGGGGTGTTGACCGCGCTCCAGTAACGCTCCTCATACCAGGCATGACCGTCCGGTGCCGTCATCCTGATGGGAAAGCGTTGTGCGGGCAGCGAATGGGGCTCGCCGGTTTCCCTTACTCTCTTTAGAGAAGCCCGGAGTGCAGCTATACCGGTATCGTTAGGATCGTCGGTGTCTTCGCGAAAAACGTCGAACAGATCGAAACCGACGACTTCTTCTCGTGTACGGGAAATCGTTCGCAGGAAGGAGTCGTTGACGGCAAGGATGGTTGATTCTGGCGTTGGCGAAAGTAAATAGGTGCCAATCGGAGACTCATTAAAGACGGATTCGAAAAGCGACATGGAAGGCATGGACTGTTACCCGATCGGGCTGGGTTGTTATGACAGGCCGCGACGCGGCATGGAAAGGTCGGCGGAGGCGGGCGCCAACTTGCCTCTGCAGGCTTGAATGCATCGTTAGCACTTGCGGCGGCCATGCAATGCAACGTCGCTTACCGGTATCGACAATTGACCATGAAAGACCGGCAACGTTCTAAAAAGTATGTGGCGGCGAAGAAGGGCAGGAGTGCGCGTGGCCAGCGTCGTCTGGCGGGATTGATCCGAACCTGCGCTCGTCCGCGGCCCGGGAAGGCATGTCTTCGAGCCAGGAGAAGGGTATGTTTACCCGAAGAATTCGGGATTGCTCGATTGGTGAAAGTTTCCGGCGCAGTTTCGAACGAGTTTTGACAGGCACTTTCCTATAATTCATGCATCAATAGCGAAACGGAGCAGCGAATGACTTCACGTCGAGAAATTGATAAGGACGCAACTGCGGCAGCAATGTCGACGACAGCTGTCACGCGCCAGAATTTCGATGAAGTGATGGTCGCGGTGTATGCGCCAAGCAGCATGGTGCCCGTGCGGGCACGCGGGCTGGACGTCTGGGACCAGGAGGGAAAGCAATACCTGGATTTCACTGCCGGTATCGGTGTAACAAGCCTTGGTCATTCGCATCCTGCCGTGATGGACGCACTGCGCGCGCAGTCAGAGAAACTCTGGCATGTCGGCAACGTTTATACCAACGAGCCGGTGCTGCAACTGGCGCGCGCCATGACAGAAGCCAGCTTTGCCGACCGGGCATTCTTCTGCAATTCCGGTGCGGAGGCGAACGAGGCGGCGCTCAAACTGGCGCGCAAGTATGCGCACAGGAAGTTCGGATTGGCCAAGTCGCGCATCGTTTCCTGCGTCAATTCATTCCATGGACGCACACTGTTCACTGTCTCGGTCGGCGGGCAGCCGAAATACACCGAGGGATTCGAGCCCTTGCCGCCGGAGCTGTTCCATATTCCCTTCAACGACATCGATGCGGCCCGCGCGGCCATCGGTGCCGATGTCTGCGCAGTCGTGGTTGAGCCGGTGCAGGGAGAAGGTGGCGTACTGCCCGCGACGCGCGAATACCTGCTGGCGCTGCGCGAACTGTGCGATGCGGCCGAAGCACTGCTCATCTTCGATGAAGTGCAATGCGGCATGGGGCGTACGGGCAACCTGTTTGCCTACATGGGCTATGGCGTGACTCCCGACATACTGACTTCCGCCAAGGCGCTCGGCAACGGTTATCCGGTCGGTGCCATGCTGACGACTAACGAAGTGGCCAGTGCTTTCAGCGTCGGTTCGCATGGCACCACCTATGGCGGCAACCCGCTTGCCGCAGCGGTGGCAATGAGCGTGCTGCAGACGATCAACACACCGGCATTCCTCGAACATGTACGCCATGCGTCCGTCTTGCTGACGCAAAAGCTTGAAGCCATCGCACGTGACTATCCCCAGGTGTGTGACCACGTGCGCGGCAAGGGCCTGATGCTCGGCATGGTGCTGGCCGAAGCGTGGCGCGGCAAGGCCAAAGACATTGCCAAGGCCGCCGAAGGGCAGGGACTGATGCTGCTGGTCGCCGGGCCGGACGTGCTGCGCTTCCTGCCTGCATTGATCGTGACCGCGGCGCAGATCGATGAGGCTGCGCAGCGGTTGCGCCGCGCGCTCGACGTGGTTTTGCAGGGCTCTACTGCAACAGCAAAGTAATTCAGACATTACCGACAATACTTACTGGAGAGCGCCATGTACGTGGTCCGGCCCGTTGCCATATCGGATATCCCGACGCTGGAAGCGATGTGGGCCGGCGCCACGCCCGGCGTGCATTCCCTGCCGCGCACGCGCAAAACGATCGAACTCGCAGTCGAACGTTCGGTTGCCTCGTTCGCTGCGCGCCCGGACACGCCGCTGGAGGAATCCTATTTTTTCGTGCTGGAGTCTACCGTCGACCGTTCCATCGCCGGCACTGCCGGCATTTCCGCAACGGCCGGCGCGAGCGGGGTGTTTTTCGCGTTCCGCAATGAAGTGCTGAGTCAGGTTTCGCGCGAACTGAACATCAGCTACAACGTCAACGTGCTGATGTTGTGTTCAGACCTGACCAGTTATTCGCAGTTGTCCGGCTTTTTCATGCGCGACCGCTCAACCGTGGAGCGTCCGGTGGATGAAGCAGCGGCGCTGTTATCGCGCTCCCGCCTCATGTACGCAGCGCTCGCGCCGCAGCGCTTCAGCGAGAAGTTCTTTGCGTCCATTGCCGGCACCACGGATGAAAATGGCCGCTCCGCCTTCTGGGAAGCGCTCGGCCGCAAGTTCTTTCAGATGGATTTTCTGGAGGTGGAGCACATGATCGAGGGAGCGCGCAACCGTACACTGATCGCCGAGTTGATGCCGCATTACCCGGTGTATGTGCCGCTGCTGCCAGAAGACGCACAGGAGGCTTTGGCACGGGTCAATGGTGCAGCCGAGCTGCCTTTCCACATCCTGTCGAATGAGGGATTCGAATTGGACGAATACATCGACATCTTCGACGGTGGCCCCATCCTCCGCGCGCCCAGGAACGCACTCTGTTCGTTTTCGCAGTCGCTGGAGCGCATGGTGGTGGACGCATCCTCCAGCGAAACGGAGTCCATCGAAACCTGGCTGGTCGCCACGGTGCGTGAGGAGCATTTCCGCTCCATGCTGGTGCAATGCCCATCGCCGGAGCTTTCCGAGGACATCGCCTTGCCTGAACAAGCAATGCGCTGCCTGGATGTCGCGCGGGGCGACACCGTGTTGTGCGTAAGACTGTGAGGCCGGCGATGCTGGTCGTGCGCGCCATCAGGGAGCAAGATCTGGACGGGCTGCTGGCCTTGGCGGAACTCGTCGGCTCCGGGATGACGACGTTACGGGCAGATCGCGAGACGCTCGGAGCGCGCGTCCAAACCGCCTGCGCTTCCTTTGCAGAAAAAATTCCGCCGCAGCAGCGCGACTATATGTTCGTGATGGAGGACATGTCCATCGGCAAGGTGGTCGGCGTATCTGCGATCAAGGCGGCGGTCGGCCTCGACGAAACCTTTTACAACTTCCGCATCGGTACGCTGGTTCATTCCAGCAAGGAGCTCAAGGTGTTCTCCCGCATGGACACCTTGTACCTGTCGAACGACCTGACCGGTTGTGCCGAGCTGTGTTCGCTGTTCCTGCATCCGGACTATCGCGTCGGCACCAACGGCAAGCTACTGTCCAAGAGCCGTTTCATGTTCATTGCGCAGTTTCCGCACCTGTTCTCGGAAAAACTTATCGCCGAGATGCGCGGCTTCCAGAATGCCGATGGGCGCTCCCCGTTCTGGGACAGCCTCGGCCATCATTTCTTTCAGATGGATTTCAACCGTGCGGACGACCTGACTGCGCTCGGCAAGAAATCCTTCATCGCGGAGCTGATGCCGCGCCATCCGCTGTACGTCGCCTACCTGCCGCAGGAAGCACAGGACGTGATCGGCCGCGTCCATGTCGACACGGCACCCGCGCGTCGCTTGCTGGAGCACGAAGGCATGCATTACGAAGGCTATGTCGACATCTTCGACGCCGGCCCGGTGCTTCAGGCACGCGTAATAGAGCTGCGCTCCCTGCGCGAGAGCAAACGGGCGATCGTCGAGCACGTGCCTGCGGAGAGCGCGGAGGCAGGCGCGGAGGCGAGTCCGGCGCTGGTGTCGAGCACGGCGATGCATGATTTCAGGGTCATCACCGCCATGGTGCGTCCGCGCCAAGGCCGTCTCTTGCTGCAGGAGGCGCAGCAAGGTTTGCTGTGCTGCCGGCCGGGCGATGCCGTTCGCACGATGCCGCTTAACCCGAGAAAGGCCAGCAATGCATAGCCATTACATCGATGGGAAATGGATAACAGGCGAGGGGCCGCCATTCTCGACGACCGATCCATCCAGCGGGCAGCCCCTGTGGAATGGCCATGCGGGTACTGCCGCCGAGGTCGACGCCGCCTGCAAGGCAGCACGCGGCGCATTCGGCGCGTGGGCTCAATCGCCGCTGGATGAACGCATCGCGGCATGCATCCGCTTTCGTGACCTCCTGAAAGCGCATGGCGAGGCACTCGCCGAAGGGATCTCCCGCGAAATCGGCAAGCCATTGTGGGAAGCCTGCACCGAAATAACGAGCATGGCCGGCAAGGCGGACATCTCGGTGCAGGCCTATCACGCGCGCACCGGTACGGCAACAACCCAGGTCGCCGACGGTAACGCCGTGTTGCGTCACCGCCCGCATGGCGTGCTCGCCGTTTTCGGTCCCTACAATTTTCCCGGCCACCTGCCGAACGGACATATCGTCCCTGCACTCATCGCCGGCAACACGATCGTATTCAAGCCAAGCGAATACGCGCCGCAAACCGCGATCAGGATAGCGGAATTGTGGGAGAAGGCCGGCCTGCCGGCAGGCGTGCTGAACGTCGTCAACGGCGGACGGGATACCGGTGCTGCGCTTGCCGCGCACAGGGAGCTGGATGGCATCCTGTTCACTGGCAGTTACCAGACGGGCGCCTTATTGCACCGGCAGTTCGCCGGCCAGCCGGGAAAAATGCTGGCGCTGGAAATGGGCGGCAACAACCCGCTGGTTGCGTGGAACATCGGCAACATCGATGCCGCAGTTCATCACATCGTCTTCTCCGCCTTCGTCAGTGCCGGCCAGCGCTGCACCTGCGCGCGCCGCCTGATCATCGAGGACTCAGCACAAGGAAAGGCAATCACCGGCCGCCTCGTCGACGTCGCAGGTAGGATCACCATCGGCAAATACAACCAGACCCCGCAACCCTTCATGGGCCCGGTCGTCTCCACGAAAGTGGCCGAAAAGCTGTTGCAGGTACAGGACAACCTCATCGCTCGCGGCGGCAAGCCATTGCTCCCGATGCGCCACCTGCAGCCCCACACCGGCTTCGTCTCCCCCGGCATCATCGACGTCACCGATGCAACCGGCATCCCCGACGAAGAATGGTTCGGCCCGCTGCTGCAGGTAATCCGCGTGCGCAATTTCGATGAGGCGCTGCGCACCGCCAACGCCACCGAATACGGCCTCGCCGCCGGCCTGCTCAGCGATGACGAAAAGCTGTGGAAACAGTTCCAGCTCCATGCCCGCGCCGGCATCGTCAACTGGAACCGCCCAACTACAGGCGCGGCCAGCACCGCGCCATTTGGTGGCATCGGCAGATCAGGCAACCACCGGCCAAGCGCGTATTACGCGGCGGATTACTGTGCCTATCCAGTGGCTTCGATAGAGAACGAAGTGCTGGAGATGCCGAAGCAGTTATCGCCGGGGTTGATGTTCTAACCAACACCAAAGAGGAAAAGCAGAGGGAATTTGTGAGCCTGCGAAGGTCGCGCATAGCGAAATTCCGCTTCTGGCGTTGCCAAGAGAGTGAAGTGCAAAGCGGATAAAGAAGCGAAACATGTCTGAGCCGAAGGCGAGTTGGTTTCGCTTCCCGCTTTGGTCTTCACTCTCTTGGGAACCCGAAGGGCAGCGACTGTGCGGTCGAACCTCGGCGGCCCCATTTCTTTGCTTACTTTCTTTGGCGAGACAAAGAAAGTGAGCGGCCACCGGGCCGCTCCCGGCAAGCATCCACAGAGTGCATACGGCAATGCATCACCGAAGAGAAAACGAAGGCAAAAAGGACATCACCATGCCCCCCACAAAAGAATTCAACCTCGACGGCCTAGTCGGCCCCAGCCACAACTACGCCGGCCTCTCCTTCGGTAACGTCGCCTCCTTCAACAACGTTGCCAGCGCCTCCAACCCAAGAGAAGCCGCGCTGCAAGGCCTGGCCAAGATGCGCGCACTGGCCCAGCGCGGATTCGCGCAGGCCCTGTTGCCGCCGCAAGACCGCCCCAACTTCCGGTTGCTGCGCCAGGTCGGTTTCACCGGCAGCGATGCGCAAGTCATTGCGAAGGTATACAAAGAAGCCCCGGCCATCCTGTCCAGCGCCTATTCGGCATCACCGATGTGGACGGCGAACGCCGCGACAGTCAGTCCGTCCGCCGATACCCGGGATGGGCGCACCCATTTCACTGTCGCCAACCTCAACAACAAGCTGCACCGTTCCTACGAGCACACGCAAACTGCGCACACCTTGCGTGCCATCTTCAACGACGAACGGCACTTCGCCGTGCACGACGCTTTGCCAAGCACACCTGCCTTCGGCGATGAAGGCGCGGCGAACCACACCCGCCTGTGTGCATCGCACGGTGCACCGGGCGTGGAGATGTTCGTCTACGGCCGTGTCGAGTTCAATCCGGACGCGCCGGCACCGAAGCGCTATCCGGCACGACAGACACGCGAGGCGAGCGAGGCCGTTGCGCGCCTGCATGGATTGCAGGCCGAGCGTACGGTCTTTGTGCAGCAGGATCCGGCGACCATCGACAAAGGCGTGTTCCATAACGATGTGATTGCGGTTGGTAACGGCAATGTGCTGTTCTACCACCAGCATGCCTTTGTCGATGAAGCGCAGGTGCTTGCGTCACTCAGGCGAGCGATGGCGCATGTGAGCGCAGAGCTGCATGCGGTACGTGTGGATGCCGCCGAAGTGTCAGTCGCCGATGCCGTGACCAGCTACCTGTTCAATAGCCAGCTCCTGTCCAAGCCGGAAGGGAAGATGGTGCTGGTCGTGCCGCAGGAATGCCAGGAAAACCCGGCAGTCGCGAAGTACCTCGAAAACCTGATTGCATCGGGCGGTGCGATCGACGAACTCATCAGCTTCGACCTGCGCCAGAGCATGCGCAACGGAGGCGGGCCGGCCTGTTTGCGCCTGCGCGTTGCCCTGACGGACACCGAGGCGGCAGCGATGCACCAGGGAGTGGTGATGACGGAATCGCTATACGCTCGCCTTGTTACCTGGGTGGAGAAGCATTACAGAGATCGCCTCGCCCCGGCCGATCTTGCCGACCCGTCGCTGGCAGTTGAAATCCATACCGCGCTCGATGAGCTGACGGGGATTCTCGGATTGCCGGGTCTTTACGGATTCCAGCACTGATCAATCAAAGCTCGATCAGGCCGTGCTGCCGCGCGAGGAAGACGGCCTCGCTGCGATTGCGCGCGTCCAGTTTTTCGAGGATGCGCCGGATATGCCATTTGACGGTGTTCACCGACAGGAATACGCGGGCAGCGACCTGTTCGTTGCTCAGGCCGGTCGCCAGCAACTGGAGTATGGCGCGCTCGCGGTCGTTCAACGGCATATTCAGCGCCATTGCCGGTGTAGCGGCTGGCGACGCGTCACCGCGCAGATCCTTCCAGTAGGCCGCGACCGCATCTGCATCCGGCATTGCCGCAAAAGCCGATGCCGGCAGGTCGCGCAGCAGCGTGGCGAGGCGCTTGCCTTCTTCTGCAAAACTGCGCCTCGCACCGAGGCGCCAGCCAAGAGCGAGGGCATTGGCGAGCGCCGCTTGCGCCGCCAGCCGGTCGCCGTGGGCATCGAGCGCCAGTGTACGCAGCAGCAACAGTTTCAGCAGGCGCCAGCGCCGGCCCTGCGACGCGGCCTGCTCCACTTCACGCTCGAGCAGGACCAGCGCTGTTCGCGGAACATCGCGTGCGATTGCGCACCGGATAAGCTCGATGCCGCGCCCGTACAATTCTTCCACATACGTGTAGCCGTTATCGCCGCCGGATGAAGTGCGCTCCAGCAGGTCGGCGCGGGCCAGCGCCTGGTCGCGCCGATCGAGCAGCAGCTCGATGCGTACGCGTTCCCATTCGATCAGCCTGCGGGCGCGCGCTGCTTCCCAACTGTCGCCGGTGCAGAGGTGCGCCTGGTCGAGCGCTTCGAATGCCGCTTCATGGTCGCCCTGGGCCAACTTGAGCCGCACATGGACGAGTTGCGACAGCAGGAGCATGTCGACCGACGGCTGGTGCATCACCAGCGGAAGATAGCGCTGCAGTAGTTCTTCCGCTTCATCGAGCTGGTCCTTCTCGTAGAGCACGCTCGCAATGAGGCCGACCGACGCAATGTTGACATGGCTTGTTTCGAAGGATGGCCGTCGCAGGCGCAGCGCAGCCATCTTGCCGACCTCGCGCAGTTGCTCAAGCGATCGGTCGAGATTACCCTGGATCGCCTCCAGCAGGCCCGAGACGGAGAGTGCATAGCCGAGGCCAAGCATGCTGCCAATCTCTTCGTTGCAAAGACGTGCGGTGTTTGAGAATTCCCTCGCCCGGATGAAATCCCCTTCGAGCATCAGGCAATACGAGATCACGTTCGCGAGTGCGCCGGTGGCAAACCGCTGCGCCTTGCTGACATGTTTCCAGTGCGCGAGTCCGCATTGCAGTGCCTGCCGAGTCTCGCCGCGTAGAGCCATCAATATCGACTCCAGTGCGTCCGCCTCATCCCGTACCGCGATGTCATCCTCGTCACCGCCGAGGAGCTGCTTCGCGCGTGCCAGCCATTCGATCGCGGTTGCCGGATTGCCGCCGAAGCCGCAGGCCCAGGCAGCGGCCAATGGCAGCTCCGGTCCGGCGCCGGAGAGCACCGCATCATCCAGCCGTTCTATCCAGCGCAGGATAATGCCGAACTGCGCTTGCATCACCAGCTCGCGTGCGCAGCTCGCCATTTCGCGCACCGCCGCGTCGTTGTCGCCGGCCTGGAGCCAGAGGTCGACGGCCTCGATCGCATGCCGCTGGCGCGCGAACCAGCGCGCCGCGCCGCGGTGGGTAGCAACAATCTGTTCGCGCGGCAGCAGTTCCGCCTGCTGGCCGCGCAGGAATTCCGCAAACAAGGGGTGATAGCGGAACCAGGTGTGACTGGCATCAAGCGCGGTGGTGAACAATCCGTGCCGCTCCAGATACTGCAGCATGTGCTGGCTGTCGGTGCGGCCGGTTGCAGCATTGCAGACCGTTGCGCTCAGGCGCGGGAATCCGCAGGTTTCCAGCAAAAAGGCGCGGACGTTGGGCGGCTGCGCGTTCAGCACGTCTTCCGCAAGATAGTCCGCGATATGCGCAAGGCTGCCCGACAGGTCGCTAGCGTAGCGTTCCAGGTCTTGCTGGTCATGCGCGGCAAGCGCCGTGAGCTGCAATGCAGCCGGCCAGCCGTCGGTAATGGATTGGATTTTCTCGACCAGCCACGCTGCGGGAGCCTGGCCGGTGCGGCCGCTGAAAAAACGCAAGGTTTCGCTATTGTCGAAGCGCAGGTCGCGCGCGGTGATTTCCAATAGCTCGCCGCGTACGCGGTAGCGTTCGACGCCGAAGGAGGGCTTGTCGCGTGTGCTGATCACGAGGCGCACCAGGCGCGGCAGGCGTTCGACCAGTAGGCGGGCAATGCGCAGCGCCGGATCGCTGCTGAGCTGTTCGAATTCGTCCAGGAACAAGGTGAGCGGCGGCGCATCCGGGCCGATGCGGTCCAGCACGGCCATCCAGTCTGCCGACGCGGATGTCGCGGCGCTCTCATTGCCCAGTGCCACTGCCATCCAGTTGCCCAGTGCGCCAAACAGGTAACCCATCAGGCGCGCCGGATCGTTATCCGATTCGTCCAGCGTGAGCCATGCGGCATGTCCGTCTCTTGATGCAATGCGCTCCATCCACTGGCGCATCAGCGTGGTCTTGCCATAGCCTGCCGGCGCGCGCAGCAGCACCAGGTGGACGTTCGCTTCCTGCTCCAGCCTGTTCAGCAAGCTTTCGCGCGGCACGCCGCTGCGGCTCGATTGCGGAGGATGGAATTTGGTCTGGTTGAGGACAGCCGCCCCGGCCGGCGGGTTCGTCGGCAACACACTATGCGGCGATGCGAACGCTGGATCGGTCATGGAGTCGGGACGCTGTGTTCCGGGTTTGATCCCCGGTGGTGGGGACGGGAGCGCTTAGCATAACTTGTTTCGGTGCGAGCGGCGCCTGGCACGATGCAGCCACGCAACGGGAGG
Source organism: Noviherbaspirillum sp. (assembly GCA_035654275.1). GTDB lineage: Bacteria > Pseudomonadota > Gammaproteobacteria > Burkholderiales > Burkholderiaceae_D > Noviherbaspirillum. Next base: position 15,524 of record DASRXG010000051.1, read on the forward strand.
GTGGGCGATCACGCGCCGCATCTTGTCAGCGCTTTCAGTAGAGCGTGGCGGCAGGCCGCATGCAGTGAGCAATCTCAAATGACACTGCATTGCTGCGCTGCACACCAGTCAGTGCAACTTTGCCTGTTGGGCTCATGCAGCCGGCACGGCCTCTCTGGGCAGGGCGGGTGAAAGGATGGCATCGAGGGCGGAGATTCCCAGCACAGCGCCTGACTCCCTGCTGTGCTTGATCATGTCGCTGGCCTTCTCCGCGATCATGATCGTCGGCGCATTGGTATTGCCGCCCACCAGCAAGGGCATGATCGAGGCATCCACGACACGCAGGCCTTCCAGTCCATGCACGCGCAACTGGTCGTCCACGACCGCCATGTCGTCGTTGCCCATCTTGCACGTGCCTACCGGGTGGTAAATCGTCTCTGCATATTCGCGGATGAAATTGCGGATGCCTTCGTCGTCGTTGTCGTCCTTTAGGCTGCCTGCCTTTGGCACGATCTCTGTACCGCGGTAATGGTCGAACGCGGGTGCGGCGAGAATGCGCCGCGCCAGCTTCACGCCCTTGACCATGCATTCCATGTCATCCGGGTGGGACAGGTAGTTCGCGAAGATATCCGGCTTGGCGAGCGGGTCGCGGCTGGCAAGGCGGATCTCGCCCCGGCTCTTGGGGCGCAGATTGCACACATGCAGGGAGTAGCCGTCACCGAACAGGAACCCGATCTTGCGCCCGTGGTGCGACAGGCGCAGCGGCGTGAAATGGAATTGCACGTCGGGAACCGGCTCTGCAGGCGAGGTCTTGGCAAAACCACAGCCTTCGGCGCCGTTGCTGGTGTACATGCCGCTTCCCTTGCGCAGGTAGCGCATCGCTTCGAGGCCGCCGCGCAGGAAAGTGCGGGCAGTGAAGCCCCAGGACACCGGCTTGGTGCAGGTATGCACGACGATCACGTCGAGATGGTCCTGCAGGTTTTTGCCCACGCCGGGAATATGCGCCCGCACCGGTATGCCGGCCGCCTGCAGTGCGGGGCCGTCGCCCACGCCGGACAACATCAGCAATTGCGGACTCTGCACTGCGCCGGCGGAAAGGATCACCTCGCGCGCCGCGTGGGCCTTCTTGAGCAGACCATGATGGCGATATTCCACTCCGACTGCGCTGGTGCCGTGGAACACGACACGGGTTGCATGGGCATCGGTGATCACAGTCAGGTTGGGCCGCTGCAGCGCGGATTTCAGGTAGGCGCGCGCACTGCTGCAGCGGCGGCCATCCTTTTGCGTGACTTGGAACAGGCCTACGCCTTCCTGTTCCGGTCCGTTGAAGTCGTCGTTATACGGAATCCCGGCCTGTACGCCAGCCTGGATGAAGGTCTGCGACAGCAGGTTGGGCGTGCGGATGTCCGCTACATTCAGGGGACCTCCCACGCCATGCCATTCCGATGCGCCGCGTTCCTGGTGCTGCGCGCGCTTGAAGTAGGGCAGTACATCCCTGAACGACCACCCCTCGTTGCCAAGTGCTGCCCATGCATCGTAGTCGCTGGGATGGCCGCGCATGTAACACATCGCATTGGTGGAGCTGCTGCCGCCCAGCGTGCGGCCACGCGGCCAGAACAGCTGGCGACCGCGCAATTCGGGTTCGCTGCGTGTCTGGAATTGCCAGTTCAGCACTTTGCTGTACATCATCCAGAGTATGCCCATCGGCATGTGGATCAGCGGGTGGGAATCCGGCGGGCCCGCCTCCAGCAGGCATACCGAGACATCGGAGTCTTCGCTCAGTCGGGACGCGAGCACGCAGCCGGCGGACCCGCCGCCGACGATGATGTAGTCGTACATTGTTGTCTCCTCGTGAAGCCTTCATCGCTAGCCGATCCCTCCTGCTTCCGGCAGGCTCGGCAGGGCGATGCAGCCTCTGTTGTGTCGCTGGTTTCCAGTCAACATGCTCGTGTCCGGCGGCAAACTGCAGTGGCGTTGTGCCAAAGAGAAATATCAATGCCGGAGACGGACCGAGCGATTTATGCATGCATCGTACTGTTGGCCGCATTCGGCCGTCACCATCAAAAAGGATGGAAATGGCATGTGACTTGGATCAGCAGACCGTATGCGCCTCGTCAAACAGGAGAAAAGACTCCTTGTCGACAACGGATGCTTCTTCGATCGGAAGTGCTGCGGGCTGCGCCGTAGCGAGTGAATCGGTCAGGTATTTCTGCATTGCAGCGAGAGGGAAAGCTGAACGCGAACACGGCCTGCGCAAGCGGAATGATTCGAGTAGACTCGATGCTATGCTGTTCGTGTCATGGCTCGGAAAGCTGACAAAAGCGGCTCCAGTGCAAAGTACACGAGGCCGGCATGTCCGTTCCCAACACTGAGGAGTTCGAGTATGAGTTTGCTGGATTATGCAAAGCTGCCATTTTCCTTTCATGAAGGCTGGGATGAAATTCGCCCGCTTCAACTTTCCGTCTCAAAAACATTCCTGCTGCTAGTCCTGCCATTTTCGCTGCTGCCGCCGCTGATGTTGCTGTACGCTGGCAGCCACCATGGCAGTGCATATCTGATCGATGCACCCTTTGCGCGCTGGATCGGCGTTGCGCTAGCATTTCTCGCGGCAGAGCTGCTCACCGTGCCGCTGATGGGCTGGGCGATCAGGAGCATTGCCCAGCTGCAGGGGATCGATGCCGATTACCGAGACACCTTCCGCCTGTCCGCGATCACTGCAATTCCGATGTGGCTGTCGAGCACCGGGCTCGCGAGTGCGGATTTGGGACCGATGTTCGCCGCAGTCGTCCTCGGGTTGTTCCTGTCTGCCGGAGTGCTGTACCACGGCAGTTATAACTTTCTCCAGATGCGCGATCCGATGCAGGCGCAGGCACTGAGCTGCCAGGCGTTTGCGGTCGGCGGCATGATCTGGGCCTTCCTGTGCGGGCTCGTGATTCTTCCGTTGATTCACTAGGCGGTGTCTGATCGGCTGCTGCGTGGCCCAGACTGGCGTCTGCGGTGCTCGGCGTATCACCCGTGCGTGTGCACTCCTCAACGCCAATCCGAACCGCTTGCTACGCGTGCCAGACAAAGCTTGGAGCATGCCAGCCTGGTACAGTAGGGCAGAAATGCTCCGGTACGGCTTACCTGGCGGGACAGCCTGCTATCCGGATGCTATCCATTCCCCGGGACTTCTTGCCGGTCACCGTTTGTCCGCTCAGCGCGCCGCTGCTTGAACCGCACACAATGCCGGTGTCTGCCGTGCGAAAGAACAAGATGCGATCGGGCCGGCCGTCGCGATTGACGTCGGCATTGCTGAATCCCACCATATGCGCCTCGTTGCCTGTCACGCCGAACCGCAAGGAGGGCCAGTCAACCGAGCAGGTGGAGAATCCGGGGGGCGGCGAGTAACGCAATCGGAATTAGCCCATCGTAGTGCGAGTCGACCGTATTCGTTGCCGAACCCGGCTTGATGTCGATGCCTACCCGCATCGGCGGCACAACAAAGGAAAAATTGTCGATGACCAGGGCAGTGGAGTTGAGGCTGAACTCGACCCACTCGATGGGGGTGTCGGAGGTAACGCCAAAAAACGTATGCCCCAGCGAATAGGGAATGCTTTCGGGTGGCGGATGAAAGACCTCGCCACTGGAGAGGCGGAAAGTCGTGCTGCCGGGGGCTTCTGCATGGAATGCCCAATCCAGTCCGAACGCCGTGGTATTGGGTGGAAGCTTGACCCGCAACACCTCACCTTGGCGAACATAGATGTAGTCGTTGTAGGCGGAGATGCCGTTCATGAACGTCACGCCTTTCAAGGTCAGGCTGCCAAACGGGAATTCCGCAGGGGGAGTGGAAAGGAGATTGCCCGCATCGTCGGTCACAAACGTAATGGTCTGCGGCGTACCGGCTGCGCTTTGCCATTCTGCCCGGTTATTGAATGTGTTGACCGCATTGGCCGAGCTGGACAAGAAAACCGTTGCCAGTGCCGCGCTAGCCATGATGAGCCTGTGCCTCAGTTGCATGTGTCTTCCTCCTGATCAGGTTGAGGTGATCTCCGGTCCCCACAAAGAATAAGGCGCTGGCCATGTACCGCTGCTTGCGCAATCGCAGAAGCTTGCATGACAGGAATGTCGGCCGGCATCAAGTACCGTCGGAAATGGCTCGAACGACTTGCCAAGGTGCTCGTCATACATATCGTCGTGACGACGACAGCTTGCCCGCGACGATGTCCAAGCCGGCTCAAGGACTTGATGGAAGTTGGCTGACAGCGGCTTTGCGTCTAGGCGGTAAGGTGTTGCGTGCCTATAATTTTTGAATGAAGGCATTGTGCCTTGCCGCGCAATTACGTCTCCCGGCAAATATGCTTCAGGACTTCGTGAAAATAAAGAATCTTTATCGGCGTCGGAACTTTTAGGATGCTTTGCATTGGCCGCTGTGCTGTCTCCATGCGAACCATCGCCGCGTGTCTGGAAGATGCGAGCGTAGACAACGAACACGGCGCACACTCAACGGAACGGAGAGGTGTATGAAACAAGAAGCCCAGGACCTGCGTAGCCAAACATTTGAATGCATGCTGGCAAAGAATGGGGCCACGCCGAACACCCAGGTCGCGCAATTGATTGAAGCCTGGCTGCATTCCCTTGAAGAAGAAGACCTTGCAGGCATGACGGCCGACTGCCTTGCATCGCCGTTATGGGAAGGTTTTTCCCGGCTCGCCGGCTGGACGCCGCAGGAGGGCTGCCGCATTGAAGTGCTCGACTATGCCGACGGCCGCGGCGGACATGCGACCGGTTTGCTGATCCTGAATCCTGACATGCCGTTCCTCGTCGACTCCATCGTCATGGCGATGCGCAAGCTGCGCGTGCCGTCGCGCGCGGTGCTCAATGCGGTGCTCTCGGTGCAACGCGCCGCCGGAGGAACGCTGGTCCAGGTCGGCAAGGCAGGCAAGGCAAGCGAGGGCGCCACGCTCGAGTCCTATGTGCTATGCCTGTTGGCAGACCAGTTGAATGCACCCGACCTCCAGGCGCTCCTTGATGCCATCCGCATGGCCGCGGCCGACGCGGCCACCGTGCATCGCGATGCGCGTGCCTTGCATGAAAAGATGTCGGCGGTTGCTGCTGCTGCCGCCGCTTCTGCCACAGCTACCACCGCCGCTACCGCTGCGGACACCAACCGCCACGAGGTTGCCGCTTTCCTTGAATGGGCCAACAGCGAGGGATTCGAGCTGTTCGGCTATGCGCGCTATCACGTCATTCCCGGACAACGCGAACTGGTGCGCGAGCCCGGCAGCGCCTTGGGCGTGCTGGTCGAAAAAACGCATCCGGTGTACGGCAATTGCCTTGCGGGCATCCCCGGGGATTTCGAGACGCTATCAGCGCGCAAGGGGACGCTGTCGGTGGTGAAGGCCGACGTGCAGTCCACACTGCACCGTGACCAGCAGCTCGACTTCATTGGTGTGCGCGATACCGATAGTGCGGGCGCGGTGCTCGGGGAGCACTGCTTCGTCGGTTTGTTCTCGCGCGCTGCAACCGCCAGCACGCTGCCGCAACAGCCTTTTGCACGCGGGCGCATCAAGGAAGTGCTGACGATTGCCGGCGTGCGGCCGGAAGGATTCCGTGCCGAGAAGTTCCTCGAAATTCTGGAATCCCTGCCGCGCACCGAGGTGATGGAAGCGGACACCGCATGGCTGGCACAGCTCTGCAACACCGTCGTCGCCCTCTACAAGCAGCCGCGCGCAAAAGTGTTCGCGCGGCGCGACGTGTATGGCCGCCACCTGAATGTGCTGGTCTATATGCCGCGTGAACAGTACAGTTCGCATCTTGCGGACTCACTGGCACAGAACCTGCGCAGTCTGTCCGGTGCGCGCGATGTGCGTGTGCAGACTCAGCTCGGCGAAGGACCGCTGGCGCGCCTGTACCTGATTGCCACCGCAGCCAGCATGTCCTTGCAGCTGGAGAAGGACATCCAGCAACCGCTGCTGGCCATGCTGGAAGGCTGGCACGGGACCTTCGATGCGCTGGTCGACAGAACCGAAGACCCGGCATTGCGCCAGGCGCTGCGCAAGTTCAGGACAACGCTGCCGGCCGACTATGTCACCGCCGCGTCGCCGCAGGTGGCCTACCGTGACCTGTGCATCTTGCTTGGCAACCGGCAGCCTTCACGTGTGAAGGTGAACATCGACATTGACGCTGCCAACCTTGTCACCATCCGCCTGCACTCCATCAATAGCGTGCCGGCGCTGTCGCAGATCCTGCCTGCATTGCATAACGCGGGCGTTGCGATCCAGCGCGAGCGTACACACGCGATTCCCGCTCCGGACGGCACGCGTCTTTTTGTGTCCAGCCTGTCGGTCGATGCCCAAAGCGCGGCGAGACTGTCCCAGCCGCAGATTGCATTGGCCGCGCAGGAACTGTTCGAGTCGCTTTTCAACGACGAGGCGGAGGACGGCCGCATGAATGCGCTCGTGATCGAGGCAGGACTGCGGATGAAGGAAGTGCAGCTGATTCGCGCATATACGAGTTATTGGCGCCAGGCAGGTTGCCGCTTCAGCCTGCGTTACATGGCCGAGCGGCTGAAAACACAGCCCGCGCATGTGCGTACGCTGGTGGAAGCCTTTATGGCGCGTTTCAATCCTTCGCTTCCAGCGGAGCAGCGCGCTGCCGGCACTGCATCGCTCGCGACATTCAAGCAAGGGCTCGGTGATGTCAACCACGCCGACACGGAGAACATCCTGCGCAGCATTGCCGACCTGATGTTGGCGACGGTACGCACCTCGTACTTCCAGGGCGCGCGGGGCAGCGACACGATCGTCTTCAAGTTCGACAGCAGTCAGCTTGCGCTTCTGCCGCAGCCACGGCCTTACCGGGAAATCTTCGTATTCTCGCGCCGCTTCGAGGGGGTGCATCTGCGCGGCGGACCGGTCGCACGCGGCGGCCTGCGCTGGTCCGACCGCATGGAGGACTACCGTACCGAAGTGCTTGGCCTCGTGAAGGCGCAGATGGTGAAGAATGCCGTCATCGTGCCGGCCGGTGCCAAGGGCGGTTTTGTCTGCAAGATGATGCCCAAGGATGCAGCGCGCGACATCATCGCGGCGGAAGGCGAGGCGGTGTACCGGCAGTTCATTGCCGGACTGCTGGATGTGACGGACAACCGCGTGCGCGGCGAGATCGTGCCGCCGCCCGACACCATCTGCTATGACGACCCCGACCCTTACCTCGTGGTCGCCGCCGACAAGGGCACCGCGACTTTCTCCGACATCGCCAACGGCATTGCATTAAAGCGCGGCTTCTGGCTGGGCGACGCCTTCGCCTCCGGCGGCTCCGTCGGCTACGACCACAAGAAGCTGGGCATCACTGCAAAGGGCGCGTGGGAAGCGGTCAAGCGCCACTTCTACGAAATCGGCCATGACCTCGCCACGACACCGATCACAGCGGTTGGTGTCGGCGACATGTCGGGCGACGTGTTCGGCAACGGCATGCTGCTGTCGCGCAAACTCAAGCTCGTCGCCGCCTTTGACCACCGCCATATTTTCATCGACCCCACGCCGGACACCGAAGCCTCGTTCGAGGAGCGCCAGCGACTGTTCGGGCTTCCGCGCTCGTCCTGGGACGACTATGACAAGCGCCTGATCTCCCCGGGCGGCGGAGTATGGCCGCGCACCGCACGCAGCATCGAACTGTCGGCCGAAGCACGCACCATGCTCGGTGTCGAGGCTACCAGCCTCACGCCGGAAGAAGTCATGCACGCCATCCTGCTGGCGCCGGTCGACCTGTTCTACAACGGCGGCATCGGCACCTACATCAAGGCGTCCACGGAAAGCCATGAACAGGTCAAGGACCGTGCCAACGACGCGATCCGCGTCGACGGCAAGGAGCTGTGCTGCAAGGTGGTGGCCGAGGGCGGCAACCTTGGCGCCACGCAGGCTGGCCGTATCGAGTTTGCATTGAAGGGCGGTCATATCTTCACCGACGCCATCGACAATTCCGCCGGTGTCGATTGCTCCGACCATGAAGTGAACGTGAAGATCTGGCTCGACAGCGAGGTCAACGCCGGCAAGCTCGGCGCCGCCGAGCGTAACCGGCTGCTGACGGATATCACGCAGGACATTGTTTCGCTGGTGTTGCGCGACAACGCGCTGCAGACGCATCTGCTGGTGCGGGAGGTGCAAGCGCAGACCGAGGCAACCGTCCAGGACAACTACGCGACACTGATTGCGCGGCTGGAAGCGGAAGGCGTGCTGTCCCGCAAGCTGGAACAGCTGCCCGGTGCGACGGAACTTGCCGCGCGTAAGGCAGAGGGCAGGGGACTGACCGCTCCTGAACTGGCCGTCATCGTTGCCCATGTGAAGAATCGCTACAAACGCATCCTTGCCGAGTTGAACCTGCTGTCGCAGCCTTGGGCCAAGGCGATGCTCACGCCGTATTTCCCGCCCGCGCTGGTTGCCAACCGCAACCCGATGGAACATCCGCTGGCAAATGCCATCCTTGCCACCGTGCTGGCCAACGAGTCTGTCAACCGCTGCGGCCCGGTGATGATCGGCGAAATCGCACGCGCACGCGGCGCGGACGAAACCGATGTGATCTGCGCATGGGCACAGGCATGGGTGGCGCTCAACCTCGCGCCGGTTTTCTCTACGCTGGACGCGCATGCACTGGAGGTGCCACGCGAAGTATCCCGGACAGTCGATCAGCGCACGCGTTCACTGCAAAAGGCCATCATCAATGGTGCACTGTCCATACCTGAACGGCAGCTGCATGAAACCCGCTCGATGGAGGAATTGACGACGCTGTTCCACCAGAAGGACGCGGTGGCCGAACTGACGCCGTCGCTCGATTCGTCGCTGGCGACACAGGGCTTGCCGGCCGATTTTGCGCAGGCATGCCAGTCGGTGGAAGCGGTCGAGGGCCTTGCCGACTTCCTGTTTGCCGGCTTGTCGGTGCCGCGTCCATCGGGCATGACCTTGCCGCAATTCCTGAAGCTGGGAATGGCATTGCGCCGCCAGGTCGGCATCGATGGCCTGGAGCGCGTGCTGATGCATACCCAGGCCACTGCATCGCAGGAAGCGCTGCGCGACCACGCATTGCAGGCACTGCGCCGCGCCCAGCAACGCTTGCTGATGCGCGTGTTGCAGCAGACGCCAGCGGGGACGGTCCAGGCCGACAATCCGGCGGCCCTGGTCGAATTGCTGATCGCCAAGCTCAAGGTTGGCGCCCGCGCAGCCGATACGGCAGGACAACAGAATCTCGAGCACGCAGTGCTTGATGTCTGGGCGCTGTCGGAAGCGGCGTCTTCCGCAACCGACGTGGCCTGAGGCTAACGTGACGCGCACCGTGTCCGCTTCGGTGCGTGCCTTGGCAGCCGGCGATTTTGCACATGTTGCAGATTGCTTTGCCAAGGCCGGATTTTCGGTGAGCCAGCCTGCCCGTGGCATCCTGCAGTTGGTGCTGCCCGGGCAAGCCCTGCGCAGAAAGCTGCTGCTTTCGGTCGGCATTCATGGTGACGAAACGGCGCCGATAGAAATACTGGCGGACCTGCTGGAGAGGCTGAGGCGTGCACCGCATCAGTTGGCCGTCGACTTGATGCTGGTGGTAGGCAATATCGCTGCGATCCGGCAGGGAAAACGCTTCATCGATGCCGACCTGAATCGTCTCTTCCGTGCTCAGCGCGCCGAGCGTGGCGACCTGCAAACCGCCGCAGAATCGCAGCGCGCGGATGAAATCATGCGATCGGCAGCGGTTTTTTTCGGGACAGGGGAAGCAGAAAAATGGCATTTCGACCTGCATACCGCCATCCGGCCTTCGCATTACCCGACGTTCGCTGTGGTACCTGATACCGGGGGCAGCAAGCAACATTTGCTCGGTTGGCTAGGGCGGGCCGGCATCGAAGCGGCGATTCTCGGCGCACCTTCAGCCGGTACGTTCAGTGCCTATACGGCCACGCAGTTCGGTGCGATGAGTGCGACCGTGGAGCTCGGCAGGACTGGCGAGCTGGGGCGTAATGACTTGAACCAATTTGCTACTGCCCATGCCGCGCTCGATGCCTTCCTCGTAGGCGGGACGCCTTCGCCGGGAGGGAGATTGCCGATTGTTTTCCGGGTGGCGCAGGAACTGGTCAAACGCAGCGACGCATTCCGCATGGCTTGCGACAGCGCGACGAAAAATTTCACACCGATGGCCCCCGGCATGCTGATCGCAGAGGACGGTGACACGGTGTATCGCGTCGGCCCCGAGACCGAGTATGTGGTGTTCCCCAACCCGGATGTGCGCATCGGGCTGCGTGCCGGACTGATGGTTGTGCGCTGCGCGCGGTGAAAACCTCACGCAGCCTCATACAGGCTCACACGTGTGCAAGCAACTCCTGCAGCTTGCGCACGATACGAGCGTATTCCGCTTCTATCGCCGCGAGCCTTTGCAGCGCATCATCCGGCATGCCGTTCTTCGCACGCTGTTCCAGCGCGCTGCACATTGCGGCCAATCCGGTAGCGCCAATCGACATGCTGCTGCCCCCGAGCGCATGGACAACCTTGGCCAGTTGAAAAGTGTCGCCGTCGGCATGCGCCTGGCGCAGCGCCGCAAGCCGTGGGGGACTGTCGGACTGGTACAGCGCGGCCAGCTCCGCGAAATCCTTGCCGAACATTTGCCGCACCGTTTCGACCTCATCGCAGTCACCCGGCTCAGTCATCGATCCGCTAATTGGTCCGCTTTCATCCAGGGGAAATAGCCACCGCTCCAGTACCGCGGCCAGCGCTTGCGGACGCAAAGGTTTGGACAGGAAATCGTCCATGCCGGCCGCCATACAACGCTCCGCTTCGTCTTCACCACCCGCCGTCAGAGCAATGATTGGCGTGCGGCGTCCGCTGCCTTCCATCGCCCGGATGCGCTGTGTCGCCAGGTAGCCGTCCAGCACCGGCATGTCGCAGTCCATGAGAATGAGTGCGTAGGGATTGGCCCGGTGCATGCCGATCGCATTTTCGCCATCGATTGCCCCATCCGCGACGCAACCCTGTTTCTCCAGCAGGCGCAACGCAACCTCCCGGTTCACCGGATTGTCGTCCGCCACGAGCACGCGCAGCGCGCGCATTGAGCTTGTCTCGATCTTCACTTTTATGTCGTTGGGTTGCGTGAGAATTCGTGAAATTTGCAGTGCATTCTCGCAAGGAAAAGCCGGATCCGGAATCCCAAATGCCAAGTTGGCAAGCAATTTCATGAAATGGCTCGGAATTCCCCTTCTGTTCACAGGCTTATTTGTACCGCGCGCCCGGATAATGCACGTTATGAAATTCCGGCCCATGGCATGAACAACAACCCGCCGGAATCCAGCGGGAGCACACTACATGGACATGAATCAGGCGACGCGCAACAAGCTCAACGGGCAGGACAGTGCACTGGACGACGATATCGAGTCTGGCTTGCCCGAGTCGCCCGAAATGCGGCCCGGCGCTGTCGACCTGAAAGCGATCCGAGAAGCGATTGCACGCGTCGAAGCCGAAGCAAAGGCCACCGTCGCCGCCGAAAACCGCGCCCATGCCGAAGCGCGCGCCCGTGCCCTGGCTGAAGACCGCGCACGTCTGGAAGCCGCAGCCGCCGCCGAAGCCTACCAGAACGCCAAAGCCGCTGAAGAAGCGATCGAAGCCAGCCGCGCCCGCCTCGAAGCAGAACGCCAGGCACGCGAGGCCAGCGAAGCCCGCGCTGCCGCCATCAAGAAGGAAATCGCCGAACTGCGCGCCCGCACCGAGGCGGAAGCCGAAGCAAAGCGCGTTGCCGAAGAACGCGCGCGCGCCGAAGCGCAGGCTCGCAAGCGCGCAGCCGAACAGATCGCCGCCGAGACTGAGCTGGGTGCCCGCGCTGCCGCAGCAGCGGAAGAACTCGCCAAGGAAACCGAACTGGCCCGTTGGCAAGCCGCCCAGCGTATCGCCGCTACCCAGGCAGCCAAGCAGGAGGCTGAAGCCCGCGCCCGCGCCGATGCACGCATCGCGGAACTTGCCCGCGAGCAGGAGCGCCGCGAAAAGGAAGCACGTCAATCCGCGGAAATGCTGGCACAGGCACGCAGCGAAGCCTTGGAGATTGCCCGTGAACGCGAGCGTGCCGAGGCAATGGCACTCAAGGCTGCATTAAGCCGTGCACCGGTCGAAGTCCAGGCCCGCGAGGAAGCGCGTGCCCGTGTACTGACGGAGCAGGAGCAGGAAGCAGCGGCGCAAGCGCGCATCGAGCTCGAGCGCAAGACTGCGGAGGCGCTGCAACTGCGCCTGCAGGCCGAAGCGGAAATGCGTGAAGCCGCCGCACGCCGCGAGTATGCCGAATCCGTCGCCGCCAATGCCGCACAAGCCCGCCGCAACGCCGAGGAGCGCATTCGCGCAGCCACGGAAGCACGCATCCAGACCGAGCGTGAACTGCAGGCGATGGCGCTCACGCGCATCGAAACCGAACATTACGCAGACTTGCAGGGCCGCGCCCGCATCGCCGCCGAAGCCCATGCGATCGAAAAAGCGCGCGAGCGTGCCGCAGCCGAACAGAAGATTGCCGACGCTGCCCGCGCCCGCAGCGAGGAAGAGCAGCGCGCAAAGCAGCTCGCCGAAAAGCGCGTTGAGCAGGAGCGCATTGCCGCCCAACTCGCCGCCGAGCAAGCCGACGCAGAACAGCAGGCCTATAGCCGCGCCATCGAGCATGCAGACTTGCAGCGCCAGACCGCGCAACTGGCCGCGGCCCGCGCCCGCCAGGCAGTGGAAGTTGCCCGTGCCGAGCGCGACCGCGCCATCGCCGAGCAGCAGGCAGTCGCAGCCTTGCAGGAAAAGCTCCATGCCGAGGAAGCCGCAATCGCACAAGCCAAGGCACGCGTCGAAGCCGAGCAGCAGCAAACCGAACTGTTGCAGATGCAGGAGCAGGCCGATCACGCCGCGCAAATCGCCAAGGAAGATGAATGCGCCGCAATCAAGCTGGCTCTGGAAAAGGCGATCGAAAGTGCCAACGCACAGCGCGAGGCCGCGCAGGCAGCCATCCAGAAAGCACGCGAAGCCGTAGAACTGGAAAAGCTGGAGCGTCAGCGTGCCATGGACGAGCAGCAGGCGCTCGCAACCTTGCGCCAGAAGGCAGAACTGGAGCGTCAACGTGCCGACATCGCGCAGCAGGCATTGCAGGCAGCGCAACAGAAACTCGCCGCAGAGCAGGCCGCAATCGCCGAAGCCGAGGCGCGCCTGCAGGCAGAGCAGGAACAGGCGGCGGCGCTCCGTGCGCAGGAAGAAGCCGACCGCGCCCTGCGCGCCGCACATGAGGCCGAGAGCACCGCAACGCGTCTGGCCGCAGAACAGACAAAGGCCGCTGCCGACCTGCAGCGCAAGGCAGCGCAGGCAGCCTTGCTGAAAGCGCGCGAAGCCACCGAACTGGCACGTGCGGAACGCGAGCGTGCCGAAGCAGAGCAAAAGGCATTGCAGGCATTGCAACAGCGCCGCCAGGCAGAAGAAGCCGCCCGTGCCGAGGCAGAAGCGCGCGCAAAAGCCGAGCAGGAGCAGGCAGAAATACAGCGTGCCCGTGAACAGGCGGAGCGCGCGGCGCATGATGCCATCCAGGCCAAGCGCGCAGCAGAGCAGCAGAGCCTGGAGCAGGCTGCGCAACAGGCGGAAATTGCGCGCAAGGCAGCCGAAGCCGCGCAAGCCAAGGCGCGTGAAGAAAGTGAACTGCTGCGCACCGAGCAGGAGCGTGTTGCGGCGGAGCAGCGCGCGCTGCAAGCAGTGCAGGAAAAGCTTGCGGCACAAAAGCGCATGCAGAGCGAAGCCGAAGCCCGCACGAAGGCCGAGTTGGAACAGGCGGCAGCACAGCAGGCGCGTGAACAGGTTGAGCGCGAACTGCGCGAAGCCAGCGAAACCAAGACCGCAGCGGAGAAGCTTCTGCTCGATAAGGCCGTCGAACAGGCAGAGCTGCGCCGCAAGACCGCACAAGTCGCAATCGCCAAGGCTCGCGAGGCGATCGAACTGGCAACGCTGGAACGCCAGCGCGCCAACGCGGAGCAACAGTCACTGGTCGCGATTCAGGAAAAGCAGCGCCTGGAGCGCGACCGTATCGCGGCCGAGCAGAATATCCTCGCCGCAGCTGCCGAAAAACTGGCTGCAGAGCGGAATGCATGTGCAGATGCACAGGCACGTGCCGGGATAGAAGCAGAGCAGGCAAGGATCAGCCGTGCCCGCGAACAGGCCGAGCGCCAGGCACGCCTTGCAAGCGAGGCGCAGGCAGCAGCAGAAAAAGAATTCTTGGAGAAAGCCGCCGAGCAGGCGCAACTGCAGATGCAGGCCGCGCAGGCGGCGGAAGCGCGCGCTCGGGAAGCGATTGAACTGGCCCGCATCGAAAGCGCGCGTGCCAAGGCAGAGCAGCAGGCGCTGGAAGCAATCCGGGAAAAGATCCAGGCTGAAGAAGCCGCTCGTGCGGATGCCGAGCAGCGCGCAGCAACCGAGCGTGAAGCATCAGAGCTGGCCAAGCAACGCATGGCCGCGGAAGCCGAAGCCAGGGCAGCCGAAGAAGCGCGCCTTGCTGCCGAGCGCCATGCGCTGGAAGCGGCACGCAAGCAAAAGGAATATGCAGCATCCACGGCAAAGCAGGCCGATTCGCTACGCGCAAAGATCGAGCGCGAGCAGGAAGAAGCGCAGGCAGCTGCACGCGACCTGATGGAGCGCATGACGCAGGAGAGCGAAGTGGTCGGTGACTGGCGCGTGCGTGCGGAAGCGATACTCGCCGATTCGCCGGTGCCTGCCGTCCGTAGCAACGCCGTCAAGCGCCCCTTGGTCGCGCTGCTTGGTGGAGCCGCATTCGCCGCTGGCGTGGCAGTGGCCGCCACCTGGATGGCACAGATGCCGGGCGACGTTCCGCAGGCCGGCTATGCGCAAGCGGTCGTTCCTGTTGCCTCCGTGCAGGCGGCACAACCTGCACAGTCGGTGCCAGCCATGGACATGGTCATGGCGGACCCGGCGGTGCCCTCGAAGTTGCAGATGTCTTATCAACTCACCCTTGAGCCGCAGCCTGATGCCATGGCCGGCAAACAGGCCGAAGCCGGGACGGCGAAGGAATAAGCTGCATGACCAGACATCTTGGAGGCAGCTTGTTTCGCTCGCCTCCAGCCATGAATATCAATATCGCAATGGCATAAGCCCTCCATCCCGTTCTTCCGTTCCCGGCCCGTTGCCACGCTGGTAAGCAAGGACTTTCAAAATGGCGAATTTGGGCCGGGAAGGTTAGAATGCACACGTTTGAATACCCGGCCCGGGCACGGCGGAAAACCTCACCAAGCCCCCGTAACCACATCACAACAACATGACTTTCACCTCGCGTCGCATGACTGCTTTTCGTTTGCGCCCTGCACTGAACAAATCCATCGCATTGAGCGGCCTCGTTGCGGCACTGTTCGCCGCGCCCGTCTTTGCCGACGACTTCACGGATGTCAGCAAGCTCATGCGTGCCGGCCAGTATGCCGAAGCGCTGGCCAAGGCGGATGCCTTCCTCAGCAGGAATCCGCGCGACGCGCAGATGCGTTTCATGAAGGGCGTCATCCTCACCGAGCAAAACAAGTCGGCCGAAGCGATTGCGATCTTCACCAAGCTCACTGAGGACTATCCGGGCTTGCCCGAACCGTACAACAACCTCGCCGTGCTGTATGCTGCCGCTGGCCAATATGACAAGGCCCGCACCGCACTGGATGCCGCGATCCGTACCAACCCCAGCTATGCGACCGCCTACGAGAACCTCGGTGACGTGCATGCCAAGCTGGCCAGCCAGGCCTACGACAAGGCACTTCAACTCGATAGCGGCAATTCCGCTGCCAAGTCAAAACTGACGCTGGTGCGTTCGCTGGTCGGAAACGTCAACGGTACCAAGGTGGCCGCCGCGCCTGCCCCGGCAGCTGCACCAGCCGCTCCGCCGCCAGTGGCAAAAGCTCCGGAACCGGCTGCCGTCCCGGCGCAAAGCCCGAAGGCGCCAGCGGTGACGCCGCCTGCCCCGGTGACAAAACCGGCGCCGTCTGAGCAGGTCGCCGTGGCAAAACCGGAAGCTTCCAAACCCGAGGCTGCCAAACCTGCGCCGAAGCCTGTACAGAATGGAAACGACGAACGCGACGACATTCTTGATGTCGTAAATGACTGGGCACGCGCCTGGAGTGCGCAGGACGTGAAGTCCTATCTCGGCTACTATGGCAGCGAATTCCAGGCGCCCGGCGGACAGTCCCGCAAGGCATGGGAAGAAGAGCGCCGCGCCCGTATTGCTGGCAAGGGCCGTATCAGCGTGAAGGTCGAAGCGCCGCAAGTCAGTGTCAATGGCAATACTGCTACGGTAAAATTCCGACAGGTCTACGTGTCGGATCGCCTGACTGCCAATACCCGCAAGACGCTGGTGCTGGCAAAGCAGGGCGGCAAGTGGAGAATCAAGCAGGAGAATACGGGTAGCTGATGTTTCGCTTCGAATCAACGAACGGCCGGACAAGCATGATTCCCAGGTGTGTAATCGGCCTGGGGTTGTCATGGCTGTTGGCTTCTGCCAGCTGGGCGGCGCCGTCCACCCCGTCCGCAAAGAAAGTATCCAGCCCGCAGCCTGCCGTCGCCAGCGCTGACAAACCGGATCCCGAGATCCTGCTGATCGAGGTCTACAAGGAGCTCGGCGCCAACAACCTGCGCAAGGCGCAGGAGAAGGCGGACAAGCTCGTCGAAGCCTATCCGAATTTCCGTCTCGGCCACCTGATCCGCGGCGACCTGCTGCTGATGCATACCCGTCCGGTGTCCGTGCTCGGCGCCGTGAACGGTCCGGAAGACAAGCTGCGCAACCTGCGCGATGAAGCCATGGTGCGGCTGAAATCGCTGCGCGAGCGTCCCGGTCCTGACATGGTGCCCCGGCAGGTGCTGCAGCTGAGGGAGGACCAGAAGCATGTGCTGCTGGTCGACGCAAAACGCTCGCGCCTGTTTGTTTATGCGAACGAGGGCGGCCAGCTGAAATTCCTCACGGACTTTTATGTCAGCCAGGGCAAACTCGGCGTCGACAAATTCAAGGAAGGCGACCAGAAGACACCGCTCGGTGTCTATTACATCACCAGCCACCTGCCCGGCGAACGGCTGCCCGATTTCTATGGCTCTGGCGCCTTGCCGATCAATTACCCGAACGAATGGGACAAGATTAACGGCCGTGGCGGGTCCGGCATCTGGCTGCACGGCACACCATCCGACAGCTTCAGCCGCCCACCGCTTTCGTCCGACGGTTGCGTCGTGTTGACCAATCCTGATTTGCACAAGCTCGCCAGTTCCGTCGAGATCGGCAAGACCCCGGTGGTGATCAGCGAAAAGATCGATTTCATCAGCAAGTCCAGATGGGACAGCGAACGCGGCCTTGCGATGCGTCTCGTCGACAACTGGCGGCGTGACGTAGAGAGCCTCAGCCCGCAGCGCCTGATGGAAAATTATTCGAAGAAATTCCGCTCCGACCGTGGTGAAGACCTTCGCACCTGGTTCAGCAAACACCAGCAGTCCCTGCGCGGTGTCAAGAACCTGTCTATTGCCTTGCGCGAAGCAACGCATTTCTTCTATCCGGGCCGCGAAGACATGATCGTCAGCACCTTCACGCAGGAATCGTCGATCGGGAAAAGCAAGACGTCGATACGCAAGCGTCAGTACTGGGCAAGAGAAGGTGGTCAGTGGAAAATCGTGTACGAACTTAACTTGTAAATTCCTGACATTCTCTACAAGAAAATTCCCATAGAGAACGGCTGCCCATCACGAGGCAGCCGTTTTGGTTTTTGTTGCCTTCATTGTCGTGTCGCTGCTGCGAAGACACCTATTGCTACATGTGATACCGATCAAATTCCACTCGGATTTCACGCGTCCCTTATGGAAAGGATAAGAACAGCGGTCTATCCTTTTACGCTTAGCTTAGTAAAGAAAACTATTCGACTACCCGGCTTCCGGGCTGATCGAATAATTTCGCAAAATCAAAATGCAATGCCGGTATTGCGGGGCAACTTATTCCGGCTATGCCAAGGTTTGCACCGCATGCAGCCAACAGCTGCAAAAGATGGGTTTCCCGGAGGAGCCCGCAGGCCTGGATGACGCGCGCACTGTGCGCCGCAACTATCCAGCGCTGTCTCATCTGCAATTCAGCACGCGTATTCGTACTGGACACTACAGGAGGACTCGCCATTTGACCGGTTCCATGTCATCGACGCCGCCCAACAATACAAGAGAGCACACACCTTACGCCGCATCTGCGACCCATGATCAGTCCGCGCATTCGCATGTCTACGGACGATACGATTCGGACGGTGCAGCGTCAAAATCGCCGAATATCGATTCCAGCCGTCCCGCACAGCCAGCTTCCAGTTTTTCAGGGTTCGCGGGCACCGATCATGCCCGGGCAGCGCGCACGGCAGAACCCGGTCCCGATGGATTGCGCGGAATGCGAGCAGTCTCACGTTATGCCTTCATGCTCGCGATCTTTGTCGTTGGAACAGCGGTCGGCCTTGGTACTTCATGGTGGCTTCGTCATTCCGCCGGACCCGCCCAGCCATCGGTCGTAAAAAGCGTAAGCCCTTCATTGCCAGCGCAGGTCGCCGTGCCGCCCGAAGCGAATCGGGCAGTTACCGTTCGTGGTATCAGTCCCAGCGAGCTTCCCTATGATGGCAAACCGCCCTCGGACGAGGAAGGGGATTCCAATGCGGAATTGGCCACTGCCGTCCAGCGCCAGAATGCTCTGCCTGAGGCCCGCCTGTCCGTGAAGCGGCCGTCGTCGCATATCGACCAATCCTCTGGCCAAAGTGTGGAGGGAACTGCCGACATCCAAGAGCTTGGACGAGAGCCACCCGCGGGGCGTCGCGCGAAAAACAAGGCAGAAGCCGACATTCCGCGCAACAAGGAGCAGGGCGTGACAGCGCCGGCCAGGGAAGCACGGCAGACCCCGAAAGAGATGCAGCGACCGCAAGCCACGGCTAACGAGCGTGAAGACGGTAATGCGACGAATGCGGCTTCAAAAAAACGTGCTCCGGCCAAGCTTGCGAAGGATCGTGAAATCGACCGAATCAAGCAGGAGGCCGACAAGGAACTGCAGCGCAAGTTTGAAGTCGGCCGTTCCAGGGAGGAGGCGCGTACACGAAGGCAACTGGCTGCCTCACTTGCTAACAAACGTTATGCAGATCAGGTAGTCGAGTCGAAGACCGCTCATGTACGCAAGGTGCTCGCGAAATGCGAACGCATCTCCAACCTTTTTCGCCGCGAAAAATGCAAATGGGATCTCTGTAGCAATAGGTGGGGCAAACATGGCTGCCCCTCCTATTCGCGGCCGGTTTCTTCCTATTAGGTACGGACAACACGTACGCACAAACGCTTAAGAGCCGGTTTGAAGAGTTGCTGGGCGGCACGTGTTGTACAGAGGCACTGTGATGTTTCATCGCGCCATACGTACGTAGCGTTTCCCGGATGTGGTGTTCCCACTCAAAGCCTGACTGGTCCCTACGATTTTCAACGCAGCGCTAAGCCGAACCGCTAGCCTGCACCTCAAGCCTGACCTTCCTTTCGGCGTGTTGCCGTGGTTCCGCTTCGCGCTCTCGGCAGCTGAATCTTCTCCTTTTCCTTCTCTTCTAGTGAGCTCACCTTTTACTTGCATTTCTGCTCGTAAACACAATTCTGTGCGCTTCTCGAGCGCTCATTTCTTTCCTTTTGTTATAACAATGTGATTACAGTGGATGCTTTGTTCCAACATTGTTTGAATTAAAGTTTTCTTATTGGAAATTATGTTGTACGATGTTAGAACATGCTGTTAAAGGGATTTCTATGAAGACTGCAATCCGCAAGATGGGTAATTCGCAAGGGGTCTTGATCCCCAAGCCGTTCCTTTTGCAGACCGGGCTTGATATCGGCGAAGTTGAAATTGAGGTGGAGAACGATGCGATCGTGATCCGCAAGCCGAGAAGGAAATCGCGCGAGGGCTGGGCGCAGGCGTGCCAGCAGATCGCTGCTCGCTCCACAGAGCAGGCAATCGCGTGGCCTTTGATCCCGTCTGATGTGGATGCGGGCTTTTCATGGTGAAACGCGCCGAAGTCTGGCTGGTCGACTTTGAAAGGCAGGTCGGCGGCGTTGTTCAGAAGCGCTGGCCTGGCGTCGTGGTGTCGCCGGAAGAGATGGATGAATACCTAAGCACGCTGATCCTGGCGCCGATGAGCACGCACGATTTGCCGGCGCCTTTTCGAATACCGGTGACGTTTCTTCACAAAGACGGACTGATCCTGCTGGATCAGATCTGCACTCTGGAGAAGTCTCGCCTCGTGCGAAAACTGGGTGTCATCGGTGAAGACACCATGGCCAAGACTCTCGATGTACTACAAGAAGTATTCGCTTATTAACATAAGGGCTGAACTCACATGTCTAACGATTACTTGTCCGAAATTCGTGATGTCAATCTGAGTTACCTGATGATTGCACAGCAGATGATCCGGCATGACCGCGCCGAGGCGATCTTCAGGCTCGGCATCAGCGGCGAGATCGCGGACCTGCTTGCGAGCATGAGCAATGCCCAAGTGCTGAAAATGGCCAGTTGCAACGTCATGCTCTCGCGATTTCGTTTCAACGACACGGCGATACTGTCGACCTTGTTGCGCGATAAGCCTGGTGCGGTCGGTGCGCCAGTGCATGCATCAATCATCATGGCCTCGCAGACGCCGGAAACGATCACCTGACGTTGTGTAATAAAAAGAGTGGTCTACCTGTGATGATGCTTCGCTTGGTCGATACGTTGCTCGGAGCGTTCGGGATCGCGCTCGTGATCCTGCTTTGTACCGCTTCGCGCGGCGAGAGCGAGGCATCCTGACATGCAGGCAATGGGTTTGCCCAGGAACGCCCTCCAATGGGAGACGGAGCGGCAGAATCGCATCCATCAGGAGGCCATCGAACAGAAAAAGACGCAGATGCGCCATGATGAGGCGGGTAAGAATTTGCAGCCTGCGGAGAAAATGATCCGGGAGGTTGCGCTGTCGGATGCTTCTCCTGATGGTGCTGAAGGGGTCGTGCAGGAGCGGACCGAAGCGCTGCGCCGAATTCCGGACATGCGCTCGGCCTTGATGCCATTTGATGACGATGCCGAAAGCGCCTCGTGGAGTAAACCCTTTTCGCTTCTTAAAGCCGATCTTGAGCCATGGCTGTCTTACTACAAGGGCTATGCATCGTCGCGCCTGTTCCTGGAGGCACCATCCGCCGACAATCTGGGCGCGATAATGAGGAGTGAGTCTTCGATTGACTATGCGGTACATGCTCTCCTGGAGTTGAAGCAGGCAAATCCGCAGATCATCCTTGACCCTCCCGTCTTAATCAGTGGCCCGGTCGAATACATCGAGTTCGAGGCGGAACTGAAAGCCTGCCGCGATCCGCTGCAGGCGGCCACCTTGGTCAAATACGCAACCGAAGCTCATGAAAACCAGTTGCGTCAGGCAGTCGAGAAGGGGCGCAGCTTGGGCAATCTTCTTTACGATGCGCTGATGGGCGAGGGGCATGCGAATCTTATCAGGGCATGGGAAAAGGCCTTCAAGCGCAAGCCGAACGTCGAAGAGTTGCACCTGATGCTTACCACGGGGCGAATTAAAGTATCGCGGGCACGTCCAGCTCCTGTCGTCCAGCCAAAAGAGAGGCCGTTCAAGGAAGAGGCAGTAATCCCCGCAGTGCCGCGTATCGAACCGCAATTGCCATCGTGGCGTCCCGAGATGCAATTCAATTCGCCGCAGGCGCCGACACAGGTTGTCGCTGTCGGAAAAAAGGAAGGGAGATTCTCGGCCGCGGCGGCAATGCCTCAGCAACAGGAGAAGATCGCCAGTCCAAAGCGCAAGGCCTTCCTCTATCTTCATGCAGCAATCGGTCTTGCTGCGCTGGGTGCCTATGGCATGTGGATATTTTCCTGAGCAATTGCCTGAATAGAGCACTACTGGTGTGAGGCAGGGGGATTCCCTCTTGATTGCTTTTTCGTTTTCCCAAAACAGAAAGGGCCTAGGTTTTTACCTAGGCCCTTGTATTTCTGGTAGGCCGTGCTGGGCTCGAACCAGCGACCAACGGATTAAAAGTCCGCTGCTCTACCAACTGAGCTAACGACCCGAAAGACCAAGATTATAAGTAACGATCCTGCATTCTGTCAAATGTCTTTTTCCGAAAACCAATTGTTTTCCAGGAACATTTGACGCGACGAGGAGAAAATTATTTCAGCGCCGCCAATCGGTCTTTCGCGGTCTGTGCAGCCTGTGAGTCCGGGTATTGCGCAATCAAGGTTTCCAATGTTTTCTTTGCGGCCGGCTTGTCCTTCAGCTCCATCTGGCAGCTCGCGATATTCAATAAAGCGTCTGCTGCTTTAGGGCTATCCGGATAATTCTTCACTACGACCTGCTGCGCAGCAATCGCGTTCTTGTAATCACGCTGCGCATAGTAGCTGTTACCGAGCCAGTACTGCGCAGAAGGCGCCAATCCGGATTGCGGATAGCGGCGGGTGAAATCGTAGAAGGCAGCGCCAGCGTTGCGGTAATCGCCTGCCTTGAAATAGGCGAGGGCTGCATCGTAGGAGCGCTGTTCGGCCTGCTCGATCGTCACCTCCTTGCCATCGATCGTGATCTGTTGTGGCTCGAGCTTGCGCAGGCGGTTGTCGAGGTCGACGTAGAAATCTTTCTGGCGCTTCTGGGCGTTTGCCAGTTCGTTGGCCAGAATCTCAACCTGGCCGCGCAGCCTTGCGATCTCTTGGCGGAGCTGTTCATTCTGATTGTTGAGATCGAAATTATTGCTCTTGTCCGCCTTGGCATTGATCTCGTTCTGCATGTTGTTGAGGCGCGCGCGGATTTCCAGGATCGCCCGGCGTGCTTCCTCATCTTCAAACAATGCGGCTTGCGCTTGGAACGGCGCAAAAGAAAACGCGGCCAAAAGGGCCGCTGCAAGTGAAACTTTGATGGTCTTGTTCATGGAGACTCCTGAACGTTGTCGAAATGGCAGACCATTTCTGTCTTGACACTCCCTCTCCCGCACGCGCGGAAGAGGGGGAGTGGCGGTGATCGTCAGTCACCAATATAGGATTTACTGATAGACGATGTCGGAACGGCGGTTCTCAGCCCAGGAAGCTTCGTCGCTGCCATTTGCCTTCGGCTTCTCTTCACCGAACGACACGGCTTCCATCTGACCGTCGGTCACGCCGAGGACGGAGAGGGACTTGCGAACTGCTTCAGCACGCTTCTGACCCAATGCCAGATTGTATTCGCGGCTGCCGCGCTCGTCGGTGTTACCTTGGATGACAATCTTGCGGCCCTTGTTGGACGACAGATACTTGGCGTGGGCTTCCACTACCGGCTTGAACTCATCCTTGACGATGAAGCTGTCGAAGTCGAAATAGACGCTGCGCTTCGCCAGGATGCCCTTCGGGTCGTTCAGCGGGTCGGTCGAGCCGGTGGTCACCGGAGCGACGGTACGTGCATCAGCAGTAGTTGTCGGCGTAGCCGAGCGATCTTCGACTTTGGCATTCTCGTCCAGCTTGACCGAGGAGCAACCTGCAAGTGCCAGGACGCTGGAAAGGATGAGGGTTAAAGTCGTGGTAGTGCGCATTAAAGTTCTCCTATGTAAATGTATTGCCGCAAACCTATATTATTTCATGAAAGGGCCCCAAGTGGGTTCCCTTATGTCACCAGCGGGCGGTGTCAGGCGGTATTTGACGCGCCCATCAACCGAAACCACGGCAAGCGCATCCCATCGTCCGGCTTGGGTTGCGTACATGATGTACTTGCCATTGGGCGAAAAACTGGGTGATTCATCTTGCGCTGTGTCCGACAAGCGGAGCTCTTGTCCGCTTGCCAAGTCGAGCACATAGAGCTGGAACCGACCTTCGCGGCGAGAAATGAAAGCAAGCGTTTTCCCATCTGGAGACACGCGCGGACTCACGTTGTAGCTGCCGCCGAAGGTGATGCGTTGGGCATCGCCGCCGTTGACGCTGGTGCGATAAATTTGTGGGCCGCCGCTGCGGTCACTGGTGAAATAAATGTACTGGCCGTCAGCCGAAAACTGCGGCTCCGTCTCGATGCCAGTGGTATTGGTCAGCTGACGAAGGTTGCTGCCGTCGGCATTGACGATGTAGACCTGAGTGTACCCATTTCGCGACAGTGCCAGTGCCAGTCGTCGCCCATCTGGTGACCAAGAGGGGGCTGAATTGCTGCCGCGATAGTTCGCAATGACTGTACGTTGGCGACTCGTTAGGTCTTGGACATAGACAACCGGCTTTTTGTGTTCGAACGATACATAGGCGACCTTGGTGCCGTCAGGTGACCAGGTCGGCGAAATGATCGGCTCGTTCGAGCGAAGGGCAACCTGCGTGCTTTCGCCGTCGGCGTCTGCGACCTCGAGACGGTATTCATTTCCGGTCTTGGTAACGTAGGCAATACGTGTTGCAAAAGCACCACGCACACCAAGGAGCTTTTCGTAAATGTCGTCCGAGATTTTGTGTGCGGCGACACGCAGGCGGTCAGGCCCCGCCACTTGGCCGAAGCCAGAGATGCTTGTTGCCTTGATGGTATCCAGCAAGCGGTAGCGCACATCGAACCGCCCGTCCGCGAGACGGTGCACGCTGCCGACCACCAGTGCGTCGGCGCCTCGGGATTTCAAATCCGCATAGTTGACGGCCGTGGTTTCCGACATGGTGTTGCCCGTGTCGATGATGCGGAAGTAGCCGCTATTGGCAAGGTCGGCCTTGATGATCGCCGTTACCTGCTGCGGAGCCATCGTTTCTTCGGCAAAGCCGGCGATGGCAATCGGGATCTGCGTTGCACCAACGCCGGATGTTTCCACACGCAGTTGCGCCTGTGCCAACCCTGTGAAGCTGATCAATAGCAAAACAAAGCCACGGAAAATGAGATTTTTCATCATGGTCACCTAACTAGTCTTTCGGTTTGTGAGTTCCTGTGAAGCTGGAAGGCATGCCGCCGTTGCTATCCCTTGGGAATGGCTGCGCTCTTTCAATTGCCCTGGCGACGGCCTCATCGAATCCCGGAACGCCGGACGAGCGGAGTTTGCGCATGCCGGCTACTGAACCATCGGGTAGCAATCTGACCTCGTACTCGACAGGCGGGTTGCCTTGCAAGCCTTCCGGAACAACGAACGTAATGTGCGACTTGATCTTTGCCCCGGCCTTGCTCGCCCAATCGGCGCTCGCGCGACCGCCTTGGGCCTTGGGAGCGTCGCCGCTGCCGCCGGTGCCGGTGCCGGTGATGCGCTTCATGTCTTCTTCGCGCATCTTCGCAAGCAACTTTGCCTCGGCTTCTTCCTGGAGACGTATTTTTTCTGCCGCTTCCTTCTTCGCCTTCTCGGCCTTTTCCTTTTCCCGCTTTGCTTCTTCCTGCTTCAGCTTCGCGAGTTTTTCCTCTTCGAGGCGCTTCTTCTCTTTTGCAAGACGCTCCTCTTCCTCGCGACGCTTCTTTTCTTCCAAGGCCTTGCGCTTTTTTTCCTGCTCGAGCGCGATGTCCGGTTTTGCGACCGGAGGAGGCTCTTCCACTTTTGGCTTGGGTGGTTCTTTGATGATCGGTTTAGGCTCCGGCACTGGCTCCGGCGCTTTCACCGGCTCGGGAAGGGGGGCGGCTTCGCGCGGCTGCGGATCCCAGACTTCCGCCTCTATCGTCGCGGGATGGTCGCTCTGCCACTGCACGCCTATCCACAAGAAGACGAGCAGCGCGGCATGGACGAGTGCGGCGAAAAGGAGCGAGCGGCCAAGCCCCGGCTCCTTCGGGATGGTGTACTGATTTGCGTCCGTCATTGTTTGGTTGCCAGTCCCACCCGCTCAATGCCGATTTTTTTAGCCTCCGAAATCACCTGGATCACCTCGTCGTACTTGATGTCCTTGTCCGCCGAAATCATGACTGGCAGCTTCGGATCGGCTTCATGCATCGCACGCAGCTTTTGCAGTAGCGCGCTGCGACCGCCGACTTTTTCGTCACGCCGGTCACTCTTGGGGCCGCTGATTCCGATCGTCGCGCTGGTGTCTGGTTTCAGGGATATCTGGATATATTCCGTTGGCGGCAATGCCGACTTTGCAGCAGTCGGCAGGTTGATGACGCCGGGATTGGTCAGTGGTGCGGCGACCATGAAGATCACCAGCAGCACGAGCATCACGTCGATATAGGGAACGACGTTGATTTCGGATTTGAACTTGCGGCCGCGTCCGCCGCGCATGGAGCTGTAGGCCATCAGCGAACCTGGCGTTGCAAGATGTTGGAGAATTCTTCAATGAAGCTCTCGAAACGAATGGCCAGGCGATCGATGTCGTGCGAGTAGCGGTTGTAGGCAACCACTGCAGGAATCGCCGCAAACAGGCCGATCGCGGTCGCAATCAGCGCCTCGGCGATGCCCGGTGCCACTGAAGCGAGCGTCGCTTGCTGTACGTTAGCCAGACCACGGAACGCGTTCATGATCCCCCATACGGTGCCGAACAGGCCGACATACGGGGAAACCGAGCCAACCGACGCTAGGAAGGCCAGATGCGATTCAAGCGCATCCATCTCGCGTTGATAGGCGGCACGCATCGCACGGCGGGCGCCATCGATCATGCTGCTCGGGTCAACCGGGCCCTTGCCGGCGAAGATGGCTTTCGCCTTGCCGAATTCGCCCATCCCCGCCTCGAAGATGCGTTCAAGGGCACCCCCGTCGCCACCGCTCCTGCGCCGGTTGGACGTTGCTTCTTCATAAAGTGCGTTGAGATTGCCTCCCGACCAGAAGGCGCGCTCGAACTCCTCGGTCCGGGTTTGCGCGCTTTTGATCGCAAACATTTTCCGGAAAATGTAAGTCCAGCTCATGATGGATACAAGCAGCAGAAGCGCCATCACGAGCTGCACCAGCAGGGAAGCGTTGCTGATCAGGGAGACGAAAGATAGGTCTTGGGTAACGGTCATGTGTTTCTTTTACGCTGATAAAAATAGCGCCACACCATTCAAGATGAGGGCTGGAATTCGTTATGCAGGAAATTGCCCTGTTCTTTTTATCCGCTCCATTACCTCGTCCGGTATCGGGCGAGGGCGAAGCGTTTCTGTATCCACGCAGCCGACTTTAATGTACCCACTGGTGAGTAATTGCGGCTGCGTACCGTCGACGCGCCACGCCTCTTGGATAAATTGCACTGAAGCACGTCCGAGCCTTTCGACAACAACCGTGAGTTTCAGTTCATCATCTAATTTCGCCGGAGCATGATAATCAACGGTGGTGCTTTTGACGACAAACATCGCGCGATGCTTTTCTGATAACAACTGCTGGCCAACTCCGGCAGCACGCAGCCATTCCGTGCGCGCGCGTTCAAAAAACCTCAAGTAGTTAGCGTAAAAAACAACGCCTCCGGTGTCGGTGTCCTCGTAATAAACACGCACTTTCCAACTGAATTCAGAACTCATATTTCTCGCTGCTAGATATTGCGTTTGATGGCAAACGGAGAGAATGCCTGGCAGGAGGGCATCATTTCGATGTAGTTGATGTTGACATGCGGCGGCAGCGTGGCGATCCAGTAGGCGGTTTCTGCAATGTCCTTGGCGGTCAGCGGTACGGTTCCCTCGTAGACCTTGGCAGCGGCTGCATCGTCCTTCAGACGCACATTGGAGAACTCGGTGCCTCCGCACAGGCCGGGGGCGATGTTGGTTGCCCGTACCCCTGTGCCGACGAGGTCGGCGCGCAGATTGAGCGTGAACTGGTCGACGAAAGCCTTGGTTGCGCCATACACATTGCCACCGGGGTAGGGATATGCGCCGGCAACCGATCCGATATTAATGATCATGCCGCGACCCCGTGCCACCATTGCCGGAAGGAGGTGGCGCGTGATCGTGACAAGGCCTTTGCAATTCGTATCGATCATCGTCTCCCACTCGTCCAGCGACGCCTTGTGGGCTGGTTCAATGCCGAGCGCAAGGCCCGCATTGTTAATGAGGATGTCGATCTCCTGCCAATCTGCTGACAGAGCCGCCAAGCCATTGCTAATGGACGTCTTGTCGCTGACATCCATCACAATAGGGAGCAGTCCGGAACCGAGTTCGACAGCCAGTGCATCCAGGCGTTCTTTGCGGCGTCCAGTGGCGATCACCTTGTGGCCGTTTTGCACGAATTTGCGTGCCATTTCAGCGCCGAAGCCTGAAGTTGCTCCTGTAACCAAAACGATCATCGTCAATCCTTTTGTTCTTTAGAGGTAAGTTGGCCGAAATTGTAGCTGAAAGGGGGCGTACGCCGCAGTCCAAAACGGGGGGCACAAAAATGAGGCGCAACGCCGTCGTCCTTGCTGAAATCAAGTACCTATCTTACAATTTAGCTCCATTTCGTCCCACGTAACTGGCGAAAAGTCCGGAAAGCAGGTCCGGTAACAAGGTGGAAATCCACCGGGGAACGTGGGATATCTAATAGCCGTTCGCCTGGGCAGCCCAAATGGAATGCACGACTGAGGCTGCCTGTCCTTTCCTTCGGCCCTCATTCGATTTAGGCAAACCCACTTTGCATACTTAATCGATTGGAGTTTTTCATGTTCGCAAAAGACCATACCATCGCCAAAGTTGATCCCGAGCTTTGGTCAGCCATCCAGCAGGAAAACAAGCGCCAGCAAGACCATATCGAGCTGATCGCATCCGAGAACTACACGTCGCCTGCCGTCATGGAAGCGCAGGGCTCGCAGCTCACCAATAAATATGCGGAAGGCTATCCGGGCAAGCGCTATTACGGCGGTTGCGAATATGTGGACATTGTTGAATCGCTGGCAATCGAACGCTTGAAGAAGCTGTATGGCGCGGAGGCGGCCAACGTACAGCCGAATTCCGGCTCCCAGGCAAACCAGGGCGTGTTCTTCGCCATGCTCAAGCCGGGCGATACCATCATGGGCATGTCGCTGGCAGAAGGCGGCCACCTCACGCATGGCATGGCGCTGAACATGTCCGGGAAGTGGTTCAACGTGGTCTCGTACGGTCTGAACGACAAGGAAGAGATCGACTACGAAGCGATGGAGCGCCTCGCGCACGAGAAAAAGCCGAAGATGATCATCGCCGGCGCATCCGCCTATGCACTGCGCATCGATTTTGAGCGCTTTGCCAAGGTCGCAAAGGATGTTGGCGCCTATTTCATGGTCGATATGGCGCACTATGCCGGACTTATTGCGGCAGGCGTCTACCCGAACCCGGTTCCGTATGCCGACTTCGTCACGTCGACTACGCACAAGTCGCTGCGCGGCCCGCGCGGTGGTGTCATCCTGATGAAGGCCGAACATGAAAAGGCGATCAATTCCGCAATCTTCCCGGGCATCCAGGGCGGCCCGCTGATGCATGTGATCGCAGGTAAGGCCGTCGCCTTCCAGGAAGCGCTGTCGCCGGAATTCAAGACCTACCAGCAGCAGGTCGTAAAGAATGCAGACGCGCTGGCGAAGACGCTGATTGCACGTGGCCTGCGTATTGTCTCCGGTCGTACGGAATCTCACGTCATGCTGGTTGATTTGCGCGCTAAGAAGATCACCGGCAAGGAAGCAGAAGCCATCCTCGGTACTGCCCATATGACATGCAACAAGAACGCGATCCCGAATGATCCGGAAAAGCCCTTCGTGACGTCCGGTATTCGTCTCGGCAGCCCGGCGATGACGACCCGCGGGTTCAAGGAAGCGGAAGTGACGAAGGTGGGTAACCTGATTGCTGACGTGCTGGACAATCCGCATGATGCGGCAACGATCGAGCGTGTGAAGGCAGAGGTCAAGAAGCTGACTGACGCCTTCCCGGTATACGCCTGATAGTGCTGGGGAGTGTGCTGTGTGCGATAGGCAGGAACAGCACAGCGCACTTCCCCTTGGCTTGATATTTTTAAATAGCGGTAAGAAAATGCCGCGATTGGTAACAGATGCTGCTTCTCGTTCAGTTCGGCTGAATTGGTGGCAGCAACATCCAGAACCGCAGGCCCTCCGATGAAATGTCCCTTCTGCCATCATGAAGACACCCAGGTGATCGACACTCGCGTGTCGGAGGAGGGGGATACTATTCGTCGCCGTCGTCGCTGTGCTCACTGCGACAAACGTTTCACTACCTATGAGCGCATCGAGCTTTCGATGCCGGTCATCGTCAAGAAGAATGGCAGCCGGACAGACTACGATCCTGCCAAGCTGCGCGCGAGTTTCATGCTCGCCCTCCGAAAACGTCCGGTTTCCGCAGAAGCGGTGGACGCCGCTATCCAACGGATAGAAGAAAAACTGCTTACCAGTGGTGCACGCGAGATTATTTCGGGCCACATCGGTGAACTCGTCATGCGTGAACTGAAACGCCTCGACAAGATCGCTTACATTCGTTTCGCCTCCGTGTACAAGAGCTTCGAAGACGTCGCCGAGTTTCAGGATGCAATCGCTGAAGTCGGCCGCGAGCGTAAAAACTCCACTAAATAATCAACTGTAAATCAACTGTAAATCAACTGTAATGAGCCTGAAGATGGAATTTTTGCGGCCGAAAAGTTGTAAAAAAGACAATGCTGGCCGGTTTGGCGCGAGCGGATCCGTTCCTCACGAAGTCCTGCTCCTTGGGAGATGTGCTGGTTTCTCCATGGTCGAGACTTTGGTGGCGATCGTCATCATGGCTGTTGGTGTAATGGGGGCAGCCGGCTTGCAGCTGACAGCCCTGCGCACCGCCCGGCAGTCCGCGTTCCAGACTTTTGCCTCGCATCTTGCCGCCGAAATGGCGGATGCAATGAGAGCGAGCCACGAGTGGGCAAGCAGGAACGGACGTGCGGATCCTTACCTCGACGCGAATCAAGATGCGGCCAATGTGGAAGAGCCCTCGCCATCAGGACGATCCTGTTACACCGACGATTGTGATCCCACGGAGTTCGTTGCGTTTGAGATCCAGGAATGGAACACACGGATCGGCAACGTCCTGCCGGGAGGGCGATTTCTAATATGCCGTGATGCCGCGCCATGGGATGGCGCCAAGAATGCGCCAGCGTGGCAATGTGATGACAACGACGCAGATACGGCACCAATCGTCGTCAAACTCGGCTGGCGCAGCAGAAATCCCGATGAAAGCCCGGTCGGAGATGCCAATAACCATGAAGAGACTGGCATCGCAGTTATTGTCAGTGCAGGGGCATGATGGATCAAAACGGCAACGTCCAGAAGGCTGCAGACTTGTTGCGCAGTTTGCGTTACGAGCGTGGCGTCACACTTGTCGAGCTGATGATTGCCATGGCAGTAGGGTTGTTTGTCGTATTGGCCGCAACAACCTTGCTTGTTTCAGCCAGGACGACTTACCTGGCGCAGGACGATGAAGCCCGGATTCAGGAGACCGGCCGGTACGTGCTCGATGTCCTCTCCCGTGCAGTGCGGCAAGCTTCACACAAGACTTGGGATGCGGAGCGGGTAGCAACCACCGACTGGTTTGCGTTCGACCCCGACGTTATCGGCTTGGATGCGCGCAGCTTACGAAGCAGAACCCCAGGCATCGAGGCGCCACTGCTTAAGTCGGTGAATGGAAGTGATGTGCTGGCAATTCGCTTCTTTGGGGCCGGCAACGGGGAAAATGGTGACGGTACGATGCTGAACTGCGCCGGCTTCGCTATCCCCGCGCCGTCACCCGCAGATATGACGGCAGACGGCCGAACATGGAGCATCTTTTATGTGGCCACGGATGATAGCGGCGAGCCAGAGTTGTACTGCAAGTACCAAGGGAAGAGCAACTGGACGTCGCAATCGATTGCGCGTGGCGTCGAATCGTTTCAGGTGTTATACGGACTTGATACCGACATGGACGGTTTCCCCAACCGTTTGCTCAATGCGTCTGGCATCAATGCATTGGACGATGAATTGGTGCTCCACGGAGCCAATGCCATTGAGCGGGCAAAGGACCGGGCGAAGAAGACGCATTGGAAAAAAGTCGTTACCGTCAAAGTCGCCATGCTTATTCGCGGCGCTCATGATGTGCGCTGGAATGGGCCTGCGAACGGATATGCGCTATTCGGCGACACATATGGGAATGAGTATGCAGATGAAGACTTGGGCGTACTCATCAGGGACGCGGACCTGCCCAGGGCGGTACGCGGGAAGCTGCGCCGGGTCTTTTCCATGACGATCCGACTGCGTAACGGTATGGAGGGGGCGTAGCATGAGAAGCGCAAGGATGTATAGCGGCGCGCGATCATGGAACTGGAGACGGAACGGCGTAAATCGCCATCGAGGCGCGGCACTCATTGTCACGCTCCTCATGATGATGGCGCTGCTTATGCTTGGCATGTCGGCATTTCAATCTGCGTGGCAGGGTGAAAAGGCCGGACGCGGTGACCGTGATCGGCTAGTTGCGTTTCAGGCGGCGGAGGCGGCTTTAATGGATGCGCAACGGGATATCGATGTATCACCGCGCCGGGAAATCTTTGTGCAGGGCGCCGTGGACGCATTCGGCGACGCTTGCGATAACAGGGGTACGGAGCTTCATCTCGGTCTCTGCAAGGAGTCCGATCCAGCGGGCGCGCCGGTATGGGCTGACGTTAACTTTGTCGATGTCAAGCAGAATCGATCCGTGCCATACGGATATTTCACGGGCCAGCAGTTCCAGAACGGTGTTGGCGTAATGCCCGCACGGCTTCCACGCTACATCATCGAGCGCTTTTCACGTACCGGCGGAGAGGACAGCGCACCGATGGTTTTCTATCGCATCACAGCACTTGGCTTCGGTATGCGCGAGACCACGCAAGTCATGTTGCAGTCCTTTTATCGCCCTGATCATGCGGACGGATCACCGGGACCGAAAGGACGTTTCGGCTGGCGGGAAATATCGAATTGGCGGGAGGTGCGCAGTGCGCGAAGTAGCGGCTAGAAGGCGGCGATGTGCCCCATATGGATTCACGTTCATTGAAACACTGTTCGTGCTGGCAGTTTTTGCTCTGCTTGCAGGCATTGCATATCCCTCGTATGTTGAGTCAGTACGAAAGGCCAAGCGTGTGGAGGGGCGAGTGGCTCTGTTTCAAATCATGCAGCAGCAGGAGCGCTATTTTTCACAGCACAACACCTATATTGCGTTCTCCGCCGATTCCATGGACGTGGATGAAAGAAAGTTCAAATGGTTTTCCGGCGGTAATGCGAAAACCAGTGCATATGAGCTGAAAGCGGAGGCATGCGAAAACGACACGATCCGCAATTGTGTACGCCTGATTGCCACGCCCGGTACGGCCAGGGTGGATGGAAACTTCAGCGATCCGACATGCGGAGAAATGACTGTCACCAGCACGGGCGTCAAGAGTGCGCGACATTCCGATTGCTGGAAATGAGGTGGTGCAGTCAGCCTATCTATCCATGAGACGGTCCGGATTCTCGCTCATCGAACTTATGGTCGTGATCGCTGTGGCCGCGATCCTGCTTGGCACAGGCGTTCCTTTTGTTAAGAACCTCGTGCATGGCCAGCGCTTAACGACCGCAGTGAACGAGTTCTTCACATCCATGAACCTCGCGCGCGCAGAGGCCATACGGCGCGGTGTGCGGATCGATATGGTGCCCTCCAGTGATTCCGGTGAATGGGAAAAGGGATGGGTGATTTTTGTCGACGAAGACAACGATCAACGGGCGGATAGTGGCGAGGAAAAGATCTTTGTACACGACGCCGTCGGTCAAGGAATCAGCATCAAGGCCAGCCTGACAGATACGTCATTGCCCTACCTCGCCTACAGTGGGGCAGGACGGACCCGCACCAATGCAAGTGCGTATGCGCCTCAGTTCGGCAACTTCACCTTCACGCTGGAAAAGCAAGTCAGGAAAATCAAGATTAACTTCCTGGGGCGGGTGCGCGTGTGCAATCCGGAGGTGGAACGGAGTACCTGCTAAGAGCGGTATGAAAACCTGCGGGGCCGCCCGATTTTGGCCGGGAGGTGCCGGGCGCTGCGATGCTTTGCGTGCCTCACGTACGACTGCGCTTCTCTGATTCGGTGCTCCCGGACCCAACTTGGACCGTTCGCCTCGGTCTGCAAACAGGCTCCAATATCCCCGATAGCCTCCGTCAGCGATAAAATGTCGGTCCATGGCGTATGGAGAAGAACTGCGCCGCCCCTCGATAACTGAATTCGGAATTCCGTGGAAATCTATAGCGATACGCAGGGCATGGAGCTTGCGCTCCAATGGGCTGCGAAGGGTCTTTTCATTACGACGCCTAATCCCCGGGTTGGGTGCGTAATCGTAAAGGATAACAAGGTCATCGGCACAGGCTTCACCCAGCCTGCCGGGCAGGCGCACGCAGAGGTGCAGGCGCTGAGTGATGCAGCACACAGGCGCTTTGATGTGCGCGGTGCGACGGTCTACGTCACCCTTGAGCCTTGCAGTCATTTCGGCCGGACGCCGCCCTGCGCGGATGCCTTGATACGCGCCGGTGTCGGGCGCGTTGTTGCTGCAGTGGCCGATCCCAACCCGCTGGTTGCGGGGCAGGGGATGGAGAAACTGAAGTCTGCGGGCATCGAAGTGGCCTGCGGCGTACTTGAGGACCAGGCCAGGGAGATGAACATCGGCTTCATGTCCCGGATGCAGCGGGGCAAGCCGTGGGTGCGGATGAAGACGGCATCCAGCCTTGATGGCAAGACAGCTCTGCATAATGGCCGAAGCCAATGGATTACCTCAACAGATGCACGTAATGACGGGCACTGGTGGAGAGCGCGTGCTTGTGCTGTTTTGACGGGGATCGGAACGGTGCTGGCTGATGACCCGCAGCTCAATGTGCGCACCGTTGAAACGCCGCGCCAGCCGCGCCGCATCGTCATAGACAGCCATTTGCAAATCAGTCAGGAGGCACGTGTGCTCGCCGGTGGCGGCACATGGATCGTTGCCGCCCGCTCCAATCCGGAAAAGGAAGCACAATTGCGTGACTCTGGCGCCGAGATTCTGATGCTGCCGAATTCCCACGGCAAGGTTGATTTGCCCGCCTTGATGCTTGAACTTGGCAAGCGCGGAATCAATGAATTGCACGTTGAGGCCGGTTTCAAGCTGAACGGTTCGCTGATACGCGAGAAGTGTGTGGATGAACTGCTGATGTACCTTGCGCCCAGCTTGCTGGGCGATGCGCAGGGACTGTTCGACTTACCGGTACTGGAGAGCCTGGACGGCAGGCAATCTCTGCGGTTCCATGAGGTTAGCCAGGTTGGTCCGGATTTACGTATTCTTGCTCGTTTTCTCTGATTGGATTTCATCATGTTCACCGGAATTGTTGCTGCTGTTGGCAGAATCACCTCCATTACCCCCTTGGGCGCCAAGGCTGACGCTGGCGTTCGCCTGACTATTGATGCCGGTGGATTGCCCATGGCAGATGTCGCTTTGGGGGACTCGATTGCGCTGAACGGTGCTTGTATGACAGTGGTGAGCAAGACGGACAGTGGCTTCACCGTCGATGTGTCGCGCGAAAGTCTTAATCGGACCGCTGGCCTCGATGCGCCGGGAGAAGTGAACTTGGAGAAAGCGCTGACCTTGGCCGACAGGCTAGGCGGGCATCTCGTTTCCGGCCATGTCGACGGACTCGGCGTGGTGCGCAAGTTCGAACCAGTGGGCGAATCCATGGAGCTGGTCGTGGAAGCGCCGAAGGAGCTCGCCAAATATCTCGCCTATAAGGGCTCGATCGTAGTCAACGGTGTCTCGCTCACCGTCAATCGTGTAACGGATTCCGAGAATGTTTGCGAATTCTCCATCAATCTGATTCCACACACCGTACAAGTGACTACCCTCAAGCATTTGAAGCCGGGCGTGACGGTGAACTTGGAAATCGATCTTATCGCGCGTTATGTCGAGCGCATGCTTGGCATGAAAGGCTAAGCGCCTCAGGTCCAGCCGAGACACCCTTTTGTTTCGGCTTTGCAAGTTGAAGCCGGCGTAAATCCTTTAAAATAGCGGGCTACATAGGATTTCAATCATGGCTATTTCAACAACTCAAGAAATCGTTGCCGAGCTCCGCGCCGGCCGCATGGTCATTCTTGTCGACGAAGAGGATCGCGAGAACGAAGGCGACTTGGTCCTCGCGGCAGAATTCGTTACGCCGGAAGCGATCAACTTCATGGCGAAGTTTGGACGTGGTCTGATCTGCCTGACCCTGACGGAAGAACGCTGCAACCAGTTGAACCTGCCGATGATGACCGCCCGTAACGGCACGTCGTACGGAACGGCGTTTACGGTCTCGATTGAAGCCGCGGAAGGCGTGACGACCGGTATTTCGGCGGCGGATCGCGCGCGTACCGTGCAGGTCGCTGTCGCAAAGAACGCCAAACCCTCGGACATTGTCCAGCCTGGCCATATTTTCCCGCTGAAGGCGCAAAAAGGCGGCGTGCTGATGCGTGCCGGGCATACCGAAGCCGGCTGTGATTTTGCCGAGCTCGCAGGCCTGACTCCTGCGGCCGTCATCTGCGAGATCATGAAGGACGACGGTACGATGGCTCGTTTGCCGGATCTGATCGAATTCGCAAATGAGCACGGCCTGAAGATCGGCACGATCGCCGACCTCATTCACTACCGTAGCCAGAACGAAAGCATCATTGAGCGTGTTGCGGAGCGCACGATGCACACGGCATACGGTCCGTTCAAGGCAATTGCTTACCGCGACAAGCCCAGCAGGGGGGGCCACCTCGCGCTGGTGCATGGCGATGTCGAAGCCGACCTGGAGACGCTGGTGCGCGTGCATCAGCCGGTGTCGATTCTCGATGTCCTGGAAACGCAGGTCACCACGCACTCCTGGAACATGGCTTCCGCGATGGCCGCCATCAAGGCGTCCCAGCGCGGTGTGATGGTTCTGTTGAATTGCGAAGAATCTGCCGACCAGATGTTCGCCCAGTTCGAGGCGTTGAGCACGCCGGAACGACGCCACCAGCCGCGAGAATCGCGCATGGACTTGCGGACTTACGGTATCGGCGCGCAAATCCTGAAAGATCTTGGCGTTGGCAAGATGAAACTGCTGGCCAGCCCGCGAAAGATGCCATCGATGACAGGCTTCGACCTGGAAGTCACCGGCTATCAGGACAAGCCTGCAAATTAAGTATCGGCTTATTGAGTACCCGCTCCCGACGAAGCGGTAAGCTGCATAATTATTCTGATAACAACCAAGCCATGTGCTGGTTTCCGTACCGGGGATGGAAGCCAGCACATGGCGAAAATCAATGGCGCTGTCGCGCGTGAAGGAACAACCATGACCGTAGGAACTTACGAAACGAATCTCAATGGCGAAGGCTTGCGGATCGGCATTGTGCAGGCCCGTTTCAACGAAGATGTCTGCCACGGGTTGTTGTCCTCCTGCCTGGCAGAACTGAAACACCTTGGCGTTGCTGACGAAGATATTTTGCATGTCACCGTACCGGGTGCCTTGGAAATCCCGCTTGCGTTGCAGAAAATGGCGGAGACCCAGCAGTTCGATGCACTGATTGCGATCGGTGCGGTCATACGCGGCGAGACCTACCACTTTGAGCTGGTATCCAACGAGTCCGGCGCTGGAATTACCCGGGTCGGACTCGATTTCGGTATCCCCATTGCCAACGCCGTGCTGACCACCGACACCGACGAGCAGGCGGAAGCGCGCATGGCGGAGAAGGGCGCGGATGCAGCGCGTGTCGCGGTCGAAATGACGAATCTGGCGATTGCTCTGGAAGAGCTCGCCGAAGCAACTGACGAAGAGTAAGTGATGAACGAGAAGACTCTACATGCGAACCCGAACAAGAATCGCACGCCGCGCCACCGCGCGCGTGAGTTCGCGCTGCAAGGTTTATACCAGTGGCTGATGAATAATGAGGATGCCGGTGCAATCGATGCACATATTCGTGAGGCGCACGGGTTCAACAAGGCTGATGCCGAGCACTTCGATGCACTCCTGCACGGTACGATTAGGCAGGCCGCTTCGCTGCGCGAACGTTTGGCTCCATTGATTGACCGGCCGATCGACCAGCTGTCTCCTGTAGAGCATGCTGCGCTGCTCATTGGCGCGTACGAGCTTGGCAATCACCTCGAGATTCCCTACAAGGTTGTAATCAACGAGGCAGTCGAGCTGACCAAGTCGTTTGGCGGTATCGACGGGCACAAGTATGTCAACGGCGTCCTTGATAAATTTGCCGCCAAGATCCGCGACGTCGAGGTCGACGACGCGAAGAAGCGCTAACCGTCTCCAGACACTCCGTCCGGCCAGGTATGGGTGGGCGGCATTCCTTTTCGTATGATCAATCCCATTCTTGCTTCCCGCCTTGAAAATATCGCTCCCTTTCATGTGATGGAGTTGGCGAAAATGGCGGCTGCATTGGAACGGCAGGGCCGCTCCATTATCCACATGGGGATTGGCGAGCCCGACTTCACCGCTGCACCGCCAGTTGTTGAGGCTGCTGCACGCGCGATGGCGGACGGCCGGCTGCAGTATACTCCTGCGACGGGCATCCCGCAGTTGCGCGAGGCCATTGCGGAGCACTATTTGCGGGTGTATGGGCTGCGGGTAGCGCCCGCGCGCATTATCGTGACGGCCGGGGCATCGGCTGCATTGCTGCTTGCGTGCGCCGCAATGGTGGAAAAGGGGGCGGAAGTGCTGATGCCCGATCCCTCTTATCCATGCAATCGCCATTTTGTTGCCGCGTTCGACGGTCAGGCGAAGATGATTCCCAGCGGGCCGGAGCAGCGGTTCCAGCTATCGGATGCAATGGTTCAAGAGCATTGGAGTGCGACGACTCGTGGCGTGCTGCTCGCATCACCTTCGAATCCTACTGGCACATCGATTGCGCATGATGAGCTTGCGAAGATTGTTTCGACGGTACGTAAAAAGGGTGGTTTCACCATCGTGGATGAAATCTATCAAGGACTGACTTACGACGAGGCGCCGTTTTCCGCCTTATCCCTGGGTGAAGACGTTGTCGTCATCAATAGTTTCTCGAAGTATTTCAACATGACCGGCTGGCGCCTCGGATGGCTCGTCGTTCCGGAATCGATGGTGCCGGCGATCGAGAAGCTGGCCCAAAACCTGTTCATCTGCGTTTCGAGCATCGCGCAGTATGCCGGCGTGGCTTGCTTCACCGACGAGTCGATCGCGATATACGAAGAGCGCAAGGCCGAGTTCAGGCGCCGGCGAGATTACATCGTTCCCGCGTTGCGAGAATTGGGGTTCAAGGTGCCGGTGACACCTGACGGGGCGTTCTATGTCTATGCAGATTGCTCTGCGCTGTCAGACGATGCCGATCGCCTCACGATCGACATGTTGAACCAGGTCGGTGTGGTGCTGGTGCCCGGACTGGATTTTGGCCCTGCGACGGCGCGTCAGTATATTCGGCTGTCGTATGCGACTTCGATGGAAAATCTGAAGCAGGCTGTCGAAAGGATGAAAGGATTCTTCGCCGTTCAGCACGGTTAGAGTCATTTCGGTCTCGTGGTGCCAAGCTGAAATGGCGCTAATAAGTTGTTTGCCAAATAAAAAAGGAGCCTCAGGCTCCTTTTTTATTTGAACATTACGTTTGCTTAAAGCGATGCAAACTGGTCAGCCTTCGCCAATGGTTGTGGGTGGTCGGCAGAGGTCGGCGTTTCTTCTGCCGTTTGCTCCGTCTTGTTGCTGCCTTGCGGACGCGCCTTGGGACTGGCCGAGCTTGCCGACGTAGTGTAGATCGGCACTTTCTTGCCCATTGACACCTCCTTCAGGCGTTGATATTCCTCCAGCACGCGTGCGCCATAGCCGGAATCAGAATCGAATGCTCCTGCGCCGACATACAGCTTCAGGCCCGCCTCCACCGAGCCGCCACGCTTGACATAGTCCTTCAGGATAAGCGAGCCAACACGGATATTGGCGACGGGGTTGAGTGCTGCTTTTACGCCACCCAGATCCTCGAATTTGTCGCGATGGACCTTTGACATCACTTGCATCAGACCTTGCGCGCCGACCGGACTTTCCGCGAATGGATTAAAACCGGACTCGATCGCCATCACGGACAGGATCAGCAAAGGATCCAGCTTGATTTCCTGAGCAGTCATATATGCAGCGGAAACCAGCATGTTGGTTGCATCCGCAGCGACGCGATAACGTTTGGACAGCCATGCGGTGACCCATTGTTGCTGCAGCGAGTTACCTGCAACTCCAGACGTCTCGGCATTCATGGCGGCCTGTGCATTGTTTGCGGCTGCAGCTTCCGTGATGGACTGCGCTGGCATGTCCATCAGGTTGGCCAGCGCAGGGTCGGACTCGTCGAGTGCTTCCGCTTGGGATTCGGCGAACGGAGACAGCGCCAGGAGTCGGTCTGCCACTTCCGGTTTGATGAACATGAGGGAGAGAGCGCCGATGGCGATAATTCC
Source organism: Noviherbaspirillum sp. (assembly GCA_035654275.1). Taxonomy (GTDB): domain Bacteria; phylum Pseudomonadota; class Gammaproteobacteria; order Burkholderiales; family Burkholderiaceae_D; genus Noviherbaspirillum. Next base: position 55,721 of record DASRXG010000051.1, read on the forward strand.
CAGTACCAACACTGTGTGATGCACGGTTGTGATGAAGCCGCTGATCGTGTCCCGCACGAAAACCGCCCATGCGGCGGACTGGCTGGCTTTTTGCCGAGTGAACTCGGACGTCACCCGGATCAGTTGATTTACCATAAGAACCTCCTGAATCGTCGCGGCACGCGAAGAGTCCACTACGTGAACCTGTAGATTCTTGTGCTTGCCGTGAATCAGTACATCGTCTGTCAGTGCGAGGCGCTACCGGCAGACGTCGGATTGTTTGCTCTAAACTGGCGGCTGCTCGTTGGCGCCGGATCAGTGGCAAACAACTTTTTCGGGGAGAAGGCGGACGCCTTTTGAAAACACTCCTTAAAATGTCATGTGGGACCCCGATCCCGTGAGTGATGAGGATTTAGTCCGCGTCACTCACATTCCCAAGTGCGCCCCCTCATCAAGTTGGGCGAATTTTAGGGGGCTGTTTATATCAAGTCAACACTATCAAGGCTCTCTTTTATTACTTTTAAATCTAGAATTTTCGCTGCGTCGCAACAGAAAATCAATAAAATCAACCACTTGGGCTTGCATTCTAAAAACATATGCGAGCTGTCGATCTTGTGAAAAATCATGAAATATTCGGATTTGCGGGACTTTATTTCTCAATTGAAACAATTGGGGGAGCTTAAACACGTTTCCCTTCCTGTTTCCCCGCATCTTGAAATGACGGAGATCTGTGACCGGACCTTGCGCGCCGGCGGACCGGCGCTTCTGTTTGAGCGTCCGACAGGTCATTCCATGCCGGTGCTCGGCAATCTCTTCGGTACGCCGCGACGTGTAGCGCTCGGCATGGGGGCGGAAGATGTCAGTGAGCTGCGGAGGATCGGTCAAGTGCTCGCCACGTTGAAGGAGCCGGAGCCGCCGAAAGGGCTGAAGGATGTCGTGGGATTGGGTTCCATGGTAAAGGCGCTTTGGGACATGGCGCCGAAGGAGCATCGCTCCGCGCCATGCCAGGAGGTGGTCTGGGAAGGTAACGATGTGGATCTCTCGCGGCTCCCGATCCAGCACTGCTGGCCGGGCGATGTCGCACCTCTCATTACATGGGGCCTAGTTATCACCAAGGGGCCGCACAAGAAGCGCCAGAATCTTGGCATCTATCGCCAGCAGGCCATCGGGCGGAACAAGGTCATCATGCGCTGGCTTGCGCATCGTGGCGGTGCGCTGGACTTCCGCGAGCACAGTATTGTCAATCGCGGCAAACCCTATCCGATTGCAGTCGCACTCGGCGCCGACCCGGCGACCATTCTTGGGGCGGTTACGCCTGTTCCCGACAGCTTGTCTGAATACCAGTTTGCCGGGCTCCTGCGTGGCAGCCGCACCGAGCTCGTCAAGGCTGTCGGTAGCGAACTCCGTGTGCCGGCATCCGCCGAGATCGTGCTGGAAGGGCATATCTACCCGGATGAATCGCATCCAAGCGGCTATGAGCATGCGCTCGAGGGGCCGTACGGCGATCACACCGGTTATTACAATGAGCAGGATTGGTTCCCTGTATTTACGATCGACCGCATCACGATGCGGCGCGACCCGATTTACCACTCCACTTATACAGGCAAACCGCCGGACGAACCGGCGGTCCTCGGTGTTGCACTGAACGAAGTATTCATTCCGTTGCTGCAGAAGCAGTTCGCCGAGGTCACGGACTTTTACTTGCCGCCTGAAGGCTGCAGCTATCGTCTGGCGGTGGTCCAGATGAAGAAGTCCTATCCGGGGCACGCCAAGCGGGTCATGTTCGGCGTCTGGAGCTTCCTGCGGCAGTTTATGTATACAAAGTTCATCATCGTGGTGGACGAGGATGTGAATATCCGTGACTGGAAGGAAGTGATCTGGGCCATCACTACTCGGGTAGATCCTTCGCGGGATACGACGCTCGTCGACAATACGCCGATCGACTATCTGGACTTTGCGTCGCCGGTGAGTGGTTTGGGCAGCAAAATGGGCATCGACGCCACCAATAAGTGGCCGGGCGAAACAAACCGGGAGTGGGGGACGGCAATTACGATGACCGATGAGGTGAAGGCAAAAGTCGACCGCATCTGGCAGGAACTCGGCATCTGATTTTCATATGGGAAGCCCGCATTGCATTCTTTGCTGTTAGAATTGCGGTCGGGCGGGCCCCTACGCATTGCGGCATGGCCAACCTGGTCAGGTCGGGAACGAAGCAGCCACAGCCATTTCCCGTAAGTGCCGTAGATCAGGCTCGCCCCTTACCTCTTCCTGTTCCCTCCCAAATATTTTCACTCGTTCGATGCCAGTCGCAACTTGTAGCGCACTGAGGCAATGGGTGGTCTCCATCGCAATTTATTCCTTTAGTAGTTGCACTGTCGGGCAGCCGAAAAGTTTCGCTCGCACCTAGATAGGTCAGCCGTCGCTGTTGCATCACCGACATCGCATTCATGTTTGGTCAAAGCGGCTCTATAACTTGCATCAGGTCAGGTAAAATGCGACCTACCACCAAACTCCAGCGCCAACATGTCTTATCAAGTCCTCGCCCGCAAGTATCGCCCCAAGAGCTTTGATACGCTCGTCGGGCAGGAGCACGTCGTGCGGGCGCTGACGCACGCGCTGGACCAGAAGCGCCTGCATCACGCTTATCTATTCACAGGAACACGCGGCGTCGGGAAGACGACACTTTCGCGCATCTTGGCGAAATCGCTGAATTGCCAGGGAGCGGACGGAAACGGCGGGATCACGGCGCAGCCTTGTGGCGTTTGCGAAGCATGCACCGCAATCGACGCGGGCCGCTTTGTCGACTACATTGAAATGGACGCGGCGTCCAATCGCGGCGTCGATGAAATGGCGCAATTGCTGGAGCAGGCAATCTACGCCCCATCCAACGCGCGTTTTAAGGTCTACATGATCGACGAAGTTCACATGCTGACCAATCATGCGTTCAACGCCATGTTGAAGACGTTGGAGGAACCACCGGAGCATGTGAAGTTCATCCTTGCGACGACTGACCCGCAGAAGATTCCGGTCACGGTGTTGTCGCGTTGCCTGCAATTCAACCTGAAGCAAATGCCGCCTGGCCATATCGTCGGCCATCTGGAAAACATCCTCGGTCAGGAAGGCATCGAATTTGAGGCCCCTGCGTTGCGCTTGCTGGCCCAAGGCGCGCATGGCTCGATGCGCGATGCGTTGTCGCTGACCGATCAGGCAATTGCATATGCGGCCGGCAAGGTAACGCTCGAGGCGGTGCAGGGCATGCTTGGTGCGCTGGACCAGTCGTATCTCGTCCGCGTGCTGGATGCGCTTGCCGCAAAGGATGGTGCCGGACTGCTCGCCGTGGCCGATGAAATGGCAACGCGCAGCCTCTCTTATAGCGCTGCATTGCAGGACTTGGGTACGCTTTTGCATCGCATTGCGCTGGTTCAGACGGTTCCTGCTGCCTTGCCGGACGACGTGCCGGAACGCGAGGACATCATCCGCCTTGCAGGACTGTTCGATGCTGAAGAAGTGCAGCTGTTCTATCAGATCGCAGTGCATGGCCGTAATGAATTGAGCCTTGCGCCGGACGAATATGCCGGATTCTCGATGACCTTGCTGCGGATGCTGGCCTTTCGGCCTGGTGTCGGCGGCGCAGAACCGAAAGCGGTGGTACGCGGACCTGTAGCGACATCCGCTCCCGTAACCTCTGCCTCCGCCGCGGCTACGCAGGTGGCGCCCACTGTATCTGCTGCGCCAGCAAGACCCGCTTCACAGCCGTCAGTCAGTGTCAGCGCACCAGCGCCCGGCCGACCGGCCGCTGGCATGAGCCCCGCACGCGCCGCGCTCGAAGCTGTGCGCAATGGCGGGAAGGCACCGCAACCGACTGCGATGATGCAGCCGAAGCCTGCACCGGTACCGGTACCCGCACCGGCCCCTGTTTCGGCATCAACACCACCTTGGGATGAAGAGCCGCCACCTGCGCCGGAGTGGGGTGATTTTGAGTCTGTAGCGACAGCGGCTCAAAAAAAAACTGAATCGTCAGCTGCCGCGTCCCATGCAGTAGCCGAGGAGGGCGGTGATACTGCGGTCCTCGAAGATGCGCCACCAGCTCCCGAGCCACCACCTGCCGTCCGGGTAAAGCCTCGTGCACAGGTGCCGGTCGCATCGCTGAACTGGGATGGCAACTGGCCGGTGCTCGCCGCTTCGCTGCCATTGCGCGGCGTGGTGCAGCAACTGGCGCAACAGAGCGAGTTGCTCCAATGCGAAGACAATGGGGATGGCGTGCTTTTCCATCTGCGCATCCCGCTCGAGACGCTGCGTTCGGCAGGTTCAATCGAGAAGCTGACCGCGGCACTGACAGAACACTTTGGAAAAACGGCCCGTGTCACTACGGAGATCGGCGCGGTCGAACAGACCGCAAACGCGCAGGCAGTCGCAGAACGCGAAGCACGCCAACGCAAGGCAGAAGAGGACATGCAACGCGATCCCTTCGTGCAGGCGATGATGCGTGAATTCAATGCCACTATCGTGCCGGGATCAATCAAACCGGCTTAACCAACATTAAGGAGTAGAAACATGATGAAGGGCCAACTGGCAGGGCTGATGAAGCAAGCCCAGGCAATGCAGGACAACATGAAGAAAATGCAGGAGCAACTCGCCTCCATCGAAGTGGAGGGCCAGTCCGGCGCCGGCATGGTGAAGGTGGTCATGACCTGCAAGAACGACGTCAAGCGCGTAACCATCGACCCGTCCCTGCTGGGCGACGACAAGGACATGCTGGAAGACCTCGTCGCTGCTGCATTCAACGATGCAGTGCGCAAGGCGGAAGCGACGTCCCAGGAAAAAATGGCGGGCATGACTGCCGGCCTGCCGCTGCCCCCGGGCTTCAAGCTGCCGTTCTGATCGATTTGCCTGTCTTGTGTTTGGCAGCGGCGGCAACCATACCGCCGACTCATGAACTCCTTCCAGGCAGGCCTCAAGTCAAACAGTGAAATCTCCTTCCAGCCTAGACTTTCTGACGGAAGCCTTGCGCCGCTTGCCCGGCGTCGGGCCGAAGTCCGCACAGCGCATGGCATACCACCTGATGCAGCACGACCGCGATGGCGCCGCTTTTCTCGGTCGCGCCTTGACACAGGCGGTTGAAAAAATTCGCCACTGCGCCAAGTGCAATACCTTCACCGAACACGAAGTGTGCGAGATGTGCCTCAATCCTGAGCGCGACGCACATTTGCTATGCGTGGTGGAGACGCCGGCGGATCTGCTGATGATCGAGCAGACGCTGACGTACAAGGGGCTCTACTTTGTCCTGATGGGGCATCTTTCGCCGCTGGACGGCATCGGCCCGAAGGATATCCACCTCGAAAAGCTGGTCGCCCGGGCAACCGACGGCGTGGTGGAGGAGGTTGTGCTGGCGACGAATTTCACCAACGAAGGCGAAGCGACTGCGCATTACATCAGCGAGACGCTGAAAGCCCGAGGGCTGAAGGTTAGCCGACTTGCACGCGGCGTTCCCGTTGGCGGCGAGCTCGAGTACGTCGATGCGGGGACAATCGCACGCGCCATGCTCGACCGGCGCGCGACCTGACGTTTCAGCTGTTCCTGGCTGGTTGCCATCATGGACGGGTACGCATCGGCAGACATCGGCTTGTTGCGTTCGCGATGGCTCGCGCTGGTTCAGCCATTGGCCAAGGAATCAACTTCGCCTGTGGCGGTCATCGATGCGCTGGTTCGGCATTACTCCGAGCCGCACCGTGCCTATCACAATCTCTCCCATATCGCGACATTGCTCGTGCTTGCCGATGACCTGCGCTCACATTTCACGCACCCGGCTGTCGTCGAGCTGGCGATCTGGTTTCATGACGTGATCTACGATACGCGAGCCAGTGACAACGAGCCGCGCAGTGCGGCATTTGCACGTGATTCAATGCGGGCGATGCAATTTGGTGAAGATGTCATCACGTCGGTCGAGCAATGCATACTGGCGACACAGCGGCATGAGGTTCCATCGCAAGCTGTACCGGACCTGCCCCTTTTCCTCGATCTCGACCTGTCCATCCTGGGCGTGCCGGAGCGCGCCTATCGTTGCTACAGCCAGGCGATCCGGAAAGAATACTGCTGGGTGCCGGATGACGAATACCGTGTCGGACGCGCGGCGGTACTCAAGCGGTTTCTCGCCAGGCCCCGGCTTTTCTTTACGAACCTGATGGCTGACCGTTATGAGGAAGCGGCGAGGCATAATATCGCGCTGGAATTGCGGGAATTGGGACAGGAATAATGAGTGAAGCGAAATCTGCAGGGCCGCTGGCCGGCATCAAGGTGCTTGAACTCGGCACATTGATCGCCGGACCGTTTTGTTCGCGCATGCTGGCGGAATTTGGCGCGGAGGTGATCAAGGTCGAATCGCCTGAGGGCGGCGATCCGATACGCCAGTGGCGCGTGCTGAAGGATGGCACCTCGCTGTGGTGGTCCGTGCAGTCACGCAACAAGAAGAGCGTGACACTGAACATGAAGGACCCGCAGGGACAGGAAATCGCACGGCGACTTGCGTTGGATGCCGACATCATCATCGAGAACTATCGTCCCGGCGTGCTGGAGAAATGGGGTGTCGGCTACGAAGACCTGAAGAAAACCAACCCGGCGACCATCATGGTGCGGCTGTCGGGTTACGGCCAGACCGGGCCGATGAAGGATCTGCCGGGCTTTGGTGCGATTGGCGAATCGATGGGTGGCATGCGTTACGTATCCGGCCATCCGGACAGGCCGCCGGTGCGCATCGGCATTTCCATTGGTGACTCTCTCGCGGCGCTGCATGGCGTAATCGGCGCCATGATGGCACTACGCCATCGCGATGTGACGGGTGGCCGCTGGAATGGCAAGGTCGGCGAAGAGTGCGTCGCGGGGCAGGGGCAGATGGTGGATGTGGCCCTGTATGAGGCGGTCTTCAACATGATGGAATCGCTGGTGCCGGAGTACGACTTGCCGGCGTCGTGCGCGAGCGAACCGGCGGCGCACTGCCGGGCATCGTTCCGTCCAATACCTACACCACCAGCGATGGTGAAAATATCGTCATTGCCGGCAATGGCGATGCAATATTCAAGCGCCTGATGGTCGCCATCGGACGCGACGACATGGCGAATGATCCGCAGCTCGCGCGTAACGACGGCCGCGTGCCGCGCACGGCGGAAATCGACGGCACGATTCAGGCATGGTGCGATACGCAAACCATCGATAACGCGCTGGCAATTCTTAAGGCCGCGGATGTCCCGGTCGGGAAGATCTATTCCGTTCGCGACATGATGACGGACCCGCAGTTCCTCGCACGCCGGATGTTCGAGCAACACGCGTTTGCCGACGGAAGCCCAATCAAGCTTCCGGCGATTACGCCTAAGCTGTCGGAGACGCCGGGCGAGACGAAATGGCTGGGCCCGCAGCTAGGCGAACATAATGCGGAAGTCTTGCGCAGACTGGGCTATGATGACGATGACATCGTGCGTTTCAAGCGCGAGCATGTGATATAGGAGACAACATGAACAAAACTTTCTTGAAGCAATTCCTGATTGCGCTGGCGCTGTTCCTCGCCGGCTATTTCACCTTCAATAACAACCTCTTCTGGTAAAACAGCTACATGCCTCCAAGGACATCGCGTAGCGTTTTCACGCCGCGCCGGATGTCCTCGGGAGGAATGGCGGCAAAGCCGAGCAACAGGCCGTTTGTGCGTGACTTGTCGTCGGCACCGCCAGTTGCATCCCGCCCGACATAAAACTGCGACAGCGGCCGTACTTCGATTCCTTTGTCGAGCGCCGCTCGCGAGACCTCCGAATCCTTAAGCTGACGTCGGAATGTCACCGACAGATGCAGTCCCGCGTCGGCACGCCCCAGGATGAATTCATCCTGCAGGTTCTGCTCCAATGCGTCCAGCAGCGCAGCACGCCGTTCCGCATAAGCTTCCCGCGTGCGCTTGATATGACGGCTGAAATGTCCTTCATCGATGAAATCGGCCAGCACCATCTGCGGCACGATCGGTGCATGCCGGTCAATGATCGCCTTTCCTTGGGCGAACGCTTCCGCAAGCGGTGGTGGGGCTACCAGATAGCCGAGCCGCAATCCGGGGAATAGCACTTTCGACAGGGTGCCGACATAAATGACGCAGCCAGCCCTGTCGAGGCTCTGCAGCGATGCCAGCGGCGGTCCGGTGTAGCGGTATTCGCTGTCGTAATCGTCCTCGATCACCCATATCTTGTTCCTGTCGGCCCATGCGAGCAATTCCAGCCGGCGGGCAAGGCTCATTGTCACTCCGAGCGGCTGCTGGTGGGACGGCGTCACATAGACCAGTCGTGCATCGGGGCAGGCCTTGATTCCCTCTGCCACGCATAGTCCCTCTTCATCGACTGGCACCGGGCAGATCCGTGCCCCTGCGGCGCGCAGGGTTGCACTGATGCCGCGATAGCCCGGCTCCTCCATCCATGCCTGCTCATCCGGTGCGAGCAGCATGGTCGCAATCAGGAATAGTGCCTGCTGCGAACCGGAGGTGATGATGATTTGTTCCGGCTCACATTGCACGCCGCGCGACGCGCGCAGATACCTTGCGAGGGCTGTGCGTAGGGAGAAAAAACCTGCCGGATCTCCATATCCGAATTCACCTGCCGATCTGCGCCAGTGACGCGCGTCGAGCCTTGACCAGATATCGAAAGGAAAAACATCGAGACCCGGCATGCCGATGCGGAAAGCCCTTGGCGCACCAGCATGAATGCTCATTGCCACTTGCGGGCCGATGAACTGTTCTCCGCGCGCGGACAAGGGGTGCAGCAACTGTATGGCCTTCGGCGGGGTTGGGGTGCCGGGTTTAGGTGTGATCGGCAGGCTGGTACTGACAAAGGTCCCTTTGCCGACCGTCCCGGAAAGATAGCCTTCGGCCGTGAGCTGTGCGTAGGCATTCAACACCGTCTGCCGTGAAATGCCGAATGAATGCGCTAGTTCACGGGTCGGCGGCAACTGGGTGCCCGGGCCGATTTTCCCGCTCAGGATCGTTTGCCTGATTACGTCATAGAGCTGGCGAAACATCGGAGTCGTAGACGCCGGATCCAGCCTGTGCGTCGCAAGTGCCTGAGCGATGTGCATGTCGACTCCGTTGGGAAATTGGTATTTCGAAAATAACAGAAATTGGCTATTTGAAAAAGCCAATGACCCGAGTACGCTGCTGCCATCAAGTTCAACACGAGGGACGTGATGGGAAATATTGCTTATCACACTGGCCGGCACATATCGGCTGGGCAATTGGCCGAGGTGTTCAGCCGGTCTGGAATCCGGCGGCCGGTAGAGGACCTGCCGCGGCTTGCGGGCATGCTGGAGCACGCCAATGTGCTTGTCACCGCCTGGGACGGCGAGCGGCTGGTCGGCGTTGCGCGCGGACTGAGCGACTTCAACTATTGCTGCTACCTTTCAGACCTTGCGGTGGACAAGGAATACCAGCGAGCGGGAATCGGGAGGAAGCTGGTGGATGCTGTACGGACGCTGATTGGTGGGAAGTCGATGTTGTTGCTGCTCGCTGCTCCGGAAGCGATGGAGTACTACCCCAGGATCGGCTTTGATGCCGTTTCGAACGGATGGATGATCAAGCGTACGGCCTGATATTCACGGACAGAGAACAACCATCCTTGATGCAATGAATCTGGCCGCTCCGGCCTTTGGAGTTACAACATGTACGTACCGTCGCACTTTGAAGAGTTACGCCCTGAAGTCATGCACGAGCTGATACGCCGGCATCCGCTTGGCACGCTGGTGACGCTGGGTGAGAACGGGCTTAACGCCAATCATATCCCGTTCGAGATCGATCCCGATCCCGCACCGTTCGGCACCTTGCGTGCTCACGTCGCCCGCAACAACCCAGTCTGGCGCGAGCACGCAAAAGTTATGGAAACTCTGGTCGTGTTCCAGGGAGCACATACCTATATCAGTCCGTCATGGTACGCGACCAAACAGGAAGACTCGCGCGTCGTGCCGACATATAACTACATGGCGGTCCATGCATACGGCTCCCTGCATATCGTGGAGGACCGCGACTGGCTTCGCGCCTTGCTGGAGCGGCTGACGAATGCAAACGAGGTGGTTGCACAGGGAGTGGGAGGCGCCGGCTTGTGGCGTATTAGCGATGCACCTGAGGCTTACATCGAAAAGATGCTGGCGGCAATCGTCGGGATCGAGATACCGGTGTCGCGCTTGATCGGCAAATGGAAGGTGAGTCAGAACCAGTCGCAGGGTAATCGGGCGAGCGTAGAGCGAGCGCTGCGTGCTAAGGGCGAGGGAAATGTGACAGAAATGGCAGATGCGGTTGCGCGAAAGTGATACTGTTCTTCGGTCATAGCCGCCGATAACCACCAACGCTGATCGAGATATCAGACGTTATGCCCTCTCAACTTTCGGCTCGTCATAGCAATAAACCACTAATACTTCATGCGCGGAGATTAAGGCGTACGACCGTAGCGCCTCAAACGGCTCTCCGTTTAAACCTAAAGCCGAAGTTAATGCGGTATTCTCGATAACCCGCAAGAAGCCCGTATCGTTTCCATGTACAAGGCCTGCGACTGCAACAGGAAGCTCTTCAATTACGATATGCGCTACTGGCATGGGAAACGTGACACGGTAGTGAGCGCTGCCGCGTATAACTCTGTGGCCTTCGCCTACAACCAGCTCCCATACCGTAGCAACGAGGCTATCACCATCATAGTGATAGCCCTCAAGTTCCAACTCGTGATATTTGTCGAGATCGGTCTGCATTCCGACTAAGTACGTCAACGCAACGCTTCAACCATCTTCTCCAGCTTGACCGCGTCCGCGCAGAACAGGCGGATGCCTTCAGCCAGTTTTTCGGTGCCCATTGCATCTTCATTCAGCATCAAACGGAAGGCCTTCTCATCCAGCGTAAGCTTCTGCAGGTCGGAGCTTTGCGCTGATTCCGCGCTCAGCTTGCGCGAAACCGGCGCATCGCTTTCTGAAAGTTTCTGCAGCAGTTCCGGGCTGATGGTCAGCAGGTCGCAGCCGGCGAGTTCGACGATTTGCGAGGTGTTGCGGAAGCTTGCGCCCATCACTTCAGTCTTGTAGCCGAACTTGCGGTAGTAGTTGTAGATGCGCTTGACCGACTGCACGCCTGGATCTTCCGCACCCACATACTCCTGGCCGGTCGACTTCTTGTACCAGTCATAGATGCGGCCGACGAAGGGCGAGATGAGCTGCACTTGCGCATCGGCGCAGGCGATCGCCTGCGGCAATGCAAACAGCAGCGTCATGTTGCAGCGGATGCCTTCCTTCTCCAGCACCTGCGCTGCCTGGATGCCTTCCCAAGTTGATGCGATCTTGATCAGGATGCGCTCGCGCGAAATGCTGGCAGCTTCGTACAGCGCGATCAAGGCGCGGCCCTTGTCAATGGTGCCTTGCGTGTCGAACGACAGGCGCGCATCGGTTTCAGTCGATACGCGGCCCGGGACGAGCTTGAGGATTTCGAGGCCGAATGCCACCAGCAGGTTGTCGATAATCTCGGCAGTTGATTTCCTTGCATGGTCGCGCACCGCTTTTTCCAGCAGCGGCTTGTACTCGTCCTTCTGCACGGCCTTGAGGATCAGGGACGGATTGGTGGTGGCGTCGCGCGGCGCGAAGGCCTTCATGGACTGGAAATCGCCGGTGTCGGCGACGATAGTGGTGTACTGCTTCAGTTGTTCGAGCTGGTTCATTGGAAAGCGTGCAATGAGGTGGCGAAAGTGGTCAATGATACCCGCATCGGACTGGCGCTCGATAGATTTGCATCAGTCCCGGCGAGGGGCTGCAACAGATTGCGATAGTGTCAGGCCTTGGGCGGATGCCGCAGGAAGAAGTCGAATTGCATGTCCAGTTTTTGCAATGCCTTTTGTGCGTTTTGCATCTTCTTGCGGAATTCCGGTCCGCGCTTGAGCGCCAGTCCGACGGCAAGGATGTCGATGACGACAAGATGAGCGAGACGGGCCGAGATCGGCGTATAGGGATCGATGTTGAAGCTGAGGTCGATCGGCACCAGCACGGTTGCCTGGTCGGCAAGCTGCGTGCCGCTGGGCGTGAGCGCGATGACATCCGCGCCGACCTTGCGTGCGAGCTGCACGCTGTGCAGCAGTGCCGTGTTGTTGCCGCGCTGGGAAATGGCGACGACGACATCGCCTTTCTTCAGCAGGGCGGCGGAAATCGTGTGGATATGCGGATCGGTATAGGCGACTGTCGGCACGCCGGACCGGAAGAACTTGTGTTGCGCGTCGGCCGCCACAATGCCGGATGTGCCTTGTCCCCAGAATTCGATCTTGCTGGCGCGTGCCAGCAGTTCAAGCGCCTTTTCGATGGCGGCCGGATTCAGGTTGTTGCGCAGGTCGAGCAGGGCATTGATGGAGCGGCTGCAGATCTTGTTGACGAGGTCGGCGGCGAGGTCGTCCTGCAAGGGCGATTCATCCAGCTGCGGCAGGGCCAGTGCCAAGGTTTGTGCCAGTTTCAGCTTGAACTCGTGCCAGCCGTCGTAACCGAGCGCGCGGCAGAAGCGCACCACGGTCGGCTCTGATACTTGCGCGCTTTTTGCGAGTGCGGTGATGTTGCCCGAGACGGCAAGGTCCGGGTTCTTGAGGACGGCGACGGCGACTTTCTTTTCTGACTTGGAGAGGGTGTCGAGTTGGGTTTTGATCGAGTCGAGCAGCATAGGTCACATTTCGGGCAGCGCTTCCTCGCGCCATTGCAAACCGTCGCGGCCGATAAGCGCACTGGCGGCGGCCGGACCCCAGGTACCGGCAGTATAAGGCAGCGGCTCTATGCCCTCGTGTTCCCAGTAGTTCAGGATCGGTTCCACCCATTCCCAGGCGGCTTCCAGTTCGTCGCTGCGCATGAACAGCGTCAGTTGCCCGCGCAGCACGTCGAGCAGCAGGCGCTCGTAGGCATCCATGCGCGGCATCTTGAAGGTCTCGCGGAAATCCAGCTCCAGTTCGACCGGGCGCAGTCGCATGCCGTCGCCAGGTGTCTTGGCCATCAGATTGAGCTGCAGGCCTTCATCGGGCTGCAGGCTGATGATCAGGCTGTTCGGCTGGAAGCTGTTGTAGGGCTGCGCGAAGATGGAGTGCGGAATGTTCTTGAAGCGCACCACGATCTCGGCCAACTGGTCTGCCATGCGCTTGCCGGTGCGCAGGTAAAACGGCACGCCGGCCCAGCGCCAGGTATCGATCTCGGCCTTCAGCGCAACGAAGGTCTCGGTGCGCGAGGTGGGATTGGCGTTCGGCTCCTTCCGGTAGCCCGGCACGGGAACGCCATCGACATGGCCTGAGCGGTACTGGCCGCGAATGATGTTCTGCGCGAGTGTGTGCGGCGTAAAGCGCCTGAGCGAGCGCAGCACCTTCAGCTTTTCATCGCGTACGGCATCCGGTGTGGCGGAAACCGGTGGCTCCATCGCGACGATGCACAGCAGTTGCAGCAGGTGGTTTTGCAACATGTCGCGCAGCGCACCGGCGGTCTCGTAGTAGTCCATGCGGTTGCCGACGCCGATTTCCTCGGCGATGGTGATTTGCACGTCGGAGATCCATTCACGCCGCCACAAGGGTTCGAACAGCACATTGCCGAAGCGCAGTGCCAGCAGGTTCTGCACGGTTTCCTTGCCGAGGTAATGGTCGATGCGGAAGATCTGTGATTCAGAGAACACGCGGCCGACTTCGGCATTGATCTGCTGCGCGCTCGCGAGGTCGCGGCCCAAGGGCTTTTCGAGCACGACGCGCGAATGCTCGGTCGCCAGCCCGGATTGCGCGAGATTGTGGCAAATGGTCGCGAACAGGCTGGGTGGCGTGGCGAGGTAGAAAACGCGGTTGATCGTCGCTGTGCCGGATGGATTGCGCAGGACATCGACCAGCGCCTGGTATGTGGCACTATTTGTTGCGTCGAGCGACACGTAATTGACGCGTTCGCAAAATTTGCCCCATGCGCAAGCGTTTATCTGTGGTTCCGGAATATGCGGTTTTGCATTCTGTTCGACCGTAGTCAGGAATTCTTCACGACTCCATTCATGGCGTCCGACGCAGATGATGCGCGCGGTGGAGGGAAGGGCATTGGCGCGATCCCTGTTGTAGAGCGCCGGCAGCAATTTGCGCATCGCCAGGTCGCCGCTGCCGCCAAACAAGACCAGATCGAAATCGGTAAGAGCCATGATAAAAAGTGAGGTAAACCAACTGCTTTGCTGGCGAACGCCATTCGAATGGAATGACAGGAATTTTTTATTGTAGTTTGGATGTAAAAATATTCGAGGTGTTCACCAAGCCAGTCAAAGAAACAGTCCGCACCGCATGGCCCATCCGCTGCCAGCTACACGTTCAGGACAGCTTTCGCCCGTGCAATCAAGCCGTTCGTGGAGCTGTCATGGTGGTGCGGGTTCGCTTGACCAGATAACTCGGACTCGATGCTTTTCGCCAAGACCTTACCGAACTCCACACCCCACTGATCGAAACTGTTCAGGCCCCACACTACCCCCTGTATGAAGACCTTATGTTCGTACAGCGCAATCAGTGCGCCCAACGTGGCGGGCGCCAGCATATCCATCAGGATGGTGTTGCTCGGGCGATTGCCTGGGAAAAGACGGTGGGGAAGCAAGCGTGCGATTTCCTCTTCAGAAAGCTGCTGCGCCTGCATTTCTGCACGTGCTTCTTCCGCTGTTTTGCCACGCATGAAAGCCTCGGACTGCGCAAAGCAGTTCGCGAGCAAGACGGTGTGGTGGCCCGGTAAATCGTGGCTCGGCTTCAAGGCAGCAATGAAATCCACCGGCGTTATTTCTGTTCCTTGGTGCAATAGTTGGAAGTAAGCATGCTGGCCGTTGGTTCCGACATCGCCCCATACGACAGGGCAGGTCGGGACGCCGACCGGCGCACCTTCGCTTGTCACCTGCTTGCCATTGCTTTCCATTTCAAGCTGCTGAAGGTAAGCCGGGAACTGGCTCAGGTCCTGATGATAAGGTGCGATCGACAGGGAATTGCTGCCAAAGAAATTGCGCTGCCAGATACCGACCATTGCCAGGATGGCCGGCATATTGCGTTCCAGCGGAGCGGTCAGGAAGTGCTGGTCCATCGCATGGGCGCCAGACAGGAATTCGGTAAAACGGTCAAAGCTGATCGCCAGTGCCAGCGGAAGACCAATCGCGGACCACAGCGAGTAGCGTCCTCCTACCCAATCCCAGAAGGGGAACATGTGCTCAGGATCGATGCCGAACGCCCGTACCGCTTCAGTGTTGGTCGACACTGCAACGAAATGCTTCGCCAAGCCGGATTCGCCATGCCGACTCAGGAACCATTCCCGTGCGGACTGGGCATTCATCATGGTTTCCCGCGTGGTGAATGTCTTTGAAGCAATGATGAAGAGCGTCGTCTCGGGATCGAGCTTCGACAGCGCGGCGTCGATGTCATGGCCATCGACATTGGAGACGAAATCTATCGATAGCCGGGGATGCATGAAAGAGCGCAGCGCGCGGCAGGCCATTTCCGGGCCGAGATCGGAACCACCGATCCCGATATTCACGATATTCGTGATCGGGCGGCCGGTGCAGCCAAGCCATTCCCCGGAGCGGACGCGTTCCGTAAAAGCCTGCAGCCGGTCAAGCACGGCATGAACCTCTCCGATCACATCCTGTCCATCCACAACCAGCGTGCTGTGCCGTGGCATGCGCAATGCGACATGCAGGACGGCGCGGCGTTCGGTGTTGTTGATCCGCTCTCCGGCAAACATCGCCGCGCGTCGCTGTTCCACATTGCGTTCACGTGCGAGCTGGAAGAGCAACTTCATCGTGGTGTCGTTCAGCCGGTTCTTCGAGTAGTCGAGCAGGAGGCCGGCGGCCTCGATGGAAAAACGCTCGAAGCGATCTGCCTGATGAGAGAAAAGTGATCGCATCTGCCACTCTCTTGCTTCTGCGTAATGCGAGGCGAGTGCCTGGAAGGAAGATGTGTCGGCGAGGGCAGGTTGGCGCATGGTGATTGGCTTTCCGGCGGAGTCAAATTGCTCAACTATACAATACTTCTTGGTAATTTCACTACAGTTTATGCATTGCTTCTGATCGTTCTTTGCGCTTTCTCATTGACTGCACAGTTATCCTCCGGTTGCGCAGGTTTCCGGAGGAGTGGTGTTCGTACTCTCAAACCTGTGTGGCGAATCGCTGGGGGACAGGTGCATGCAAGTGTGTAGTAAAATTACGGGATAATTGCTAAGGATTAGATCATGTCTCTTCATCCGGCACTGGGTACTGTCACCGCGCGCATTATCGCGCGCAGCCGGCCATATCGTTCCGCTTATATCGCCAGGCTCGAGGCGGCGCGGCTCAAGGGTGTGCAGCGCGGAGCGCTTGCCTGTACCAACCTCGCACATGGTTTCGCAGCATTTCCTGCTAATGACAAACTGAAGCTCAAGCAGTTGCATGCGCCGTCGGTTGCGATCGTCTCCGCCTACAACGATATGTTGTCTGCGCACCAACCCTTCGAGCGCTTCCCGCCGATCATCAAGGAAGCGGTGCGAGCGGTTGGCGGCGTGGCGCAATTTGCGGGCGGCACGCCGGCCATGTGTGACGGTGTCACGCAAGGGCAACCGGGGATGGAGCTGTCGCTGTTCTCACGCGACGCGATTGCAATGGCTACGGCCATCGCGCTCTCGCACAATATGTTCGACGCCGCTGTGTACCTCGGCATCTGCGACAAGATTGTCCCGGGATTGTTGATCGGAGCGCTGCATTTCGGGCACTTGCCCGCGGTGTTCATCCCCGGCGGGCCGATGACGACGGGGATCTCCAACTCGGAAAAGGCGAAGATCCGGCAGTTGTATGCGCAGGGCAAGGTCGACCGTGACGAACTGCTGGAGTCCGAAGCCAAGTCTTATCACGGTGCCGGCACCTGCACCTTTTACGGCACGGCCAACAGCAACCAGATGCTGATGGAGGTGATGGGCCTGCATTTGCCGGGTGCTGCATTCATTACGCCGAACACGCCACTGCGCGATGCGCTGACCAGGGCAGCCGCACAGCGTGCGGTCGAGATCAGCGAACAGGGCAAGACCTACATTCCGGTCGGTCATGTCGTCGACGAGAAAGCTATCGTGAATGCCATCGTCGCGCTGCTTGCTACTGGCGGCTCCACCAACCATACGCTGCACCTGGTCGCAATTGCACGGGCGGCAGGCATCGTGATCGACTGGAACGACTTCAATGACCTGTCCGCCGCCGTGCCGCTGCTGACGCGCATTTATCCGAATGGCGATGCCGACGTCAACTACTTCCAGGCAGCGGGTGGCACCGGCTTCGTGATCCGCGAGTTGCTCGATGCCGGTTTATTGCATGAGGACGTGACCACCGTGCTCGGCGAAGGATTGCGTTCGCATTGCACTGAGCCTTTCCTTGACAGGGATAAGGTGGTCTGGCGGCCGTCACCGGAAGGCAGCGGCGACCGCGATGTGCTGCGCAAGGTAACGGAGCCGTTCTCGCCGGATGGCGGATTGCGGCTGTTGTCCGGCAACCTTGGCCGTTCCGTGATCAAGGTATCGGCCGTCAAGCAGCAGCATCGCGTGGTGGAAGCGCCTGCCATCGTGTTCAATTCGCAGGAAGAGCTGATGCATGCTTATCAGGACGGCAAGCTGGACCGTGATTTCGTTGCCGTCGTGCGCTACCAGGGGCCGCGCGCGAATGGCATGCCGGAGCTGCATGCGCTGACGCCTGCACTCGGCAGCCTGCAGGATGCGGGGCGGCGTGTTGCGCTGGTGACGGACGGGCGCATGTCGGGCGCATCCGGCAAGGTCCCGGCCGCGATCCATGTGTCGCCGGAAGTGCTGGCAGGCGGACCGTTGGGCCGTGTGCGTACGGGCGACGTGATCAGGCTCGATGCAGAAAACGGCGTACTGCAGGCATTGGTGCCGGATGCGGAGTGGGCCGAGCGCGACAACCAGCCCGCCGACCTGTCGTCAAACCAGGTCGGCATGGGGCGGGAACTCTTCGCCGTATTCCGCAAATCGATCAGTGCGGCCGAGCAGGGCGCGGCTACCTTCGGCCTGCCGCCGCCACTACACATGCCGGAAGAGCACAACAACCCGCTGGCCGTGCCGCAAGAGCAAGCGTACTCCGACGAAGACTTCCTGATTCCACGGCGTTAGAACCATATGAACCTACTCGACATCATGCGTGCCTCGCCGGTGATTCCGGTGATTGCTATCGACGATATCAACCATGCGGTGCCGCTCGCCAGGGCGCTCGTGGCGGGGGGCATCCGTGTGCTGGAGGTGACGCTGCGCACTGCGTGCGGCTTGCCGGCGATCCGCGCCATTGCGGAGGAGGTGCCGGAGGCGATTGTCGGGGTCGGCACCTTGACGCAGCCGTCTGAATTTGAAGCGGCGCGCACTGCGGGTGCTGTCTTCGGCGTATCGCCCGGATTGACACCGTCATTGATTGAAGCGGCGCGTTCGAGTGGCCTGCCTCTATTGCCCGGCGTGATGTCGCCGTCGGAAGTGATGGCCGCACGCGAGGCGGGATTCCGCCAGTTGAAACTGTTTCCTGCTGTGCCTGCGGGTGGAGTCGGCATGCTGAATGCCATTGCCGGTCCTTTGCCGGATGTGATGTTCTGCCCCACCGGGGGGATTTCGCAGGAAACTGCTCCGCAGTTCCTCGCCTGTAAAAACGTCGCGTGCGTCGGTGGCTCATGGCTGACGCCGAAAAATGCCATACAGGCCGGAGACTGGGCGCAGATCACTGCATTGGCTGCCGCGGCGAGTCGTCTTCGCCCTGAAGCAGGCTAGGCGAAAGCATCGGTCCGGATTCCGTTTGTCGGCTCCTGCTGCTTAGACCTTGAGATGCTTTCGTCGAAATCCGGGCAGTGGCATAACACGGACCTTCTACTGGTGCGCCGTTTTCGTCTTGCGAGGCCATGCCTGCGTTATTCCAAAGTGAAAACTCCACCGATAAAAGTCGGCCCGGCATGCCGCTCTCCGCTTAAAATACGCGAATTCTTCTTTTGTAATTCATCATGACCCAGGACGAACTGAAACAGGCGGTCGCCCGTGCCGCCATCGCATATGTGCCCACCGGAGAAATCATTGGCGTTGGCACCGGCTCCACGGCAAATTTCTTCATCGATGAGCTTGGCAAGATCAAGGATCGCATCAAGGGCGCGGTTGCCTCATCTGAGGCGACTGCTGCACGCCTGC
The DNA here is from genome assembly GCA_035654275.1 of Noviherbaspirillum sp. Taxonomy (GTDB): domain Bacteria; phylum Pseudomonadota; class Gammaproteobacteria; order Burkholderiales; family Burkholderiaceae_D; genus Noviherbaspirillum. The sequence continues at coordinate 74,879 of DASRXG010000051.1, forward strand.
GGTCGCACGGGATTGCGGTGCTGGACTTGAATGACGTGGAATCGATGTCGGTGTATATCGACGGCGCGGATGAAATCAACCCGCAAGGCGCGATGATCAAGGGCGGCGGTGCAGCGCTTACCCGCGAAAAAATCGTCGCCTCGGTGGCGAACTCGTTCATCTGCATCGCCGATGGGTCGAAGCTGGTCGATGTGCTGGGCAAATTTCCCCTGCCGGTTGAGGTTATCCCGATGTCGCATGCCGCTGTTGGTCGTGCACTCACCGCACTTGGCGGCCAGCCACGCCTGCGGATGAAGGATGGCAAGCCCCTGGTCACCGACAATGGCGCTTTCATCCTCGACGTTGCCGGCCTGCAGATCAGCGATCCGGCAGGGCTGGAAGCGAAGATTAACGCCATCCCGGGCGTAGTGACGGTAGGTCTCTTCGCACAACGAGGCGCGAACGTCGCATTGCTCGGCACGGAAGAAGGCGTGAAGACTTACACGTTCTGACTGCTTGGGCTTCCGAGACGGTTTTCAACTGTCTTTTCAACCGTCTAAAGCAAAAGCCCGCTGGTGTTACGCAGCGGGCTTTTTTCTTTGAGCGAAGCGCGATTATTCCGACGGTGGCACGTAGCCGGCAGCCTGGTCGGCACCTTCACCGAAAAAATGGCGTTCCATTTGTGTCGCGAGATACTTGCGTGCACGAGCGTCGGCCAGGTTCAGGCGGTTTTCATTCACCAGCATGGTCTGGTGCTTGAGCCAACCTTGCCAGGCTTCCTTTGATACGTTTTCGTAAATCCGCTTGCCGAGCTCGCCCGGGTACGGCGGGAAATCCAAGCCTTCGGCTTCCTTGTTCAGTTTGATGCAGTGGACCGTACGGGCCATGTTCTACTCCTCGTATTGTTCAAAATGCCTGCCAGCTTCGAGAGGGCAGGCGCGTTAAAGTTGCTTGATTAACACCAGCGACTTGCGTTGCCAGTTATACATGTGTTGCCGGTCTTTCGGCAAATCGTCGACGGTTGCATGGACAAAACCGCGCTTGAGGAACCAGTGTGCGGTACGTGTCGTCAACACGAACAGTTTGGTGAATCCCGCAGCGCGTGCCCGGTTCTCCATGTGTTTCAGGATGCGCTCGCCGTCGCCTTGGCTTTGTACTTCCGGATTGACGGTGAGGCAGGCCATTTCCGCCATTTTTTCTGCGGGGAACGGATAGAGCGCGGCGCAACCAAAAATCACACCGTCGTGCTCGATTACCGAGAAATACTCGATTTCGCGCTCGATCAGTTCGCGGCCGCGCTTGACCAGCGTGCCGTCTGCTTCCAGCGGCTCGATCAATTTGAGGATGCCGCCGACATCTTCAATAGTGGCTTCACGCAAGGTCTCCAGGTTCTCGGTGCTGACCATCGTACCGACGCCATCGTGCGTGAAGATTTCCAGCAGCGCGGAACCGTCCATCTCGAACGGCACCATATGCACGCGCGGCACGCCGCTGCGGCAGGCCTTCACGCAGGCTTGCAGGTAGAACGCGGTATCGGCCGGCAAGTGGCCGCCTTTCAGCAAGGCGTCCGCTTGCGCCGAGGTCATTTCCCGCAAGTCGCGGCCCTCAGGGTCGGTCATCAGCGGCGTCTCGGTCAGGAAGATCAGCTTATCGGCACGCAACGCAGTGGCTGCGGCGACTGCGACATCTTCCATCGTCAGGTTGAAGGCCTCGCCAGTCGGGGAGAAGCCGAGCGGTGACAGTAGAACCAGTCCGCCGGCACTTAATATTGGATGGATGGTCTCATAGGCAATCTTGCGCGCGGCGCCGGTAAATTCCAGGTCGACGCCGTCGATCACACCGATTGGCCGTGCAGTGACGAAATTGCCGGAAATAATGCGGATCGCCGAGTGCGCCATCGGCGTGTTCGGCAAGCCTTGGCTGAATGCGGCCTCGATATCGAGGCGCAGCTCGCCTGCGGCTTCCTTCACGCATTCCATCGCGGCAGCATCGGTGATGCGCAGGCCGTTGTGATAGCGGGCCTTCAGGTTGCGCAGCCCAAGCTGCTCCTCGACCTGCGGGCGCGAGCCGTGCACGATCACAACCTTGATGCCGAGCGCATGCAACAAGGACAAATCCTGCGCCAGCACGGGCAGGGCGCCGGACACGACCAGCTCGCCGGGGAAGGCGACCACAAAAGTCTTTCCACGGAAGGCGTGAATGTACGGCGCAACCGAGCGCAGCCACTGTACGAACTCAATAGGGTTTTCCATGTTGCGCATTATAATTCGCCACGATATGTCTGCACCCCAACCAGCCCAAAAAAACCAGCCCAAGCCCCGCCAACCACAGGGAACACCTGAAGCGCCAGCGGTACGCAATCCACTGCCGCCCATCACCTTTCCTGAAGAGCTGCCGGTTTCCGGCCGTCGCAAGGAGATCGCCGACGCATTGCGCGCGAACCAGGTGGTTATCGTCAGCGGCGAAACCGGTTCCGGAAAAACCACACAGCTGCCGAAGATCTGCCTTGAACTCGGCCGGGGGCAGCGCGGGCTGATCGGCCATACGCAACCACGACGTATTGCGGCGTCGTCCACTGCCAAGCGCATCGCACAGGAGCTGGGTTCTCCGTTAGGCGAGCACGTCGGCTTCAAGGTTCGCTTTACCGATACCTTGTCCAAAGGCGCATCGGTCAAGCTGATGACCGACGGTATCCTGCTTGCCGAGACGCAGACCGACCCGCTGCTGAAGCAGTACGACACCATCATCATGGACGAGGCGCATGAACGCAGCCTCAATATCGACTTCCTGCTCGGTTACCTGAAGCAGCTGCTGCCGAGACGCCCGGATCTGAAGGTGATTATTACCTCGGCGACCATCGATGCGGAACGCTTCGCGCGCCATTTCGGGCGCGGCGACAAGCCGGCACCGGTGATCGAGGTTTCCGGCCGCCTCTATCCCGTGGAAGTGCGTTATCGGCCGGTGGAGCCTTCCGACAAGGACGGGCGCTCTTCTCCGCAAAAAGAGCAGAGGGACCTGATGGACGCCGTGGTGGATGCGGTCGATGAACTTGCGCGCATCGGACCCGGCGACATTCTCGTGTTCCTGCCCGGCGAGCGAGAAATCCGCGATGCCGCCGAGGCGCTGCGCAAGCATCATCCGCCGCATGTGGAAATCCTTCCACTATTTGCGCGGCTTTCGGTGCAGGAGCAGGAGCGCGTGTTCAAGACCTCCAATGCACGCCGTATCGTGCTGGCGACCAACGTCGCGGAAACCTCGCTGACGGTACCCGGCATCCGCTACGTCGTTGACGCCGGCCTTGCACGCGTTAAGCGCTACAGCTATCGCAACAAAGTCGAGCAGCTGCAGATCGAGCCGATTGCGCAATCCGCCGCCAATCAGCGCGCAGGACGATGCGGCCGTGTTGCCGCCGGCGTCTGCATCCGGCTGTATGAAGAACAGGACTTCCTGCAACGGCCGAAATTTACCGATCCGGAGATCCTGCGCTCTTCGCTTGCGGCCGTCATCCTGCGCATGAAATCCCTGCGCCTGACGGATGTGGAAACCTTCCCGTTCATCGAGCCGCCGCTGGGGCGCGCCATTGCGGACGGCTACCAGTTGCTGCAGGAGCTGGGCGCGGTCGATGACAGCAACCAGCTCACCCCGCTTGGCCGCCAGCTGGCGAAGCTGCCACTTGATCCGCGCGTCGGGCGCATGATCCTTGCCGGGCGCGACAATGCGGCGCTGAACGAGGTGCTGATCGTTGCGGCTGCTCTCTCCGTGCAGGATCCTCGCGACCGTCCGTTAGACGCACAGGATGCGGCGGACAATGCGCACAAGAAGTTCGCCGACGAAAAATCCGAGTTCCTCAGCTATCTGAAGATCTGGAAGTGGTTCGAGGAAGCGATCGAGCACAAGAAATCCAACAAGCAGCTGATGGAAAGCTGCCGCGCCAACTTCCTGTCCCAGCTTCGGCTGCGCGAATGGCGCGACGTGCATTCGCAGCTGCTGACGCTGGTGCGCGAGCAGGGCTGGCGCCTGAACGAATTGCCGGCCACTTATGAGCAGCTGCATACAGCCTTGCTGACTGGCCTGCTAGGCAACGTAGGCTTCAAGATGGAGGACGAGCCGCAGTACCTCGGTGCACGCGGCATCAAGTTCCACATCTGGCCCGGATCCACTTTGGCGAAGAAGGCGGGCCGCTGGATCATGGCAGCCGAGCTCGTCGAGACAACGCGTTTGTATGCGCGCACCATTGCGCAGATCCAGCCTGAATGGCTGGAGCGCGTGGGCGGTCACTTGTTGAAGAAATCCTATGGCGACCCGCGCTGGGAAAAGCGCACCGCGCAGGTGTCGGCGTTCGAGCGTGCGACTTTGTACGGGCTGGTGGTGTATAGCCAGCGCCGCATCAACTATGGCCAGATCAATCCCAAGGAAGCGCGCGACATCTTCATCCGCAGTGGGCTCGTGGCCGGCGAATATGAAACCCGCGCGCCATTCCTCGCACATAACCAGAAACTGGTGCGCGAGATCGAAAACCTCGAGCACAAGTCGCGCCGGCTGGACGTGCTGGTCGATGAGGAGCTGATCGCTGCGTTTTATGACGAGCTCATTCCGCAGGAAATACATAACGGCGCCGCGTTCGAAAAATGGCTGAAGGATGCGACGGCAAAAAATCCGAAGCTGCTGCACCTGAACCGCGACGACCTGATGCGCCACGAGGCAGCGGGCGTGACGACTGACCTGTTCCCGAAGACGATGACGGTGGCCGGCGTGGCGATGACGCTGTCCTATCATTTCGAGCCGGGCAGCCCGCGCGACGGCGTGACACTGACCGTGCCGCTGTATGCGCTGAACCAGGTGTCCGCGGACCGTTGCGACTGGCTGGTGCCGGGCATGCTCAAGGAAAAGGTGCATCTGCTGCTGAAATCGCTGCCGCAGAAGCTGCGCCGTTACTGCGTGCCGCTACCCGACTACGCGGCCGGCTTTTGTGAGCGCGCCGAATTCGGCAAAGGCAACCTGATCGATGCGCTGATCGCGGACGTGCGTGAACAAACCAGCGTAATCGTCAAGATGACCGACTTCAAGCTGGAGACTTTACCGGCGCACCACTTCATGAACTTCAAGATCGTCGACGAGCACGGCCGACAGCTGGAGATGGGGCGCAACCTCGCCAGCCTGCAGGCGCAGTTTGGCGGCCAAGCGCGCGAAGTGTTCCAGAAGCTGGCGGAGCAATCGGTCGTCACGCCGGTGGACGGCAGCGACAGCAGGCAGGGTACTGCGACGGCAAAATCCACGGAGGCTGACAGTGCTGCCATTACCGACCAGCAGAACCTGACGACGTGGTCCTTCGGCGAATTGCCGGAGTTGCTGGAGATCCAGCGCGGCAAGCAGACGCTGATCGGCTTCCCGGGGCTGGTGGACAAGACGACTCACTGCGACCTGGAAGTGTTTGACGATCCCGCGGAGGCCGTTCGCGTGCATCGCATCGGACTGCGGCGGCTTTTTGCATTGCAGCTGAAGGAGCAGCTCAAGTACCTGGAAAAGAATGTCCCCGGCCTGCAGCAGATGGGCATGCAGTTCATGTCGCTTGGCACGCAGGAAGAGCTACGCGACCAGATCATCCAAGCCGGGCTGGAGCGGGCCTGCATGCAGGATCCATTGCCGAAGAACGCCGAGGAGTTCAACCGGCGCAAGGATGAAGGCAAGTCGCGCCTTGGACTGCTGGTCAACGAGATAGCGCGCCTCGCATCGCAGATTCTGGCCGAGTACTACACCTTGCCGAAGAAATTGCAGGGCGCAAAAGCGCATGCACAAAGCGTCGCCGACATTCAGTCGCAACTGCAGGCGCTGATCGGAAAACGCTTCATTGCGGACAACGACTATACACAGCTGACCCATTTCCCGCGCTATTTGAAGGCGATCAATGTGCGCCTGGAAAAGCTGCGCGCCGATCCTGCGCGGGATGCGCGCCTGATGGCAGAGTGGGCACAGGTCGCCATGCCGTGGCAACGCGCACAAAAGGACAGGCAGAAGAGCAACGACCCGAAGATGGTCGAGTTCCGCTGGCTGCTGGAAGAGCTGCGCGTCTCGCTGTTCGCGCAGGAGTTGCGCACGCCAATGCCCGTCTCGGTCAAGCGCCTGCAAAAGGTTTGGGAATCCATGCAGCGCTAGAGGCTAAGGGACCAGCAAGAACCATCGCGCCTTTACGGTCGCGCAAGGTTGGCGTGAGGCGCTGCGCTATGATGCGCATTCTCCAACCTGATACCGGGCTCGTCCCGCCATGGATAGCATCGACCTGGAAGTGCTGAAAGCTTGCGAAGGCTGGCTCGCGCGCGGGCGCAAGTGCGAACTTGTGACTGTCATCCAAACCTGGGGCGCGAGCCCGCGCCCGGCCGGCGCAATGCTTGCCATCAGCGATGATGGTAGCGTCGTCGGGTCGGTTTCCGGCGGTTGCATCGAGGACGACCTGATCGAGCGAGTGCGCAAGGAAGGCATTCGCCGCACGCAGCCGGAACTGGTGACGTATGGTGTGACCGCGGACGAGGCGCATCGCTTCGGCCTGCCATGCGGCGGCACGATCCGGCTGGTCATCGAGCCTCTCTCTTCACAAAGCCGCATTGCCGAGTTGTTGCAGAAGGTATCTCGGCAGGAACTCGTTTCCCGCACATTGAACCTGAAAACCGGCGAGGTGCATCTTGCGCCAGGCAGCCCGGATCAGCAGGTACAGTCCAGCGAGACGATGCTCACCACACTGCACGGCCCGCGCTGGCGGCTGCTCATCATCGGGGCCGGGCAACTGAGCCGTTTCCTGGCGCAGATTGCAACGGGGATGGATTACCACGTCACGGTCTGCGACCCGCGGGAGGAATACCGCACCAACTGGAACCTGCACGGGGTGGAGGTGGTGCACATGATGCCGGACGACTTCATCGTTGCGAGTCGTCCGGACAATCGTTGTGCGGTGGTCGCACTGACGCATGACCCCAAGCTCGATGACCTCGCCCTGATGGAAGCATTGCGTTCACCTGCCTTCTATGTCGGTGCCATCGGTTCGCAGGCAAACAATGCGAAACGACGCGAGCGGCTTCGCCTGTTCGACCTCACCGACGCGCAGCTCGTGCGGCTGCACGGTCCCATCGGTATATTCATCGGCAGCAAAGTCCCTCCCGAAATTGCGATTTCCATCCTCGCCGAGATGACGGCGGTTAAAAACGGCGTGCTCGAATAATGCCCCGCGATTGATATTGTTCAATTGATAATATGTTGGCACCGATATAGTGCTTTTTGTACATCCTCGTCCATAAGGAGAAGGAAATGCAAAAATGCACCACCGGGTGCCGCGCCCGGCAGTTTGCTTATGCCTGCGGGGTGCCTGCATGAGGCATGTGATCATCGGCAGCGGACCAGCGGGCGTGATTGCCGCAGAGACGATCCGCAAGAACGCGCCTGCTGACGATATTCTCCTGATTGGAGACGAGCCAGCACCACCTTATTCCCGCATGGCAATTCCGCACTTGCTTGCTGGTGACATCAATGAGGCGGGAACGCACCTGCGCCGTGAAGGCGGCCACTTCGCGCGCCTGCGCATCGAGCAGAAATATGGCCGTGCCGTGCACGTCAGTAGCAGGACGCGGACGGTAAAAATGGATGACGGCAGCGCAATCGCCTTCGACAAACTCCTGATCGCCACGGGCGCTTCTCCGCGCATTCCTCCGATCCCCGGCATCGATTTTCCTGGCGTGCATGGTTGCTGGACGCTGGACGATGCTCGCCGGATCATGCGGCTGGCCAGCCCGCGTGCTCGCGTCGTCCTGATCGGCGCCGGATTCACCGGTTGCATCCTGATGGAAGCACTCGCCAAACGCGGTGTTGACCTTACCGTCATCGAGAAGCGCGACCGCATGCTGCCCAATATGATGGGCAAGGCAGCCGGCGACATGATTCAGCGCTGGTGCGAGCGCAAGGGAATCACGATCCGCACGTCGACACGCGTGACGGCAATCGGCTCCAGCCTTCATGACATCGGCTCGCCGCGGGTTGCGCGGTTGTCCACCGGCGACCAGATTCCGGCGGATCTCATTGTTTATTCGGCGGGGACCGTACCGAATATCTCGTTCTTGCGCGGAAGCGGCATTCGCTGCCTGCAAGGCGTCGTGGTCGATGCGTCGATGGAGACCAACATTGAGGGTGTGTATGCTGCGGGCGACTGTGCAGAAACCTTCGACAGCGTCAGCGGACGCAGTTTTATTTCCGGCGTACAGCCGAACGCCGCCGACCAAGCGTACTGCGCGGCACTGAACATGACCGGACGGAATGCCTTCCAACGGGGCGTGCGCCAGATCGACGTGCTGGATACGATGGGGCTGATCTCCTCGTCGTTTGGCCATTGGCAGGGGGTGAGGGGAGGGCAATGGGCGGAAGTCGCGGATGAGCGAAATTTCAAGTACCTCCGACTGGAATTCAGCAAGGACATGCTCATCGGCTGCAATGCGGTCGGGCTGACTGAGCACGCCAGTATCCTGCGTGGCCTGATCCACCAGCAGGTGCGCCTGGGCGATTGGAAGGACCGGCTGCTGCAGGACCCGACGCTGCTGAAAGAAGCCTACAGCGAATGTGTGCAGCAGCAGTATGTGCACCAGGCTTCGGCGTTCTATAACCCGAGAGGGCGTACCCCCGAACCGGTCAGGCAGGCTGTTTAAACGGCGTTCTGAATATTCAGACAAGGTTTCTTCCGCCTTCGCACCGGCGACGGGCAGATAACCGACAATCCCCCTCCGAAATTGTGGTCGGAGGAATGTTTTCGCGTAAAATCGCGGAGTTTGGCTCAATCGACGTGCCGGCGCCATGCAGACGAGCTGGTGCACCGATCCGGGCTTGTCCTATTCCTCACCAATCCTCCGCGAACAGAATGAGCATTAAATCCGACAAGTGGATCCGGCGCATGGCGCAGGAACACGGCATGATCGAACCCTACGAAGCAGGGCAGGTGCGCCATGTCGACGGCCACAAGATCGTCAGCTACGGCACTTCGTCGTATGGCTACGATATCCGCTGCGCCGACGAATTCAAGATTTTCACCAACATCAACAGCACGATTGTCGACCCGAAGAACTTTGACGAAAAATCCTTCGTCGACTTCAAGGGTGACGTCTGCATCATCCCGCCGAACTCGTTCGCCCTCGCGCGCACGATGGAGTATTTCCGTATTCCGCGCAGCGTGCTGACGATCTGCCTCGGTAAATCCACCTATGCCCGCTGCGGCATTATCGTGAACGTGACACCCTTCGAACCGGAATGGGAAGGCTACGTGACGCTGGAGTTTTCCAACACCACGCCGCTGCCTGCAAAGATCTATGCCGGCGAAGGCTGCGCGCAGGTGCTGTTCTTCGAAAGCGACGAAATCTGCGAAACCTCGTACAAGGACCGCGGCGGTAAATACCAGGGCCAGCGCGGCGTCACGCTGCCGAAGACCTGATCGCCGGTCATTGCTTCTACGTGTACATTGGCGGCTACGGCCGCCAATGTCGTTTTCAGTGTACGGCGGATATCAGCGGCATGTGCTCCTGCGGTATGTATTCCTGCGTCACCTTGCCGACGAGCGCGACATCGTTCTTCGGGTATCCCATTGCAGTAAACTTCACGCGCGTCTCCAGTCCCTGAAAAAGGATGGACGACGCTGCAAACGTGCCCTTCAAGAGCACCATGATCGGTGCCAGGCCATATCCCTTCAGTCCCTGGCCAAGATCCTTCGGTTTGTGAGGAAGATAGCGTGCCATCGTGTTCAGCTGATAGCCAACCGTTCCGAAGTAGCCCTCAAGCCAATCGATCCGGTCGATCGTGTATCCGCTTGACGTGAGCAGGTGGCGCAGGCCGAATTGAGTGTAGCGATAGAAGTCGTAGGGCTGCTCGTGCTCTTCATGAAAGAGCGGTCCCGTATAGATCATCTTCCCGCCCGGCTTGAGGATGCGATAGAGCTCGGCAAGCACCTGTTTGGGTTCCGGCAGGTGTTGTTTTCGGCGTAGCCGCACTTTATGTTTGCAGTAGATCCAGCATGGGATGATGAAGATGCCGCTGGAGCGCTGGGGACAACTGATAGGGGAAAGCCAATTGCCAGCCGGGTCTCGTCGTTGAAAATAGCTTCAAAGAACCGGCTGGTGAGGCGGAAACAATATCCGCCACGAAGAGGAGGATGACGGCAAGTGCGATTACGGCACGGCGTCGAAGAACTCGACTTCACCCGTTTCCAGCGAGTATTCGGCACCGACGACCAGCAGGCCCTCATTCTGGATCAGGTTTTCGAGGATCTCTGAACCATGGCGTAGCTGGTTCGCCGATGCGCGGATGTTGGCGCGGACTGCCTGGTGCATCAGTGCATGCGGATCGTTTTTCAGGTCCGTCTCCAGCAGCGTTTCCACCGACGGGCGCACGCGGTCGACGATGGAACGCAGGTTGCGCGACTGGTTTGCAGTCGGACGGCGCAGTTCGTCGAGAGTTGCGCTAATCGCGCCGCAGTTGGTGTGGCCGAGGACGACGACCAGGCGTGTGCCAAACTGGCCGGCGGCAAATTCCACACTCCCGATCTGCGACGGAGCGACGATGTTGCCTGCGACGCGAATCACGAACAGGTCGCCGAGGCCCTGGTCGAAGACCAGTTCCGCCGGCACCCGCGAATCGGAGCAGCCAAGGATGATGGCGAAAGGTTCCTGTCCTGCCGTGAGTTCGATACGCCGCGCATGGCTCGGCATGGAATTCAGGTTCTTGATGTCGGAAACGAAGCGGCGGTTTCCTTCGCGCAGACGCTCCAGCGCCTCACGTGCAGGGATCATGGTTTCTCCTCTAAGGCCTGTAGGCCATTCTGAAAAAAGGGCGCCTCGTGGGCGCCCTGGTATTTACTTAACGCAGTCCACGTAGTAGCCGCGCTTGCCACCGATGTCTGCTCTCACCAGGCCGTGCACGTCGGTCTCGAAGCCAGGGAACTTCTCATTGAAGTCACGTGCGAAGCGCAGGTAATCGACGATGGTTTTGTTGAAGCGCTCGCCCGGGATCAGCAGAGGGATGCCGGGCGGGTAAGGCGTCAGCAGGATTGCAGTGACGCGGCCTTCGAGCTCGTCGATCGGCACGCGCTCGATTTCGCGGTGCGCCATCTTGGCAAACGCATCCGACGGCTTCATCGCCGGCTGCATGTCGGACAGGTACATCTCCGTCGTCAGGCGGGCAACGTCGTATGCCTTGTACATGTCGTGAATGCTGTGGCACAGGTCGCGCAGGCCGATGCGCTCATAGCGCGGGTTGGCCGCGGCGAACTCGGGCAGGATGCGCCACATCGGCTGGTTCTTGTCGTAATCATCCTTGAACTGTTGCAGCGCAGTCAGCAGCGTGTTCCAGCGGCCCTTGGTGATGCCGATGGTGAACATGATGAAGAACGAATACAGGCCCGCCTTCTCGACGATAACGCCATGCTCCGCGAGGTACTTGGTGACGATCGATGCCGGGATGCCGGTCTGGCCGAACTGTCCATCCAGCGACAGGCCCGGGGTTACGATGGTTGCCTTGATCGGGTCGAGCATGTTGAAGCCCGGTGCGAGCTTGCCGAAGCCATGCCAGTCGTCCTCGGCGCGGATCATCCAGTCCTCGCGGCTTCCGATGCCGTGCTCGCCGAATTCATCCGGACCCCAGACCTTGAACCACCAGTCCTGGCCCCATTCCTCGTCCACCTTCTTCATCGCGCGGCGGAAGTCGAGCGCTTCCAGGATGCTTTCCTCCACCAGCGCGGTGCCGCCCGGCGGCTCCATCATCGCGGCCGCGACGTCGCAGGAGGCGATGATCGCGTATTGCGGCGAGGTGGATGTATGCATCAGGTAGGCTTCGTTGAACATGTCCTGGTCGAGCTTCACCTTCTCCGAGTCGCGCACCAGGATCTGCGACGCCTGTGACAGGCCCGCCAGCAGCTTGTGCGTGGACTGCGTGGAGAAGATCAGCGATTCCTTCGCGCGCGGACGGTCCTTGCCGATCGCGTGCATGTCCTTGTAGAAGTCGTGGAAGGTCGCGTGCGGCAGCCAGGCTTCGTCAAAGTGTAGCGTGTCGATCTGGCCGTCCAGCATTTCCTTGATGGTCTCGACGTTGTACAGCACGCCGTCGTAGGTCGACTGGGTGATCGTCAGGATACGCGGCTTCTTGTTCTTCGCTTCACGTGCGAACGGATTGGCCTCGATCTTCTTCATGATGTTTTCCATCTTGAATTCTTCGAGGGGGATCGGGCCGATGATGCCGAGATGGTTCCGGGTCGGCATCAGGAAGACGGGAATCGCGCCGGTCATGATGATCGAGTGCAGGATCGACTTGTGGCAGTTGCGGTCAACCACGACGATGTCGCCGGGGCCCACGGTCGAGTGCCACACCATCTTGTTCGAGGTCGACGTGCCGTTGGTGACGAAGTAGCAGTGGTCGGCGTTGAAGATGCGCGCGGCATTGCGCTCGGACGCGGCCACCGGGCCGGTGTGGTCGAGCAGCTGGCCGAGTTCTTCTACTGCGTTGCAAACGTCGGCGCGCAGCATGTTCTCGCCGAAGAACTGGTGGAACATCTGGCCGATCGGCGACTTCAGGAAGGCGACGCCGCCGGAGTGGCCGGGGCAGTGCCAGGAATAGGAGCCGTCCTTTGCATAGTGCACGAGCGCACGGAAGAAGGGCGGTGCGAGGCTGTCGAGATACGACTTCGCTTCACGAATGATGTGGCGTGCGACGAACTCGGGCGTGTCCTCGAACATGTGGATGAAGCCGTGCAGCTCGCGCAGGATGTCGTTCGGAATATGGCGCGAGGTGCGGGTTTCACCGTACAGGTAGATCGGGATGTCGGAGTTCTTGTGGCGAATCTCTTCCACGAACGCGCGCAGCGATTTCAGCGCAGATTCGACTTCCTCGAGGGTGCCGCCGCCGAACTCCTCGTCATCGATCGACAGGATGAAGGCGGAAGCGCGCGACTGTTGTTGCGCGAATTGCGACAGGTCGCCATAGCTGGTGACGCCCACGACTTCCATGCCCTCGTTTTCCATCGCCTGTGCCAGCGCGCGGATGCCGAGACCGGAGGTGTTTTCGGAGCGGAAGTCTTCGTCAATGATGACGATGGGGAAGCGGAATTTCATCGAGGTCTCCTATAAGACAGAGTGCACGGGAGACGCCTGGGCAAGTCGCTGCAACAACCGCTTGCGCGCCGAAAAGCTCAAAAAAGGCGGATATTTTCGCAGATATTGGAAATGGTATGGGGGAAAAAGTCGCATCGTGGCGAGACAGAAATCGCATTGATGCTGTCGTTGCGTCGGAAGTAGGGGAAATGATATTTTTGCCAATGATCCCTCCGACAAGTCTTCCTGTCTGCGGGGAGTGCACTCTTTCGCCGCTGGCCAAGGCCAACGTTCAGGAAAAATGCGAGGAACACGAAGAGCGCGAGACAGGCAAAGAGCGCGAAATACGCGAGAAAAACAGAAAAGCACGAAACGGCGGAAGATAATCAGGGCCCCGTGATTTCGGCGGATTCTCGTTCTTATATGCCGACTGGATAGGTTTCGGGTGCTTCGCCGGTTTCCCAATGGGCTGTGGTTTCCAAAGGCACGACGGCCGAGGTATTGTCGAAGTGCAGCACCATATCGAATTGCCGCGCCAGATGGGCGTAGAAATAGTGGCTCTGCCGCTCGGTGGCCGGGGCATAGATCACGCCGATCGCCCGCTCAAGCAGCGCACTGGATGGAAGCACTTTTGCATCGTGCAGGGGCAGCATGAAGCGCGACAGCCCGGTCCGGTGAAAGGCTTCTTCGTAGCTTCCCGGCAAGGCGCGGCGCACCTGCTTGGTTTCCGCCGGCCCGTCCCAGTCCGAGGCGGCCGTGACCGCTCCTTCATAAGTAGTGAAGCCGATCAGCACGGCGTCGTTGTGATAACGCTCCCGCGCCAGCTGGCCGACGTTCCACTCGCCCTTGTAGCCCAGCTCGGTCGCTCGGGCATCGCCGATATGCGAATTGTGCTCCCACACCACGATCTTGGCTGGCTTCCCGGGACGGGACAGGTGGCTCGCGAGCGCATCCAGCGTTTCCGCCATGTGCTGGTCGCGCAAGTTCCAGGAGGAGATGCGCCCCTGGAACATGGTCCGGTAATACCGTTCGGCGTTTTTGACCAAGCGGGCATTTTGCTCGGCATAAAAGTACTCGTCGGCGGCAAGCTGGCCGTCCTGAAACAGCGTGGCGCGCCCCTGCAAGTCGCGCAATTGCGCCACTACTTCGTCTTCGCAGCTTGGCGACATGCCGGAGCTCGCGGCGTAGCCATAACGCTGGCTATCCTGATGATAGTGGTCGAAGCAGGCATAGCGAGAGCGGGCATGGCGGGCAGCCTCCGGGTCCATTTTGTTCAGGTAATCCAGTACTTCCTTCGTCGAGGTGAAGAGGCTGTAGAGATCGAGACCGTAGAAGCCAACCCGTGACGCCGTATCGTCGGCCAAGGCAGAGGGGAGGGAGTCGTTGTAGTTACGCAGCCAGTCGACGAAATCGACCACAACCGTGTTGCGCCACATCCAGGTCGGAAAACGCTCGAAACCGGCCAGTGCGCGCTCGCTCGTGGGATCTTCACCGACGCCGCGCACGTAGCGGTTGACGCGATAGGCATCCGGCCAGTCGGCCTCGACCGCGACGGCGTTGAAGCCTTTCTCGACAATCAGGCGCTTGGTGATTTCCGCCCGCTCCTGGTAGAACTCGTGCGTGCCGTGGGTCGCTTCACCCAGCAGCACGAAGCGCGCGTCGCCAACCAAATGCAGGAGGGGATCATAGTCGCCGGCGCCGCCATTCAGAAGATGCGCTTGCGATGCAATGGCGACGCTCAGTGGAGAATTGGTAACGGATGACATAGGGTTGGCATGGCTTTTCAGTCTGTTTACGTTAGACAATCATGCTTCCGCCGGCGTCCCGCGGCCGTCCCGGAGGATGCGGCCGCAGGCCGGTGCGCACTTCTAATGTAGGCCGGCGCCGGTACTTTGTTGCTGCAAGGTTTGGGCGCCACTTACCGGTTGGGCGGCGTCGCTCGGCGGGATTCCGCTTTCGATGAATGCCTTCATCCGCATCAGGTCTTCATCCATCTGGCGCTTCGGATTGCCATTAAATAGCGAAGCGAATGCCTGACCTGCTGCGCCGCCGGGCGGGCTGTACAACATATGTACGCTAACGCGCGTGCCGCTGCCTGACGGCTGGAAGCGAACCGTACCGCTGTTCTGCACGGCGGCGTCCGGCTCACTGTTCCAAGCCATCACGTAAGGCCGGTCGGATTCCGTCATCACGGAGTCCCATTCCACCTGGGTACCTGCCGGCCCGCTGACGACCCAGTGCGAACGGCCGTTGCCGAGGTCACGGACTTCCTGCACGTTGGACATGAAGTGCGGGAAATTCTCGTAGCGACTCCACTGGTCGTAGACGACCTCCGGAGAGGCTTCGATGTAAATGGTTTTGTTCAGGTCGATCACCTGTGCGGCGGAGCGGCCCATGAGTTGGTTGAATGGACGGTTCATCAGGCCGCGCGTGATAAGGCCCACGCCTAGTGTCGCCATCGCGACGCTGGCCGGTGACCGGCGCGTTAGTCCATACAGGCTCAGCGCACCACCACCGACGGCTGCGATGGCGCGTAGTGCCGGCGACCAGGTCTCCTGCATGACGGAAGACGCAGCACGCCGTATCTTTCCTTCACCCTGCAGGCTGGGGATGCCAGCAGCGCTTTCATGGATTTCCAGCTTGTCATCGATCTCAGAGACACCCGTGATGGATTTCACACAATCAAGCAGTTCTTGCTTCTCGCTTGCAAGGATCGGCCCGTACAGGCTGACACGGCCATGCATGGCGGAGACCTTGATCGCCCGCGGGTGAGACACGACGCGCCCGATTTCCTTCCTGACGCGCGCCACCATCAGTTCATCGCTATCGACATCCTGCTGCTTGCGTGAAAGCACGCGCGTCGCTTGTGCTCGCAAGCCCTGCGCACGGTTGCTCAGGTCGCGTGAAGCCACATCGATGGCGCCGCCGGTTTTTACGGCAAGGCTGCGCATCTTGTCTGTGGCCAGTGCGCGGCGGCGCCGTCCGCGGTCCGGGTCCGCCATGTACATTGCCGCCGCACCAATTGCAGCGGCGCTTAACAACTTCACCAAGGATTGAGCTGCTGAGGATTCCTGATTCATGACCATCTCCTTTCTTGGGGTTAGTAGCGTCGATGAGGCGAGTGATCCACTTGCCTGAATGGAGCAATTTGCTCGCCTTGCCCGTACACCATGGCGTCATGGCGATGGAAAGCTGGGCAAATTCGGAGACAAAGCAATTCGACAGGGGGACGCCGAAGATGTTGCGTTTTATTTTCAGTTTGGTCGATCAAAGGGAAAAGGCAAGGCGGCAAGCCTCGGGCGTTGCTGGTGTGGAGCCTTGGAAATGCCTCTGGCAGCTTATTGGGAGGTGCTACGGGGGCCGGGATTCCGCGGGGGCTCAATCTCGGTCCGACCACTACGTTTTCCGCAGCCTGCTAGATGCCTGGCAAATGATGCCGGAACTATCACAAGGCGCGGTGCTCAATTACTTCACCCGTAGCGAAAGGAGTGAATATGCAACCGAGTTCGGTCAAGGAGCATTTTCCTCACGTCAAACAGTGCATCGATAATGCGGCGCAACTGTGCCAGATCACCAAGGACGTTCCGGACGAATTGCGCGACAGCCTGAGCCGGCTGGGACGAGAGTCCGACGAAGCGAAGCAACTGCTGGAACAGGAGAAGGACGAGGACAATATCCGCCAGTGCGTGGATCGGCTGGAGAAGTTGGGTGACCGCAGTATGCAGGCATGCAAGCAATCGGGAAAGATCGACTGGGAAGTCGAAAGTGCAGTGCGCGAGGCTCATGATGCGATTGCAGACCTGAAGCATCGACTTCACTGACACCGCAATCGCGCAGCACTGATACTTCACGGGCGCTGCATTAGCGCCATATCCAGCGAATTGGCAACAAGGAGCTTTGCGTGGCTGTGAAGAGCGCGGTCACACACATGGAGTGCATCATGAATCCCAATCCTCAGCAGCATTCGCAAAAGCAGGCAGGTGACAATCAGCAGTCACGCGTAATCATGCCCGACGAACTGGACCAGGGCGTATGGGTAGGCGGTGGACGCGAGCCCATTCATCCCGATGACATTGGCGACGATGGCGAATATCTTGGTAAAGACATCCAGATGCAGCAGCGCCGTTCCACCGACACGAGTGATGACTAGCAAGGCGGCTGGAGCGACGACAGGCAGCACTGGCTGCTCGACAGGAAAGAACTTCATGCGTTATTGACTACACGTTTTCACGGCAGCGAAGTAGGCGATTCTGCATGCCCGACCGCGCTCTTTACGGTTCGGAATGGCACCCTGTCCGAGGCGCGTCTGTTTCAGCACTTCGCTGATCTTTCTGCCTTTGGGACGGTGTACGCGACGGTGCGTGTTGGCTGAGATGAAGATCACCACACCAACTGATAATTCAGGACGAAAAATTTGCGGGTGTGGATGGAAAATCTGTGTCCATCCACCGGGAGCCATTTCGGACTCAGAAAGTCTGCCGAAATGGCTCTAAAGCAGGTGCAGGCGTGCAGAGCGATTATGTGGACCGTTTGGAGCGTAATTCACGGAGCCACTCAGCGTCGTTCGTAAATGACGAAGGCGAAGTCGAGATCCTGCGTGTCGGAATGATGCTGTTCCCGTGACACTTCCTTCCACTGCTGCGGATCGATGGCGGGAAAAAATGCATCGCAATTGAAAGTCTTGCTGATTTCCGTGACGATCAGCCGGTCGGTTTTCGGCAGGATCTCCGCGTAAATCTGCGCGCCGCCAATTACATGCGCGGGCGTATCGCCAACGAGCGCGAGCGCTGCATCGAGCGATGTCGCGACTTCCACGCCATCGTGCTTCCAGTCGGGATTGCGCGTGACGACGATGTTGCGGCGGTTAGGCAGCGGGCGTCCGATGGAATCAAAGGTCTTGCGGCCCATGATGATCGGATGTCCCGACGTTACACGCTTGAAGTGTGCCAGGTCTTCCGGCAGCCGCCACGGCAGCGAGTTGTTGATGCCGATGCCACCCTTCGCATCGGTAGCGACGACGATAGTCAGGTGCGCCATTACACTGCCACCGGAGCTTTGATATGCGCGTGTGACTGGTAATCCGTGATCTCAAAATCTTCGAATTTGTAATCGAAGATCGAATCCGGCTTGCGCTTGATGACCAGCTTGGGCGACGGGAACGGCGTGCGTGACAGCTGTTCCTGCACTTGCTCCATGTGGTTGGAGTACAGGTGGCAGTCGCCGCCGGTCCAGATGAATTCACCGACATCGAGGCCGGTCTGCTGCGCCATCATGTGCGTGAGCAGCGCGTATGACGCGATGTTGAACGGCACACCGAGGAAGATGTCGGCACTGCGCTGGTACAACTGGCAGGACAGCTTGCCGTCGGCCACATAGAACTGGAAGAACGCATGGCAGGGCGGCAGCTTCATCTGCGGGATGTCGGCCACGTTCCAGGCCGAGACGATCAGGCGGCGGGAATCCGGGTTGTTCTTGATCTGGTCGACGACCTGCGCGATCTGGTCGATGTGCTGGCCGTTCGGTGCCGGCCAGGAGCGCCACTGGTAGCCGTAGATCGGGCCAAGGTTGCCGTTCTCGTCCGCCCATTCATCCCAGATCGATACGCCGTTGTCTTTCAGGTATTTGGTGTTGGTCGAGCCTGCGAGGAACCAGATCAGCTCGTGAATGATGGATTTCAGGTGCAGTTTCTTGGTTGTCACAAGGGGAAAACCCTGCTGCAGGTCGAATCGCATCTGGTAGCCGAATACCGAGCGGGTGCCGGTACCGGTGCGGTCGGTTTTTTCGGTGCCATGTTCGTACACATGGCGCATGAAGTCGAGGTATTGGCGCATGGATCTGTTTTCCGTTGAATCGCGCTATTTTAATGGAAGCCGGGGCAGGGTCGGGTGTTTAAGATCGTGTTGCAATCGCTTCTAATGCGCTGGAACTTGCGAAAACTGCAATGCGGCGAGGCTGGCGTACAGGCCACCCTTGGCCACTAGCGATGCATGCGTACCGCTTTCCACGATACGTCCATGTTCCATCACGATGATGCGGTCGGCGCTTTGCACTGTCGCCAGCCGGTGCGCGATGACCAGCGTCGTGCGCCCCTCCATGGCGACTTCCAGCGCACCCTGTACCAGCCGTTCGGATTCCGCATCCAGCGCGCTGGTTGCCTCGTCGAGCAGCAATAGCGGCGGATTCTTCAGCAGTGCGCGGGCAATCGCGATGCGCTGGCGTTGTCCGCCTGACAAGCGCACGCCGCGTTCTCCGAGAAACGACTGGTAACCCTGCGGCAGGCGTTCAATGAATTCATGTGCGGCGGCCAGCTTTGCGGCCGCTATAACTTCGTCGTCCGTGGCATCGGCACGGCCATAGCGGATGTTTTCCAGCGCGTTGTCGGAAAAGATGATGGTGTCCTGTGGCACGACGCCGATCGAGCCGCGAAGCGTTTCAAGATCAAGTCGCCGGATATCGATGCCGTCAAGAAGAATACTGCCAAGCTGCGGATCGTAAAAACGCAGCAGCAGCTGAAACAAAGTTGTCTTTCCAGCACCGGATGGGCCGACCACGGCGACTGTTTCGCCGGGACGGATATCCAGCGAGAGGTCGATCAGCGCAGGTGACTCCGGACGGGAAGGGTAATGGAAGGTCACATGCTGCAAGGACAATGCCGCGCCATTGGCGGTGCGCTGCGGGAGTGCATCTGGCTGCGCCGGTGACTGGATTGGTGAACGCACCGACAACAGCTCAAGCAAGCGCTCAGTTGCGCCGGCCGCTCGTTGCGCTTCGCCCAGCACCTCCGATAGTGCGCCAATCGCGCCGGCCACGAGCGCTGCATACAGGATGAACTGGCCGAGTTCGCCTGTCGTCATGCTGCCTTCAATCACTTCATGCGCGCCCAGCCACAGTACGAACACGATTGCGCCAAACACCAGCAGGATCGCAACCACGGTCAGCACAGAGCGTGCGCGGATGCGCTGCATGGCGGTGGTGAAGGCGCGCTCTACCGATTCGCCGAAACGTTTTGACTCAAGCTGCTCATGCGTGTACGCCTGCACCGTGGGCATCGCGTTCAGGATCTCGCCGGCTAATGCCGAGGCATCTGCAACGCGGTCCTGTGAGGCGCGTGACAGCTTGCGTACACGACGGCCGAAGAACACGATGGGCAGCACCACGCCGGCAAGCATGACGACGATGATTGCCGACAGCTTTGCACTGGTAACGAACAGCATCACGAGGCCGCCGACAAACAGCAGCATGTTACGCAAAGCCAGGGAGATGCTGGTGCCAACCAAGGCCTGGATCAGCGTGGTATCGGTAGTCAGGCGCGACAGCACCTCGCCAGTCTGCGTCGTCTCGAAAAACTGCGGGCTCTGCGTCACGACATGTCGGTACACTGCGCTGCGCAGGTCGGCCGTCACGCGCTCGCCCAGCCAGGACACCATGTAAAAGCGCGCGGCGGTTGCGATGGCGAGCACACAGGCAACACCGAACAGCGCAATGAAATAGCGGTCGATATGCGCGCTGTCCTGAATATCCGCCATGCCGGCGGCACCACCGAACCCGACATCAATGATTTGCCGGAACGCATACGGAATGGCCAGCGTGGCTGCAGCCGCGATGACCAGCGCGACGCCGGCCAACGTAAACTGCTTCTTGTACGGCACAAGGAAAAGCAGTAATCCCTTGAGCGTCGTCAAGCTGCTTTTTTGTTGTTCTCTCGATGCTGCTGTGCTCATAGTTTCAGTGGTTTTACGTATCCCGTCAGTTCCAGATAGCCGCGGCCGACCCGCCTGCCGCCCTGCGTGAGTGTGACCGCGCCTTCCCAATAGACCGAGCCGGTCGACTGGCGCGAATCCAGTTCCTGGTCGTCCTGCAGCGGTGTCAATTGCCATTCCATGTCGCCTGCTGCGATACGCACTTCCACCGGGTAGCTGGCGTCGGTGCGCGGCGAACGCCAGCTGCGTTGTGGCATGAAGCGTACCTGCCCGGGGCCGAACTTGGTAATGCGGCCATTTCTGTCGCGCAGCGCCGCATGGGACCAGAGTGTCGCGCCGTCCTTGCCCCGTATCCGAAAGGCCATCAGCGCAGCGCCGTCGTCCAGGTTGGCCCCTACCCAGTCCCATCCGGCCGCCTCCGGATCCAGCACGCTGGTCGACCATTCATGATCGAGCCAGGCGTTGCCGGTGATGCTGACCGGCTTTCCTTCACGCGTCACGGTGCCGGTGACGCGCAGATGCGGCTCGCTGTAGTAGTAGCTCGCCTGCTCGGGCCTTGGACCCTTGCGCGAAAAACCGTTCTCTCCCTGCAGCATCGGTGCCTGGGAGGGAGTGAGGCTGAACTCCAGCGTGAAGTCTTTCGCGGTCACGCGAGTGCGGTAGGTATTTCCTTCGCGGAGCAGATGCCACCCGTCGAGCTTCACATTGGTATTGCCTTCCTTTGCATAAGCAATGCCAAATCCCTCGCGCGCACTGCGCTGGTCATGCAGGAGCCTGCCCGCTGAAGGATCGGACAGGGCGGCGTGTGCGATGATGAGCTGCTTCGGTGCGAAGTTGCTCGGATTGCCCCGGTCGTGTTCCGTTGCGGAGCGAAAGAAGGTTATCTGGAAGCCGAGCGGTTTCTTGTCGGGTGTTTCGAGCCAGCCCGTCACATACCACCACTCGGTCCGGAAGTCGGGATGAGCGCCGAAATCGCGCGGGAAGGTCAGTTGCTTTCCCGGAGTGACGCTGGCGAACTGGGGCGGGGCCGCGAAGACAGTCGCCGCGCCAAGCAAAAGCATGACAAGGAAGATAATCGCAAGTGCGGCTCCCGTCATGGATTGAGCACTGGTCGCGCGGCCTGTGGTTCGGTTGTCGCTTCGCGCAACTCTTATGCACATCATCACCAGTCCTCCCTTACCGCCCGTACTGCGTCACCGGACACTGCATATCGCCCTGAGACGAGCGCGGTTAGCGACGCGGCAACCAGCATCACGGCGGCCACTGTTGCCAGCAGCGTCCATGGCAAATGCAACTGCATCGTCCAGTGGAACGATTGCGGGTTGATGACAAAAACCAGGATAAGGCTGATCGCACCGCCGATCAGGAAACCGGCCACAACGCCAAGCAGCGCCAGCAGCCCGCCCTCGGCGGCCAGCATTTCCATGATCTGCCGGCGGGTGACGCCGATATGTCGCAGCATCCCGAATTCCTTGGCGCGTGCGAGCGTTTGTGCAGAAAAAGTGGCTGCCACACCGAACAGGCCGATGACGATCGCGACAACTTCCAGCAGATACGTGACCGCGAAACTACGATCGAAGATACGCAGACTGACGGCACGGATCTCGCCCGGTTCCGCGAATTCGAGTGCCGTGCCGAACGGTAGTTGCTTCAGAGATGCGATCACTTTTTCCGCCGTAAAGCCGGATTCCAGCCATAATGCGGCGTCGTTGACTTCCATGTCGCCGGTTAACTCACGATAGTCGGACAGGCGCATCTGGATTGCCCCGGACTGCCGCGCATAGTCGCGCCAGATGCCGGCGACAAAGAATTCCCGTGCCTTGCCGCCAAGGGAAAATTGTACTGACGTACCCAGCCGGTAGCCGTACAGGTCGGTCATCGCCTCCGATACCCACACCGGCACGCTGCGCGATGGAATATGGTTTGCTGGAAGCGCATCTTCGGCCAGCGGCAACGTGCGGGCCGGATCGGACACCTCGATCGGCCGGGCGATCAGCGTCACTGGCGGCCGGCTAGGATCGAGTATCAACTGCGTCGACCGCAGGAAATCGACACGCAGGATGCCCGGTGCTGTCTTGATTCGCTCCTGGTCGGCTCGCGATAATGACCCTGTGTTGCCTGATGCCGCGGAGCGCAGGTACAGATCAGCGGGGAGCACGCGCGCCAGCCAGTCGTCGACCGAGGTGCGGAAGCTGGCAACCATGATTGCCATAGCGACCATCAGGCTGAAGCTCGACAGCACGCCGCCGAGCGCAATGGAAGCCTGGTTCGGTGCGTTCGCCAGTCGTGCCAGCGACAAGGTGGTCACGGCACCTGTCTTCCGCTGGTTTTGCTGTTCGGCCTTCGCGGATAGCAGCGAAAACACGGTGGCTGCGAGTCGAGGCATGAGGCCGATGCCACCGATCAGCAGAAGCGCGATGGCGATATAGCCGAAAACCGGCAGCTCAAACAAGGGCGGCAATTGCGTGAGAACTGCGCCGATGACGACGCATGCCAATGCCGGCCAAGGCGTGGCGAGCCTTCTTAAGGCAATGTCTTCGCTGCCCGACTTGAGCGCCTGTGCCGGCTTGGCTCGGGCAGCTTCCCAGGCTGGTCCAGCACAACCGAGCAATGCTGCCAGCATGCCGAGAGCGAAAAACACAGCAGCCGCAGCGGATGAAAACTGCACGGTCGGCTGCACGCCAGGAAAATATCCCCCGCCCAGATCGCCTCCGAAGAAGTGCAAGGCAATGGCTGCCATCGCATATCCGCCTGCCAGTCCGAGGATAGAACCAATGACGCCAAGGCTCGCGCCCTCGCCGAGGATCTGGGCAAGTACGCGCTTGCGCGTCATGCCCACGACACGAAGCAGAGAAAGCTGGCTGCGTCGCCGGATTACCGACAGTGCCTGCGTGGAAAACACCAGGAATCCACCGGTAAAGAGTGCCACCAGTGCCAGCACGTTCAGGTTCACGCGGTAGGCGCGCGACATGTTGGCGGTGCGCGCTTCCTGGTCGGCGGTTTCGGTCACGAGATGCTGCGAGTGCAGTTCTTTTGCGAGTGCAGCCTTGAACGCACTCCGATCCACGCCGGCAGTCAGTTCCAGGTCGATGCGCGACAAGCGCCCGAGGCGCTGGAACCTCCATTGCGCCGCACCGATATCCATGACCGCGATGCGCTGTCCGGCGCGCGCACGCACCAGCCCGCCTGCGACGCGCAGTGTCACGGCATGCGTGCCAGCCTGTAGTTGCAGCCGGTCTCCCTGTGCTACACGCAGCCATTCCATCGCCGCTGGAGAGAGGAAGATGGCATCGTCTGCCAGTATGTCGAATGGCCGGTCTTCGGCCGGCATGCCGATCAGGTCCGGTGAGATCGCTCCCGCGCGAAACACGTCGATCCCAAGAACCTTCAGCGCGCCGTCCTTGCCCGGCAATGCGGCGTCCACTTCCAGCACCGGACTGGCGATGGCGACACCTTCGCGCTGTGCGAGCTTCTCGTACAAGGATTCATCGAAATACGGCTGCGCGCCGCGCACCTGCAGGTCCGCCTGCCCGGAAAGGCTCTTGATTGCGGCGGAAAACTCGTTGTATGCCGCGGAATTGATGAGGTGAATGGCAAAGCCGAGTGCCACGCCCAGCGCAATGGCCAGCATCGCTACGAACGTGCGCACCGGATGGGCACGCCATTCGCCCAGCATCAGCCAGCGGGAGAGTAGGGCAGACGCGTAGTTCATCCTCGCTGCAGTTCCATCGGCTGCAAGCCGGCTTTGGTGAGCAGCAGCGTACGGTCTGCCGTTGCGGCGGCTGCCGGTGAATGGGTCACGATGATGCCCGTCGCCCCGTTGGATTTGATCTCGTTGCGCAACAACAGCAGCACCTCATGCGCGGTGTCAGGATCGAGATTGCCGGTCGGCTCGTCCGCAAGCAGGAGCTTGGGACGGTGCACCAGTGCGCGCGCAATCGCGACTCGCTGCAATTCTCCACCGGACAGCTGGCGCGGGAAATCCTGCTCTCGTCCCTGCAAGCCGACGGCGGCCAGCATGTCGGTCGCGCGCGTTGGCACTTCACCGTTGAGCAAGAGGGGCAGGGCAACGTTCTGCGCCAGCGTCAGATGCGGCAGCACATGGAATGCCTGGAAAATGAAGCCGAACTTCTCTCGCCGCAAGGCCGTCGCACCGTCATCATCCAGTGCAGACATCGAGACGCCATCAATGACGATTTCACCGCCATCCGGCGAGTCCAGCCCGGCGATCAGGTTGAGCAAGGTCGATTTGCCGACACCGGAGTCGCCCATGATGGCCACATATTCTCCGTCCTCAATACGGTAGCTCAGGCCATTTAACACGCGCCTGCCATTGGGATAGGACTTGCTCAGATTGCGCAGTTCTAGCATCGCCTCGTGATTGATGCGCCTTCCAAAGGAGCAATGCGGTGATGCAATACGCTTTTGAAGGCTGGATTGGTCACCGGTCGCCAGAAGGCGTGCCGGCAAAAAATAGTGGGAAGCGTGGTTCTTGCTTGTGACGCCTCAAGAGCCATTCAAACCACGCGCCTATGATAGCTAAAAATTTGCCAACCACTCGGCATTGCCCGACTGACATCTTGCAAACCGGATTCATCCAGATCTATCGCAAGAATACCGATGCCATCCGCGCGGAACTCAGTGCAGGACTGCTTGCGCCCCGCGCCCATACCTCTCCAAAATATCTTTACGATGCGCTCGGTTCCAAACTTTTTTCCGCCATCTGCGAACTGCCCGAGTACTATCCGACGCGTACCGAGGCGGCCATCTTCGAGCAGCACCTGTACGACATTGCCCGTTCGACAGGGAAGGGATCGACGCTGATCGACCTCGGCGCAGGCAATTGCGAGAAGGCAGAACGCTTGTTCCATGCCCTGCAGCCGGCGCAGTATGTGCCGATTGATATTTCCGTCGAATTCTTGCGTGAAGCCGTGGAATACCTGCGCTATCGCTATCCGCACATCAGGATGTGCGGGCTCGGCATGGATTTCTCCAGTTCTCTCGACTTGCCGGAAACATTGCATCGCGAACGGCGGCTGTTCTTCTTTCCCGGTTCATCCATCGGCAACTTTTCGCCGGACCATGCCGCTGCCTTCCTCGCCCGCATTCGCGATGCCTGCAATGCGGATGGCGGGCTGCTGATTGGTGTCGATCTGTTGAAGGGGATGGAAATCCTCCATCCTGCCTATGATGATGCGATCGGCCTGACCGCCGCCTTCAACCTCAACCTCCTGCGGCACCTCAACGCCTTGCTCGGCACGGATTTCGACGCACGGGACTGGCGTCATCGCTGCCGTTTCAATCTTGAGGAAAGCTGCATCGAAATGCATCTCGACGCCGTCCGTGACGTCACCGTACGGTGGGAAGAGGGCGAGCGACATTTCCGCCCCGGGGAAAGCATCCATACCGAAAGCAGTTACAAGTACAGCAGGGAAAAATTCCTTCAACTCCTCGAGCGTGCGGGCTTCAGCCAGATTCGCACCTGGACCGATCCGCAGCAATGGTTCATGGTCTGCCACGCGCGTGCTGGCTGAACGATGATGGTACAGACAGCCGAAATACACACAGTCGAAACGAAGGAATCCTCATATCGGGCGGTGCGCAGCCATTCTGTCGCACTGGCCCAGCCTTTGTCGGAGGAAGACTGCTGCGTGCAATCAATGACCGACGCCAGCCCGGTCAAATGGCACCTGGCGCATACGACGTGGTTCTTCGAGACTTTCATTCTCGAGCGCTACGAATCTGGTTTCCGACCTTTCCATCCCGCGTTTCGTGTGCTGTTCAACTCCTATTACAACGGGGTCGGTGACAAGCACCCCAGGCCGCAGCGTGGCATGCTGACCAGACCGTCGTTCGGCGAAGTGCTTTCGTACCGTCGCAATGTGGACGAGCGCATTGAAGAGCTTCTTTGTCGGTACAACGACGAGGACTTGCAGCGGCTGCTGGAAATTGGACAGCAGCACGAGCAACAGCATCAGGAGCTGCTATTAACTGATATCAAGCATCTGCTGTCGATGAATCCCTTGTTTCCTGCGTATTCCACTTCAACGATGGAACAGAGTGGGCCTTCTGGTATCTTGGCATGGAAAGTATTCGATGGCGGCATTGTCGAGATCGGTCATGCCGGCAAAGGATTTTGTTTCGATAACGAAACTCCGTGTCACCGCCAGTTTGTTGAGCCGTACTTGCTTGCATCGCGGCAGGTGAACAATGGCGAGTTCCTGGCCTTTATCGAGGATGGTGGCTATGCCAAACCCGAACACTGGTTGTCGGAAGGATGGGACTGGGTGCAGTCCAACCGCCTTGTTCATCCAATGTACTGGCACCGTGACGAGTCAGGCTGGAAGGAGTTCACCCTGTATGGCTTGCAGTCGCTCGACATGAACCGGCCGGCGACACATGTTTCATTCTTTGAAGCGGACGCCTATGCGCGCTGGTGTGGAGCGCGGCTGTGTACCGAGGCGGAATGGGAGCACGCCGCCGCAGCGGCCGAGGATTTCGGTACGCACGGCCTTCATCCCATGACACCCGACGTGCCGCAGGCTGAGGGCCTCTATCAGCTGTTCGGCGCGAACTGGCAATGGACGCTCAGCAGTTATTCGCCTTATCCGGGATATCGTGCCGCGGATGGTGCGCTTGGCGAATACAACGGCAAGTTCATGGCCAACCAATATGTTTTGCGAGGCTCATCCTGCGCCACACCGACCGGCCATGCGCGGCCCACGTACCGCAACTTCTTTCCCGCCACGGCACGATGGCAGTTCTCCGGAATTCGGCTGGCAAAAAGTTGCTGATGCGCAGCCGATTTCTTCACTCATGCTGACAACGTTACCCTGCTGTCAGGCCGCTTGCATGGCATACCGATCGTTCATTACCTGTCTGACGGTTTAATGCACTCACCACGGCTTTGAATGATGCGGTCACGATGTTTTCATCAATGCCAACGCCGAACCGCGTTGGCTCGTCAGCGACGCGCAGCTCTATATAACAGGCGGCCCGTGCATCCGAGCCCGAGCCGATTGCATGCTCATGGTAATCCATGACGGTGCTATCAAGCCCGAGTGCACGAATAAACGCATCGATCGGTCCGTTGCCAGAGCCGTGTACGTGAAGCTGCTGACCATGGTGGCGCAGTTCGGCGTGCAGCGATAAAGAGCCGGAAGAGCAGTCTTCAATAATCCGGTGGGCATGGTAGGCATATGGACTCTGCAGATCCAGATACTCGCGCCGGAAGACGTTAAAAATATCCTGCGCTGTCACTTCCCGGCCGCTGTTATCGGCGATCTGCTGCACTGCGCGGCTGAATTCGATTTGCAGGCGACGTGGCAGTTTCAAACCGTATTCCTGCTCAAGCAGATAAGACATACCGCCCTTGCCGGACTGGCTGTTGACGCGAATGACCGCATCGTAATTGCGGCCAAGATCGGCTGGGTCGACCGGCAGGTAGGGAACTTCCCAGAAAGCGCCGTCGCGCTGCTGCGCAAACCCTTTCTTGATCGCGTCCTGATGCGACCCTGAAAACGCGGTGTATACCAGGTCACCCACATAGGGGTGACGAGCATGCACCGGAAGCTGGTTGCAGTCTTCCACGCATTTGCGCACCTCATCGATATCCGAAAAATCCAGGCCGGGATGCACGCCCTGCGTGTACAGGTTCATTGCGAGCGTGACGAGATCAACGTTGCCGGTGCGCTCGCCATTTCCGAACAGGCAGCCCTCTACCCGGTCCGCACCTGCCATGACGGCCAGTTCCGCTGCGGCGACCGCAGTGCCGCGGTCATTATGCGGATGGACGCTGAGGATGAGTGATTCCCGGCGTGCCAGCTTCCGGTGCATCCACTCAATCTGGTCGGCGTAAATATTGGGTGTGCTGCACTCTACCGTGGACGGCAGGTTGATGATCATTTTGCTTTGAGGTGTCGGCTTCCAGATCTCAGACACGGCATCGCAGACATGTTTTGAAAAATCCAGCTCAGCCATGCTGAAAGTCTCGGGCGAATACTGGAAAACCCAGTCGGTTTCTGGCCGCTCGCTGGTCAACTGCTTGATCAGGCGTGTGCCGGACAAGGCGATTTCGCGAACTTGTTCGCGTGACATGCCGAACACAATGCGGCGGAACGTTGGCGCAATCGGGTTGTACAGGTGCACGATCGCCCGTCTCGCACCGCGCAGGGAGTCAATTGTGCGCCGGATCAAATCTTCGCGAGATTGCGTCAGGACTTCGATCGTCACATCGTCGGGGATACGTCTTTCCTCGATCAGCATGCGCACGAAGTCGTAGTCGGCCTGGGACGCAGAAGGAAACGCGACTTCGATTTCCTTCAGGCCGATCTTGACCAGCATCTCGAAGAAGCGCAGCTTGCGCTCGGGGCTCATCGGCTCGATCAACGCCTGGTTGCCGTCACGCAGATCGGTGCTCATCCATATCGGTGCTTCGGAGATGGCCTTGTCAGGCCATGTGCGGCTGGTTAAACCGACTGGAGGGAGGGCGCGATATTTCGTCGCCGGATTCTGCAACATCATGGTTATCCTTTTTTTGATTGGTGTGGATGGAAACTTCAGATGTGGCGGAATGGCTGCCTGACTGCCACTAGCGCGAGGCCAGGCAACCGATCAGTAGCGGCAGCAGGGAAAGCGCACGCGCAAAGATCATCACGGCGAGGATTTCGCCCTTGATGATGGTGACGGGAATGCGCTTGAAGTGCATGAGATGGAAGACGGCTTTCCGGAAAATTAAATCGCAACGCCAAGTGGCGTGCGGAAAACGGGTAACAACAGGGAGGGGGAGAGTATTAGTGCGCCAGGCGCAGTAGTGTCGTCACCGGCAGGACGCGGGAGACATGAAGTAGAGCGCGAAGTTGTGCATTGGCAGTCAACATGCTGCCAATGTAGAGGAAGCTCACCGACTCTGTCAACTTCGCTTTAGTTCGATATCACTGCATTGGAGTGTGCTCAGCATCGACTGTCAGTCTGGCATATTGCACGGTGGCACAAGTCCGCATGCATGAATCGCGCTTGCACGTTTGGCGCCGTCAGTATTGGCTTTCACCAGAACGAGGTCGATAATAGCCGTGCGATATCAACCACGTCATCAACCTTTACGGCTCGAACTCCGCGATGAATTTTTCTTTCCGCACCGCCGCGCCCAATGAATTGGCTGGTGCATTACAGGATGCACGGGATTACACGCTTACGTTGTTTGACCGCTATGCGAGCGCGGGTCTGGACACAGCCGGAAAAGTGCCGGTTCTTCCCTTTATCAATCCGCCGCTCTGGGAGCTGGGGCACATTGCCTGGTTCGCCGAGTGGTACATCCTGCGCGAGGCGCAATCCAGCGAACCGGCGTCTGCACTGCGCACATCGCTCCTGACGAAGGGTGATGACTGGTTCGATGCTAATACCGTGGCACACCGCGCACGCTGGACACTTG
Organism: Noviherbaspirillum sp.; assembly: GCA_035654275.1. Taxonomy (GTDB): domain Bacteria; phylum Pseudomonadota; class Gammaproteobacteria; order Burkholderiales; family Burkholderiaceae_D; genus Noviherbaspirillum. The sequence continues at coordinate 105,088 of DASRXG010000051.1, forward strand.
AGCTGCCGAGTGCCGGCGCATTGAAAACATACTGCCGCGAAGTGCTCGACCGTGTGCTCGACAAGCTGAGCCGTGCGAAAAACGATCATGCCGCCTTGTATCCCTATCGCCTCGCGCTCGCCTATGAGGACATGCGTGGCGAGGCGCTTGCGTACACACTCCAGACACTGAATGTGACGTTGCCGCCGCAACTTGCCAATCATGTGATCCCTTCGTGGGCACAGGGCGAGATACGCTTCCCCGGCGGTACTTTCCAGCGCGGCAGTAGTCCGGACTCCGGCTTCGTGTTCGACAATGAGAAGTGGGCACATCCCTGCTATGTGCCGCAGTTCGAAATGGATTCCACGTTGGTGTCCAATTCACAATTCAGCGAGTTCGTCGCCGATGGCGGTTACCAGAAGCCGCAGTTTTGGAGCGCCTCGGGCCGTAACTGGTTGATGACGCAGGATCGTTCGGCACCGCGCGACTGGCTGCGCGAAGGGCGGCAGTGGCGTTGCTACCGGTTTGGAAAACTGATCGCGTTGCCTGCCAACGAGCCTGTACGGCACGTCAACCTGTACGAAGCGCAGGCGTATTGCACGTGGGCTGGCCGGCGCCTGCCCACTGAAGCAGAATGGGAGTACGCCGCTCTGTCGGGCCATCCTGCGTTGCGCTGGGGCGATCTGTGGGAGTGGACCTGTTCACCGTTTGAGCCGTACCCGGGATTTTCTCCTGACGCCTATCGGGAGTATTCGGAACCGACCTTCATGTCACACCAGGCGGTGCGCGGCGCTTCGTTTGCGACGAGGCTGCGCCTGCGCTCGCCCAAATTCCGCAACTTTTGCCTGCCGGAGCGCGACGACATGTTTGTCGGTTTTCGTACCTGTTCTCTGTAACGAGCGCGACGGAGCAATAAAAAAGCCGCCCCGGATTTCGGGGCGGCTTTTCTTATTTCAGGCTATCGATCAGCGGTCGCCGTAGGAGCGGCGCCCACCACCGTTGTCACTGAAATGGGCGCCCTTGTTGAAGCCGCCAGATTTACGCGGTGCGCCCGGCTTGCTGAAGGTGCGCTGGCCCGGTTTGGCGTTGCTACGGTTGTCGCCCGGCTTCCAGCCGCCCGGCTTGCGGGCGCTGCGCGGTGCTTGCGCCGTTTTTTTCGGCTCGTAACCTTCGATGATGTCAACCGGGATCAACTGTTTGGTGAAGCGCTCGATACGCTTGATGTTGATGTTTTCCGAATGGTTTACCAGCGAAATCGCCAGTCCATTGCGTCCCGCGCGGCCGGTACGGCCGATACGGTGCACATAGTCTTCCGGGAATTTCGGCAGGTCATAGTTCACCACGTGGGTAATGCCCGGCACGTCGATGCCGCGCGCTGCCACATCGGTTGCCACCAGCACGCGTACCTGGCCACGGCGCAGTGCGTCGAGGGTGCGGTTGCGTGCGCCCTGGTGCATGTCGCCATGCAGCGCTGCAGCAGCAAAACCTGCGATGTTCAGGCGGTCGGCGATCGTGTCGGCGTCACGCTTGGTGGCGGTAAACACGACAGCCTGGTCGATCGATGAATCGCGCAGCAGGTGGTCGAGCAGGCGGTTCTTGTGCGACAGATCGTCCACGAAGTGCACGCGCTGCTGGATGTTTTCGTGCTTGGTCGCGGCGCCGGCGATCTGGATTACCAGAGGATCGCGCGTAATGCGCTTGGCCATGTTGCCGACTACGCCATCGAGCGTCGCCGAGAACAGCATCGTCTGGCGCGATTCCGGCGTAGCGGCGACGATCTTCTCGATGTCGTCGATAAAGCCCATGTCCAGCATGCGGTCGGCTTCGTCCAGCACCAGCATCTCGAGCTGCGAGAAATTGATCTTGCCGGATTCCATGTGGTCGATCAGGCGGCCCGGCGTCGCGACGAGGATCTCGGGGTTCTTTGCCAGCAGTTGCATCTGCTTCGGATAAGGCATGCCGCCGAGGATCGAAACCGCGCGAACGCGGCGCAGGTGGGTGCCGTACTTCGCGGTCGCCGTGGTCACTTGCATTGCCAGTTCGCGGGTCGGCGTCAGCACCAGCATTTTCGGCTGTGCAGGCTGGAAGCGTGGACGGTCGCCGCGCGCACGTGCGGCCTGACGTTCTTGGTTGGCAGTCTTGCCAGCCGGCTGGGAGGATTGCTCGGCCAGAGCGAATTTGTGCAGGGCCGGCAGCATGAATGCAGCAGTCTTGCCCGAGCCGGTTTGCGAGGACACCATCAGGTCGCGGCCTTGCATCGCCGCGGGTACTGCCTGGTCCTGGACCGGGGTCGGTTTGGTGTAGCCGGCTTCCGTCAGTGCTTTCAGAATGGACGTGTGCAGGCCTAGTGCTTCAAAAGTCATTGAGTCTCTTTCGTAAATTACAACGCCGCGACCGCACTCATTGCAGGTGCACAGACGTATTTGAAAAGGCAACGCCAACCAACGAAACAGCTGAGAAAAACTCTGAGAGATTTCGGCACAAAAGCTTTGCGCCGGGACGGTGTCTGTACAGAGCGACACCAAAAGGCGGGAGGGCTTTATCGTTTATTGCTAAAGGGTTTGCGATGCTGCGGTGCGCATGCTTGTTGCGATGCACAGCGGCGCATTATACAGACGAATCGAAATCGCTGCAGCGGTATTTCGCGCGGTGCAAAAAGGACAAGCTGCGGGATAGCTGGGCCATCCCGCAGGCCTTGGGGAATTACTCTTCCGGGGCGTACATCACGTTAGAGAAGCCACCGTCGACATAGGTGATTTCACTGGTGATGCCCGCAGAAAGGTCGGACAGGAGGAAGGCTGCCGTGTTGCCGACGTCTTCAATCGTGATATTGCGGCGCAGCGGTGCGTGCGCGGCGACGATGCCCAGCAGTTTGCTGAAGTCCTTGATGCCGGATGCCGCCAGGGTCTTGATCGGGCCGGCGGAAATGCCATTGACGCGAACGCCCTTCGGGCCAAGCGACTCGGCCAGGTAGCGCACGCTGGCTTCCAGCGCTGCCTTTGCCAGCCCCATCGTGTTGTAGTTCGGCGTGACACGCACGGCGCCGAGGTACGACAGGGTCAGCAGGGAGGAGTTCGGGCGCAGCAGCGGCAGTGCAGCCTTTGCCAAAGCCGGGAAACTGTAGGCGGAAATGTCCTGAGCAATGTGGAAGGCTTCACGCGACAGTCCGTCCAGGAAGTCGCCACCGATTGCTTCGCGCGGAGCGAAACCGATCGAATGCACCAGTCCGTCCAGACGGTCCCAGGATTTGCCGAGGTCGGCGAAGAGGGCATTGATTTGCTCGTCGCTGCTGACGTCGCATTCAAACACGAGCTTGCTGCCAAACTCTTGCGCGAAATCGGTAATACGGTCCTTGAAGCGTTCGCCGACATAGGTAAATGCCAGTTCGGCGCCTTCACGTTTGCAGGCTTGCGCGATGCCGTAAGCGATGGAACGGTTGGACAACAGTCCGGTAATCAGGATTTTTTTGCCTTGCAGGAATGCCATGAATGACTCCAAATGGTTTTATCGTATTTTATCGCTTTACAGGGCGACGACGACCTGTGGCAAGCAGAAGCCGCCAGAAGCGCGCAGGTTTCCGGGCACTTTTGGCCGCTCATTATTAAAACTCGGCAAGATTGTAGGGGGGCTTGATTCTTAGGGCAACTTTTTGCTGATTGTCCCGAGTATGGGAAAGATCAATTCTGTTGAATTGCAGGCATGGTACAACGTCAGACCTATTTACCATTCGGCAAGAGAATATTGATTAAATACAAATACTGCGGGTCCTTTCGGTACAATAGCCCGACTTTGCTTTCCGCCTTTCAGCAGGCCTCTATTTCATAGCCGAATGCGTAAATATCTCTTACCGTTTCTACTCGTTGGCTTGATTCAGTATAGTGGCAGCGTTTTTGCCGCGCATGCATTCTCGCTGTACGACACGCCCAAATATCCGGCCGGTTTCAAGCATTTCGATTACGTCAATCCGGACGCTCCGCGCGGGGGCGAACTGTTCCTCGCCAATCCTGACCGCCGCACCAGCTTTGACAAGTTCAATCCCTTCTCCCTGAAAGGGGTGGCTGCCGCCGGGGTTTCCAACCTGATGTTTGAAACGCTCGCGGTGACTTCCGCCGATGAAGTCGCCACGATGTACGGACTGCTCGCGGAAGACATGCAGCTGGCCGCGGACCGCATGTCCATGACCTTTCGCCTCAATCCCAAGGCGCGCTTCAATAATGGCGACCCGGTCACCGCTGCCGACGTCAAGCATTCCTACGACAGCCTGATCGCCAAGGGGGCGCCGCAGTTCAAGATCATCTTTGCCGACGTCAAGCAATGCGTGGTCGTCGACGAGCGCACCGTCCGTTTCGATTTCAAGACGCTGAATCACGAGTTGCCGCTGATCGTCGGGGGTGTGCCCGTATTTTCGAAGAAATGGGGCGCAAGCACCTCGTTCGACAAGATCCAGCTGGAACCGCCGATCGCCAGTGGCCCGTACCTGATCGACCGCTATAACGTTGGACGCTCCATTGTTTACAAGCGCGACCCGAATTACTGGGCAAATGACGTTCCATCGCGCCGCGGTATGTACAACTTCGAGCGCATCCATTATCGCTTCTACAAGGATGACGTCGCGCGGCTCGAGGCGTTCAAGGCTGGCGAGTTCGATGTCGTCGTCGAGTACAGCGCCAAGAATTGGGCGCGTGCTTATACCGGTCCCAAGTTCAGGAGCGGCGAGATCATCAAGCGCGAGCTCCAGCACTCCAATGGAGCCGGCATGCAAGGCTTCATGATGAACCTGCGGCGTCCGCAGTTTGCCGATGTGCGCGTGCGCAAGGCAATTGGACTTGCGCTCGACTTTGAATGGATGAATCGGCAGCTGTTCTACGGCCAGTACAAGCGCATCTATTCTTTCTTCAACAATAGTGAACTGGCTGCCACCGGCATGCCTTCGCCGGAAGAACTGAAGTTGCTCGAACCGCTGCGCGCGAAGCTCGATCCCGTCGTGTTCGGCCCGGCACCGGTGCCTCCGTCCACCGACCTGCCGTCTTCGCTACGCGCCAACCTGCTGCAAGCCAAGGCGCTGCTCAAGGAAGCCGGATGGGATTACAAGGATGGCGCATTGCGCAATGCCAAGGGCGAGCCCTTCGTCCTGGAAATCATCGACGACCAGGGCGCGATGTCGCGCATCATCAGCGTCTTCGTGCGCAACCTGCAAAAGCTCGGCATCCAGGCGAACCAGCGCACCGCCGACTACGCGTTGATCCAACGCAGGATGGACGAATTCGACTTCGACATGACGAGCATTAATTTCGGCGCATTCACCAGTCCCGGAAACGAATTGTTCGACCGCTTCGGTTCGGCGGCTGCGGACGAAAAAGGATCGAGCAATGTCTGGGGCTTGAAGGACCCAGCAGTAGACAAGCTGGTGGAGGCCGTGGTGCACGCAAACAACTGGAAGGATTTGGTCAGTGCGTCGCGTGCACTGGATCGCGTGCTGCTGCACAAGTACCTTGCGGTACCGCACTGGTATTCGGGCACGCATCGCGTGGCCTACAGTAACCGCTTCGGCATCCCCGAGACCGTGCCGAAGTACTACCAGGCCGATCCGTATGTGATCTCCACCTGGTGGGAAAAGAAACCCCGATAAGACGAGAGGCGAACCATGAATCTGTGGGCATATATTGCCAAGCGCCTGCTATTGATGCTGCCGACACTGATCGGCGTGATCGCG
>DASRXG010000052.1:0-14261 GCA_035654275.1 Noviherbaspirillum sp.
CAGTTTCGCCGATTGCGCGTGCGCTATGAGCGTCGGGCCGATATGCATGAAGGATTTCTTCGGTTGGGTTGCGCAATCATTTGCTGGCGAACGCTACGCAATGCATTACACGATCCATTCCCATTTTGTTAGACGCTCTAAATTCACAACGACATGCGCAAAAATCCCGTTATTAGGATCGGAGCCAACATCCTGGCCGCAAAGCTCGACTGTCGAGAGTTCGCCGTATTTTTCGCTGGGGACGGCTCCGTCTTTAACAGAATTACCCCGAGCCAGGATTTCCCTTACCGCGCGACTGGCGGTATTTGATTAGTGCCTCTGCCAGGCAGGCCCATTCCAGTTCTTCACGATACAACTGCGCGCTGCGCTCCATGTAGTGATAAACCCAGGTGCATTCGCATTGTTCCGGGCAGTCAAGATCCGGGATCGCCTTGGCCATCATGGCTACCATGCGTTCCAGCTCGTCCATGTCAGGCTCCTGCCTGCTTGTCATGCGCGCTCCTTTGGCATCGGCAATGCCAATGTGACATCAAAACCCGCGACTGATTCCTTGGGATACCGAGATACTGCGTCGCGACGTAAAAAGTGACCGCTCCGTAACGGCAGATTTCTTACTTTATAAGTCTGACGTTTGCTTATCCGCAACAAGGTATGCGGGCATTGAACTTCCGTCAAGGCAGAAACGCTTAGTACGTCGGCATGTCCAACCGCGACATCCGCCATTTCAAAAAAGGCAATATATGCAACCCGTCCCTTACTTCGAACGCTTGAGCGAGGCGTACGCACTGGTGGACGGCATTCCGGACCATCAGGTCACTCTCGACATTGAACGCCTCAGCATCCCGCCGGAGACGCTGAGCATCGGAATGAATAACGGCAGTTACATTGCTCCTCCCGACTGGAGCGCGCTAGTACTAACGCCCGATATCTGGCTTTCACAGGCCCCGCCCTACATCGATATTGTCGAGCCCCTCATCGAGAACTGGGAGCCTTATGGTGTGGAGATGTTCTGGCGCATTGAGGGTCGCATTACCAGCCGGTTCGAGATCGCGATGGCGAACCTGTTTAATTTGACCCATGAACTGGCCGAGGAGCTATTCGGTATGCGCAGCGATGATGAGGCAGACGACCGCTCCGACAAACAGGTGTTCCTGGACAGGATCATTACGTTCCTCCTCGCAAACGGAGAAGCAGTTACGATCGGCACCGGGCATATTGCACAGCATGAGATGCGGGAGCATGGCATTTCAATTCCCGATGGAGTGACGGCCGCGCCTGCCCAGATTTTGCCAGCAGAAATGAGATCGAAGACTGAAGCATCGGGAAATAGCCCACCACGTATTCAAACCGGCTTTGGCATTCTGGCATCGGAAAGTGACGCGCCGGGAGTGGAAACACTGGATACTGAAGCTTCGCCAAGTGCGGTCAGTCCGATCGTTCACGAACAAAGTGTCGAGCGAGAAAAGAGTGGTGACGTGTAATCGCGAGATGGGCATACACGTTGACCACCACAGCGAATAAAGGGGATATGAGCCTTGGCTCATGATCACGCCTGAATCGCATTATCGATCTCCCTGCAAGCGACGGACTGCTGATCGCTGATCACCGCCAGCCCCGGCCCGCCACCCTACCAAGGCCTTGGCTCTGTTTTCGACCAAGTGCTTGCCGACGTCTAGGTCGCTTATGCAACGATCACCGATATTGCCGAACGAAGACAACAGACGTAGCCGCCCTACCCCGCGTCGATCGGTCTTGCACATATCAGGTTTTTTAATGTGGCCACTGCCAGCTTCGTGCCGTGACGGTTGCCTGTATCAATGCCAATGAACGAATGTCAGGATTGAACTTAGCGGCTTGAAGCAATGTCTATTTTGTACATGCCAGTGAAGTGCACCGTATTTCTTACGCATCTTCATCGTCTTCTTTTTAGCCATGCCGTTGGACAACATACTCCAGCGGCCTTCCTCTAAAGACCTCCTCCTCAGGTCGAAACCGTAGCTGATTGCGATCACAGTCATTTGTTTGTTTCCTCTTGCGTCAATCGCACCATTAGCAAAGGAATCGACATGCCTGTCACCCTTGCCCAGGCACACCAGTGCCAAAACCACTTGTTGGCCAGACTCTCTGATGAGCAATACCAGCGGCTATTACCCGTGCTCGACCTGGTACAGACCAAAGCGAAGGACGTCCTGTGCCGGCAGGGCGAGCCGATTCAATACGTTTACTTTCCCTGCAACTGCGCCCAGTCCTGCATGGTATACATGGAAGACGGCAGCATGGTGGAAGTGAGCACGGTCGGCAACGAAAGCCATACCAATGTCGAACTGCTGGTAGGAGCCACGCATGCGACGGAAACCATCGTCTGCCAGATTGCCGGGCACTGCCTGCGTATGACGGTCGGTGATTTCAAGGAAGCGATCAGCAGCTTGTCGTCACTGCGCCAGCTTGCCGAGTGCTGCGCCCAAGGCTACCTGGCGCAGGTATCGCAATCCGTTGCCTGCAACCGCTTGCATAGCGTCGAAATGCGGTTCGCCCGTTGGCTGCTGATCACGCATGACCGGGTGCAGGGCAATGAATTCAACCTGACGCAGGAGTTCCTGGCGGCGATGCTGGGCGTGCATCGTCCGAGCATCAGCCTTGTTGCCGGGATGTTTCAGCAAGCCGGCTTCATCAAGTACAGCCGCGGCCATATGCAGATTCTGGATCGGGAAAAGCTCGAAGAAGCGGCGTGCGAGTGCTATGCCGCAGTACGCAAGCAGTACCAGCGCCTGTTTCGCCTGCCCCGCGGCTAAGTGCGGAATATGCACGCCGGAGTCAATTGCCCGCTACAGCATTGCAGCAACAAAGTGCGGGCGATTTCTTCCAAAAATTATTCGGTTTATGTCTGCAATCGGACAGTAAGCATTGGCCGCACAGCGCAAAAATATCATCTGGTTGTCATTTGATCTCATGCCGATGAACCCGAAATTGCCATACGGCGGTATTGCCCATCCATGGATATTCGGCTCCTATGCCGTGTACACACAAAACCTCCATGTCGCGCGCCGGGTGTATGAGCAGGTGCGCTCCCAGTCGGTCCCGGCTCCATTTGGCACGATCGAACTGGAAACCGGCGAAACGATTGACTGGATCAACATGGGCTATGGCGTCGGTGGTCAAGGACGAGACCGACCAATCCCATTAGATCGCCTCCACGATGTGTAATGAAACGTACTTAATTGCTGCCATCGTGGTCATGCGCCGCGGCGCCGATGGCGGACTTCATTATCCCAATAGACACCATGAAAAAACCGTTCTCTTATAAACACTACGATCCCAACCGCTTGCTCGATACCTTGCAGCAGCGTCTCGACTCGCGCAACGATCAGGCATTGGCGCAGCGTCTGCATATCTCCTTGAAGACACTCGAGAAAATTCGCAGTGGAGATCTGCAATTGAGTGCCTCTCTCCTGCTTTGCATGGCTGAATCCGCAGCGACAAGCATGGAGGAACTGCGATCGATTGTTGGAGACCGGCGCAGGGCGTTACGTCTGCCATACAGGATTGCGGCCTGATATGGCAATCATCAAGATGAGTGAAATACCGACGGCACAGTTCTCACACAATCGAAGAATTGACTCGTGATGCAGCACGCATTTACGCGCTATTGTGCGTAACAGTCACGGAATAACGCTGTCGCGACTGTTTGGCGCTTTTTTTTGATGTTTGCGCTTCATGCCTGAGTTTCATGCGTGCTCATAGGACACCGTCAATGATTGCTCCGGCTACCTGGATTACCTGAGCGGCTAGTCTTGCCCCTGTGCGGGCTGCTTCGTCCAAGGAAGCTTGGGCGCGCCGCGCTGCAAGATAGGCTGCATTAAACGAGTCGCCCGCAGCAGTCGTGTCAATCGCTTCCGCCTTTTCCGCAGGAACGGTAAGGAACTCGCTCATCGTTGCGGTCTGCGCAATGCACCCATCCCTGCCAAGCTTCACAACCACTTCGGCAGCGCCGGCTGCAAGTGTCCGCGACAGAGTGGCATGCGGGGACAGGTCACCAAACAGCTGCGCCTCATCGTCGAAAGTGACGAGCGCATGTGTCGTCGTAGCCAGCGCCGAATTGCTCCAGCGCTGCGCCTCTTCCTTGGACTGCCACAGGCTTGGGCGGTAGTTGCTGTCAAAACAAACCCAACCGGCATTCGCCTTCACAGCAGACGCCAGCATGAGCAGGCGATCGCGCCGGGCGTCGTCCAGGATTGCCAGCGTAATCCCGGAAAAATAGAACAGGTCGCATGCCATGATGCGCTGCTGGAGCACATCGCAATGCTCCGGACTAAGCATCTGGCGGGCGGCAGAATCCGATCGCCAGTACAGAAATGAGCGTTCTCCATCCGGGGACGTTTCGATCAGGTAGAGACCGGGTAACTTCGCGCTTGCGCGAGCGAGATAACCGAGCTCCAGGCCGTGCTTTCTGCCATGATCCAGCAAAGCCTCGCTCATACTGTCCTGTCCAACTGCCGTGACAAACCAGGCGCGCCGTGCGGGAGCCGAGCGACGGAAATACACCGCCGCGTTGTAGGCGTCGCCAGCAAAATCCTGGCGCAAGAGGCCGCCTTGCGCACGTCGCAGCTCTATCATGCATTCGCCGATAAACCAGTTTTCGTTCCTGTCCATTTTTCCGCCTGCAGGTTGCAGCAAAATCAAGCGCTTGCGCAGAAAGTCGGTGCACCGAACTCGAATTCCCTTTGAGTGGCACCGTGGAATGTCGCTGGCGCGGGCAGCTGGGGGCGAGCAGCGAGAACTTCAGCGCCTCGATGCCATGATTTCTTCTTACCGCTCTCCTCTATTGCCGCACTTCGTCGAATCGCGCGGACATTCCTGCTTTCGACAAGTTCTCGTTCGGCTGATTCCCCCTTCAGCTTTGGCGGGCCCGGCCTGAATAGCGGGCAGCTGGCTTGTTCATCGCGTTCGAAGACAGGGCGGCTTTCCAGGTACAGGAAGCAAACCGACTAGGTGCAGGATGGGGGCAATCCCACGCTCATTCCCTGCAGACAGCAGCCTGGAAAACGTAGTCCATATTTCATGTAGTTACCGAGCTAGTCTTCGTCGCAGCCCAATTTTGTGCCGTGTTTATTGGCACTCCAGCCCTTCCAGAATTTATTGCGCTTGTGTCGCCTATCGAACAGAAATCCTGCCATTCCACGCAGATAATCCACCGACCAAGCTATTCACTGGGGAAGCGATGGCGAGGCCTACGGACAAGACAGTGACACCTGTAGTACCTGGAAGCAGTAGCGGCACGGCGAGTCCCACGCCCTTCCAACGACTGAAGGACGCAAGCCCGGAACATTCCCGATCCGGCTTGGACCAGGTATTGGCGAGTAAGACGCGCGCCGCGCCAGGGGCAATTGCCGCGAAAGACGAGCGCAATTTGAAAGGACAGTTGAAATGAACCATCTGAATGACCGCCTGCGTGCAGCAGTAATGCGTTCGGACACTGCGACGATGAGGGCCTGCTTGCAGCTTGGCGTCAACATCAATACGCCGAACGAGAGCGGCTGGACGGCCCTGCATTTTGCCTGCAGCTATGCAAAGGCTGGTATTGCGCGCCTGCTGATCGACAGTGGCAGTAACGTGGACGCCGAGGACAACGCTGGAATGACGCCCTTGCATGTTGCCGCAACCGGCGGCAGGCCAGACATCGTCAGGCTACTGCTCGTCGCGGGCGGCACACCGGAAAAAAGGGACCAATCCGGCGTCACGCCATTGCTCTACGCGGCAGGAAGCGGTAACGCCGATGCGGCACGCATGATGCTCGAAGCAGGCGCGCGCGCTGACGTTACCGACGAACTTGGTTACACAGCTCTCCACTGGGCGACCGGCAACAAGAGTGCGCGCATAGCACGCCTTCTGCTGCGCGCCGGTGTACCGCTGCATGCGCTTGAAGCAGAAGGAATGACGGCATTGCATTTGGCCACAATTACGCGCAATACAGCGATGGTGCGTTTCCTGCTGGGTGCAGGCATTCAGGTGGACAAGCAGAACAACACCGGCCTCACCGCGCTGCATATAGCGGCACGTTGCGGTGACCTGCCAACGGCCGCACTGCTACTGAACAACGGGGCTAACATGAATATGGCGAACGAAGATGGCGACACTCCGCTCTCCTTCGTCGGTGCACATGGAAACTCAGAAATGCGCAGATTATTGGTGCAGGCTGAAAAAAGTGAAGATCAGGCCAGCGGCGGTCCGGCTGCACCTTACATCTGGCACCGCGTTGCAGACCGGCTTAGGGCTGCAGGACAGCGACAGCTTCACGCGAGGTATTTGCGTATCGCGTGATGGCAACATGCGAACGCCCGGACGCCCATGCGTTGCGAACGCATTATTGAACACCTTCCCAACTGCGCGTTCTAATCGTACTCGCGACAGGAGCAGAAAATGCATTTTTCGACATGTATGCAGAAGCACCCTCCGCTACCGCCGGGCGCGGGTTCTTTGCGGGACGCCGCGCATTGGGAGCAGGCATGGCGCTTGCTGATGCAGCGCTGTATGTGAACTACTGCAGCCGTCAAGCCGAGCGCAACTATCCGCCGGAAGGAAAGTTCATCGAGGTGGATGGTGCGCCTGCACTATACCGAGAAAGGCGAAGGTGAGCCGCTGGTGCTTTTGCATGGCAATACCACAATCAGAATGGACTTTACCCTGAGCGGACTGGTCGACATGGCTGCAGAGCGGTATCGCGTGATCGTATTCGACCGGCATCACGCCAGCGTGCAGCAGGGATTGGCGGCGATACAGTGAACCGGCCGAGGGCACAAAATGATTTACCCGTGACGCAGGAGGTGGAGTGGCGCTGGTGGCGGTTCCGAGCCGCCCATTCCCTCACCTGTCGAATTGGCGCTAACTAAATTTATTTGGTCCACCATGTATAAGAATCCGCTTCCTGTATCCGTCGGCATCATTCCGTCCCTGACACCCGGGCACATCATCCTGGTAGAACGCAGCGACGGCGGGACTGCACTCCCCGGTGGCTACGTTGATGAGCTTGAGGACGCCATTGCGGCCGTCAACCGCGAGGTTTACGAAGAAACAGGCCTGGAACTGGACGGCGCAAAATGGAAGCTCTTCCATAGCTCGATCACGCCTGACAACAAGCTGCTACTGTTTTCCTGGTACACGCAAGCCGTTGCCGTACCCGACAGCTTCATGCCGAACGCGGAGGTCGTGCGGCTGTTTTCGGCGCCCTGGAATACGTCGCTGAAGTTCCCCCTCCACGCCGCTGCGGTCGAACGCTGGAAAAACGATGCGGAGCCAGGTTGGCGGTTCATTTCTTCGGATTCTTTTCGATGTGATGAAACGCCCCGATCCGAAGTGTTCATGGACAGATGGGCTGCATTAGCTGCACCAGTAAACCGTTGAGAAGGAGAATGCCATGCAGAGAGTTTCGGAAGTAATGACGCGGGACATCAGGTCCGTCACGCCGCAGGAAAACCTGCAGCGCGCCGCGCAACTGATGGATGAGCTGGATGTCGGCGCATTGCCGGTGTGCGACGAGGAGCGACTGGTCGGCATGGTCACCGATCGTGACATCACCGTCCGCGGCACTGCCGCCGGAAGCAGTCCGCGCGATGCGCATGTCGAAGACGTGATGAGCCCAGATGTGCGCTGGTGCTTCGAGGATGACTCGATGGATGAGGTGATGTCCAGGATGGCCGACAGCAAGATCCGCCGCATTCCGGTCCTTTCGCACGACGAACAGCAGAAGCTGGTTGGCATCGTAACGCTTGGTGACATCGTCACGAAAACCGGAAGCAGCTTGGAACGCGATGCGGAACAACTGGTTGAGAGCGTATCCTCGCCCTCCGGACCGACACAGCCGGGCGACGCCGGCGCGAGTGCTGCGCCCGGCGCGGAATCCGCCGAAGTAGCCAAGACACCAATCGGTCTCAGGCCTGTGACCGGCACGGACAGCGGCAGCGCAAGCGTCCCGTCTGGGGGTGTTGACGGCACCGGCACGACCGGATTGTCGGGTAGCGGCACGGCGGGAGGCACTAGCGCCAAAGGCGAGCAAGATCGGCAGTGAACGGGATCCTCGTCCTCTCCTTGCGCATAGTTGAGGACGAGGGCATGGATCGGATGCAATGCGGAACCAAACTCCCCTGCCACGGCAAAGATGGGGCGATCCGCGTTGTACCGCAACTTTTCTGCAGCCGTGCTTGCGCTTGCTGGATGCCGACTTCACGTTTGTGACGTGCAGGTATCCACCTCGACATCCCGCAATTTAACTGCAGTCCTCGTTTCCGCTGGTGCGGGCTTTATCCCGGTGAATCGATGATCGCAGTGACGAAACGCCGGTTCATCCGGCACCAAGCGGGCATCGAATGCGCCCAAATGCCGTAACGGTGTGGGGAATCCTTGTCCTGGCTCACATATGCAAGCCGCATCTTTTCAAGGAAGGAACACGTTCTGGCCCGAGTCCCTCCTCCGATAGCTTGTCCCGGGGTAGAAGCGTGATGAAGCCGGATACTCGCAAGTCTGCCGCTTCGGCAGGTAAACTGCTGGAAATCCGCAATCCAAGGCTGGGACCTAATGCCACACGTTTCTGGCGGCGATCTGAAATCCAGCAAGATCGAACATTTTTTCGCATGAAGTCGTCTCTGAATGTATTGCATCCGGCGCACACCTGCCTTGCATTTGCCATGGCATTGGCATGCCCACCCGCCTTGGCTCAGGACAGTGACCGCCTCGTGGAGCTTATCAACCAGTATCGAAAGTCGCCGCAACGGTGCAGCGGCGCGATGCTGCCCGCGGCGAGCGCGCTGTCCCCAGACCGAAATCTGGCTCGCGTGAACGTGTCGCAGGGCGGTGAGTTACAGAAAGCATTGAAGGATGCCGGCTATCAGGCAGCACGTGCAGAAGCGATCGTACTGACCGGGGTACAGACTCCCGATGTGGCGATGAAGGCAATCACGGAAGCTTATTGCCGATCAGTCATGAAGCAGCAGTATTCGGCGATCGGCGTATCGCGTCACGGTAATACTTGGCGCATTGTCTTCGCACGCCCCCTCCTGTCTTCTGACATGCGCGATCCGCTTTCGAGCGGAAAGCAGGTGCTCGCCCTGGTGAATACGGCGCGCGGAAAGCCGCGGATGTGCGGCGACCGGCGCTTTTCCGCTGCTCCACCACTTGAGTGGAATGACACCCTTGCGAAAGCGGCGCTCGTGCACAGCCGTGACATGGCCGATCGGAATTATTTCCGCCATGAAGCAACCGACGGCAGTCAGGTCGGCGACCGAGCACAACGTGCGGGATACCGCTGGCAGAGTGTCGGCGAGAATATCGCAGCCGGGCAAGGTTCAGCGCAGCAGGTCGTCGAGGGATGGCTGTCGAGCCCCGGGCATTGCGCAAACATCATGAACCGCGGTTTTACGGAGATGGGGGCCGCATACGCGCTGAACCAGAACAGCGATGCGTCGATCTACTGGACCCAGGTGTTCGGCAGGCCGCGATAACCCTCTTCGTTCGAGCCCTTGCGCCTGCCACCGTGGCGCTCTTGCGGCAACTGATGCGCATCGTTCACTGCACTGGCATGCCGTCAAACGGGAGGAAGGGCATGCTGCAGCCGCCGATCATACACCGACGATTATGGGACGTACCAGGGACGGGATCTCCCCGCCCCTGACGCCGCAAACTCAAGCCACTACCGGAACAGCCGTGCCCGTGCCGCCGCCGGAAGTATGCTTTCGTTCAGTGACGTACTTTGGCGCGCGCGGCGCGCTGCCGGCCATGATGTCGTTCACCTGGTCGGCATCCAGCGTTTCCCACTCGAGCAGCGCCTTTGCCATGACATCGACCTTGTCGCGATTTGCTTCCAGCAATTGACGTGCCAGCGCATATTGCCCGTCGAGGATGCGGCGGATTTCATCGTCGACCTTCTGCTGGGTTTCTTCGGAAACGGTGCGCGCAGTCATGCCGAAACCATCCTGCTCATCCGTATAGACCATCGTGCCGAGCGTTTCGGACATGCCGAAGCGTGTCACCATCGCGCGGGCGAGCTTGGTTGCGCGCTCGAAGTCGTTCGACGCACCGGTCGATTGCTGGTTCATGAAGATTTCTTCCGCAATTCGGCCGCCGAACAGGATCGCGATATCCTCGAGCATCTTGTCCTTGTACATATTTACGCGGTCATGCTCGGGCAGTTGCCAGGTCAGGCCAAGCGCATAACCACGCGGCATGATGGTGACCTTGTGCACAGGGTCAGCCTTCGGCAGCAGCTTTGCAACTACGGCGTGGCCGGACTCATGGTAGGCGGTATTGCGGCGTTCTTCTTCACGCATCACAGCAGATTTCCGTTCCGGGCCCATGATGATCTTGTCTTTCGCGTCCTCGAAGTCCTGCATGTCCAGAACCTGCTTATTGCGACGGGCAGCAAACAGCGCCGCTTCATTGACGAGGTTGGCGAGTTCCGCTCCGGAAAAGCCCGGAGTGCCTCGAGCAAGGATATCGGCCTGCACGTCGGCAGAGAGTGGAACCTTGCGCATATGTACGCGCAGGATTTTTTCGCGGCCACGGATGTCCGGCAGCCCAACCATGACTTGGCGGTCGAATCGGCCCGGGCGCAGCAGTGCCTTATCCAGTACGTCGGCGCGGTTGGTAGCAGCGACGACAATGATGCCGGAGTTCGGCTCGAAGCCGTCCATTTCGACGAGCATCTGGTTCAACGTCTGTTCACGTTCGTCATTGCCGCCGCCCATACCGGTACCGCGGGCGCGGCCGACCGCATCGATTTCATCGATGAAGATAATGCAGGGCGCATGCTGCTTTGCGTTCTCGAACAGGTCGCGTACGCGTGAAGCGCCGACACCGACGAACATTTCGACAAAGTCTGAACCGGAGATGGTGAAAAACGGCACACGCGCTTCGCCCGCCATTGCGCGCGCAAGCAAGGTCTTGCCGGTCCCTGGTGGGCCCACCAGCAGCACGCCCTTGGGCACGTGCCCGCCGAGTTGCTGGAACTTGCGTGGCTCGCGCAGGAATTCAACGATCTCATCGAGTTCTTCACGCGCCTCTTCACAGCCGGCGACATCGGCGAAAGTCGTGGTGTTGGAGTTGGCATCCTGCAGTCGGGCTTTGGATTTGCCAAACGAGAATAGGCCGCCGCCCTTCCCGCCTTGCTGGCGCCGCATGAACCAGATCCAGACGCCAATCAAAAGCAGCATCGGGAACCAGGAGATAAATACTTGCGACAGGAAGGACGGTCCTTCCGGATTCCGCACGTCGAATTTGATGTCATTCTCGATCAGGTCATTGACCAGACCACGGTCGAGCAAGGTTGTGTTCGTGGTGACCTTCTTGCCATCGCTTGTTACAGCAGACACTCTTGTGCCCTCGATGACAACCTCCTGGATTGCCTTGGCCTTCACCTGGCTCAGGAAATCAGAATAGGCAACGGATGTAGCCGTCTGGCTGGAGGAATAAAACTGCTGGCTGATGAATGAGAAAAGGAAAAATGCAGCGATCGCGGAAATAATGAGGCGGATATGCTTGGGATTCACTAATGTTCCTTTTAAAAACCCGGCACCGGGATTGCAACCCCGCAAATAACGGGGATTTACTCACAACGTTGGGGCAATTCTACGGATGGCAAGCCCATTGATAAACCGAATAAATTCAGACCCTTACTTCGGCAAAACAGGAGGCAAGAAGAAATGCCGCGGATTTTCGTTTGCGAGGAGGCTTATTATTACCCGTCAGAATAAAATCTGCTGGCGGCTGATCAGAGTTGCAAAATCGTCACCAAGAAATGGCAGGATGGCATCGGCCACCGGCTGTAGCTGCCGGCTCAGGTAGTGCTCATAATCGATAGGCGCGCGCCGGATTTCCAGCGGCTCCGGCCCGGCAACCGTCATCACATAGCGGATCCAGCCGCGGCTCTGGTATTGCAGAGGACGCCCCTGCGCGCGGTTGTAGTCGTCGGCAATACGTGCGGCTCGAACGTGCGGCGGCACATTGCGCTGGTATTCCTCCAGTGGCCGTCGCAACCGTTTCCGGTATATAAGGAGGTCGTCGAACTCGCCGCTGACGGTACGGTCGGCATAATCACGGACATAATCGCGATACGCCTGCCCCTTGAAGATGCGCAGGTACAGCTCCTGCTGGAATTGCTGCGCCAGCGGTGTCCAGTCAGTGCGCACCGACTCCATTCCCCTGAAGACGATCTCCTCACTGCCATTCGGCGCAACGACGAGGCCCGCGTAGCGTTTCTTGCTCCCCTCGTCTGAGCCGCGGATGGTCGGCATCAGGAATCGCCGGTAATGCGTGTCAAACTCAAGTTCGAGAGCGCTTTCGAGGCTGAACTCCTCTCGCAGATGCCGCTTCCACCACTGGTTGACGTGCTCGACCAGCATCCTCCCAACCTCAAGCGCCTGCTCCTCCGTGTGCGCGTGCTTGAGCCACACGAAAGTGGAATCCGTGTCGCCGTAGATGACCTCGTAGCCCTGCCCTTCGATCAGCTCACGTGTACGGTGCATGATTTCGTGGCCGCGCAGCGTAATCGAAGATGCCAGGCGTGGGTCGAAGAAGCGGCAGCCGCTCGACCCTAGCACTCCGTAGAACGCATTCATGATGATCTTCAGCGCTTGGGACAACGGCTGGTTGCGCTCGCGCTTGGCCGCCTCACGCGCCTGCCAGACCTGCGTGACGATGGCGGGAAGACAGTGCTTGTCACGCGAAAAGCGCGCACCGCGAAAGCCGGCCACCGTGGCATCCTTGTTGGGATTTCCTGTGCCTGCCACCAGTCCAACCGGGTCGATCAGGAAGGTGCGGATGATCGAAGGATAAAGGCTCTTGTAATCGAGTACGAGCACGGAGTCGTACAGTCCGGACTGCGAATCCATCACGAAACCGCCGGGACTGTTTTCGCCAATGACATCGCCGAGGTTGGACGCGACATAACCCTGGCGATGCATCATCGGCATATACAGATGCTCGAAGGCTGCCACCGAGCCGCCACTGCGATCGGCAGCCAGCCCGGTAACACTGGCGCGTTCCAGCAGGAAGGCCAATAGTTCAGCCTTCTCAAAAATGCGCGTTACCAGTTCGCAATCCTTAAGGTTATAGCGCGCAAGTGCCGGCTTGTCTTCAGCGAAGCGGCGCTCGATTTCCGCCATGCGCTGGTAAGGATTGTCGATGGCCTTGCCCTCTCCCAGCAGCGTTTGCGCCACATGTTCCAGGCTAAACGAGGCGAAATTCCAGGTCGCCGATTTGAGTGCCTCGATACCGTCGATGATCAGCCGCCCGGCTGCTGCCGCAAAGTAGTGCTGATGCCGGCTGTGCTCGCGCCATTCCATCGGGCTGCCATCCCGGCCAAAGCGTAACGGGACCCCATAGTGTTCGGCATGCCGTTGCAGCACGCGCAGGTCGAACTGCACCAGGTTCCAGCCGATGATGGCGTCGGGATCATGCCGCGCAAGCCACGCATTCAGCCGTTCCAGCAGCTCTGCAGGGCTGCCGAAGTATTCCAGGTCAAAATCGAGAGGATTATCGTCGCCGTTCGGCGGCCCCAGCATGAATACCTGGCGCTGGCCACATCCTTCCAGCGCGATCGAATACAAGTCACCATGGGAACTGGTTTCGATGTCCAGCGACACCAGCCGCAGACGCGGGCGGTAGCCCGGTGCGGGCTTCATCTGTCCTTCAATGAGAAACCTGCTATTTCCGGGGGAAGGCCGGCCGTCAAACCATACCGGGGCGGTAATGAAGCGTTCCATCAGGTAGCGTTCCGGCGGGCGCACATCGGCTTCATAGACATCGACGCCTTGCTCCCGCAGCCGCTTTTCCAGCTTCAACAGCTGACGATACTGCCGGCAATACAAACCCATCACCGGCCGACGATGAAAATCGCTTAATGCAAGGGGGCGCAGCTCGCAGGAACGCTCACCGCGCAATACCGCTTCGGCCTGCTCGCATTGCTGGGCTGGAATAAAGGCGACGGATTGTTGCCGCGCCAAGCGTATATGGCGCGGGCCGTCATCGGTTGCCAGCCAGAATTCGACTTCCGTGCCGGCGGCCGTGTCTTGCCAGTGTCGGGTCAGGAGGAATCCCTGCTTTGCTTGCTCCAACGTACTACCTTTAACGTACATAACGCGCCGGTTGGCGATGACCGTATGCCGCCCGGCGAGACCTTGGGCGCGTGAGGCGGCGGCATTGCTAATTATCTCGCAGCAGCCGCCCGACTCAGCTTTCTTGCTTCACGGCAGAAATAACCCCGTGCAGGTATGTCG
>DASRXG010000053.1:0-36275 GCA_035654275.1 Noviherbaspirillum sp.
CCGGACGTGACGCTCACGCGCCTCGATGGTGGCAGCGTACGGCTCGCTTCCTTCGCCGGCAAGCTGATGGTGGTCAACATGTGGGCGACGTGGTGCCCGCCATGCCGCCGCGAGATGCCTGTGCTGCGCGATGCGCAACGACGCCATCCGGACATCGTCTTCGTGTTTGCCGATCAGGGCGAATCGGCAGAGACGGTTCGCCGCTACCTTGAGTCTTCACAGCTCAAGCTCGACAACGTCCTGCTCGACCCAAGCCGTCAGCTCGCATTCCAGACCGGATCACAGGGGCTGCCGACCACCATGTTCTTTGACGAGAAAGGGAAGCTGGTAGATCGTCGGGTAGGTGGGCTATCTGAAGCCTCACTCGCGCAGCGGCTGGAATCGCTGCGCGGGAAGTGATTTTGTGAAGCGATTTATGTGAAGCGATTCTTCCATTGAAAAAGCAACATCGCCTGACACTTCACTGGCAACACCAACAGTTGATTGCTAAGATGAACAAGTCTTTCTAACCAGTCAAAAAGGCATGCCATGAACATCCGCAAGGTACAGGTCGTCCGTCATGACAATACGTTGCATGACAAGTTATTGAATGGCAGTTCCATCAACTACACGACCAAATCCCATCCTGAGCAGTACGGCAAGACGCTGGTTCATTGCGCTTTTGGCGAAGGCCGGCCGACGCTGGCGGTCACTGCAACCAGCGAGGATCTGCTGCGCTTGTTTCCGTCATTGGTGCCGGTGAAGCTGTACAGCACGGGAATGGGGCGGATCATGGACGAGGATTCATTGCTCAACCTGGAGCAGGTAAGGGTGATCAATCCACACCCTGACTTCTGCGCCGTCGAGTTCATCGACGGTACGGACATCGTGATCAAGACCCTGCCGTCCACGCTGGACGCCCAATAGGCATGTCGTTCGCGCGCACCTTGGCGGGGCTCCTGGCTGCGGTTTTCGTGGCCGGATGCGTCGCTCGCCCATTGCAGGAGCCGGAGATACTGACGCAGTGCCGCGACCCGCGCCCGGAGATGTGTACCCGGGAGTACAAGCCGGTGTGCGCAAATCGCGATACGGGCGTTCGTTGCGTTACCACACCATGTCCTTCGACAGAATGGCGCACGTATGGCAATGCATGCGACGCCTGCAGTGACAAGGCGGTCACGGGGTATCGCGCGGGGACCTGCAGGTAGGCGATCCCTTATGGCAGGTATTCACCGCGCCACCGCCACAAGCGAGCCATCACGCTAACGCTGCACAGTCTCCATGGCGACGAAGCATCCGCAACAGATGCAATGGCATTGACGATCCGTGCCGGCACGCGAATTGGCCGGCACTGAACGAGGCTCTGCTCCCCCTGTAATGCAGAAGCGCAATGTAACGGGCGTCGGGTGTCCTATCTTCGACTGAGCGCATTGCACCCCCGTTTAGTTCCTCTTGATCTTCCGGCAGGCCGTTGTGCACCGACGTGCCCGAGACCACATCCATCCATGACGCCTTCTACAGGCTACGCGCCAAGTGAATGACAGTCCTCCCCGTGGCGGCAAGCAGGGCTAGAATGACAGGCTCATTTATTCAGATAGGGAAGAGCCATGCGCTTGTCAGAAGCAAACTTCGAACTTGCCAACGAACTGCGGAAGCTTGTCCAGGAGAAAACGGAAACGATTTCCGACGGCGAGGGCGTTGCGCTGTTCCTCTTGTGGGGGTTCCTCGAGGATCACGCCAGGATCCAGGGATTGGACATCAGCCAGCTTGCCCGCGGGCAGATGGAGTCGTTTATTGAGTTTGCCAAGGAGAACCTGAAGCGGGATAGCAAGCACTGAACAGAAGCATCGCGTTTAGTACCTGCTTCCTGCTGCGCAGCCCGATGTTGCACGGGGAGCCCGAGCCCTGCGATGCTTGCTGTGCCCCACGGACGGTTCTGCTCGGACGCGGCGTTCCTACGCGAACTTGGACCGCTCATGACGGTTTTCAAGCCGGTTCTTACATCGAGGGCAGCTTGGTGTTCTCCAGCCATTTGCGGATG
Organism: Noviherbaspirillum sp.; assembly: GCA_035654275.1. Taxonomy (GTDB): domain Bacteria; phylum Pseudomonadota; class Gammaproteobacteria; order Burkholderiales; family Burkholderiaceae_D; genus Noviherbaspirillum. The sequence continues at coordinate 2,021 of DASRXG010000053.1, forward strand.
CGTCCTGCATCCGAGGCACGCGAGACTTGCCTGTCGCTTTGCCGCTGCATACTTCTTGACGACATGCTTGCGTGCGGACGCAGAATTCTTGCTGCTCTCTTTGGCCCATGCCGCCGACGGAAATTGCATGACATGCAGCAGTAAAAGAACTGCTGCGAGCAAATACCTCCCCATGTGTCTCCTAATGATGCCTGTCTTCACTAGATTGCAGTCTAGAAAGAAGACATGCACTGCGGCAAGTAAAAAGAAGGTGTTACGACGAAATGTTCAAGTGAATTCTCATCGTGCGTGGAACGACCTACGGAGGAGATCCCAAAAAAAAGCCCCCGTAAAAACGGGGGCGGAAAAAAGGCCCGGTAATGACCTCATCGTTCTTGAGTTCGGTTCCGGCTGTGCATCAGGCTGCACTGGCCGTCATTTGAAAATTGGGCAGCACCTGCTTGCTCTACTACGACGCGTCCAAAAAATAGCCGGTTCCGTCGAATGCAGAACTGCATGGGTTGAATGGGGGGTACCGCCTCAGGCAACCTAAACGCGGGTGCCGTCGTTTCAAACCATGCTCGCGGACGCGTGCAATTTTTCCATACTGCATCACAATACTTAGGCAGAACTTAAATTCGGAATTTGTTACAAGAAATGTTGCGTGAAACAACGGGCAGGCAAGAACTTGCTCTTGTTGCTATCAGCGTGCTGCGTTTATCCGGGCGCCGCATGCACGGGAAGTGCCGGATCAGGCCGGTGCCGACGGCGCCAGCGGGAAATCGATGCGGACTTCCAACCCGCCAAGCGAGCCGTCACGCAGTTCGATGATGGCCTTGTGGTGTTCGGCGATAGCCTTGACGATTGCCAGTCCCAGTCCGCTGCCATTCGGGCTTGTGCCCGGAAGACGATAAAAGCGGTCAAAAACGCGTGCGCGGTTTTGCTCGGGAATTCCTGGGCCGGAATCCTGGATACTCAACGTGCAGGCATTTTCCAATGACGAAATGTCAATTCGTACCGTGCCACCGTCCGGTGTATAGCGGACCGCATTGTCCAGCAGGTTGCGGATCATGATGCGCAGATTCTCCGGATTGCCTGCAACGCTTGCGACCGCACGCGTCCCGAATTGCAGCGCGATATGCCGGGAAGAGGCAAGCGGAGCGACGTCGGCAATTGCATGGTCCGCGCAATCCGCCAAGGCCACGACGGATTGCTCGGCCGGTTCCGCCAACGGATCCTGCCTTGCCAGGGCCAGCAGCTGTTCCAGGAGGCGGGAAGCACGGTCGACGCCGCCTTGCAGGCGAGAGATGGCCTGTTGGCGCGAGGCTTCGTCCTTGGTCCTCGCCAGCGTCTGCACCTGCAATTTCAGTGCAGTGAGCGGTGTGCGCAGCTCATGGGCGGCGTCGGCGACGAAGTGCTGCTGCGACCGCAACGCCTGTGCCATGCGGATCAGCAGGGAATTCAGTTCGCCGACGAGCACGGAGACTTCCTGCGGCACGCCTTCGTCGGATACCGGTTCCAGCGAATCCGCGCTGCGGTGGGAGAGTTCGTAGCCGATGCGCTTGAGCGGCTGCAGTGCGGTTGTGACCACCCACCATGCGGCCGCAAACAATAACAAGGCCACCGGGATGATGGGCCACACGGAATGCAGCGCGAGCGAGATGGCGCGTTCGCGGCGCGTGTCCATTTTTTGCGAGACCTGGATCACGCGGTGCTCGGTCATCGTTACGTAGATGCGCCAGTCGCCATTGTCGAGCGTGACGGTCGAATAGCCGAGCTCGCCTCGCTCCGGCAACGACCGGTAGGCCCGTGACTGGTAGACGCGCACGCCATCGTCGGTCCAGATCTGCACGACAAAGTCGAAGTTGTCGTCGTCCACATCGGGCTGGGCGTACCAGTTCGTCTCCTGGAATGCGCTGTCCTGCAGGGCCAGCGCCATCTGCTGCATGTGATAGTCAAACAGCTTGTTTGCCTGCTGCGTGGCGGCGCGTACGGCTGTTGCAAATTGCAGCACCGTGGCAGCGATAATCGCTGCACCGAGCAGCAGGAGCAGGCGAAGGCGAAGCGAGCGCATCAGGTTTTCTCGACCATGTAGCCGACGCCGCGCACGTTCACGATGAATTGCGCGCCGAGCTTCTTGCGCAAGCCATGGATGTAGACTTCGACTGCGTTGCTTTCGACATCGCCGCTCCAGCCGTACAACCGTTCCTCCAGTTGTGCACGCGACAGGATCGCGCCGGGACGGGCCACCAGTGCATCGAGAATGCTCCATTCGCGTGCAGACAGGATCACCTGCCGCTCCCCGACCAGAACCTGCCTTGTCATCGTGTTGACGGTCACGTCGCCATTGCGATAGGCGGTATCGGTGCCGCCACGCGCGCGACGGATCAGTGCGTGCAGCCGGGCGAGGAGTTCTTCGAGGTCGAAAGGCTTGATCAGGTAGTCATCGGCGCCGCTCTTGAGGCCGAGCACGCGCTGGGCGACGGTGTCGCGCGCGGTGATGACCAGCACCGGCATGCTGTTGCCGCGGGCGCGCAAGCTGCGCAGCACGTCGATGCCGTCCTTTTCCGGCAGGCCGAGGTCGAGCAGTAAAGCGTCATACGCCTGGGTATTGATGGCGGCCTCGGCTGCAGTGCCGTCCTTTACCCAGTCAATGTCTATGCCTTCGCCCTCCAGTGCGACCTGGATGCTTTCGCCGATCATTGCATCGTCTTCAACCAGCAGTATCTTCATTCTCAGTGACTGTCTCAGTGGCTTAGTCCGGCATCGCGCAGGCGACATGGCAGCCGGTCTCGTGTGGGACATGTGCCGGACATTGCGGACACTGGATTGTACGCCGACGGTACCGTGCACGGCATCCGGAATAGCGGGGTGAACGAACGGTTGATCGGCTCGCCGTCATTGAGCGCGGCCGTGGCGGAGCTCAATCGCAGCGCAATCCGGTGGCTTCATCAAGGAGGTCGCCGCGATGCCGGTGCATTCCCGTGCATAATGTGAAATCGGCTAGAAAGATTCATAAAACCCGCATCAGATGAGAATTCCAATCAGCCTGGCAAAGGCAATGCCATTCCTGCGCTGGCCCCGCCCCACTTTGACTTCGCTGCGAAAGGATGCCTGGGCCGGCATCAGCGTCGGGCTGGTGCTGATCCCGCAGGCGGTCGCCTACGCACAGCTGGCGGGCATGCCGGCGGAGACCGGGCTGTACGCCGCGCTGTTGCCCAGTATTGTCGGCATCCTGTGGGGCTCGTCGGCGCTGCTTGCAGTGGGGCCTGTTGCGCTGACCAGCCTGCTCACATTCGGCTCGCTCTCACCGCTTGCCAGTCCGGGAACGGCAGCCTGGGTCGGGCTCGCGATCTGGCTTTCGCTTTATGCCGGGATCATCCAGTTCTTCCTAGGTGCGTTCAGGTTCGGCCGTATTGCCAATCTGGTATCGCAGCCGGTCATGGTCGGCTTCATCAATGCTGCTGCCATCATCATTATCGTTTCGCAACTGCCTGCCTTGCTGGGGATTGCCGGCCTGTCGCCCGAAAGCATGGCCGAAGCCATGCGGCGCTTGCAGGCCGCTCCGCTGCAGGCATCCTTGCCGGCCGCGTTCGGCGGTGCGTCATTGTTGCTGCTGATTGGCGCCAAGCGCTATTTCCCGTCCATCCCCGGTGTACTGATTGTCACGTTCCTCGGCATCGTTGCAAGCATGCTGTTTGACTACGCAGGCCATGGCGGCGACGTAGTGGGGGCGATCGAGGCGGGTGTGCCAGGACTGGTGTTCCCGCCTGCCATCCCGCTTGCCAGCCACCAGGAGCTATGGCCGGCGGCACTGGTACTGGCCCTGATCAGTTTTACCGAGGCGATGTCGAGCTGCCGCGTTCTCGCGCGCAAGCGGAGCGAGCAGTGGGACGAGAATCAGGAACTGATCGGGCAGGGGCTGGCGAAAGTCGTTAGCGGCGCCAGCGGCGCATTTCCGGTGAGCGGGTCATTCTCGCGCTCGGCGCTGAACCTGTATGCCGGCGCAACGAGCGGCTGGGCCACGCTATTTACGTCCTTGTGCGTGCTGTTTAGCCTGCTGTTCCTGACCGACCTCATTCGCTACCTGCCGAAGCCGGTGCTTGCGGCAATGGTGATGGTGCCCGTGTTTTCGCTTCTCGATTTCTCCGCAATTCGGCGCGTGCTCGCTATTTCACGACTGGACGGCGTGATTGCGATCGTGACCTTTGCGGTGACGCTGTTTTCGGTGCCGCGCTTGCACTGGGGCGTCGTTGCCGGTGTCGGGCTCACGATGGCGGCCTTCCTGTATCGTCGCACGCAGCCGCGCATTGTCGAGGTCGGCCAGCATGGCGATGGAACGCTGCGCGACAGAAGCCGCTTCGATCTGGCGCCGCTTGCACCGGATGTGCTGGCGGTGCGGCTCGATGCAGCGCTCAACTTCCTCACGTCCGCGGCGCTGGAGCGCTTCATCAACGAACAATGTCGCGCCAATCCAAAGGTCAGGCGCGCGCTGGTGTGTTGCAGTGGAATAAACGATATCGACGTAACAGGGATCGATACACTGGAGCTGTTGAGGGCGAACCTGAGCGGCGCAGGTATCCAGCTCTATCTGTCAGCGGTGAAAAAGCAGGTGTGGGATATGCTTGAAACGGCGCGCTTCATCGATGCGCTGGGGCGGGAATACTTCTTTGCGACCGATGCCGCCGCGATTTCAGGATTGTCGAATACCCCTGCCCGGGCGTAGCAAGGCAGGGTTCAACATAACTGGGCGGGCGAAGGATTAGCGGCCGCCGAATCGTCCGTACCGGTCGCGCCTTTCCAGTTCTGTGCGCTGAAGGTTAGTGGGGCGCATTGCCCGTGGAACGGACTGTGCCGAGTGGTGCGACTGGCGCTCGTTGCTGGAAACCCCCTTCAGGGCAAAAGGCATGACTGCTTTGTTTTGCATTGCAATCCTCCGTGCGAAGTCAAAGTGGGTGCGTCGGGATGATGTAGCCTTCCTGATAAGCGGTACATCAGAAACGGGCACAGCAGACGCGTTCAAATTCAGTCCGGGCAGTCTCTCACACCATGCTTAGACGAAACTTAATTGTCTCCAGCTGTTCTTAGTATGGCTCGCCAGGGTCAAGAAATTGCAACACGGTAATGCGTGACGCCAGCCGTGCAGATGCTTCCTGCCACTGCGGCGCGCGGAAAACGCCGGATACCTGACATGGGGGGCAGAATCTTGTCCGGCTGGTCAACCGGCAATTACCATTCAACGAGGCACTTTGCCGATGAAGGAAGATAAAGACATTACATGCTGATCAACGAACTCAACGCATTTACCCATTCGGAGATGGGGCGGATTTTCGCCACCATCATTGCCATCATCGTCACGATGCTGCTGCTAAAAGTGATTCAGCGCCGTGCAGCTGTCACAACACTGCCCGGAACAGAGCTTGCACACCGGCGCGGCAACTTCGTGTTGCTGAAGAATCTGGTGCTGCTGGCTTCGCTGATCGTCATCGGCACGATCTGGGCATCGAAGATCGCAGGTGCTGCGCTGTCACTGGCCGCCGTCGCAGGTGCGATGCTCATCGTCAGCAAGGAGTTCCTGTCGAACCTGCTCGGTACCGCATTCCTGACGGTGTCGCGGCTCTATCGCGTGGGCGACTTCATCGAGATTGACGGGATTTCCGGCCGGGTAATCGACACCGACCTGCTGGCGACCACCTTGTCGGAAGCACAGGATGGCAGCCAGATGACCAGTCGTACCGTCGCAATGCCGCATTCGCTGCTGCTGGTAAAGCCGGTACGCAACCTGACCGCTACCGGTGCCTTCGTCGTGAACCTGCTGAAGGTGAGTGCGGATGCGAATGAAGATCTGATTGCGCTGGAGGAGATTTTGCTCTCGGCAGCGAACGAGGTCTGCAAGCCCTGGCTGGCGGAGGCGGACACGCACCTGAAGCTCATCGAAACGCGCGAACTGATGGACTTGCCATCGGCAACGCCGCGGGTGATCATGCAGCTCAATTGCGCGAGGGAAGCAATTTTGTCGCTGCGCTACACCTGCCGTCCGAATGACCGCGTGAAGGTCGAGCAGGCGATCCTGCGCCGCTATATCGCCAAGCGTGCATGCCGTCAGCACAAGCCGCTTTCAGCCGCGGCATAACAAGCTTGCCTGCAACGGCGGGCACTACATAAGGAAAAATCCCCTGCGAACCGTCTGGTTGCAGGGGATTTTTTATTACCGAGTCTTCGGGCAGAATCGACTATCCAGACTCGCATCCGGACAGTCGTGCTGCCGTCAGCTGGATTAGGCTTGCGTCTTCACTTTCAGGCGCCATGCGTGCAGCAACGGCTCGGTGTAGCCGCTCGGCTGCTCGACGCCCTTGAAGATCAGGTCGCGTGCGGCACGGTAGGCGAAGGATGACTCGAAGTTCGGCGCCATCGGCTTGTACAGCGCATCGCCGGCGTTCTGCTGGTCGACCACCTTGGCCATGCGCTGCAGGGTCTCGGTGACTTGCGATTCGGTCACGACACCATGCAGCAGCCAGTTGGCGATGTGCTGGCTGGAGATGCGCAGCGTTGCACGGTCTTCCATCAGGCCGACGTTGTGGATGTCCGGCACCTTGGAGCAGCCGACGCCCTGGTCGACCCAGCGCACCACGTAACCGAGGATGCCCTGGCAGTTGTTGTCCAGTTCCTGCTGGATGTCGGCCTTGGACCACTTGCGCTCTGCGACCACCGGAATCTGCAGCAGTTCGTCGAGCAGGCGCGGGATCTCGGCATTGGCGTCGATCTTTTCCAGTTCCTTCTGCACTTCGAACACGTCCACCTGGTGGTAATGCATCGCATGCAGCGTGGCGGCGGTCGGCGACGGCACCCATGCGGTGTTGGCGCCGGCACGCGGATGGACGATCTTCTGTTCCATCATCGCAGCCATCAGGTCCGGCATGGCCCACATGCCCTTGCCGATCTGTGCACGGCCGCGCAGGCCGCAGGACAGGCCGGTCAGTACGTTGCTACGCTCGTAGGCTTGCAGCCAGGCGCTGGTCTTCATGTCGCCCTTGCGCATCATCGGGCCGGCCTGCATTGCAGTGTGCATCTCGTCGCCGGTGCGGTCGAGGAAGCCGGTGTTGATGAAGGCCACGCGTGCGGCGGCTTCCTTGATGCAAGCCTTGAGGTTGACGCTGGTGCGGCGCTCTTCGTCCATGATGCCGAGTTTGACGGTGTTGGCGGGCAGGCCGAGCACTTCTTCGACACGGGTGAACAGTTCGCAGGCGAACGCAACTTCTGTCGGACCGTGCATCTTCGGCTTCACGATGTAGACGGAGCCGGTGCGCGAGTTGCCAATGGTCTGGCCCGGCTTGCGCTTGAGGTCATGCATCGAGATTGCTACGGTAATCATGGCGTCCATGATGCCTTCCGGGATTTCCCTGCCGTCTTCGAGCAGGATTGCCGGATTGGTCATCAGATGGCCGACGTTACGCACGAACAGCAGCGAGCGGCCGTGCATCGTGACGGTGCCATCCTTCGCATCGGTCGCGCCGACACCGGCGTTGTACTTGCGGTCCGCATTCAGCGTGCGGTCGAAGGTCTTGCCGCCCTTGCTGACGGTTTCCACCAGCGTGCCTTGCAGGATGCCCAGCCAGTTGCTGTAGGCGAGGACCTTGTCTTCGGCGTCCACTGCGGCGACGGAATCTTCGAGGTCGAGAATGGTGGACAGCGCGGCTTCGACCACGAGGTCGGACACGCCGGCCGGATCAGCTGCACCGATCCTGGTGCTGCGGTCGATCTGGATATCGAGGTGCAGGCCGTTGTTCTTCAGCAGGATGGACGACGGAGCGTCAGCCTGGCCCTGGTAGCCGATGAATTTCTTTTCATCTTCGAGGCCGCTCTTGGTGCCGTCTTTCAGCGTGACGACCAGTTTGCCGTCGACGACCTGGTAGGCGGTGGAATCGATATGCGAGCCCTTGGCCAGCGGTGCGGTGCGGTCGAGGACGTAGCGCGCGTATTCGATGACCTTGGCGCCGCGCTTCGGGTTGTAGCTTTCGCCCTTCGGGCCGACCTTGGTCGCGCCGTTGGTTTCCGGCAGGACGTCGGTGCCGTACAACGCGTCATACAGGGAGCCCCAGCGTGCATTGGCGGCGTTCAGTGCATAGCGTGCGTTGAGAATCGGGACCACGAGCTGCGGGCCGGCCTGCAGTGCGAGTTCCGCGTCGACGTTGGCGGTGGTCGCCTTGACGTCGCCCGGTGCCGGCAGCAGGTAGCCGATGGATTGCAGGAACTGCTTGTAGGCAGCCATGTCGCGGATCGGGCCCGGATGGGTGCGATGCCATTTGTCCAGCTCTGCCTGCAGGCGGTCGCGCTCGGCCAGCAGCGCTGCATTCTTGGGAGCCAGTTCGTGGGCGACGGCGTCGAAGCCTTTCCAGAAGCTGGCGCTGTCGATGCCGGTGCCGGGCAGTACCTTGTCTTCAATGAAACGGTACAGGTTGGTGGCGACTTGAAGTCGGTGGCAGGCAGTGCGTTCAGTCATGGAATGAATCCTCGTAGGTAGTTAAGACAACGATCGAAATAAACAAACAGATACAGCAAACGAAAACCCGGCCGCGCGACCGCTCATGCCGTCGCGCGCTCTTTCTCCGCAAATGCGGGCAGGTCGGCGAGCGAACGCCCCTGTCCGTTCGGCGTGACGCCCAGCTCCTCGAGCGGCGCATCATTGCGGTTTACCCAGAACGTCCGGTAGCCGAACCAGCTCGCGCCGCACACATCCCAGCAATTGCTGGATACGAAAAGGATGTTCTTCGCGGCGACGCCGAACAGGTCCGTGGCCATCTGGTACGCCTCTGGCGCTGTCTTGAATTTCTTTACGCTGTCGACGGACAGCAGGTGGCTCAGCACCTGCTGCATGCCGGCAGCCTTCACGACCGCTTCGAGCATTTCCGGGTTGCCGTTCGACAGGAGCGCCAGCCGGAATCCTTTTTCGTGCAATTGCTGCAGCACGTCGAGCGATTCCGGGAAGGGCTGCAGCTTCGCGTATTGGGACATCAGCGCCTGTTGCGCATCGAGGTCGAGGTCCAGGCCGAGCTTGCGGCAGCTGAAGACCAGCGCATCCTGCGTCACCTCCCAGAACGGCTTGTACATCGAGCACAGCGTGCGCAAATGCGAGTATTCGATCTGCTTGTCGCGCCACAGCGTCGCGAGAGCGTCGCCTTTGCCGGGAAACAGCTTTTCCGCTAGACGGGCGATCGAGTACACATCGAAAAGTGTCCCGTATGCGTCGAACACAATTGCCTGGACCGTCACTGTTACCCCATCAAAGATGAAAAAATTGAATTGAAGTATATGCGATCAAAAAGTCAGTTAGTTGAGCGTTTTGTCACTTTATTTGTGCGTTTTTGTCACAAATGCTTGGCTTGGCATGCCGGCGACGGTTGTTGTACACGCTGCGCGGCGGCACGGCGACGGGAATTGGAATAAGGCCGCTCGCTGGTCCGCAAGGCCGACGAATGGCTGTTTACCGGCAAGTCGCAGCCGGCAAACGGTGAAAACGGCATGCGCACGGCTGAATTCCGAGAACCTTATGGTCGATCGTCCGGTCACCTTATATACAGCTTGCAAGCCGCCAGTCACAGGTTTCAAGGGATTTCCCCATGCGAGGCAGATGGTTCTCCCCGCGGTTCCCCACACCGCAGGCGCTCAAGGACAATCGTTTCCTGAGGCCATTTGCACGGTACCTAGACCGTCATTTCCTGTGGCAATTCAACCGGCGCGGCGTGGCGGGCGGAGTCGCGGTCGGCCTGTTCTTTGGAATCCTCGTCCCCTTTGCGCAAATCTTCCTTGCCGCATTTGCAGCGATCATGCTGCGCGTGAACCTGCCGGTGGCGGCGTTTTCCACCCTCGTGTCAAACCCTTTGACCTTTCCGCCGCTGTATTACGTGGCCTACCGGCTGGGGGATATCGTGACCGGCAAAGAGCCTGTATTGCCGGAGGCAGAGGTAAAGGCAGATATCCAGGCGGCGGTGACGGTCCAGCAAGGCGAAATCACCGGATGGTTTGCGAAGCTGGTGGACTGGGCGCAAACCGTAGGTTTTCCGCTTGCGACCGGATTGATGCTGCTGGCAGTCACTGCAGCGGTCATCGGATATTTCGCCGTGGATGCGCTATGGAAAATGCGCAGTCGCAGCCGCTGGCGCCACCGGCAGCGCTCGCGCCGGCACCTCGGCGGACACTCCTGAATCGGCAGGGTGGAAATCGGCATGCAGTGGCAGGATGCCTGAACAAGCGCGGTTTCGATGAGCAACAGCATGCGCGGATCGAGCGGAACAGCCGATGCCGGCATTCGTTTCTCAGGTTTTCTTGTGCAAGGCCGATGTCACTTCCGTCTGCATGTGCTCGCCCGTTTCGGCGAAATAAATCGAGGAAATATCGAGCGTTGACTTGCGCCCGAGATGGACGAAGTTTCTCCCGAGCCAGTTGTCTGCCGCACGGTAGCCAATGCCGTGCAGGTGCTCCAGGAATGCCCATTCCGCGTTGAACTTGCTCGATACGCTCAGGCGCAGCAATTCATCGTCGCCGCTGATATGGTGCAGGCGCATGTCGGTGTAGCGCACACGGTTCAGGCGTTCTTCGTCGATCAGTTTCTTCAGCAGCAGGATGGAGCTGATCTCGCGCACCAGGCTGGCATTGAAGGTAATTTCGTTCAGCCGGTTGATGATCTCGGCCGCCGTGCGCGGCAATTCATCGCGCACGATGGGATTGATCTGGATGATGATCAGGTCGTGGGTGGCCGTCTCGTCGATCAGCGGGAACAGTGCGGGATTCCCCATGTAACCGCCGTCCCAGTACGTTTCACCATCGATTTCCACGGCCTGGAACAGCTGCGGCAGGCATGCCGACGCCATTACCTTGTCGACATCCAGCTCATGGCGCCGGAAGATTCGTGCCTTGCCCGTGCGGACGTTCGTTGCGGAGATGAATACGCTCAGTTCGCTGCATGCCCGCACCCGGTCGAAGTCGACCAGGCGTGCTAGCAGCGCGCGCAGCGGGTTGATGTTGAGCGGATTGAATTCATACGGAGAGACGAGGTTGCCGGCAATCTGGAATAACTGGTAGCCGGGGGAGCTATCCATCGACCAGCGGCCCATCAGGCGGTCGAGCAGGGTGCGCTGCAAGGGGCTGAATCGGGTGGCGTCGCTGACTGCCTTCCAGAATGCGTGGAGCGCCTTCTGCGCACCGGACGGGCCGCCCCCGCGCGAGAAACCGTCTGCCAGCACTACTGCGTTCATCGCGCCTGCGCTGGTGCCGCTGATGCCGTCGATGCGCAGGCGCCGGTCTTCCAGTATGCGGTCAAGCACGCCCCAGGTGAATGCCCCGTGCGCGCCACCTCCCTGCAATGCGATGTCGATGCTGATGACTTCATGATCCGGCACAGCAATCTCCCGGGTTGCTTGCACATCGGTATGCTCTGTTTCGTCAGCGACAGCACACCTCATGTGGATTTTTCTCCCCGCCGATGGTTCCATTACCGGGCCTCAAAACGATCCCCACATTGTGCCAAGCATGACCACGGCGACCAGGGCGATGATCGGACCCACCACCGCGACCATGAAGATGTCGAGGTAGGACTGGCGGTGATTGAGCTTGCAGATGGAAAGCAGCGTGATCACCGCGCCGTTGTGCGGCAGGGAATCGAGGCCGCCGGTGGCAATCGTCGTCACCCGGTGCAGCAGGTCGGGCGATATGCCGGCCGCGCGCGCAAGTTCGACGTACGTCGCGCCCAAGGTCTGCAGCGCGATGCTCATGCCGCCGGAGGCAGAGCCGGTGATGCCGGCCAGCACGTTGACGGCAATGGCAAGGGAGACCAGCGGGTTGCCCGGAGCGATGCCGAGCACGCCGTCCCGGATTAGCCCGAATGCTGTGAGCGAAGAAATCACCGCACCGAAGCCGACCAGCGACGCGGTATTGAAGATCGGCAGGACCGACGCGTTTGCCCCGTCGTCGAGCGCTCGACGGACATCGGCGAGGCGGCGGTAGTTCAGAACAAGCAGGGCGAGGATGGACAGGAAAAGCGCGGCGATGATCGACCACACGCCAAGCACCTGGTCGAGCGTCGTCGGGCCGTATTGCGGCAGTGCGAGGTAGCCGGTTTCCATCGACGGGAAAACGATTGCGGAAAACAGGTAATTGAAGGCAACCACCAGGATGATGGGGAGCAGCGCGACGCTGGCACCCGGTTGAGGGCCAGTGTCGCCCGCGCCGACTTCCATGAGGTCGTATCCTTCGCCCTGCGCCAGCGGACGCAGCGATTTCTGCGGCGGCGATCCGTCATCGACGTCGGAAGCGCCTTCAGCGGTGCCGTAGCCTTCTCCGGCATGCGCTGCTTGCCGCGCGCGCCTGGCCAGCCATGCCATGCCGAGCCCAAGCATGATGGAGCCCGCGAGGATGCCCAGCCCCGGCGCGGCAAACGGCGTCGTCTTGAAATACGGCATGGGGATCGCGTTTTGAATCGCGGGTGTGCCGGGCAGCGCCGTCATCGTGAAGGTAAATGCACCAAGCGCGATGGTGGCGGGGATGAAACGTTTGGGAATGCCGGCCTGGCGAAACAGCGCGGCGGCGACCGGATAGACCGCGAATGCAACGACGAACAGCGATACGCCGCCATAGGTCAGCACCGCGCAAGCCAGCACGATCGCAAGGATCGCCCGGTCGCTGCCAAGACGCCCGACGACCCACTGCGCGATCGCACTGGCGCCGCCTGACGCTTCCATCAGCTTGCCGAAGATCGCGCCGAGCAGGAACAGGGGAAAGTACAGCACGACGAAGCTGCCGAGCGCCTTCATGAATACCTGCGTGTAGCTTGCGAGGACCGGCGCATCCCCCGCAAGCAGCACGGCAAGCAGGGCGAGCAGCGGTGCCAGCAACAGCACACTGAAGCCGCGGTAGGCGAGGTACATCAACAGCAGCAAGGCAAGCAGGATGCCGACAATGCCAGACATGGGACTCCTTTTGCGTAGATGCTTTTATGCGATGGACTATGTGGCGCGCGGCGATGATGCTGTCCATGGCATGGTGTGCACGCATTCCTCGTACGCCATGCTCTAGCCGCCGGATGCGCAGTGGTGCCTGATGGGCTGTAATGCCTGTATGCGATTCACTGCAGGGCGCAGCGCCGGAGTACTGCGCGAAGTCCAACTCCACAGCCGCCGGTCCTGGCGTCCAGATAGCAGGTAATTACTTGATGAGCGTGACCGGTGCATCGGTGAGGTGGATGACCTTGAGCGCTACGGAGCCGATCATCAGCGATGCGACCGGGCTGAGGCCGCGCGTACCCATGATGATCGCGTTGCAGCCTGCTTCACGGACATATTCGGCAATTTCACTGGCAGGCGAACCCCTGCGGCAATGGGATTCATGCGGGTGGCCAGCCTGTTCCAGTACGTCCTTGGCCGGTTGCAGGATGCGGGCCGACTCATGCGCATACAGGCGCTCGATCTCGTCATTGGATAAATCGGGATGTGTCCTGTGCAGGACCGGATCCAGCACGTAAAGCAGTTCCGGTTGCATCGAGGGAATGTCTTTTGCGAGGGAGGCTGCATAGCGGACAGCGCGCAACGCACTGTCGGAACCGTCAAAAGGAATCAGTACTCTTTGCATGTTGGTCCCTGGGAATTAAGTGGTAGATGGCATGCCAGACGGCACGTTCTGCATATATGACCGGCATGTAGAGCCTACCTATCCCGAGACGGTATTTATTTGACTCCCTTCAAACGTTCCGGACGGCGTTGTATCCGTCGCGCAAACCGTTGACTGTTCAGGCGGCATGCTCTTTCACCACCAGCAAATCCCGGTCGAGGCCATACAACACTCCTTCAGTGACGCTGCCCAGTATCAGCTTCTCCAGCCCGGAGCGGCCCTGCTTGCCCATCACGATCAGGTCGGCCTGCAACATTCCAGCCTCGTCAAGGATGGTTCGGGCCGGGTAGCCGTCGCGCACGACGGGCGTGATATGTCGTTGCCCGGATTTTTCCGCGACAAAGTCCTGCATCAGCTGCGCGGCCTCCTTTTCGGCAGCAGCATGGTATTGGCCGATCACGTCATCGCCGACGCCGGCATAACGCATCTTGCCTTCGAACAGGATGTCGTACACATGGACAGCATGGACTGCTGCATCCGGCGCCAGCACCATGCCAAGGTCGAGCGCAGCAGAAGAGATGTCGGAGAAATCGATGGCGGCGAGCAGCGAACGGTATGGCGCGCGCGGCGCAACCTGCACCACGAGCACCGGCAGCGCGTCGCCGTGCAGCAGGCGCAGCACGGTCGAGCCGATGTACATATCCGGCCCGAGGTTGCCGGCATGGGCACCGAGCACGGTCAGGCCGATGCCGTTGTTGCGCGCATATTCGCCGATGCGCTCGTGCGGCCAGCCGGTTTCCACCTGCGACTGGACCGGGATTGCGTGGCGCTGGCTGCACGCCTGTGCCGTTTCAGCGAGGCGTTTACTGGCGGCGTCGTACAACTGTTTTTCCGTCACCAGCGGATGCTCGACGAATGCACGGCCAAACATCTGCCAGGAAATCGGGGGGAGCACATGGAGCAGGTGCAGCGCCGCCTTGTGCTGCTGCGCAAGCATCGCCGCGCGCTCGACCGCCTGTTCGGAACGCGGGGAGAAGTCGGTTGTAGCGAGGATGGATTGAAGTGTCATGGCGAGTCCCTCTGTATCGCCTTGCGCTGCAAGGCAGGTGGTTGCGCGCAATTGGGGCTGTATTCAGGGCTTGCCGTGGTCTCCGGCGTGCCACAGCCGCGGCGAGTGCGATTTGCACTCCGAATAAGGCAATTATGGCGGCGGCGGGACGATCCGTCATTCCTCGGGACGGAGATGCCTGTTCCATGTCAGGTAATACGCGCGTCCTGCCGTTTTCGACGCCACACCGGCGCTGGAGGGTGGATATGCGATCGCGGTATGTGCGGCTGCCAAGTATCGCTGGCCGTTGCCACGGGGACATGCAGTAAGGGGGGCGGGGCCGTCCTCTCTCCCTCACCAGTTGAACATTGCGCCAGTTTCGCTGTGCAAAACAATATTCTGTTTTGCGTTGACAGGTGCGCCAACTATGGGTAACTTTCTGACAACGTCGATAACCAAACCGATATTTCTAAAATGGTTTCCGATGTGACGAAAAACAAATGGAGGAAGACAAGTTGGACGTACTATTTCAGCAGGTGCTCAACGGCCTGACACTGGGGGGCGTGTACAGCCTCGTGGCGCTCGGCCTGACACTGGTGTACGGCATTCTTCATGTGCCGAACTTCGCGCACGGCGCCCTCTATATGGCGGGGGCGTACGTCGCCTTCTACCTGATGGGTTCGCTGGGCTTCAACTACTGGATCGCCATGGCGGGAGCCGCAGTCGCTGTGGCTGTCCTTGCCGTCGTCGCGGAACGGCTGGTTTTCCATCCATTGCGGCATGCTCCCGGTCTGCATCACATGATCGCGGCAATCGGGATACTGCTTTTTCTGGAATCCAGTGCGCAGGCGATCTGGGGCGCAGACTTCCACCGCATGCAGACACCGTTCACGGGCATCCTGAACTTCGCCGGGCTGGTAATGCCGGTGCAGCGCCTGCTGATCGTCATTGCGGCCTTCGCGCTCGTCGTTGCATTGCACCTGTTCCTGAAGAAGACGGTTACCGGCGCCACCATCATCGCGATGGCGCAAAACCGCGACGGCGCGGCACTGGTCGGCATCGACCCGAACCGCGTGGCGATGCTGACCTTTGCCATATCCGGCGTCCTGGCGGCAGTCGCAGCCGTCCTGTATGCACCGATCAACCTCGTCTATCCCGGCATGGGGCACCTCGTGATCACCAAGGCGTTCGTGATCATCGTCCTCGGCGGCATGGGCAGCGTGCCCGGTGCGATCGTTGGCGGGCTGATCATCGGTTTTGCGGAATCCTTCGGCGCCTTCTACATCTCGACCGACTACAAGGACATCATCGCCTTCGTGCTGCTGGTCGCCATCCTATCGGTGCGTCCGGAAGGGCTGTTCACGAAAGGAGTACGCTGATCATGAAATTCCTGGACAGTAAAACCGGCTGGATGCTGTTGCTCGCGCTCGCCATCGCATTCCCCTTCCTTGCCGGGAACGATTACCACCTGACCGTGATGTCGATGGCGTACATCTACGCCATCGCCACGGTCGGCCTGAACCTGATCACCGGCTACACCGGCCAGTTCAACCTCGCACATGCGGGCTTCATGGCCGTCGGCGCGTACACGGTCGGCATCCTGACCGTCGACCACAACGTGCCGTTCTGGATCGCGTTCGCGCTGTCGGGCTTCGTCGCGGCGGGTATCGGTTTTTTCGTCGGCATCTTGTCGCTGCGCCTGAAAGGGCATTTCTTCTCGATCTTCACGCTCTGCGTGGGCTACATCATGTTCTTGCTGATCGAGAAGTGGGAAAGCCTCACGCACGGCACCGTCGGCATCATCGGCATTCCCGCGCCCAGCCCGATTGCCGGCATCGAGTTCGAGAGCCCGCGCGCGCAGTACTACCTTGTGCTGTTCTTCCTTGTCCTCAGCGTCTGGGTCATGCATCGCATCGTCAATTCGCTGCTCGGGCGCACCTTCATGGCTATCCGCAATGGCGACGACCTCGCCGAAGCGCTCGGCATCAACCTGATGCGCAACAAGGTACTGGCCTTCATGCTGTCGGTGTTCTACGCCGGCCTCGCAGGCGGCCTGTATGCCGGCTACGTGCGCTTCCTCGGGCCGGGGCTGGCCGGCGTCGACCATACCTTCGACATGACGATGTATATGCTGATCGGCGGCATCGGCACGATGTTCGGCCCGTTGCTGGGCTCGGTGTCCATGCCTTGGCTGACGCAATACCTGCAGTTCCTGCAGGACTATCGTTTCGTCGTGTTCGGCCCGATTCTCGTGCTGCTCGTGATATTCCTGCCCAACGGCGTGGTCGGCACCTATCTGAAGTGGAGGGCGCGCAACGCATCGCGTCCGGCCGTGGAAAAGACGGCGCCGCACGCCGAATCCGCGAATGCACAGGCCGCTGTATCCGCCGCTGTACCCGTCGCTCCGGCACAGGAGGGCAGCCATGCTTGAGATCCATTCCCTGACCAAGCGCTTCGGCGGCCTGACCGCGGTACGTGATGTTTCAACGACGATCGAGAAGGGCAGGATCAACGCCATCATCGGCCCCAACGGCGCCGGCAAGACCACCTTCTTCAACCTGATCGGCGGCGTGTTCCTGCCGAGCAGCGGAAAGATCCTGTTCAACGGCCAGGACGTGACCAACCTGCGCTCGGACCAGATGGCGCGCCTTGGCGTGTCGCGCACCTTCCAGGCCACTACCTTGTTCGACAACGCCACCGTGCTGGACAACCTGATCGTCGGCCATCGCCTGCGCACACAGTCCGGACTGATGGACGTGTTGCTCGGCACGCGACGCCTGAAGGAAGAGGAGCGCCGCTGCCGTGAGAAGGCACGCGCGGCCCTCGACTTCGTTGGCCTGTCGCATGTGGAAAACCGCATTGCTGCCGACATCACGCAGGAAGAGCGCAAGCGCGTCGCGTTCGCGCTGGCATTGTCGACCGAGCCGTCGCTGGTGCTGCTGGACGAGCCGGCAGGCGGCGTCAATCCGGAGGAGACCGTCGGCCTCGCGAATCTAATCCGCAAGATGGTCAAGTCCGGCCTGACGGTTTGCCTGATCGAACACAAGATGAACATGATCATGAACCTCGCGGACAAGATCCTGGTGCTCAACTACGGCGAGAAGATTGCCGAAGGCACGCCGTCCGAGATCCGCGCAAACCCGGTCGTGATCGAAGCCTATCTCGGGAGTGAACATGCTGCAGCTTGATAACGTCTCCGTGAATTACGGCAGTTTCCGAGCGCTGGACAAGGTCAGCATCCATGCAAAGGAAGGCGAACTGGTGGTGCTGCTCGGGGCAAACGGTGCGGGAAAGAGCTCGATCTTCCTCACCGTCAGCGGCCTCAATAAAGCTTCTACAGGCAGCATCCGCTTCCGCAACAAGGAGCTGGTCGGCCTGAAACCGTCCCAGATCGTGCATGACGGTGTCGTGCACTGTCCGGAGGGCCGCAAGCTGTTCCCGGGCATGTCTGTCATGAAGAACCTGGTGCTCGGCGCCTATGTGCACCGCGCCGACAAGAAGGGCATACAGCGGTCGCTGGATGAGGTGTTCAGCATGTTCCCGATCCTGCACGAGCGCCGCGATGCCAATGCCGGCTCGCTGTCCGGCGGCCAACAGCAGATGGTGGCCATCGGCCGCGCGCTGATGGGCCGTCCCAAGGCATTGCTGCTGGATGAACCTTCGCTCGGCCTCGCGCCACTGGTGGTCAAGCAGATGTTCGAGACCATCGAGAAGATCAACAAGGCGGGCACGACAGTGATGCTGGCGGAACAGAACGCATTCGCCGCGCTGAAGATTGCCGACCGCGCCTATGTGATTGAGAACGGCCACATCGTCATGGAAGGCACGCGCGACGAACTGCTCAATAACGAGCAGGTACGCAAGGCTTACATCGGTGCCTGAGCGTCGGGCTTTGAGTGCAAAAGAAGACTTTATTGAATAAATCCAACCAAGAGGAGCAAGCAATGAAGAAGGAAGTGGGACAACGATTCAAACGCCTCGCGTCTGCGCTGGCAGTTGGTGCGGTGATGGGCATGGCCGTCAGCGGTGCGGCATTCGCGCAGGAAGTGGTGAAGATCGGCTATTCCGGGCCGCTGTCCGGCGGCGCGGCGCTGTACGGCAAGAATGTGTTGACCGGCATGGAAATGGCCGTCAACGAAATCAATGCCAAGGGCTTCGAGGTCGGCGGCAAGAAATACAAGGTCGAGATCGTCGCGCTCGACGACAAGTACAACCCATCCGAGACCGGCATCAACGTGCAGCGCCTGATCCAGCAGCACAAAACGCCGGCTGTGCTGGTGCCGCATTCCGGCGGCATCTTCGCGGTGCAGGCTTTCAATGAAAAGTCCAACGTGCTGCTGCTCGCTTACACCAGCCTGCCGCAGGTGACTGCGCGCGGCAACAAGCTGACGATCCGCATCCCGCCGGAGTTCACCGGCTACATCGATCCGTTCGTGAAGACGATGATGACCAAGTACGGCAAGAATGTCGCGATCGCCGGCGCCGACCACGACTATGCGAAGGCATGGACAGCGGCATTCAAGCCGGCATGGGAAGCGGCTGGTGGCAAGGTCGTGGCGGAAAACCCGATGTCCTACAACAAGGCGACCGATTTCTACAGCGGCGTGTCCCGCGTGTTGCAGAGCAAACCGGATGTGCTGTTCATCGGCGGTCCGTCGGAACCAACCGCGCTGGTCGTCAAGCAGGCGCGCGAACTCGGCTTCAAGGGCGGATTCGTCGTGCTGGACCAGGCCAAGATGGATGAAATGTCCAAGGTCATCGGCGGCTACGAGCCGCTCGAAGGTGCCATCGGCGTGTTGCCGCTAGTTGAGGATACGCGCGCGGATGCGAAGTCATTCACTGATCGCTTCCGCAAGCAGAACCCAGGCAAGGATCCGAGCTCCGAGATTTCGCTGAACTATTCGGCAGTGCATGCGACCGTGCTGGCGATGAAACTCGCCGGCACCGTCAGCGACCCGGCCGCGATCCGCGCGCAGATGGACAAGGCATTCAAGAGCCTGCCGCCGGAAAACAATCCGAACGACCTCGACGGCGTGACGGAAGCAGGTGGCTCGCTGGCGAACACCTATGTCGGCCTGGTCGAGGGCGGCAAGGTAAAGGCGCTGAACCTGCGTACTTTGTCGGCTTCCAAGTAATAACGGCCGACGCAGAAATCATGAAGTTCGCAAGCCGGCAAGCGTGCCGGCTTGTTTCGTTTAATCATCAGGAATAAATCACATGGAGCAACGGGCAAAAGCGGTGGTCTGCCGCGAAATCAACCAGCCGGTCGTCGTGGAAGAAATCATCGTCGAAGCACCACGCCGCGGCGAAGTCATGATCAAGATGGCCGCGTGCGGCGTGTGTCACAGCGACCTGTCGGCCACAAACGGCACCATTCCATTCCCGCCGCCGGTCGTGCTCGGTCATGAAGGCGCGGGCAGGGTGGTGGCCGTCGGCGAAGGTGTGACCGACTACAAGGTCGGCGACCATGTGGTCAGCTCCTTCGTCAGCATGTGCGGCAAGTGTCGCTACTGCCAGACAGGGCGTCCGCAATTGTGCGATCAGGCCGGCAAGGCAGCGATCAGCCTGCCGGACGGCTCACTGCGCACGCGCGACCTCGGCGGTAATCCGCTGAACGTTTTTTCCGGCTGTGGCGTGATGGCGGAATATGCGACGCTGCATGTCGACAACGTGGTGAAGATCGACCAGAACGTTGCGCTCGACAAGGCCGCGTTGATCGGTTGCGGTGTGATGACGGGCGTCGGTGCGGCGGTCAATACCGCCAAGGTCGATGCAGGCTCGATTGCCGTCGTGTTTGGCTGTGGCGGCGTGGGCTTGAATGCGATTCAGGGATCGTCGATTGCCGGCGCACGCATGATCGTCGCGGTCGATACCTCGGACGCCAAGCTGGAGATGGCGCGCCAGTTCGGCGCCACACATACCGTCAACAGCAAGAATGAAGAGAACGTCGTCAAGGCGATCATCAAGCTCACCGAAGGCGGTGCCGACTATGCATTCGAGTGCGTCGGTCTCGGTGCTATCGCGGAACAGGCATACGGCGTACTCCGCAAGGGCGGAACGGCAGTCGTCGTCGGTGTCGCCAGCCCGAAGGATGTCACCTCGATCCGCACCGCATCGCTGACCTTCGGCGAAAAGACGCTGACCGGCAGCTACTTCGGCTCCGCGCGTCCGCGCGAGGATTTCCCGCGCCTCATCGGCCTGTACCGCGCACACCGCCTGAAGCTCGATGAACTGATCACCCGCACCTACACCATCGACGAAGCGCCGCAGGCGTTTGCTGACATGCAGTCGGGACGCAATGCACGCGGCGTAATTGTTTTTGAATAACGGAGAAGGACAGCATGCAGAACCGAGACACCCTGTACATCAACGGCAAGTGGGTCAAGCCCAGCGGCCGCAATACGATCGACGTCATCAATGCCTCCACGGAAGAGGTGATGGCGCGCATTCCCGACGGCGACGAGAAAGATGCCGATTCTGCGGTTGCCGCAGCGCGCGCAGCATTCGATGCCTGGAGCACGACGCAGCCCGTGCAGCGCGGTGACTTCCTGCGCAAGATCCAGGAAGGCCTGAAGGCGCGCAGCGAGGAATTGGCTAAGACGATCGCCGGTGAAGTCGGCATGCCGCTGAAAATGGCATCCATCATCCAGGTCGGTTCGCCAATCGCCAACTTCGGCTACTACGCCAAGCTGGCCAATGCCTTTGAATGGGAAGAGATCGTCGGCAATTCGCGCGTGATCCGCGAAGCCGTCGGTGTCGTCGCCTGCATCACGCCGTGGAACTATCCGCTGCACCAGATCGCGGCCAAGGTCGCGGCTGCGCTTGCGGCAGGCTGCACCGTAGTGCTGAAGCCATCCGAGGTGGCGCCGCTCAACGCTTTCATCCTCGCCGAAGTGATCGATGCCGCTGGCCTGCCACCGGGCGTGTTCAACCTCGTCACCGGCACCGGTCCGGTGATCGGCGAAGCACTGGTGCGCCATCCGGATGTGGACATGGTGTCGTTCACCGGCTCCACCCGTGCCGGCAAGCGCATCTCGGAAGTGGCATCGGCCTCCGTCAAGCGCGTGGCGCTGGAGCTCGGCGGCAAGTCCGCCTCGGTGATCCTTGACGATGCAGATTTGGCGGCGGCAGTGAAGGGCACGGTCAACGCCTGCTTCTTGAACAGCGGCCAGACCTGCTCCGCGCATACGCGCATGCTTGTGCCGGAATCGCGTTACGAAGAAGCGGCGAAGATTGCGGCCGATGTGGCGAAGGGTTTCACCGTCGGCGATCCGTTCGGTGGCACGGCCAAGCTCGGTCCGTTGATCTCGGATGCCCAGCGCGAGCGGGTGCGCGCCTATATCCGCAAGGGCATCGAGGAGGGCGCCGAGTTGCTGTGCGGCGGCCCGGATGCGCCGGAAGGACTGCCTAAAGGCTATTACGTGAAGCCGACCGTGTTTGGTCGCGTGAAACCGGACAGCACCATCGCGCAGGAAGAGATTTTCGGGCCGGTGCTGGCTATCATCACCTACCGCGACGAAGACGAAGCAGTGAAGATCGCCAACGGCACGCTGTACGGCCTTGCCGGTGCGGTGTGGGCTGGCAGCGACGAGCGCGCGCAGCGCGTCGCCCGACGTCTGCGCACCGGCCAGGTCGACATCAATGGCGGCGCCTTCAACCTGTTCGCGCCGTTCGGCGGCTACAAGCAGTCCGGCCGCGGACGCGAAATGGGCGTGTATGGCCTGGAAGAGTTCCTGGAGTACAAGGCGATGCAGTTCCGGCCGGATGCGCCGGCATTGAGCGAGAAGGCACCGTACTAGCAATGCAGTAGCGGCTCACTTCAATGATGTAATCGCCCCCGGATTGCTACTTCCGGGGGCGTCGATAGACTTTTGGTTGGTATTTCCGTTTGGAAAACATCACGTCAAGTACCGGCTCTGACGGCGAGGCGAATAGCTTAGTCAGAAGGACGTAAAGAGACGCTTCCCAGCATTGCTCATGGCCGCGGCATCTCGCAATTTGTCGTCTAACAGGGGCAGATCGTTGACTAACGACGTATCTCGATTCTTCTCCTCACCCAAAACAGTGCGTTTGGAATTGACCCTGGAACCACAATTCGCAGGGTTTAACTGTTGGTATGCGATACTCCCGCTTCAAGAGTTGAAATATTGACAATATTAAGGGGGCATGGATGTCGTTATTGGAGAAATCACGGGACATAGCTCGTTCTGCGGTAATTTGCGGACTGCTGCTATTAGCGGCATGTGGCGGGGGCGGCGGGGGTGAAGGGGACGGCGGAGGTGAAAGGGGCAGCGCGGGGGAGGCTGATGCTTCACGAGACGGTACAGTGGTCCGTGATGTTTCAACAGAATCTTCTCCCGTTGGGCCACAAGTAGACCTACTTGCCGCAGGCTTCTTGCCCTTGGTAAGCGGCTCTGCGTGGACATACAGTGTTCAGAATGCTAGCGGCATGGAAAAAGGTACGTCCGCGCGCTCACTCAGTCAACTGGCATCTGAAGGCTCGGCAGAAGTCTTTGCCATTACCGCCAAGGAAAACGGCGGGACTGATTTCTACATACATCAAAAAACTGATAACGGTCTCTACACGGACTATTCCAATAGTTCCGACTTTCCGCCGGCTGCTGCACGGCTGATCGGACGCGTCAGGGAGTACGCGTTTCCGACGTATGCGATCGGTGAAACTCGTCTCGTTGCCCGGGAAGGAACTTGGGACGAAGACGTTGACGGCGATGGCAGCTTTGAACGATTCAGATTCGAGTACAGCCAAGTTTATGAGGGCCTTGTCGATCTCGCGTTGCCGTGGGATGCGCAAGCCAAGACCGCGAAGTTCACCAATACTTATCGCGTGTCCGTGACTACTTCCAAGACACCGAAGCAAGTCTATGGATACGTCGCTACGCAACAGGAGTTTCTCGCCAAGGGCGTAGGATGGGTCAGGGTGGAAACCAAGATTGAGGATCTCGCTGGGCGTACTCTGGAGCCCGTCGAAATCTATATGATTAAAACGGCATTTGTAAATGGCGTTCGGTACGAAGCCCCGGTTGCACCGGCTCCTGCACCATCGATCACTTCTATCCAAGTCGATCTCACACACAATGAACTCGTCTATGACGAGGTACGCGATCTGTACTACGCGTCTATACCATCATCGGTAGTCGGGAACGGCAACTCTATTGCCACCATTGATCCACACACCGGTATGGTGAGTTACTCCGCGGCAATCGGATCGGAGCCTAAAACCATGAGTATTTCTCCGGGTGGACAGTATCTATACGTCGGTCTGGAAGGAGCAGGGGAAGTCGTCAAGCTGTCACTGCCCACCTTTGCGGTTGTTGCACGCATCAATCTTGGTTCGGATTCGTTCTTTGGCACTAACTTTGCAAACAGTATTGCCGTATCACCGACAGATCCGAATGTTTTCGCCGTCTCTCTCAAATACAAAAACGTCAGTCCGAGTCATAACGGTGTGATCCTGGTAAACGGTACGACAATAGCATCCAAGAAAACTCAGTCTCATACTGGTAGTAATCAAATTGCGTTCGGTGCGTCGAGCAGCATGCTCTACGGGATCAATGACGAAACGACCGAATTCGGACTGCGTGAGATTGCGGTGGCGTCTGATGGACTGACCGAGGGAAAAGTCGTTGCGACGACTGGTTCGTTCAATGTCGGGAATTTCCAGTACAAGAATGGAAAGATCCATGTTGCGTCTTCGGTCTATTCAGCAGCGGACCTTGCGCTGCTTGGCCAGTTCAAGCAAAACTTGTCCATATGTCGTCCGTTGCTGAATGCGGCAAAAACGGTTTGTGGTCCGTCGGTGTTTGATGGTACCGACCAAATTACGGTGCATGACACGAGTACGTTCGTTACGCTGGCATTAAAGGCTTCCCCTGTTGGCGGAGGATACGTGAGAGATATGGTGCCCGGGCCCGGCGGAACGATCGCGATAAGCTACGGCTTCTCCTCGCACGAGCCATCGTCCAAGGTGTATCTGCTCGGAAGCGCTGACTTTTAGATGACGCGCTAATCGCGCGGATCACTACACGTACTGTGGAGGTCAGACCAGATTTTGTGCAGAGCAGCGTGTCAGCACCAGTCGGGCCTCCTGCGGCACTCGTTGACGTTGCAGGTTTTGAGAGAAGCTTCGCATTGTGCGCTTTCCAGTGTACGCAGAGAATGCCGTGATTGGTATTTCGAAGGAAAACTATGTCGATCATCCAAGCTCGACATGTCGCGTGAAAGGAGCGTTCGGGTACTCTATCGGGCGGTATAATCCCGCCCAGCTTTCCACCTTCAACCTCCCATACCGGTCCCACCATGGAGCAGCCAGTCGAGTCCAGCCGCATGACACAGCGTTACGTGAAGAAGCGCGAGGCGATCCTTCACGCGGCGGCGCAACTGTTCAACCAGCACGGCATCAAGGGCGCGACGCTGTCGGACGTCGCAGGGCGGGTGGGACTCAGTACCAACAGCATCACCTACTACTACAAGAAGAAGGAAGACCTGGTGGTCGCCTGTCTTCTTCGTTCCATCGACATCATCAACGACATCATTTCGGTCGCCGGGCAATCGCCGTCTGCGGAAGAGCGCATCCGCGAGTTCATCCGCCTGTTCTTCGTCCGCATGGCGAAGACGCAGATGGACGAGGCGCCTGAAATGATGACCTTCCGCGACGTGCAGGTGCTCGGCAGCCCGCATGCGGAAGTGATTTATGCGGCGTACACCGATATGTTCCGCCGCGTGCGCCGCCTGCTGGCGACGGAGACCGTGACGCCGGAGAATCGCGTGCCGCTGAATGCGCGCAGTCACTTGTTGCTGACGCTGACCGTGAGCGCGATGACGTGGAGCTCGCGTTACGATCCGGCCGACTGCGAACTGGTGGCGGCGCGCATGAGCGACATCCTGATCGGCGGCCTTGCCACGCCTGATTCCGTATGGCGATCGACTGCGGTGGATGAGGCTCTCGCGCAAGCGCCGGAGATCGGTGACAGCACGCAGGATGCCTTTCTGCGCGCGGCGACTGCGCTCATCAACGAGCAGGGTTACCGAGGCGCATCAGTCGACCGCATCTCGGCGCGGCTGAATGTGACGAAGGGTTCCTTCTATCACCACAACCCGAACAAGGAAGAGCTGATCTCGGAATGCTTCGAGCGCACCTTCGCGGTAACCCGCCACATGCAGATGATCGCGCGTGCCGGCGAAGGCACAGGCTGGGACAAGCTGTGTGCGGTATCGCGCGCACTGGTGCGCTACCAGTTCTCCGAGCGCGGCCCCTTGCTGCGCATGTCGGCCTGGAGCGAACTGCCGGACGATATACGCGATGACAAGCTGAAGACCATCAACCAGCTCGGCCTGCGCTTCGTCAGCTTCCTCATCGATGGCATGCAGGATGGTTCGATCCGCCCGCTGGACCAGGCGGTTGCGGCATTCCTTGTCAGCGGCATGGTCAACGCGTCTGTCCTGCTTGACCGCTGGGTACCCGATATCGCGGCCGATAATGCGGTGGACCTGTTCGTGCGTCCGCTGTTCCTCGGCATCCTTTCGGCCTGAGCGCCGTTTCAGCGGTGTGGAGTAACTCGAAGCCGGAGGGCGCGCGGCGGTGTTTATTGGCTGCGCTTCTGTTGCCTCAGCGGCATTCTTGACGATATTTCGTTGTCCTTGTTCTCCTGCCACCAGAGCAGGACGCGTTTGAAATCGCCGCCGAATTTCTCTTTTTTTAAGTGCTCATAGATTTCGCTGCAACCCGCAGCAACGTCAAGGTCAATGACGCCTTGCGTTGCAGCGAATTCGCAGTCCCAGAAAGCTTTCTCCATCTCCTCGGGCCGCATGTCGGTAAACATGTTTGCGGAAGCGACGAAAATCGCGGGCAGGATGAGCATCATGTCAGGCCTCGGAT
The DNA here is from genome assembly GCA_035654275.1 of Noviherbaspirillum sp. Taxonomy (GTDB): domain Bacteria; phylum Pseudomonadota; class Gammaproteobacteria; order Burkholderiales; family Burkholderiaceae_D; genus Noviherbaspirillum. Next base: position 28,543 of record DASRXG010000053.1, read on the forward strand.
GTTGAAGCACCGAATCAGTGTAGTCATGCATATAGGGATTTTCATTGGCGCCATGCCAATGCGGGGATGACACAGATCACGTATTCGAATCGCCTTTTCTTGGCTGCGTGTGATGTGTTTGCTTCTTTGCACTGCCGCAGGGTGCGCTGCGTTGTCATTTGATATTTCCTTCTTGCGTAGCACAACCGACATGTGGCGTCGCAGCTTGGCAACATGCCGGACGAAGCTCGGACGACTTATGTCGTTTTATGGGGCTGATTGACTTAGGTCAACAAACAGCGTTGATGACCGTAACCGCCTTCATTACGCTTGTGACGGTGAAGGGAATTGGCCTGAGAGCCTGTTTGAAAACCGTTGCGAGCGCTGTGAGCACTTTGGTAACGCGCTGCGTTCGTTCTCTGTCGTCGCCAGTGCGACGTGTTCAATCCCTCCGCATCAACAAATCAATACCATCCGCACACCCGAGAGTGAAGGAACAAGCAGCATGTATGAATGGTGGAGCCGGATCGGCCTGAAGTCGAAGTTACAGATTCTTATCCAGGGATTCTTGCTTATCTTTTTGCTTATTTCGCAGCAGCTGATCTCGAACCAGTTCGAGCAACGTGCGCTGACCGCGGCGAAAGAACGCACGACCGCAGTTGCCGACAGCGCGATCAATGGCTTGAACACCCTCATGGACATCACGGTGGACGGCAAGGACGTCATCAGCGATGCACCGAGCAAGGCGCGGTTTATACGGCAGATCGGCATTTCCGAAGGCATCAAGGAGCTGCGGATCGTCCGCGGCAAGGGAACCAATGACGAGTTCGGACCAGGATTGCCGGAGCAGGAGCCGGTCGACGACATGGACCGCAGCGTGCTTGCCAATGGCAAGCCGGAATACAAGATGACCAGCAGTGCCAGTGGTGAAGCATCACTCAGGGCAGTACTTCCCTTCATTGCGATGAAGGAATTCCGCTCCAGCAAATGTCTCGACTGCCATGGTGTGGACGAAGGCACGATACTTGGTGCGGCAAGCGTGACGCTGGATATCAAGGACGATCTTGCCGCAATCAGGAAATTCAACATTGTGCTCTGGATCGGGCAGCTTGGCCTGCAGCTGGTGCTGTTCTTTGTGATTGGCGCGATCGTGCGCCGTTCGCTGGAACAGCTTGGTGCCGAGCCGTCGCAAGCCGCGAGCGTCGCGCAAAGCGTGGCACAGGGCGACCTGGGATTGCGGATCGAGCTCAAGCAAGGCGACACGCATAGCCTGATGGCGCAACTGAATGCCATGCAGGACAGCCTGTCGAAAGTGGTGAGCAATGTTCGAATGGGCGCGGAAAGTGTAGCCACTGCCAGCACCGAGATCGCGCAAGGAAACCGTGACCTCTCCGCGCGCACCGAGCAGCAGGCGAGCGCGCTGGAAGAAACCGCAGCATCGATGGAAGAATTGGGCTCGCAGGTGAAGCAGAATGCGGATAGCGCACGCCAAGCCAACCAGCTGGCTCAAGACGCCAGCGCAGTGGCGCTCAAGGGCGGCGGCATCGTCGATGAGGTGGTAGCGACGATGAAGAGCATCAACGATGCTTCGCAGCAGATTGCGGAAATCATCGGCGTCATCGATGGCATCGCATTCCAGACCAACATCCTCGCGCTTAACGCCGCAGTGGAAGCGGCGCGTGCGGGCGAACAGGGCAGGGGCTTTGCCGTGGTTGCAACGGAAGTGCGTTCTCTCGCAGGCCGCGCGGCGCAGGCCGCGAAAGAAGTCAAGACACTGATCGACACCAGCGTCGAGCGTGTCGGCCAGGGCACGGTATTGGTGGACCAGGCCGGCACCACCATGCAGGAGATCGTCAAGAGCATCGGTCTCGTTTCCAGCCTCATGGCCGAGATCAGCGCTGCGAGCCACGAACAGAGCATCGGCGTCGGGCAGGTCGGGGAAGCGATTGCCCAGATGGACGAGGTCACGCAGCATAACGCCGCACTCGTCGAAGAAATCGCCGCCGCGGCAGACAACCTGAAATCGCAGGCACAGGAACTGGTGCAGACGGTTTCGGTTTTCAAGCTGGGGGCGAATGATGAGTCCCAGACGGGCGAGAGCATTGCGGCAGCAGTAATTCCGCATGGCGCTGCCACTGCGGTCACTTCATTGAGGCCTCGTCCGCAGCAGGCGGCGGTGACTCCACGATCCGCGGTCGCGCGAGCGCGGCAAGCTCGGCAAGCTCGACGTCTTGGCTGAACTTCACAACAAGGGCATCGAAGGTCGATGCCCTTTTTCTTTTCTGCGACGCATGTGCTGACGTCGCGCCGACGTATGTAGCCAGTCATCGCAGTCAGGGCGCTTGCGGTGCCTGATTGACGGGACTAACGGCTATGTTTCACGCATGAGTCACGTCGAAAACGACCATTGGTCGGGTGGCTTTTGGTCCATTTCTGTTCAATTTTCGTTCTACTGTCTCCAAGTCCCAACAAATTGCTTGCATCATTAGCATGGCGATGTCTCAAGCCGCCGAACCGTGCTAATTTACTTTCAGTTGCTATTTGGCAATTTCAGGTTTGCGTCGTCATTGCTGGATAAGCGCGGAAGGCCGGAGCCAAAACAGGCCGTATTGCGATTGTTGCGGACAGACTTCCATGGGAGACGGGAATGAATATCGCAAATCTGAAAATAGGAACGCGCCTTGCGCTTGGCTTCGGTGTGCTGTGCGTATTCCTGGTCCTGCTGTTGGGTTTCAGCATTGGAACCCTAAGCCGCGTCAACGAAGGGACCGAGCTGATCGTCAATGACCGGATGCCGAAGATCGAAGCGGTCAACGGCGTGCAGACGGAAATCAACGACATCGCGCTCGCGCTTCGGAACATGATGCTCAATGAAGACAAGGCCGACCGCGAAAAGCAAATGGCGGAGATCCTGTCATCGCGGCGCACGGTTAAAGAAAATCTCGATCTGCTTCAACGCACCGTCCGCTTTCCGAAGGCTCAGGCTCTGGTACAGCAAATGATCGAATCCGACGCCAAATACCTGAAGGGCCAGGAAGAGCTGCTGCAGCGGATCCAGAGCGGCACGCCGGAAGAGGCGCGGGATTACCTCACCAACCAGCTGCGTCCTGTGCTGGCCGAATACAAGCGGCTGATCGATGAACAGATCAGCCTGCAAAAACAGTTTGCGCACGAATTCGCGGTGTCTGCCGCCGAGACCTACACCAGCACGCGCAACCTGATGATCGGGCTGGGTATTGCAATCCTGGCCTTTGCCGCCGTCATCGGCTATCGCATTACCGTGTCTATCACGCGGCCGATTGCCAAGGCGCTGAAGGTTGCCAATACCGTGGCGTCCGGTGACCTGACCAGCCACATCGAAATCCGCAGTCGTGACGAAATGGGGCAACTGCTGGAAGCCCTGAAAGTAATGAATGAAAGCCTGGTCCGGACTGTCGCAATGGTGCGCAGCGGCACGGAGACGATCGCATCCGCATCGTCGCAAGTGGCCGCCGGCAGTCTCGATCTGTCATCGCGTACCGAAGAACAGGCGAGTTCGCTGCAGCAGACCGCATCCTCGATGGAGGAGCTGACATCGACGGTCAAGCAAAATGCAGACAATGCGCGTCAGGCCAATACGATGGCAGAAACCGCCTCGAACGTTGCTGCCAAGGGCGGAGAAGTGATCGCCAATGTGGTCGGCACGATGGAAGAAATCAATCAGTCGTCGAGCAAGATCACCGACATCATCAGTGTCATCGACGGTATCGCCTTCCAGACCAACATCCTTGCGCTGAATGCAGCGGTGGAGGCAGCCCGTGCCGGAGAGCAGGGACGCGGCTTCGCCGTGGTCGCAACCGAGGTGCGCAACCTGGCGCAGCGGTCGGCAGCCGCAGCGAAGGAGATCAAGGCCCTGATCGAAGACTCCACCGCCAAGGTGGATGCGGGCAGCAAGCTTGTGATCGAAGCCGGCGCGACCATGCGCGAGATTGTCACCAGCGTCAAACACGTGACGGACATCATGGCGGAAATTTCCGCCGCCAGCCAGGAACAGACCTCTGGTATCGAGCAGATCAACCAGGCGATCGCGCAGATGGATGAGGTCACGCAGCAGAATGCCGCACTCGTCGAGCAGGCGTCCGCTGCATCGGAGGCAATGCAGGAGCAAGCCGCCAAGCTGGCGCAGACGGTCAGCATATTCAAGCTGGAGGCCGCTGAACGTGCGCGCGAGCAGGCGGTAGTGGCTATCTCAAATGCGCGTTCCGCCAAGGCGCCTGTGCCACCGACGAAGCACGTTCCAGCTGGAAAACCGGTAGCACAGAGAAGGCTTGAGATCGTCAAGACAAGCGCGCCGGGCGACTGGGACGAGTTTTGAGAGCCAGCCTGAATCATTAAGCCAGTGCCTAATGAAACTGGCGCCTAATGAAAATGGTGCCGGAAAAACGGGTGCCGGAAAGCGCCTCATGGGAAAAGAGAGGAATCGACCTCCCGCTAAGGGAATGTGGGGTCTCGCTCGATTTGAATTGGAGCGTTCCGGCAATGAGCGCCCTTTAACGGGGGCGGCATACGTCCCGTTAAAGTCTTGTGTCTGTTGTCGAAGCGGTGATTACTCGTCTTCAGCGGCACGCAGCGCTTCGCCGGCTGGCGTGAGGCGGTAGCCCGATGCGCCGGGGGCTTGTTCTACGAGTCCGGCGGCAACCAGCTTTTCAACACCTGGCGTGCCGCTCTGGTGATGTTCCGCAAGCTCAGCGCAGAACTTGTTGAAATCGGCAAGTACCTGGGGACGCGGTTTCACCATGATGTTCATCTTCACCTCCGTCGTTGTATGTAAGACAAATCTTATCCGTGCCGGCAAGGCAGGGAAATTGCCTCATGCGAGATGCTTTATCCACATCAAGAAAACCCATGATCAACGTTATTGAGACGTACCATTCCGGCCAGATCGGAGCGCTTGGTCCGCGTTCAGAGGTTTCATCCGTCGCCGTACAGGCCAGCGACCCGGCCTGAAATAGCGATTGTCAGCGGCGTTACTGCCCGCCGGGATTCAAGGCATTCACGACGTCCATGCGCCTCAAGCCCGGTGCAAAGCGGAGGATGAATTCATAGGTGTAGGAGCGCAAATACGCACCGCGCCGCACTGCCAGCCGCGTCACATTCGGCGCGAAAAGATGCGTCGCCTCCAGCGCCTGCAATCCAGGAGCGCGGTTGTGTTCCACGGCCATTGAAGCAACGATGCCGACGCCCAGCCCGAGCGATACATATTGCTGGATGACGTCGGAGTCCATGGCGGTCAACACGATGTCCGTGCCGATGCCGGCTTCGGAAAACGCGTCATCTATGTGGCTGCGGCCGGTGAAGCCGACGTCGTAGGTAATCAATGGATAGCGCGCCAGTTCGTCCAGCGTGACTGAAGGCAGGGCTGCCAGTGGATGCGCCTCGGGGACGACGATCATGTGGCTCCACTGGTAGCACGGGAAGGACACAAGGTCCTCGAACTGGCTGAGGCCTTCGGTCGCGATCCCGATGTCCGCCTTGCCGGAGATGACCCATTCCGCAATATGCTCGGGCGAGCTTTGCTGCAAGGCGATGCGCACATCGGGAAAGGTGGAGCGGAAGGACTGCACCACCGGCGGCAGTGCATAGCGGGCCTGCGTATGCGTAGTGGCAATCGTCAGTGTGCCACTGCGCTCACCGGCATATTCCTGACTGGCCTGGCGCAGGTTTTCCGCTTCAAGGAGAAGTCGCTCGATGATGTGCAGGATGCCTTTGCCGGGTTCGGTCAGTCCGACCAGTCGCTTGCCGTTGCGCTCGAAAATCTCGACGCCAAGTTCTTCTTCCAGTTCACGAATCTGGCGGCTCACGCCGGGCTGCGAAGTGAAGAGGACGTTGGCGACTTCGGTCAGGTTGTAGCCCCGGCGGGCGGCCTCACGCACGGAACGTAATTGCTGGAAATTCATGTTCTCTCCCGCTTATGCAGCATGGTGAGTAGCACTGTGAGCAACGCTGTGCTCAGTGCTGTTGACAAACACGCGCAGGCGCTTTGGCCGCACGAGCACCGTTTCACCTTCCTGCAATGCCAGCTCGGCGTATTGTTCTGCGGGAATTACTGCCTCGATCAGTTGCGCGTTGTCAGCACGTTCGAGTTCCAATTGCGCAAGCGGACCGATCGCGTGCGCGCGGCGCAGGCGGGCGATGATGCCATCGGGCTCGCGATCGCCCTCGCTATTGCCCGGGTAGCGGCCGACTTCCATTTCATGCGGGCGCACGTAACCGGTACCTTGTGCCTCGCGCACGCTTGCATGGTCGGGAGCGTCCAGCGCCACGCCGCCTGCATCGAGCACGCCTTCATGCACGCGGCCATGGAACAGGTTGACGTTGCCGAGGAAACCGTAGACGAAGGGCGTTGCAGGATGGTTGTAGACCTCGTCCGGCGATCCGCTTTGCTCGATGCGTCCCTTGTTCATCAACACCACACGGTCCGCCACTTCCAGCGCTTCTTCCTGATCGTGCGTGACGAAGATGCTGGTCACATGCAGTTCGTCATGCAGGCGCCGCAGCCAGCGGCGCAATTCCTTGCGCACCTTCGCATCCAGCGCGCCGAACGGTTCGTCCAGCAGCAGTACGCGCGGCTCCACCGCAAGCGCTCGCGCCAGTGCGATCCGCTGCCGCTGGCCGCCGGACAGCTGGGGCGGATAACGGTCTGCCAGCCACGCAAGCTGCACCAGGTCGAGCAGGGACATGACTTTCTTCTTGATCTCGGCTTCCGAGGGTCGCAGTTTGCGCGGCTTGACGCGAAGGCCGAAGGCAATGTTCTCGAACACGGTCATGTGCCGGAACAGGGCGTAATGCTGGAACACGAAACCGACCTGGCGCTCGCGCACATGCTGCGACGAGGCGTCTTCACCGTCGAGGAAGACCTGTCCCGCATCCGGATGCTCCAGGCCCGCAATGATGCGCAGCAGCGTGGTCTTGCCGCAGCCGGAGGGGCCGAGCAGGGCGGTGAGCTCGCCCGGCGCAAAATTGAGCGACACGCCGTCGAGCGCGGTGAAACTGCCGAACCGTTTGCTGATCTGCCTGACTTCGATACTCATTGTGACTCCCTGGATTGATGCGGGTGTTGGTGTGCCCGCCATTCGACGGCGGTCTTCAGTGCGAGCGTGACCAGTGCAAGCAGTGCCAGCAATGAAGCCACTGCGAAGGCTGCCGCGAAGTTGTATTCGTTGTAGAGGATCTCCACCTGCAGCGGCATGGTGTTGGTTTCGCCGCGGATGTGGCCGGAGACGACGGACACCGCACCGAACTCGCCCATCGCACGAGCGTTGCAGAGGATGACGCCGTACAGCAGGCCCCACTTGATATTGGGCAGCGTGACATGCCAGAAGGTGCGCCAGCCGGATGCGCCGAGTACCAGCGCTGCTTCTTCCTCTTCATTGCCCTGCGATTGCATCAGCGGGATCAGCTCGCGTGCGACGAACGGGAAGGTGACGAAGATCGTCGCCAGCACGATTCCCGGCACTGCGAACAGGATCTTGATGTCATGCTCGCGCAGCCATGGGCCGAACCATCCCTGCGCGCCGAACAGCAATACATAAATCAACCCGGAAATCACCGGCGATACCGAGAATGGCAGGTCGATCAGCGTGAGCAGCAGATTCTTGCCGACGAAGTTGAACTTCGCGATGCACCAGCTCGCGGCGATGCCGAAGACCACGTTGAGCGGCACGGCGATGGCTGCGACGGTGAGCGTCAGCTTGATCGCGGACATTGCCGCCTTG
>DASRXG010000054.1:0-17799 GCA_035654275.1 Noviherbaspirillum sp.
ATTTGCGTCCGCCTTCCGGACGCGCGCCATAGCTTACATCGTCGCCGCCGACGATCAGTACCCGCGCATTCGGCCGGCGCGTGAGCAGTTCCGGCAGCGCGCGCATGAAGATGTGATAGCCGCGATATGGTTCAAGGTTGCGGTTGACGAAGGTGATGACCTCGTCCTGCCTGGTCAGCGCGACATTCCCGTTCAGTTTCAGGCTGACGCCGGGGTTCGGCTTCACGACATCGGTGTCGATCCCGTCATGGACCACCGTGATCCTGCCGCGGAACGGCTCGGGAAAGGTACTCGCCTGCCAGAGCGTCGGCGAGATGCCGGCATCCGCGACTTCGAAGTGCAGCAGGTTGTTGATGTTCTTCAGCCGCAGCCGGCAAGCGTCGCCTTCGTCCTTTGCCGGGAATTCCGGATCGAAGCCGACGTCGGCACCGCTCGTGTGGTAGAAGAATTCGCAGTAGATGCCGAGCTTTGCCTGCGGCCAGACATCCTTGAGGAAGAGGCTTTCGCCCCAGCCGGGATGCGAGATGATGACGTCGGGAGTGAAGCCCTTCTCCTTCAGCTTCAGCGCCGCGCGAAAGCATGCGTCGCCGCGAATGGTCTTGGTTTCGAAGTCGCTAACCCAGGGGTGGACGTTGGGTGTCGTGCCGCGGCTTGCGGAATAGGGAACCAGTTTCACTCCCTGCCATTCGGCGGCCTTGACCTGTTGCATCGTCATCGCAACGACTTCATGGCCCTGCTTCGCCAGAGCCGGTGCAAGAAACTTGAACTGCCCGGGAAAATTTTGGTGAATGAACAGGATTTTCATGAACAGACTTTCAGAACGCCGAGCTTCGCCAGCCAGACGAGTGCTCGAAACACGAAAGCCTGGCGCTCCGGGGGAATTGCCAGTATCAGTTCCTTCGCCGGCTTCGGCCCGGATGCCGCTGCAGCCAATACCGCACGCACTTCCGCTTCGCTTGGTAGCACCACTTTCGCAAAATTCACCATCGCCAGCTTTGCGTATGCGCTCACCCGCGACCATGCCTGTTCGGCGTCCGGGTCAACCAGGCCCAACACGGTATCCGGCGACAACGCCGAGGTCGGATAGCTGGCGAACGCATGAAACGGATCCATCCGAGCCGGCCACGGATGCGCAAGGGACTTGAGTGAAGGCGCCTGCGCCTTCCGAATTTCCGTCAACTGCCCCCACAACGTTTCGTACTGCGGAATGATCACCGTCCAGTCGTAAACCTCTCTCGCCCGCTGCCGCCCGGCTGCGCCCATCTGTACCCTAAGTGCCGGCGACAAGAAGAGTTGTTTGAAGGCCTCAGCCGTGGCAGACACATCCACTGCCACCAAACTGCAGGCATGGCCGCAATACATGTCGTAGGTGTCGATTTCCAGCGCGTGGCGCAGGGCCAAGTCGCCACCCGACCCGGCGCCGGGCATCAGGGTCGGGATGCGGAAGCCGTCGATGCCATCGCGTACCGTGTCCTTGTAGCCGTCCAAGTCAGCGACCACCACCGGCAAGCCCACCGCCATCGCTTCGATGGGCACGATACCGAAGGTTTCCTGGATGTTGTCCGAAAGGGAGCAGAAGACATCGGCCCCAGCCCAGGCGGTCTGACGGTCTTCGGCCTTGCGGCCGTCGAGGGTAATGACCTTGACGCTCGGGCAAGCGAACCTCGCCGCATCGGCATAAGCTTTCTCGATGAACGCGTTGGCGTGCCAGCCGCATTCGACCAGCACGACCTGCTTGCCCGTGGCCTGCGCCGCTGCTTCCAGTGCCTGGTACATCGCCAGCGGATGCGCCTTGGCATGGAAGGACAGGCGACCCATGAAGAGCACGACCAAGGTGTGCTCATTCACACCCAAGGCAGCACGGGCGGCGGCCTTCTGCTCGGCTGAGTAAGCGAAATCCTGCGTGTGGATACCGAGTGGGATCACTGGCAGCTGCGGCAACACCAGCTTGGTGATACCGAGCCGCTCCTTCAGGTAATCCACCTGCGCCTGCAGCAGGCGCTCGACGTTGTTCTTCACCGCCGTGCTGGTGCAGATCACCGCATCCCAGGGCTGCACCGGCGCAGTGATCAGGTCGGCCAAACCATCCATGGCCCCGGCGCTGGAGGTGGTGTGGGTGATGCCGCACAGACTCCAGGCGCCGTGGCCGAAGGCGGAACGCTGCCAGGCGTGTTCGCCGATGCCGGGGCCGGGGTAATAGACCGTGCCCACCTTCATGAGCGCGGCCAGTGAATTCTTGTCCACCGCCTTGACCGGCTCGCTGCGGCCAAAGGCCTGCACGGTCTGCGCGAAGTGCTGCGCGTGTTCGGTTTTGTGCACCTGCGCCCAGAATTCGGCGGTCTTGCTGTGCGTCAGAAAGCCGCGCAGGAAGGACTCGCCGGCTGCGTTGCGGCCCATGAGCTTGGGGCCGCTGGTCGTGTAGGCCTCAGGCGTATAAAAGATGCAGGCACTCATCGTGGGAAATGCTCCCCAGCCAAGGCGCGAAGCGCAGCATCGTCCATATCTGCTTTGGTGGCAATCGCCCACAAATCGTAGCTGGGGTGCGGTCGCCGCTTGATGGCCACCTTGGCGAATCCAGCTGAGTGCAGTGTCCCTCCCAATACTTTCTGCGTAAAGCCACATCGATGCGCCATGAAGAGATTGCCCTTGGCCATGGCCGGGCGGTGGCCATACACAATATCCAGCGGTGTGATCGGTCCTGCCGGTGAGGTGTAAGCCGGATCGGTCAGCTTGTCTTCAGCTACCAGACGACACACCTCCTGCAAGTCCGGGCAGGTAATGACGACAAAGCCTTCTGGTTTAAGCACACGCCAGAACTCGGCCAGTGCCAGCGGAACTTCATGCGGATACAGGTGCTCGATGTTGTGGCTGGAAAAAATAGCATCCACCGAAGCGTCTGCAACCGATGATATATCGGTCATGGTGCCCACGATATCGGGATTCACCCGCTCATCAATGTCCAGGCGCAGTTCAGTCCAGGCGTCAGTGTTGAAACCGGCGGTTGTCCGATCTTTTCGTTTTGGGCCGCAGCCGATGTGAAGAAAGGTTTTCATGGTTGTGTCCTTATTCTTTGAATGAGTTGTTAGGCGCCTGTCTGCGTGCAATGCCGAAAGTGCTGTTTCAATTGCTCGGGCATAGGCCATGCCATCGCACAGTCGGCTATTCAGCAGGGTCTTCCGCAAGGTTCGCCGGAAGGTGCTCAGCAGATCAGCCCGTTTTGCCAAAATCACTGCCTTGTCGATGTATTCATCGCGGGTTGTTGCAATCCAGTCGGGCAAGCCCAGCGCTTCCAGAAAGCTGCCTGTCTGACGTGAAATGGGCAATTCACCCGGCAGCGTGAGCACGGGTACACCCATAAAGAGCGCATCACAACTCGTCAGTCCACCAGAGAACGGGAAAGGGTCGAGTGCGATATCGATGTCGCCATATTCGGCCAGCATCTGCGGATGGCTCGACCAGCCCCGGCACTCAATGCGTATCCCATCGACTCCATGCTGCGTAAATGCGGCAATGAGCCGGTTCCTCGTTTCCGCGTCACCCAGTGATTTCCACTTGAGCACCAGTCGTCCATTCGAGACTGCTTTCAGGATGGCCGCCCAGGTTTCGATGACCTCGGGCGTGATCTTGGCCAGGTTATTGAAGCTGCCGAAGGTGACGTAGCCTTTCTGCAAAATCGGTGCTGGCGAGACGGCGGGCGCGTATTCGGGTCGCGTGTAGCAAAAGCGCAGGCCATCGAGGCGAACCAGTTGTTCGGTGAAACCCTCCTCGACACCCGGCGGCACGGTGTAGGCATCCACCAGCACCACATCCATCGCCGGTACGCCCGTGGTGGCGGAGTAGCCCAGCCAGTTCATCTGGATTGGCGCTGCGCGGCGGGCAAAGAGCTTCAGCCGGTTGCCGGCGGTGTGGCCAGCCAGATCGATGAGGATATCGACCTGATCTTCGGCCATCTGCTTCGCCACTGCTTCGTCGTCGCGTCCGGAAATCGTTCGCCAGTGAGCCACAGCCGCACGAATACGGCGCGCGATGGGGTCATCGCGTTCGCTCTCCGCGTAGGCGATGAGACGAAAGGCTCCTCGGTTATGCTTCTCCAACCAGGGCAACAGAAACACCCCAACGGGATGGGCGTACAAATCCGGTGACACGAGGCCGACAACGAGGGGGCCGTCACTCGTGCGCGCCAACGACGCCGGACCAGCGGGCGTGATGCCGTGCAGCTGCCGCCGCGCCCAGTCCTCGTGCGCCGCCCGCAGCCCGGCCAAGGTCTGCCCCGGCGCATATTGCAGGGTGAACAGCAGATTGCTGTGCGCCGAGGCATAGTCCGGGCGCAAAGCGAGTGCCCGCTCGAAAGTCGCGTGGGCCTCGGCCAGCCGCCCCTGTTCCTTCAGCACCGTGCCGAGGTTGTTATGGACCTCGGGAATATTGGGCGCATGGGCAATAATCTGGCGATAAAGGTGCTCGGCCTCGCACAGGTGGTGCTGAGCCAAGGCGACGTTGGCCATTTCGACTTGTTCAGCCAGCGCCTGCAGGGCTGTTTGTTTGTGTTTACGCATCCGTCATCTCGCAACACTCGTGCCACATCGCCCGGTAAGCGGCCTCTACATCGGCAACAAAGGCGCGCTCATCCATCAGGCGAGACTGTGCCATCTGCCTGCGCTGTGCCTCCCGCCACCTCACCAACTGTTCTGGCTGACTGGCCATCCGGACAGCACAGTCGATGTAGCCGGGAATAGTGTCCGCCACCCATTCAGGACGTCCGATCGCCTGCAGCATCGCCCGCCCCATCCGGCTGGCAAAGCGCGAGGGAAAGGTGAAGCATTCTAGGCTCAGGTCGCCGCCACTGCAAGTCACCACCGGCACCCCCATCCAGAGGGTCTCGCACGTCGTCATGCCGCCGTTGAACGGGAATGGGTCCAGCGCAATATCGACCGCGTGATGGAGACGCCAGAAGCGGTCGTGGTCGCTATGGGTGAAGCAATCGATGCGCGCCAGATCAATGCCTTGCTCGCAATAAAACTGCGCCAGCCGCCGCTGGGGCTCGCCTTGCGGGGCGTTGATCAACAAACGCGAGTCAGGCACGCGCCGCAAAATTTCCGCCCAAGCCAGCAATGCAGGCTGCGAGTTCTTGGCGTAGCGGTTGAGCACACCAAAGGTGAGGTGGCCTTTTTGCAGCAAGGGAGACGGCTGCACATCGGGCATCCTGGGCAAAGGGCGATAGCACCACAGTGAAGAGGGCAAGCGCCATAGCCGCTCGGTATAGTCGATCTCGGCGCCGCTTGGGTCGGCGTCCGCATGGGTCAGGCGCCAGTCCATTGCCGACAGGCCCGTGGTGGTGACATAGCCCATCCAGGAGATTTGTACGGGCGCTGGGCACTTGGCAAAGGCGAGCAGCCGGTTGCCTTCGCTGTGCCCGGCCAGATCGACCAGGATATCAATGCTGTCATCGGCGATCCGCTGAGCAAGTGCAGCATCGTCCAGCTGCGTCACATTCACCCAGTGGTCCGCCGCTTTACGGAACTTGGCAGTCCAGTCGTCCTGGATGCGATGACTGAAATAGCAGCTCACCTCGAATCGCGTGCGGTCATGCCCTTCGATCAAGGGCAAGGCCAGATAGCCCACCGGATGGGCGCGAAAATCCGCCGACACATAGGCGATGCGCAGGCGACGTTCGGGTGTGAAGTCGTTCCTGAAATCTCGGCGCGGGCGGCATGGCGTCAGGATACGGTCGAAACCGGTCAGCGCCGTCTTGACCGCTGTCCGCGGTGAATCCGGGGCATAGGTCAGGCAGGCGACCAGGTTGTGCCAGGCCTGCGCAATGCCAGGCGCTTGTTGTAGCACCCGCTGGTAGGCTTGAATGGCTTGCGGATAATCGGCCGCATCCTGATCGAGGGTAGCTAGGTTGAAATGGGCCTCGATACACGTCGGTGCAACCGCGAGCGCTTGCTGATAGGTGCGTCGAGCCGAGTCGGGCTGACGCAAGCGCTTGTACAGGTTGCCCAACAGAACAAGGACCTCGAGATTACCTGCGTCCAGCGCTAGCGCACGCAGGTAGGCCGCAAGCGCGCCCTTGCCATCGCCCTGGCGCTCGGCGGCCAATCCTGCGTCGCGCAAGTGGGCAATTTGTTCCGTTACGACCTCCATCACCTACCATCTATCAATCGGACTGGGAATCACCGCGGCAGCCGTCGCCACGCTGCGGCCAGCTCGGCCGGCAACTTGTCATCGTAATATCCCTGTCGCGGGATACAAAATTCACCAGGATTGTCAGTCTGTCTCAGTATTGCGTGCAGACCGGAATAAGCACTCAATTTTCCATTAATGGCCAATTGCACATAATCTACACGGCTATTGAGCTGAATAATTTTTTACTTAGTCTCTTTTCAACGTGGTTGTCGCTTTAGTCGCTCTCGCCAAAGACAACAGTGCTCGCCTGATGGTCTCAGCGTCATTCCACATCATGGCATCGAGAATGGATAAATTGGGCTCGAACGCATAGCCCGGGGTGGGATAGACGAAATTTCCGGTCTCCAGAAAAGCCAGCTCAATGTCGAGTGCCGCGAATGCTTGCGGATCAAACAGGGTGCGACCGCCAGCGGGATTGACATAGCCACGCGCGCCCAGCCGGGATGCGATGGCCGGAGCCCAGTCTCCCGGCCCCATAGTCTGTGGGAGGTCAAGGGCGAGACGGGAGCAGATTTCGTAATTGAATGACACGCCTAGATAAGCGCAGGTCTCCGCCAGCGCAGCCGTGTTCAGGGTCACCAAACTTTCGTCGGGCAAGTTGGCAAAAACCCGCTCCACCAGATCGATCACCGCTGCGAAATAAGGCGCGCGCTTTCTGTAGTGCATGAGCTGGCGCACGATTTGCGCACCGGCCGCGGCGGGATTTAGCACCCTGGCCTCACACGTCCTGATCGACATCGATGCCTTGTCCAGCGGAACCGTAACGTATTGCCACCCCTGGGTCGGATGCAAGATCCGGTTGCGGTTCATCCAGCTCTTAGGTGTGTACTGCGTGATATCGAACACCACCCAGCGGTCGACCGCCGCAATCAGCGCAAAATGCCCCCAGTAGGGGAAAAAATAGGGTTGCATGATGCCGAGAATCATCTCATCGACTCCCTACCGCGGTCCGCCTCCTGTAAGGTGGTGCGAATTCGAGCGGCGAAATGATGTGCGGTTTGGAGCAGACCGACGATGCGTCCGACGATTGCTTCGTCCGTTTTGGCTCCTAGCGGAAGCTGCAGGACGCGGTCGCAGAGAAGGTCCGTTTCTTGCAGCAGGGTTGGGCTGATACGATCGAATGGGGGGCAGCGGTGGGTCCCCGGGTTGAAGTAACGCCGGGCGATGACCCCCTCTTTCTGGAGCACAGCATGCAACTGGTCCCTAGACAAACCGAATTCATCCGGGGATACCTCCAGGATTAGGTATTGCCAGTTGGACTTGTCGGCATGGGTCGGCACCCGGACGGTCAGGCCCGGCAGAGACTGCAGCCCGTCCCGGTAGCACTGATGCAAGCGACCGTTACGCTCGATGATGTCATCAATGTTTTCCAGATTGAGCAGACCGATAGCCGCTTGTGCCTCCGACATCCGGCCGTTTGCTGTCCGATACACCTTAATCTGGGCACGAACCCCGTAGCTGCTGCGGATATTGCGCAACCTTTCGGCGAAGTCGTCGTCATCGGTCGTGATGCAACCACCCTCGCCGGTGCTCATTACTTTCGTGGCGTGGAAGGAGAATACTTCGGCCTTGCCGAAGCCACCCAGGGGTTTTCCTTTGAAAGCGCACCCAAAGCCATGCGCCGAATCGAAGAACAGCGGTACGCCATGCCGCCTTGCGACCTCCTCAAGCGCGGGCATGTCATAGGTGTCACCCCATAGGTTGACCGCCATTACGGCACTTGCCCCTTGTGCAAGCAGACGATCGAGCTGCTCTAGGTTCATGTGATGGGTCTGCGGGTCGATGTCACAAAACGCGGGGCGCAGTTTGCTCCATACCATGGCCTGTGCTGACGCCACGAAGGTAAAGGATGGCATCACCACGCTACCCTCGATGCCTAGAGCGTCGGCAACCATGGACAAGCCGATAGTGGCATTGGTAACGCAAATGGCGTGTTTCACCTTCATGCGTTCCGCCAGCAGGACTTCTAGCCGATCAGCGAGGGGCCCCTGGTTCGTGTAGTACTGCCGAGCGAACAACTCCCGAAACGCCCGCTCGTAGGCGTCCCATGTAGGAAAGTAGAGCTGGCCGACCGGCAAGGGTTCCCCGAAGGTGGGAGGCGCACCAAGTATGGCCAACGCATTGTTCGCACTTGAAATGAAGCTTGCATTCATGCATCGGCCTCCAGAATTGCCTGTGAATGTATCTTTAGGAAGCGCAGGAAATCCACCACGGCTTCAATATCCCCAAGGGAGGTGAGATGACCGCACGGGAGTAGCAGGTAGCGTTCGGCCAGGCGTTCTGTCAATGGCATCGGACCGGCAATCACCGGGTAGTCGGTGGGCTTGCTGTGCAGCGGTGGAGAGTAGTAAGCACGCGCCAGTATCCCTTCTGCATTGAGGTGACGGACGGTCTGCGCACGAGAAAGCGGCCAAGCTTCCGTCAATTCCACGACGATGTTCTTGTAGGAGGTCTGTTCTGATTCGTCGAACGTCAGCAGACGGATGCCGTCGAGTCCGGCGAGATGCCGCTGATAGATGCGGTAACGCTCGTGGTTGCGATCGACCTGTGCCTCTAGGTCGTCGAGGCTCGCCAACGCCATCGCTGCGTGCATTTCGTTGAGCTTGGCATTGGTGCCCAGTTCCAGAACCCTGTCCGGGCCAGAGAAGGAAAATCCCCTCATGGCTGACAGACGCTCCGCCAGGTCGGCGTCGTTGGTGGTGAGGTAGCCCCCCTCGAATCCGTTGATAAGCTTGCTCGCATGCAGCGAGAACACTTCCGCCTGCCCAAAGCTTCCGATCTTTCTCCCCCCGAGCGTCTCGAAGACTGATTCCACCCCGTCGAATAGAAGGGGAATGGAATGTGTCTGCGCCAGATGTTCAAGGCCTGCGGCATCACAACAGTTAACGATGGGGTGCACACCGATAATCAGCGCCGTCTTGGAACCGAGATGCGGTGCCGCCGTTTCAGCCGAAATCGCCAGCGTTCGCTCATCCACCTCGCAGAACCTGGGCACCAAGCCAGCCCAATTGACGACATCGCCGAGTCGTCTGTAGGTCAGTGAAGGCATTACGGCCTCGGTCTTGCTCGGCAGGGCAAGGCAACGAATCGCTAGAACCAATGCCCAGAAGCCGTTCGAAAAGCTGACGCAGTGGCTAACCTGGTGGAAAGCAGCGAGGCGCCGCTCCAGTTCCTGAACCAGCGGACCATTGTTGGTGTATTGGCCCGCATCATAGAACTGACGCGAATAGGCAAGAAAACGCTCCACGTCCGGACGAACAAGGTTCGATGTGGAGATCGGTATTTCGAACAACTTGGGACCACCGTGTAGGTGCAAATCTCCCAGCGCCTGTTTGCTTGCCCTTTTCATTGATCACTACGGGTAAGGGTCACGTCGTAACGGTAGTGGTTCGCGTAGAAGCCTTCCGGCATCTTGCTGAAGTGGCATGTCCAGTTCGCACGCCGTGCCAATGCTTCGAATTCAGCCTCGCTGCGCCATATGCCGATCTTGCTGTCGTGATTTTCAAGCTCGTCAGTGGCAGGTAGCCCATCCCGATAGAAGAGGTGAGCCCGATCACGATCGGGAAGATTGCCGATGAAAACCCGTTCGACTTTAGTAAAGCGATCATGCAGCACGCGCAGGAAACTTTCTGCCTCGGGAAAATATGAAAAACAGCCGTAGCAGAGCACCTTGTTGAAACGCTGAGGCTCGGGCTCGGAGAGTACATAGGCCATAGCATCTGCCATCTCGAAACGAAAGTCCGGCAGACGTTCGAAGTCACGCTTGGCCACGGAAATCAGAAACTCGGAGTAATCCACGCCGAGAACTGAAGACAGCTTTCCAAAGAGTAAGGTCGAGAGTGCACCGTTTCCACATCCGATGTCGAGTAATTTGTCGGAACCCCGGTCTTCCAGAGCAAGCCCCTGCTCTATGGCTCGCACGATCATTTCAATCTGCACCTCAGAGACAGGAACACCGTTAACCGTTCGCTTCACCTGCCCCCAATAGTCTTTGGGATCCAAAGTGGCAGGGTAAAGCTTAAAATCGTATTCCATATACAAGTCCTTGTCTCATGCTAATTAGCCTGTGCGGACTGCCCTGGCAGTTTGCCAACTTCAAGCATCCACTGGCCGCTTTGCTGTATCACTTCATGGTGGTTGTAGATCCAAGAGAAGGTATCCACAAAATCGCTCAGGAAACGCGTGGCTTCGGCGTCGTACAGTTTTTTCTCTACGTCGCAGTGCTGCAGATAATCCACAACGCCCCGACGCAGATTATCATCTTCAATAAGCCGCAGCGCGGTCTGGAAATAGGCTTCGTGGCTGTCGTTAATTAGCCATTCAGGTAGCCCAACAGCTCTTATCAGTCGCGCGTCTGACTGACTATGCGGCTGCGGCCCAGAATGCGCCACTACGGGTATTCCAAGCAGGAAGGCATCCACCGTGCTGTTGGCATTTCCAAAGGGGAACGCAGCCAAGGACAAGTCGCACTGCCTCAGCCGGCTCATGAAGTCATTGTATTTCAACACCGGATGTACGACGGCATTTTCAAACCGCTCGGTCAGTCGATTACGCAGACTGTCGTACTTGACCCCTGATACACCCGGAAAGAAATGGAAACATAATCTCTTGCTCGACTGCTTCTCCAATCGCTCACAGACATCAAGCAGCCCGCAAGATAGTTTCATGACTTTGCTGTTGATGGCCACATTGAAGGTATTAGGATCCCTCTGCGGCTGGTCATCCGCGTTCAACTGCAGGAATGGATGCGGTTCAAACAAGGTATCGCTATCAAGCCAAATGACTTTCTCGGTGCACACCCCTTCGACAGGCTGCATGCTGCGTGACATCAAGAAATAATCCATCTGCCCGGACATCGAACTGGCCGGATGTCCGCCCGACATCAGCTGAATGGGCGCCAGCCGCAGGTTGGCGAGCAAAATGGCCCAAAGTGACATGCCCACACTGGGGAAATAAATGACATCCGGCTCGATCGCCGCAACATTCTGCAGCATGTCACCAAACCGGCTACCGCCAGTCGGTAGCGCGATGATTTGCTCGAAGATGGCCTTGGCGGATTCATCGTATTGGTCTTCCTCCGCAATCAATACCAGACGGAATTTTTTGCCCAATGCGCGGATGGAGGGCGCAAAGCAGCGAAACATCGCGTGCGTCGAGCGAAAGCGTTCGCCCACCACGAGCAGCGTTGGCCGCACTGGATCACGCGATGCTTTGCAGTTCGGCTGCATCCCATGGCTGTTTAACCAGCGCGCCAGCATCTGGTTCAGGGTGCGTTTGATTTCGTGTTTTGCCGGGCTGGAGGCGTAGCTGCAGAACATCCACACCCGGGCGGTGGCCAGAAGCAATTCGGGCTGGAAGGCGCCGGGATCCATCTGCGTGAGGGTTGCCAACAAGCGAGCCCGGTTTTCTTCACCCTGCGCGGTCAGCACGCTTTCATGTTGCAACCAGGCCATGCCCAAGGGAAACAGCACTTCGTTGGGTTGGCGCAGTGCAAGATCGAATAATTTTTCGGGAATGTCGTCCAGGGAAAACATGGGCCACAGGCAGCTCAGGTCACGGGAGGTCAGTCTTCTCGCGCCGCTGGCGTCTGTGCGCGAAAAGGCCTGCAGCAAGATGCCTGTTCCCCCGTAACCACTTGCCTCGTACACGTCGTGAATGGCGCCGCTATGTCTGCACAGCGCGAGAAACTGTGGCCTTTCGATGGGCATGGCCGGATTGGCAATCAACGACGTCATGGCTGCCGCCAGACGCGTATAGATTTCGCCAACTTGGCGTCGCGTGCCGTTGAAATGCCATTCTTCGCCATTGAGGCGCGCAGAAAGCACTGTCAGGAGCCCCTGCAACTGCTCAAAGGCCGCTATGTGCTCATTGGCAAAGACCAGGTCTTCGAAGCGGTTGAGCATTTTCATGTATTCCATTTCATGCTTTCTCTGAAGCTTACGTAGTCAACAGTCGGAACGGGTTGGGCATCCAGGTCAGCAGTTGCCCTTCCGGTGCGCCCATCTGCGCGAAATAATCCTGAAATTGCTGCGGCGTGTCGCGTATGGGAATGGTTCGCCCTTCGTCTTCTAGGGCCACCAGCGACAAGCTCAGGTCCTTGTCCACGCCACCGGAGCCGTGCACCTGCACTAGCAGACGATAGCGCTCGTCGGCCATCACCCGGCTGGCTAGCAGTGTCTTGTAGTGTGTTTCGGCATCGAACAAGAGATGCACATGGCGGCAGAAGAATTCGATGTCCCAGTTCCACCATTGCAACGAGTCGGCAATCTCTTGCTGGGCGGGCCTGATCCGGTCACGGATTTTCCTGGCAGGTGCGCCAGCCGCTATGGCCCAGCGCGAAATTTCGCTGCGCGTGACCACGGCGCCACTGCCGATGACTGCGCCGTCGCCAATATTCGCGCCCACATTGACCAGGCAATTCTTCGACAGCACCACGCCGTGACCGATCACGGTGGGTTGCGTGTGCGAGGCCTGGTAGCCATCGATACCGTGGGATTGCAAATAACTGCGCAACAAGGGCAACGTGCCCAGCGAGTTATTGAAAATCCGTTCGTTCGGATGTTCGCCACCGATCTGGATCTGGCATTGCGCCGACTCGCAGAAATTGCCGATCTCAATCACCGGTGCCGTGGACCGCTTGCCTTGAATGATTTCGCATCGGATAAGCAGAGGGCCGCTGCCCCGGCCAATCAAGCCGTAATTGCCATCTTCAAACAAGACGCGCAACGGACAACAACCCAAGAAAATGGTGATGCGCTTCTTGAGCGGAATCCTGCTCTCCGCCTTGATGGGTTGATCCATAAATCCGAACGCTCGTGAAAATTGAAAAGCCCCCACCCCTCTTACAAAGGGCAGGGGCGACTTCAGTTGCTGAAACTAAACGACCGCTTTATCAGACGGTGAAATCACCGGTGTCGATCAGGTCAGCCACGCTGGCAACCGATACGCCGGTCAGCTTAACGAGATCACTGAAGGTGTACTCGTCACCACCGTCGTTCGCGCCACCGGCACCACCCACACCGACAGAAACGTGGGTCGAACCCATCGAATCTTGCCAAATCACGAGCACGTCTTTGTTCGAGCCATCGGTTGCCGTGGAGCGAGCTTCAAAGAATGCATCGACGTCGGACAGAGCGGTGAAGGACTGCGACGTCACAATGATCACATCTTGATCGACATCGTAAGCAACGCTGTCCTTGACGACTGTATCGAAGCCGTTTGCGGTGAAGCTGGTGATAGCTGCAACATCCAGCTTGTCGACCGCAGTCGTCGACGTACCGAAGCTGAAGTCAGAAATGGTATCCAAACCCTCAGTTGTCGCTGCATACACAAATACGTCATTACCCGCACCGCCGGTCAGAACATCAGCCCCGGCTTCGCCAGTGATGGTGTCGTTTCCAGCACCGCCAATCAACGTATCAACCCCATCGGCACCAACCAGCGCCAAGTTGTAGCTGCTAGTCACGGCGGAGCCGTCGACCTTAAGCGTGCCATCTTCGCCACCATCTTTGCTGATGGTGAAGGTGCTACCGACGGCCACTTGGTTACCCACGATCGTGTCGTCCAGCGTGAAGACGTAGTTCACCAGATTGGTATCAGTATTGTGGTTGATGTTGAAAGTTTCGAAGCCCTTCACATTGGCTAGCTGAGCCGCCGTGATTGTGTTGGTAGCAGCCGTGTCATTAGTAAAGCGCAGTGTGTCACTGCCAGTACCGGCATCCAGGCTGTCCGCAGACGACAGATAAGCAGTATTCGAAACGAGAACGACGTCGGTACCATTACCCATGCTGATAACATCCTTGCCGTTACCAATGCTGTAGGTGGTATCGAGGCCAGCCAAGTCGGTGAAGTTTACCGTCGAGGCGGAAGCCAATACACCAGAGGCGTTGATCGTGTTGGCACCCGTCACACCCGTCAGGAGCTTCAAAGTCAGGGAGCCGCCCGCCGTGGACACCACGCCATCATTGACCGTTACGGTGTCGGAACCGTTCAGACCCGTAAAGCCGATCACTTCAACGCTGGTCACGTTGGAGAGCTTGGTAATGTCGCTGGCCAGGTCAACATTCCCAGCGTCACTGATATTGATGGTATCGGTACCGTCGCCACCATTGATGGTGTCGGCCGAGGTCAGCTGTGTCAGCGTAGTCGTGAAGATATCGTTACCGGCACCACCCTCGACGTATTCGTCGTTGAGGGCTGCATCGACAAACGTGTCGTCACCGTCGCCGCCATACAGTTTGTCGTTACCCGCACCGCCGGTGATAGTGTCATTGCCAGCGCCACCATTGATGGTGTCATTGCCAGAACCGCCGTTCAGGTTGTCGTTACCGGCGCCACCGCTGATGGAGTCAGCCTGACCGCTCCCGGTGAAGGTGTCGTTACCGGAACCACCAGTGATGGTGGAGGCAATGGACGTTGCACCCACGGACACGTTGGCAGTCGAGGCGGAAGCGTCGATGGTCTTGACTGCGCCAGCGGTCAGGGTGGTGATGGTCAGAGCCTTGGAGGCGTTGATGTTCAGCGTGGTGGCGTCAGCAGCGGTCAGGGTGCCGATGGCGTTGGCACCGCCTTGGGATACCAGAGACAGAGTCTCATAGTCGCTGGCGGTGACGTTCAGGGTGACGGCGTTGTTAGCACCAGCCGCCACGGCCGCAGCGGTTGCCGTACCGATCGTGATCGTACCGCTATCAGCAGTCGTATCGGCGGCCAGAGCGAAGGACACAACAGCGGTCATCGCACCATTGTCGTCAGCATCACCAGCAGAGGTAATGCCGGAGATCGAAGCGGTCTGGGTGGCCGACATGCCAGTGAAGGCGGAGGTGATGGTCGTTGCATTAGCCGTACCATCGTTGTCGTCGGTGTAGGCCATCTTGGTGACACCGACGTTGGTGATGCCGCTGATGAAGCTGACGTCCTGAGTCACCGTGGTGCCAGTCGTCGAGGTGTCCTGATAGATGTACAGGTTCTCGAAACCAGCCAGCTTGGCACCAGCGGTCGAAGAACCAACAGCAGCGGTCAGTTGCAGACTGTCAGTACCTTCACCAGCATTGATGGTATCGTTGGTGTCAACGGTCGAGCCGTCCATGCGGATGGAGTCGTTACCAGCACCACCGGTGACAGTCAGGTCTTGCGTGCCGAGAACCAGGGAAACGCCAGCAGCGGAAGCGGAAGCATCGATGGTCTTGATGTTGGTGTCGAGCTGGGTAGAGATGGTCAGCGCGGCATCAGCGTCGATGGTCAGCTTGCTTGCGCCGGTTGCGGACAAGGCGGTCAGCGTGCTCTTCGTTGCGGTCGATGCGGAAGAAATTGCAACGGTTTCGATACCTGCATCAGCGTTGAACGTGCCAGCGGTCACGCCGTTCAGAGCCAGGGTCTGAGTGTCAGCAGTACCGGAAACAACGGAAGAAACGTAGCTAACGGTCAGGTCAGCGGAACCGCTCGCCATTTCTGCGCCAACGATGTTGGCAGCGTTTGCGAAGACGGTGTCACCAGTTGCGGAGCTAGCCGACAGGCCTACGGTGGTTGCACCGCTGGTCAGGGACATGTCGAAAGTCGTCGCACCTGCGTTAGTGTCGAAGTTGCTCAGCATGACGCGCTCGACACCTTGCAGAGTAACAGCGGAGATAGTGTGTGCGGCGCCTGCATCACCGGAAACTGCAACGGTCAGCGTGTCGGTGCCGGTGTTGCCATTAGCTGCATCGCCAGCCTGCAGCGTCGTGCCGGGCGCGTTCGCGCCAACAACTGCTGCGGAGAAGGTGTCATTACCATTCGTGCCGGTCAGGTTGTCGCCGGAGGTCGTCAGGGCGTAGGTGCTGCCAGCGCTGGTAGCAGCTTCGGTCTTTGCGACTTCAACGGAAGAAGCAGAAGCGGTAACGTTCGACAGAATGCTCGAAGCCTTCGTAACATCGTTGCCGCCGAGGTCAACTGCGTAGTACAGACCAACAGCAACCTTGTTCGTGAACAGAGCCTTCGAGGCAACTGCTTCAGCAGCGGTGCTCGTGTTGTTCACGGTAGCCGTAATCATTTCAGCGATCACGGAACCCTTGGTCGCGCCAGCGTTCAGCTTGGCGGTCCAGTATGCGAGGCCTTCGGCATCAGCGGTACGGCCGAGCACGTTCGTGTAGAAGCGGCCGATCACTTCTTCGTTGGTCAGGAAGGTCGGGTAGAACGCACGTGCCGGGTCGGTGTTGAACATGTCCTGCGCGATCTGAGCAACGGTCTTGCCAGCGTCGAGCTGGTTAACCCAGTAGCCCAGGCCGTCACGCTCCGGTGCGCGGCCAAACAGGGCGACGTACAGGTTTGCAACGTCGGTACGCATTTGTGCGGTAATTGCCATCTAAAAACTCCCAAGAAAGGAAAAATTAAAAGTCAGCGAAGCCAGCTTTTAGTTAAGGTCAGCCAGTTGCTGTTGCGTATCTTATTTACCCTGTAAAAGAATAAATGTGATGGTCATCACACTTATTCTTTTTTTGAGCAAAAACAACACGCGTTAAAACATTGGTGCTTCTACAACGTGCGCGATTTTACAGCAGGAATGTTGTTGCAGTCCAACAAATGGCTCTGCAAAGGCAGGATTCATTGATCGACGGTCAAAATTTTGCAACCCGGTCATGCGGGTCTATGCGGTTTTCCACGCCTCTTTATAACTATTTTGTCTGAGGAAAAATCAAAAAAACCTTCTGTTGGAGGAAACTTTCAGTCGAATCCGCAGTTTGGCGAGATTGTCACGCTGTTTTGGCTCATGCTGGTTCGTACCAGCGCGGCTTCTAGAACCGGTGCCGGAATCCCAGGCTGAACACCCGTCCGGATTGCTGGAAAAGCGCAAGGTTGGATTTGAAGCGGTTTTCTTCCGCGAGGACTTGCAGATCGGTATAGGCCGCCAGCGGCACCGTCACCAGCAGACGAAGGGTGCGGCGGTCCAGTCTTCGTTTTGCATTCTGCTCCAGCAAGGGGCTGTAGCCTTCCCTGTCCCGGGCATCCGACCAGGTCATGCTCAACTCGGCGTGCGCGAGCGACGCGAGCGGCATGCCGACTTGCGCGACCAGTTCGCTGTGCCGGGTTTCCCCGCCGGCGCGGTTGCCGGTCGGATCGTCCAGGCCGAGCCGACCGACCAGGATGGTTTGCAGCGGGACTTGCGCGAGCTTCCAGTTGCAGGCGGCGCCGGCCTGCCCCCAGATCACGTTCGCATCCAGGGTGCCGAAGCTGGCATAGCGGCGCCATTCCGCTTCGGCGCTGATGCCGAGGCGGCAGTTGTCATAGGGCCGCTCCACCTGCGCGACCGCACGGATGTTGTGGAGCAGCGGGCTGCCGCCCAGCCACAGGTTTTCCAGATGCAGCCAGGCGCTGGCGTCACCGGCGGTCGTCGCGCGGTGCAGGCCGGCGCTCAGGTTCGCGCTGATCGTCGAAAAGTTCTTCTCGTGCAGGTAATTGCGCGAGCGGGCGCCGAGCGCCAGCTCGCCGATGTTGTCGCCGAGGCGCTGGCGGTAGCGCGCCCCGACGCCGGTCTGGAAGAACTGGTCGGAGCGCGCATGAAAGGAGGGATCGAGCAGGAGTTCGACGCGCTGCGCGCCGAAGGTCAGCGGGATGGCGCTGTTCTGCAGGCCGCTGTTGGCATTG
>DASRXG010000055.1:0-7822 GCA_035654275.1 Noviherbaspirillum sp.
AAAGTGGCGTCGGAGGACGACTTCGGGTAGATCGCGGTGACGATGTCGAGGCTGAAGATGGTGCTGACCACCTCGGCCATTGACTTGCCGGCATTGAGCTGGTTGTTCCAGTAGGTGAGGCCGCCGGTCTCCGGGGCACGATTGAAAGCGGCGAGATAGAGCTTAGTCAGCGCGAGCTGAGTATCAGTGAGTGCCATTATTTCCCTTTTCTTCTAAGAATAATTCCAGCTATGTTTAGCAGCGCCAAGTCCCTGCCCGATGATATGGGTTGTCTCGTGCTATTGAGAAAAGTCAACAGCTTGAGGAACAGCAGACCATCGTTAATTGAAACTTGACCTAAATCAATTGTAAACGGATGTATCAAGATCGTAGTGTAAGGAAGATGCGATTGCAACTTATAGAGTAGGGATGCTAGTTGGTGCAGCAAGGGGAATGAAGCGCTCGTAGGGGATATTGCCCAGGAAGTGAACGCGCCCAGTCGGCGTCGCTGATCTTCGGCCGCACTTCCGCCGCGAAAATGTCTTTCCATTTGCGCCCGCCTTCCGGACGCGCGCCGTAGCTCACGTCGTCGCCGCCGACAATCAGTACCCGCGCATTCGGCCGGCGACTGAGCAGTTCCGGCAGCGCGCGCATGAAGATGTGATAGCCGCGATAGAGTTCGAGGTTGCGGTTGACGAAGGTGTGACCTCGTCCTGCCTGGTCAGGGAGATATTCCCGTTCAGTGTCAGGTTGACGCCGGTGTTCGGCTTCACCGCGTCGGTGTCGATCCCGTCGTGGACCACCGTGATCTTTTTGCGGAACGGCTCGGGAATGGTACTCGCCTGCTACAGCGTCGGTGAGATGCCGGCGTCCGCGACTTCGAAGTGCAGCAGGTTGTTGATGTTCTTCAGGCGCAGCCGGCAGGGTCGCCTTCGTGCTTCGCCGGGAATTCCGGATCGAAACCGACGTCGGCGCCTGTCGAGTGGTAGAAGAACTCGGCGTAGATGCCGAGCTTTGCCTGCGGCCAGGGTGATTGCAATCCACTGTTCACACGCTACACCGGTAATCGGCCTACCATCCCCGACATAGCGCATCGCCACGGCGTCGCCATACACGCCATAAGTGCAGCTAAGTCACCGAAGTTCCAGCGTCGCGCCAAGAGACGCAGTGTGGTGAATACTGGCTTCAACTTGTGCACGTTAATGCACCTAGCGGGACGACGTGGAAATAGTAGGTCTGTGGACCTGCGGTTGAAGCGTGCGTGCTGCCGCCCCCGCCTCCACCGAAGCCTCGAGGCATCTATTGCTTCCCCTTAGCATTTCGCCGCTGCTGCAAATACTCTTCATGCGTGAGCGAGGAACTTTCCACGCATTTTTTTCTCTCCCTGGCGTCGTAAATTGTCCCGCACTCCGTTCTCCGGACGGCTTGTACCGTCCTATACAACTGCTCGGTACTACAGGCCAACAGCTGCGCGAGTGCAATAATCGCGGCAAGCATTGTAGGCAAGCCCAGGCGGACTGAGCCTTTCGAAGCTCTCATGCTAAAGCATCCCTCCAGGTTATTACACGGGTTTGACTGGAACACATACGGTGCTGCAAAAACCTTTAGTTTCGAGATCTTGAACGAAGCTCGCGGCGTAGAACTCGAAGCATGGGCGAGCGTCAACCTGGTAGCCGCTTGCCGGAAGCCAATCATGGAGTATCGCGTTCCATGCCGCCGCTATCCTCACGGGGTGGTCCGTGAACTTCACCGTGGCATAGCGACCGCCTGGGAGCGTTGTTGTGCTGAATCGCCGCCTTGTGTCAAAGTCCGTAGAGACTTCGATACATGCATCGTAACGGCATTTGTCAGGTGGAGTTATACCTGGGTCGTCATGAACCACGCCATACCTTTCCCTGCCGAGTAGAGCGTTGACCGCCATCCACGGATACACGACATCCTTCCAGAAGGCGCTGATCGAAGGACCGTACGGTCCAATATGACGAAGGTAGGCTACCTTCATAGGAGGCACATCGATAACGATAATCTCCAAGCCGAACTCCTGAGATGAAGTATGTGAACTTCCATTTTGAATTGCTGGAGATGGAGTGGCCTGATCAGGATTGCTCTGCAACTGATCCATATTGCTATTTTGCGTACATCTACTTTTCCGGCCTTCCATCCGCCATGTGCTTGGCGTAAGACCAAAATGGGTTTTGAAGGCGCGGGAGAAGGCTTCGCTGGAGCCAAAGCCTACGGAGAGCGCCACATTCAAAACCGGTACGGCTGGATCACCGAGGAGCAACCTTGCACCGACCTCAAGGCGCCGTCGGCGCAGATAATCCCCGAAAGTCTCGTGGGCCCAGCCGCTGAACACACGATGAAAGTGGAAACGTGAGAAGTTGGCAATATCGGCCAATGTATCGAGGTCAAGTGTCTGGTCGAGGTTATGGTCGATGTAATCTAGAACCCTGTTCATTCTCAGGCCGTAGTCAGGATGGGACATGGGGACGACTCGAAAGATATCCGGCGTGACGTCAGTACTTCAAATGTGGCAAGCCGCCGCTTAAAGACTAATGAGACATCAAGTCAGCGCGGCTGAACGGCTGGTTGCGCTCCGAGAAAAGGACTGCGGCCTCACGCATCCATTCCTTGGTACGGGCGGGGTCAAGGAGGGCAAAACCGAGGAGCACGGCGCCTGCTACCGGATACATCCGACCGTCGAGCGGTTTGGGCTGAAATTTGCCAGCAGGTCGGATGAAAAGCCAGCTGTTAGCGCCGCCGAGTGCAGTCGTTTAATATCACTGCGGTCGTAAAGCCTGTAACCTGCGGACGAGCGCGCAGAGGGGCGCAGTAGACCAATGGCATCATAGTGATGTAGGGTGCGGACGGTAAGGCCAGTGCGCCTGGCAAGTTCGCTGATCTTGAGCAGCATGCTTATCTCCTTCAGGGAAGGAGCATAAAGCCTCACGCTACGACAGGGTCAAGGGGACCGGGTGTACCGTGGGCACTCCGCTCGTGCTAGTCGGGGCTGGCCGCGACGCGAACAGCGTGCCCCTGCGACCTTCCATCTGGCGGTGGACGTCGGACTGGCATCTTGCGTCCCGCCATACCGGGCGCTGAAAACTTGTCAACGAATCAAGATTTTGGATCGCGCGATGGGCAATAAGTCGTCGATTTCACGAGCCAATCTATCGCTTCGCTAGCTGTTCGGCGAGAGCAATCTTTATTTCGACCGGCTACGAAAATCAAAGGCACTGTTTCAGTGAAAAGTGGATCATCGTCGCCGCACACCCCGAGCCTGTAGACCATTTTTTCACCCACGATACTGTTTGTTTTTGCAGTCCTCTGCGAGTAGCAACTTCAAGAGTGACGATCCGGCTGGTGGATACACTCGTTGCTGACTCCCAGGGCGTGCGTGCGCCCGGCAGGGAGCAACGTTAGCGCGCGACTGGTGCTGTCATCACCCGTCGATATCGGTGCAGCTGGTCAACCTTAAGCCCGAGCCATCCGGCGATATCATTGTCCTCGTGGCCTGCCTGCAGCATCCGCACCGCGAATGAGTGCCGCAGCCGATACAATCCGCCAGCTCCTTCGCCCAGTCCGGCCTGTTCCAGTAAGCCCTTGCAAGACTCGAAGCATCCGGTATGAGACCACGCGCGTCCAGTTTGCGTCGACGGAAAGAGCACCTCCCCTGGCATCGTCACGCGTACATCGATCCATAGGGCAAGCAGGCGTGCGGCCCATTCCTCGATATGTGTATCGCGCGCCTCCAGCGTGCCATTGGCTGGCACCGTCAGCTTCCACGGGATGCCGGACCTGCGTCCACCTTCGCGCTTGATGCCTTCGGTCTTGACTGTCCGCACATCGGCCGGTGACAGGCCTGCGCCAAGCATTAGCGCCACGGCTGTACGGTCGCGCATCTCTTTCCATGACAGCGCCGCGTTGTCGCGGGCGCGTACCTGTGACAGGTACGCGATTAGGTTCTTAACCTGCATGGCCAGCAGCGGATCCGGCAGTGGCGTCTTGTCGGCAGATTCGGCGTACTTGTAGACCGGTAGCTGCAGCAGTTCGTGCGCCGCGCGGTTAGGCGTCGTGTCCCTTTGCTGGGCGTCAAAGCGGGACAGCCGATCGATCAGCGTGAGCATGCGCCGCGCGTAGCGTGCTGACAACTCTCCCGTCTTGGTCGCCATACGCGGTTTGTCTGGATTGGGGCCAGTTCCGCGGATCATAAGGAAGGTTTCGATGTCGCTCGCTCGCACGTTCACTAGAGCAATGCCCCGGTGCGCACAGTGCCGGGCGAACGCTTGCCACATTTCACGATAGACATCGGCCGATTCTTCGCGCAATCGGCGCTGCGCGCGTGGCCCGACGGTCACATTGTGCCGATGTGCAATCCAGGCCTCGAATAGCTCGCTTAGTTCTTCCTCGAGCTTGTGAGCGGCAACGTCGAACAGCGGGAGGGTTTTCGTGGGCATGGGCGCATGACTGTATGCAAACAAGGAATAGTATAGCCGGTCGATGGCAGGGAAAAAGGATCGCCGCCAATGTACTCGCTCGCCTGGATCGGACAGTCGACCGCGCGGACGCGCGAAGAAGCGAACGTTGGGGCTTGAAAAAGTGCAGCAGACGGCGAAATTCGGGGTGCCAACTTCTGCACTTATCTGACTTGATTGAATGTGCCAATGCGATGCACCAGTCTGACTTTCCGAGGAGCTTGTCGCGTACGCCTATTGATGTGGCAGGCGCGCGCCATACCCAATACACGCGCACTGGCCACATCGCACGGACTAATCGGGATAAACTTTTCAAATCCGAACTAACGTGGAGCGTCCGTTAGTCCCCACCCCACGTGCCCTTTGGGCACAACGGCGCTCCGCGCCGGTTGACGCCAACGAGTAAGGTGGTAACGGGTCCGACGTTAGTTCGGATTCGATGCCTTGCAATACGCTGGTGGATAAATTGATCCTTAGCACTAAAGGGGTGCCGGCAAGACGTCTGCGTGGAGAGCAGCCTCTTTAGAAGGAACAGGCAACGTTAAGAGCCCCGCTAGTCCAATGAATTTTTGCGCTAACCAAACGCCGCCAGCGGCAAGAAAGGAGCCATAACCGAACGTTTGTTGAGGAGGACGCTAAAACAGTACGACTGGCGACAGATCGCTGCCTGCAATGTCGAAAGTCGACTGGAATCCGACCCGCTCGAGTCATCGGTAGATTAGTTTAAGGTTGACTCCAGAGATCAGCTTGGGACCAAACCAAAGCGATTGCTTAGCGTGGCGGGTTCGAGGACCGAATCAGCCTAGGAGCGAAGGCGGATAGGACTTTTCCATAAGAGCTTGCGGCGACGCAAAGGCGATACGTGGCAATTCACAATTTAGCAGGAAACCCTTTCAATCCTGGCAGTGTCTAACGGCGAACATCTAGAATGAGAGGACAAAGGCTATGACCCCGAATCTGGCATCCGCGCGCAAGGCAATTGAGGCAGAACTGGCCCATGCTATTCGGGGTATCGACTACTATGCGGCCCGCGTAGAAGCGCTCGAGACCGCACTGTCGCAGCTGGACAGTGTTGACGTCGACGTGGGATCGGCAGACAGAACCGGCAGGGGCAAGAGGGCCGGTGCGGCAGCGCAAAAATCCACTG
This sequence comes from Noviherbaspirillum sp., assembly GCA_035654275.1. Lineage (GTDB taxonomy): Bacteria > Pseudomonadota > Gammaproteobacteria > Burkholderiales > Burkholderiaceae_D > Noviherbaspirillum. The sequence continues at coordinate 5,602 of DASRXG010000055.1, forward strand.
ACGCAAAGCGCACGCGCAGGTCGCGCGCGGCCCGAGCCAAAGGCAGTGTGAATTCGAAGGGTGATAAAGCAAGTAGCAAAGCGACCCACGGCGGGAAGTCTCGCGCCGGCGCGCGCACTGATGACGGCCTCCCCACGACAGGCGCTGATTTCTGGTTGAATTTGATTACGGATGAACCGCAATCCGCGGTCGCGATCGCCACCTCTGCAGTCAAAGCTCTGGGCCTAAAATCTGATCAAAACGAGCCGGTTAAGAAGCTGAAGCAGCGCGTAGCGCCCGCTCTGGCCGCATTGGTGGCAGCGGGCAAAGTTCAAGACACGGGCGCCGGACGCGAACGGCGGTATTTCAAGTCGGCAGAAGGCGCGGCATAGCCGGCCCCCAACACTACGCACTTGGGCCGGAGATCGTCGCCTTCTTTTTTGGTCGCGGCGGCAGTTTCACGCTTTCGGATGCAACTTGCTACACTCACAGGCGCGCCGGTGAAGGGCGACGTTTATATACAACGAGAGTGGCCAATGAGCGACGACCAGTACCACCTAGACCGTTTTCTCGATGCACAGGCTAAAGTCTACGAGACTGTGCTGGAGGAACTACGCGCTGGCCAGAAGTGCAGCCATTGGATCTGGTTCATCTTTCCCCAAATCCAGGGCCTGGGGCGCAGCACAACCGCGCAATACTATGCGCTTACGTCGTTGGACGAGGCGCGTGCCTACCTCAGCCATCCGATCCTTGGTCCCCGGTTGCGGGAGTGCAGCCAGCTGGTCGCTGCCACGGTCAGATCGGTGGATGACATCTTTGGCTACCCGGACAACCTCAAATTCTGCTCCAGCATGACGTTGTTCGCGCAGGTGGCACCGAACGACGTGTTTGATGGATGCCTGCGCGTCCATTTCAATGGTGAGCCTGATCCACTGACCTTGGACCGACTATAGGCCTCGACCTTTCCATGGTGCCGTCACCCTCATCTCGCACTGATACGCGGCCTTTAAGATGTGAAGCCGGTTAGAACAGCTTGAGACACTTGGAATGAACTGCATTTCAAGGAACGTGGCGAATGCTGCACTGCCGCCCTGCTCCACGTCTGAGTCAGCTCGCAAATTTCATTTGCTCTCGAACGAGCAAATCGAAGGCCTAGGCTATCTTTCGGAGAGCGCCAACGACTCCAAAATCGAGAATTTGGGATGCACCGTTTTGTTTATCTTATCTCAGCGCAGCACGTAATCGCACCCTGGGAGAACAATCCTTTCTGCATGTTGCCTGGTGCGTGCCGCACTTGGTGCGCGCCGATCCATCTGCCCTAGCGTCGCTTTGATCAACGCCTTTTACCTGGCCCGCACGTACCGTATGCAGTTGCGAATATCCGCAGCGTATTTCGGTGTTAGTCCACAGCATGTCCGGCACCGTAAGGATCCAGTCCGGTGCTAATGAGCACCGTCAGCTCAATGCGTCCAAGCAGTCATATACCAAATTCAGCAGACAGGCACAACCCGACCCACTCCTGCCGTTCGCCGTTCCAGAAAGCGGTCATTTGAGGCCGCAGTCGATTACGGCCTTAAATGTGTACCGTTGAAGCGTGCTGTGTCTGTTGAGTGTTGACGACAACAGCCACGACGGCTGCGGCGACCATCAGCAGTACTGCTCCCGCAAGAAATGCAGTCGTATAACCTTGCGCCAAGACTTCGCTAGCCTTTGCAATCAGACTTTCGTCACCCGCCGCCAGACCCTGCTGCAAGACAGTTCTTGTGTTGGGTAAAGCCGCATTAGCGGTCAATGTGGAGACTGTGGCCAGGATGGAGACACCAAGCGCTGCACCAATCTGCTGCGAGGTGTTGAGCATGGCGGATGCAACACCGGCCTGTTCCTCGGAGACGCCCTGGACCGCAGTCAGGGTCAATGGCATGAACCCCATGCCCAGTCCGAAGTAAGTGACAAACAGTGCGGGCAGTATGTGCCACAGGTATGAGGAGGTCGGGCTGAGCGTCGAAAGCCAAAACAGGCCCAACGCGGCAATCAACAGGCCCGGCACGGCGACCGCCCGAGGCGCAAAGCGCTCGACCAGCTTGGTACTCATTCCAGCAGCCAGGACGATACCGACGCTCACCGGCAGAGAGGCCAGACCAGACATCACCGGGGTGAACTGCAGAACCTGCTGCATGAAAAGCGTCAGCAGGAAGTATGTTGCCATGAGACCGCCGCCAATGAAAAGGACTGCCAGATATGA
>DASRXG010000056.1:0-7502 GCA_035654275.1 Noviherbaspirillum sp.
ATACCTTGGCATCGAAGTGGACGATGCGCTTGAAATTGCTGAACAGCTTGACGTTTGACGTTAAGAGCGCTGCCGGGAATGGCTGGAAACGGCGTGGTAGGAGCCACTGCTCAAAAGAGCCTCCTCGGCAGGCGCCGGCCAACACCGGCCGTTCAGGAATCTGCGCCAGCAGTTTTTCCGCCACGCGTCCCTCATAGCAGCTTACAAGCACACTGCGGCTAGCCTCGATACCTCACCGCGTCAACAAATGCGGAAAAGGCCGGGGAAGCCTGTCGTCTATGCGGGTAATACAAGTGGAAGCCTTGGAAATACGGACACCAATCAGCCAGAACCTCCTTAAGCCGACCGTCGGCCACGTAAGGCGCCGCCAGTGCTTCAGGAACGTAGGCCAATCCGATCCCATCGACGGCACCATTGAGCACATGCACAATGCTGTTGAAGACAAGTTGTCCTTCACCCTTGACGGTGAATGCTTTGCCATCCTTCTCAAATTCCCAAGCGTAGATTGCACCTGACGGTCTGTGCCGGATGTTGACACAAGCGTGATTGGTCAGCTCGTAGGGTGTCCTGGGTGGAGGGCAGCGCTCAAAATAGGCTGGAGATCCCACGACTGCCAGGCGCCAGTCGGGGCTGATGCGCACTGCGATCATGTCTTTGCTGACCGCTTCCCCTAGGCGGATGCCAGCGTCAAACCGCTCTTCGACAATATTAGTGAAGCCGTAGTCGACAAAGAGCTCCAGCGTGATGTCGGGATAGCTCTTCAGGAAGCCGGACAGCAGCGGTCGCAGGTACAGCTCAATCGTGTCATCCGTACATGTGATCCGGATCGTTCCCGCAGGCTTGTCACGCAGCTCCCCAAGTGCTTCAACCTCCGCTGCAATCTGGTCGAAAAGCGGAGCGATTGAACGCATCAATCTGTCGCCTGCTTCCGTAGGCGCCACGTTTCTGGTCGTGCGTGCCAGCAGACGCACACCGAGCCTCTTCTCGAGCGCTCTGATCGTATGGCTAAGTGCCGACGGTGTGATTCCCAGCCGGGCAGCGGCTTTCGTAAAGCTCTGCTCGCGCGCTACTGCCAGGAAAGCTTGTAGATCATCCACTTTGGCATTTGTCATTGCTGAATTATTTTCACAACCTCATCAAGATTACACGGGATTATCACGCCTTCCACGACGAGAGACAATTCAATCCATGCAACGTCGACTTGTATGACTGCGTGGATATGTTCCCTCAAAACAAGCTGACTTCCTTCTTCAAACAGCATCCTGTATAGCAATCTATTTCATGACCAACCTAGTTCTTGAAACCCCCGCTGGCAATGCCCTCGCTCCCGAGGATGCAAGGAAGCATACCGCTTCATGGAGCGGTGTCTTTTCAATAACGTTGTGCGTCTTCGCGCTGGTTGCTTCGGAGTTCATGCCTGTAAGTCTGCTAACTCCGCTCGCCGCCGACCTCCGCGTCAGCGAAGGTCAGGCGGGATATGGCATAGCCATATCGGGCGCCTTCGCGGTACTAACCAGTCTTTTCATCTCGACGCTTGCGGGCGCGATGAACCGCAAGACGTTGCTGCTGCTGCTGACGGGACTGATGTGCGTCTCGGGTCTGGTTGTCGGCCTGGCTTCCAGCTATGCGGTGTACATGATCGGCCGCGCATTGCTCGGTGTGGTGATCGGCGGATTCTGGTCGATGTCGGCGGCGGTAGCTATACGGCTGGTGCCGCCCCAAAGCGTGCCGAAGGCGCTGGCAGTCTTCAATGGCGGCAATGCGTTAGCAACGGTCGTCGCCGCGCCGCTTGGCAGCTATCTGGGCGGTATCGTCGGCTGGCGCGGGGCATTCTTTTGTCTGGTGCCGCTGGCGCTAATTGCTCTTGCCTGGCAATGGATCAGCCTGCCGTCCATGAAGGCGCCCCCGCGCCCCGCAGCCTCCGCCAACGTCTTCAGCCTGCTGAAAAGTCCGTTGGTCGCTCTGGGCATGCTGGCGGTCGGCACATTCTTCATGGGGCAGTTCATGCTGTTTACCTACGTTCGTCCCTTCCTGGAGACCGTCACCGGGGTAGATGTTCCCCAGCTGTCGATGATCCTGTCGGTGCTCGGTTTCGCGGGCTTCATCGGTACGGTGCTGATCGGTAAATTTCTGAAAAAGGGCATGTACCGGACCCTGATTGCCATCCCGCTGGTTATGGCTGCAATCGCGCTGGCCTTGATCGCCTTTGGCGAGTGGACGGACGCGGCCCTGGTTCTGTTGGGCCTCTGGGGGCTGGTGGGTACGGCTGCGCCTGTCGGCTGGTGGGCGTGGCTCGCAAAAACTCTACCCAAGGACGCCGAGGCCGGCGGCGGTCTGATGGTGGCCGTCGTTCAGCTGTCCATCGCGATGGGCTCGACCATCGGCGGCCTGCTGTTCGATGCGAGCGGTTATCGATCCACTTTTATAACGAGCGCTGCCTTGCTGCTACTCGCCGCGGTCCTTGCTTTCCTGACTGCACAAATTGAGCGGGCGAAGACAGCCTGATTCTTCACAACCAGGAGTAATCACCATGAACAAGCAGAACATGACCGGCAACGCCATCGCAAGTCAGGACTCGCCTGATATGGGCCGCCGCAACTTGCTGAAAATGACGGGCGTCGGCATCGCCACGTTGAGCGTCGGGGCGACGGTCGCGACGCAAGCCTCAGCGCAGTCGCAAATACAACTTACTGACAAATGGGACAAAACGTTCGCCAGAAGCGACAAGGTTGACCACAAAAAGGTCAGCTTCAGGAACCGCTTCGGCATTACTCTGGCTGCTGACTTGTACCGGCCGAAAAATGCCAGCGGCAGGCTCGCAGCGCTCGCCGTCAGCGGCCCGTTCGGCGCCGTGAAGGAGCAGTCGTCAGGTCTCTATGCACAAGCGATGGCGGAACGCGGATTCGTCACGCTCGCATTCGATCCGTCCTATACCGGTGAAAGCGGTGGCGAGCCGCGCAATGTGGCTTCGCCCGACATCAACACTGAGGATTTCAGTGCAGCGGTTGATTTTCTTGGCTTGCAGCCTAACGTTGACCGCAACCGCATCGGTGTCATCGGCATTTGTGGCTTTAGCGGTATGGCACTGACTGCCGCAACGAGCGATTCGCGCATCAAAGCGGTCGCCACGACTTCCATGTATGACATGTCTCGCAGCATGAGCCGCAGCCATAAAGACAGTTATACGCTGGAGCAGCGCCGCAAGGTCATTGATTACCTTAGCCAGCAACGCTGGATCGATGCGGAAAGTGGCAAATATTCGCTTGGCTATCACGAGGTTCCGTTTGACGAAGAGGGCAATATTGTGAGAGGGCAGCGTGTGCTTCCTGAAACCTTGCCCCAGAACCCCGACCCTGTTTTGGCCGCCTTCTTCGATTACTACAGGACACCGCGCGGCTTCCATCCGAGGGGTATCAACTCCACAACGGCCTGGACGGCCACGACTCCCATGGCGTTCTTCAGCTTTCCGATGTATGCAAACATCGAAATGATCTCGCCGCGCCCGATTCTGTTGGTGGCCGGAGAAAACGCTCACTCACGCTATTACTCGGAAGATGTCTACAAGGCGGCTTCCAAACCCAGGGAACTGGTGATAGTGCCCAATGCGGACCACGTTGATCTTTACGACCGCATGGACAAGATTCCGTTTTCCAAGCTGACCACGTTCTTCCGCGCTCACCTGGCCTAGTCGAGGAGGTGGCGACATGCTGGCAGTCGGTTCGCATCACTACGGACAAATGAGCGATCAAGCCTCGATGCCAATAGCTGGGCGTGGGGCGGGTCGTATCGGCTTGCAGGAATCTCGTAATGAATAATATGAAACGTCTTCTGATGTTGGTGATGGTCCTGGCGTGCACGCTCGGTGTCAGCGCCTGCGCCTACCTTTACCGTCCGCTGGGACATTTGCCCGAGGGCGACCGGCTGGAGGCAGTGCAAACCTCACCGAGGTACCGCGATGGTGCGTTCCGCAATGAGGTCGCTTCTCCACCCCGGCCTGGCGGCTTCGCCTTCATATGGGCAGTAATTCGCGGGCGCTTCGAGCCCAGAGACCGGCCGGCGCCGCCCGTACCCCTGCCCTCAGTCAAGACTGACTTGGCAACGTTGCCACGTAACCGAGACACGGTGATCTGGCTCGGACATTCGTCGTATTTCGTCCAGCTCGGCGGCAAGCGACTGCTGGTTGACCCTGTCTTCAGCAACTACGCCGCGCCGCTGCCCTGGATGGTGCGCGCATTCGATGGCACAAGTGTTTATGCGGTCGAGGACATGCCGGAAATCGATGTCATCCTGATTACACACGATCACTACGACCATCTCGATTACGCGAGCATGAAGGATCTGGAGCCGAATACCGGACTGGTCATTACGGGCTTGGGAAACGGCGCTCATTTGGAGCACTGGGGTTACCCGTCCGAAAAAATCCGAGAAGCCGATTGGCATACCAGCGTGGAGGTTGCACCGGACCTGAATGTCCACGTACTGCCGGCGCAGCACTACTCCGGCCGTTTCATGCAACGCAACCAGAGCTTGTGGGTCAGCTTTGCGCTCGAGACGCCACAGCGACGGATGTATTTCAGTGGCGATACCGGTTTCGGCCCGCACTTCGCTGAGATCGCAAAGCGCTTCGGGAGCTTCGACCTGGCGGCGCTGGATGCGGGGCAGTACAACGAGCGGTGGGCCGATATTCACATGAACCCGGAAGAAGCGTCCCGCGCGGCCGAGTTACTGGGCGCGCGCACGCTTCTGACTGCGCATGCAGGGCGCTTCAGCCTGGCGCGCCACGCTTGGGATGAGCCGTTCAAACGGGCGGCTGCGGCCAGCGAAGGCAAGCGCTACCGGCTGCTGACGCCGCGTATCGGCGAGGCAGTCCAAATCGGCGAGCCTGAGCAGCAGTTCTCGCACTGGTGGGCGGGAGTCGACTAACGGCGTCGGGTTCAACGAAAAGAGCGTGTCCTTGATTCCATTATCAAAGGGCGCCAATTTGAAAGGACGAATGTCATGCACTTTTCACGTCTAAGCATCGCTTTGTGCGTCACCGCGCTTCAGCCGGCTGTAGTTGGCGCCGCCGAGGTCGGTGGCGCATCCCCCTCCGCACAGCAAATCACGCGCGCCGGAAGCCAGCCTTCAGCCGCTGGCCCGGCCGCCAACTTCACTGGCCAGGTTCGCGTGGACATGATCTGGCCGGCGGATGACGGCATCAGCGCGTCGGGCGCGCTGGTCACGTTCGAGCCCGGAGCTCGCTCGGCGTGGCACACGCACCCGGCGGGACAGCGCTTGGTGGTTGTCTCGGGCATGGGACTCACTCAGGATTGGGGCAGGCCGGTGCAGGAAATCCGACCCGGAGACGTGGTGTGGTGCCCGCCAGGTGTCAAGCATTGGCATGGTGCCACGCCAAAGACCGCAATGACGCATCTGGCCGTCTCCGGTACGAAGGATGGCAAAAATGTTGAATGGATGGAGAAAGTCAGTGATGACCAATACAACAACCGCTAAGCGCCGTTTGGCCGACGTACTGCCCATGGCTCTGCTTGGCCTGACGGCCGTGTTTTGCCAAGCCGCTACGGCCACCCCGGCATCTCCGGACATGACCCAAGCACAAACCGTCTCCGACACGCTCTCGGCCCGACAGCAGGCGATTGTCCCCATCGCGGCCTTTGCCGCCGAAGGCGACATCTCGCGATTGAGCGTGGCGTTGCACCAGGGGCTGGATGCAGGCTTGACGGTAAGTGACGCCAAAGAGGTGTTGGTGCAGGTATATGCCTACGCCGGTTTTCCGCGCAGCCTGAACGCTCTCGGCGAACTCATGAAGGTGCTGGAAGCGCGCAGGCAGCGAGGCATTCAGGATGCGCATGGCAACGCTCCAAGCCGCCCCATCCCGGCGGGTGAGGCACTGCGAGCTGCAGGTACTGCCAATCAGACGAAGCTGGTAGGCGCACCGGTCCAGGGGCCGCTGTTTGAATTCGCGCCTGCCATTGACGAGTATCTCAAGACGCACCTGTTTGGCGACATCTTCGAACGCGACAACTTGGACTGGCAAAGCCGGGAGTTGGCGACTGTGGGCATGCTTTCCGCATTACCAGGCGCGGAGTCTCAATTGCAATCGCACATACGCATAAGCATGAACGTGGGCCTGACGGCCAGCCAGTTGGAGCAGCTCGTCCAGGTGCTGGCCTTGCGTGTCGGCGCCGATCACGCAAGGCGTGCGCGCGTAGCATTGAAGCAATCGCTTGCCACTTCTTCCAAGCGTTGAACGGCAACTTCGGCCCCTGCACGGAAGTTGCGTGAGCTTCCCGCCCACGGCGAGGTCTGGTAGCCCGTGCAGGAGGCAGTGCCTTCGATGAGGTTGAACCGCCGGCGCACTGAGTGGCCTCGTTTGGGACGCGCGGGAGGGACAGAAAGGCGCAGCCGTTAGTCCGGGCTGCACCCGTATCAAGGAGATATAGAAATGAACTGCCAGTGCCGAATCCTCACCCTGCGCGGACTGAGTTTGCTACTTGGAATCCTAATAGCCGGCGCTTGCCAAGCCAGTGAGCCCCCCATGTCCAGCGGCGCCGTTTGGGTCTCTGAGAAACCCAAGGAGTCACGTATGTGGATGACCATCAACGAACGTCGCTTTGCCATCACCCTTGCCGACAACAACACCGCCCGTGCATTTGCCGCGCGATTGCCGCTGACGCTGCATATGGAAGAACTTAACGGCAATGAGAAGCATGCCAAGTTGCCGACATCGCTGCCCGTTAATGCGAGCCGGCCGGGAATCATCCGTAATGGCGATCTTATGCTCTATGGCGACGACACTCTTGTCGTCTTCTATTCTTCCTTTGACTCGATGTATTCCTACACTCGCATTGGGAGAGTGGACGACAATACCGGCCTGGCCCAGGCGCTTGGGCCGCGAAGTGCGCGCATTACTTTTTCCGGGCAGTAGATTCTCGGCTAACCAGTCTCGCGCTTTCCCGGCTAATGGCTGCTTTTCGGAGTCGGCTACTTCCGCTTTGGGTCGATTGCTCCCGGAAGCCGTAAACCAATGAAGGTCTGCTCACTGGCGTAAACCAGCCATTCTCGGAAATAGAATTTCCCACCACCGTAGGCCCTATCCTCAGGCTGGCTACCGACTTGAAGTCGAGCATCGGAATGCGTGAAGTGCGGAAACAGCGCGAGTAGACATTATGCTCATAATGTCGAGTTTTTCTGCTCGTCTTCGTGCAAAGGAGGATCTTGCAGGGGGCTCGTTTCGTCTTGATTGAACTTGCGACGGAAGTTACCGTTACCGTTGCTATAAGCGGCGATGGAGCCCAAAGCAAGAAAAAAGGAAGCCCAAAAGGAGGCGACCAGGCAGGCCCTGCTAAAGGCACTTGAGCAGGAGTTGGCCTTGGCGCCGCGTCTCATCGTCGAGCGGATCGCGGCACGTGCCGGCGTAAATAAGGCGCTGGTGTACCGCTACTTTGAAGGGCTCAATGGTCTCCTGGCCGCATTCGGTAACAGCACCGCCTTCATGCCTG
>DASRXG010000057.1:0-12086 GCA_035654275.1 Noviherbaspirillum sp.
CGCTTTCGTTGATCCTTTGCCGACCTCAGAGAAAGAGGAATGTGACTGGCTCGCGATTCTGGACGGATGTCGTCTAATCATTGAGGAAAAGTTCAAGCTCGATGATCCAGCTGCCGTTGCTGCCCGGATTGCCGCTTTGGGCGCGGGGCAAGTTCACGGATCGTCACAGCCGCTGACACCCAATAACCGAATTTCAGGCATCGTCCGAAAGGCCGTTGGACAGCTTTCTTCGTCTGCGGCAGAAATTCCGCATGACCTTCGTATCCTTTGGTTTACCGGTTTTGGTTTTGACGGCGAGGCGAAGCACCATCAGCTTATGGCCACCCTTTATGGGTCCACAAGGATCTTTCAGCTGAAAGACCAATTTATGCGGACATGTTACTTTTTCCGGAACAGTGACTTCTACCGCTACCGCGACCACCTGGATGGCGCTGTCGCTGCGCATCTAAACGGGAATACGGCGACGGTGAAATTGTGCCTAAATCCCTACTCCCGCCGTTGGAAGACTCTTAGGGACTCTCCTTTGGCTCGAAACTTTAAGCTCGGACTAATTGACCCCATTGCAGAGGAAAAGGCAGGCGAGGCCTACATCGTCGACTCCGACATTGATCGACGCGACGAGGAAGCGGTTATCACGTTCCTTGAAAGGAAGTACGGGCTGGAGCAGGCTATGAATATGGATATGATTATGGCGTCGGCTACAGTATTGGTGCCGAAATAAGAGATGACAGCCTTATCAGGCCTTCGCTCTACTGCGTTCGTGAGCAATTTGTGTCATTTCCTTTTCCACTGAGCAGTATTCGTCCCAGGGAAAAATAAACGTTTTCTCGACGCGTTCGTGATTTCGCTCGCCGATAAAGTGCTCAAATATTGCGGTGCCGCCTTCTCGTCTAACATGGCAGCGTGTATGTCCGCACCCCGGTTCCCCGCATCCGCAGGCAGATACTAGCCTCCAGCCTGCAGCGTCTTTGCTGGCGTCCGGCGGATAGCCACTTTCATCACAAACCGGCAATCCATTGCTTACCAGCGATGACGGTATTCCGTATTCACCGCTTTGCCCTCCGGGCGAAACAACATCCTCTATAGGCTCGCCGTCCACAAATAGCAAGAAGCTGTACTCGCCGCGGTAGTGGTCGTATGCCTCGCGATCAACCTGCATGGTAAGTTTGTTCATGACAGGAAAAATGCAATTTGAGAGTGTTGCTAACCCGCTCTACGCTAAGTTTAGACCCAGGATTTTGAAGCTTGCTTCACGCATTGCCATATGGGGGCTATAGGGCTCTTGCACTTATGCCATATCCCGACAGCAAAGAAAAGCAAATCGTCAAACGATTGGAGATAACTCAAAAGTTATCGTAAACATGGGATTGTGAATGCGCCGTACCGCAAGTTACTATACATGACTTGCTAAAAATTTAAGCACCCATGCCTGCCGAAAAATCAGTCTCTGTCAGTTTCCGGGTGAGTCCAACGTTTAAGAAATTGCTGGTATTGGCTGCGGAGCGGGAGCATCGTAGTCAGACCAATCTACTTGAGACGTTGCTCTTTGCCCATTGCAATAAGGCAGGCATTTACGTTGATGATGAAGACGTCCCCGCACCCAAAACCATTCCAGGTACGGTATGACTGAAAACGAACACTCAGCAACTGCGGAGGCAGCGCCAGAGGCAGCAAGCAAACTGTTTGGTGGGGACGTGCCTATGCGGGAAGCGCTTTACCGACTACGCTTGCGGCTGCTAGACCTGACGGCACGCAATCGGTTGCTCAACTTCAAGCATTCGCCGGGCAAAGCACTGCAATTTATTCAGAGTGACCCGGATGCTGTTTTCCACCGGCTCATTGAGTCGCCCACGTCATCGAAGGTATCAATCGTTGCGGTACCTGAGCCTGAGCGTAGGGCATGGGTCATGAGGAATGGTCGCCTAACCAAACCGGACGCGCGCGAATACGCGAGTTCACTGGGGCTCAGCACATCCTATGAACTTCCACGCCATAACGAGCGTATACCGAGAAACGTGGCGTCCGGCAGCCAACTATGGACGCTTTATTACAGCGAAGAGCTCGGAAAGCACTGTCGAAAAATTGAGCGGGAAGCCAAGCTTGCCATAGAGGAAACCGGCGCTAACATGCTTTACCTAGTATTCGGATTCCTTGAATATCCGGACACCAAGGACAGTGACAAGCTATTCCGTGCGCCCTTGGTGTGCGTTCCAGTGAAAATGGATAAGGTCGACTCTGCTCAGTATTCGACATTCCATCTAACGTTCAGTGGCGAGGAACTTGCAGACAATCTCTCATTGCGAGAGAAGGTCCGGCGGGATTTCGGCCTGAGTTTGCCCGACTTTCACGAAGAAGGAGGTTCGCTTGGCGACTTCTTTGAGGAAGTCGAGGACGCCATTCGACATCTGCCGCGTTGGCGCGTCTTGCGCATGGCGTCACTGACCCTGCTTTCCTTCACCAACATGCTCCTGGTGCGTGACCTGGACCCTGATAGGTGGCCCAAGATCAACGGCGAATCGAGTTTGCTTGCGCATCCCATTGTGCGACAAGTATTTGAAGGCGGTGCCCGCCCAGGGGAAAGTTCCGGCGAAGGAGCCGAATACGGCAAGGAATACATTATCGACGAGCATCAGCACGTCGATTTACCGCTGGTTTATGACGCTGACAGCTCGCAGCATAGTGCGCTAATTGACGCGATTGATGGAAAAAATCTGGTGATTGAAGGGCCGCCCGGCACCGGCAAGTCCCAGACCATTACCAATCTGATTGCGTCTGCGCTGCACGCTGGCAAAAAGATTCTGTTTGTCGCAGAAAAGCTGGCTGCTCTCGAGGTCGTTAAGACACGTTTGGCGCAGGCTGGTCTGGAAAACTTTATCCTTGAACTGCACAGTAATAAGACCAACAAAAAAGCCGTACTCGAAAAACTGTCCGATCGGATTTTGCATAGAGGGCAGGAGCCGCCCGGACTGGGCGATACTCTGCAGTCCTTGCAAAGCAAGCGGACAGAACTGAAAGCCTATGCTGACCTACTCAACTCCGTAGTCGGAAACCGGCAGGAACTGACTGTTCACCAAGTGCTCTGGAAGGCAGAGCGTTTCAGGAATTGGCTTGGCAATGCGGCGGACGTTTCCAAATCGCTGGTGTACGGCCCAGCCTTGACGACCACCGTTGCAGAATTTACTACGTTGTTCGACCTGTGCACCTACCTTTCCAAACAGTACCAAGCCATTGGTACATTTGGGCCTGAGTATCCTTTCTGGGGTTTTTTCCCAGAAATCCTGCACCCGGGAGACGACCTCAAGGTGGAAAAACTGCTGGCAGAGTACGCTGAGCGCTTTGAGGTGTTCTCACGTTCAATGGCAAGCACGGCTGCCTTCCTTGGCGGAGGCAATCTCAACATGTCGGCCGACAGCGCCAACCGGCTTGCAAATGTGCTGGCGAACCTCGCGCCCGCTAACGCTAGCGAAGTGGCGTTTGAACTGCTACCGGCCCTGTTTTCCTCCAATGACCCGTCAGGCTCGTCATCCGGCCTAGTACTCAAGAGTCTGCGTACCATGCAGGATGACCTTGCGGCACTCGAAACCCGAATTGCCGGGAAATGGAACGGCTCGACGCCGGCGTCGGCAATAACGCTACACGCTATCAAGGAGCACGAGACTCTGGTCAGGCAGCTTGGGCTGGCAGACTGCACTGCAACGGAGCTGCAAAACAAGGCAGCCGCACTGAACATGGCGACGGCTGCCGCGGTGCGAGCAATTGGGCAGCTTGAACCATTGGCCAGGGAAATAGGCATTGTTTTTCAGGGCACTTCCGTCTGTACTGACCGGTTGCGAGCACTGGTCGAAATAGCAGATGCCGCACCTGATGTACTGCTTTCGATGCGTCATCCTGCACTTGGGCTCCCGCAAGCATTTGCTGTGCTGTCCAAGGCTCATGCCGAACTCGCTGCGATTCAGAATCAGGAGGCTTCCCTGGACGAGCGGCTGTACCTTGACGAGAAGCCATCTGAGTCCGACCTCAAAAATGCAATTCTGACCTTACGAGAAGGCGATGCCTGGTATCGCATTTTTCAGGGGAAATGGCGCCGTGCCTGCGGCTTGCATAGGCGGATCGAGCGCAGCAAGAGTAAGAAAACAGGTGCTGAACGATTAGCCGAACTAGAGGAACTACTTCAGTACATCCAGCGACGTCAAGCTTGGAGTCAGCAGCTGGAGCTGCATTCGTACGCAGGCCCCCATTTCTGCGGCGAAGAGACCCCGCTCGCCGAGCTTGTTACCTTAGCGGGATGGATTCATGAAGCTGGCAAGCGCGCTGAACAGGTAGATCTACCCTTTGATGTATTTGACCCGGTCACAGTTACCCGATCTCGCCTGGCCCATATAAGGACCGCCAAGGACGTAGTGGTGCAGGAGCTTCTTCGCTTGGACGAACTGAAGACCTCTTTCCGTGCGCAGTTCCCTTTAGCTCTAGCAAGTCTGAACCACGAACTGGGAACGGCTGCATGGGCTACCCGCATCAAGAAAATGCAGGAGATTTCAGCGGAAATTAACGCTCTTTCTCAACAAATGCAGGCGATAGTGGCGCCGCAGGTGGGGGCTGGCGAAGCCATTGAAGTAACGGACGCCAGCCACCGCATTTTGGAGTTGCGGGAAGCGCTAGCCAATCATGTTCAGGGGCGCGCCCTGCTAGGCACATATTTTGATGGAGCGACCACTCGGCTGGATCCAATCGAAGCAGCGCATACCTATGGCCGGCTCATCAAGGGGGCCCACCTCCCGGCGGCAATTGAAAAAGTGCTTGTCTCAGAAGCTAGTACGGAGAACTACGCACATCTGACCAAGCTGATTGAGGAAATCGGCGAAGGGTGGGGCGCAGCCACGGCGTTTGCTGAGGAAATGGGCAAAATCGGGATGTTCAAGATGGGTGAGTGGGTTTGTACCGACGACACATCTCACTCGGTATATGCATCTCGGTTAGCTGAGAAAACGCGTTCCGCACTAAACAACCTTGATGCTTTGTTCCCATGGGCGCTTTATCTGCAACAACGCGTCGAAGCTGAAAAACACGACTTGATACCCTACCTCAAGTTGGTGGAGGCTGGTGAACTGGATGCCAAGCATTTGCCGAATACGTTCGGGTATCGATTTTATGCGTCGATCGCGCTGTCGCTGTTCCGCATACATCCAGAGTTGAGTCGCTTCAACGGGACACGGCATTCCACCGTGAGGGCTGAGTTTGCAGCCTATGACAAGGAAATCATTAAGATGCGCGGTCAGCAGATTGGCGCAAAATGCAAGCAAATTGCACGTCCACCGACGGGTTTTGGTGGTGCGCGGGTGGATGATAAAACGGAAATGGAACTGCTGCGCCACCTGATTCCACAGCAGCGTCCACGCGTACCGGTTCGCAAGATGCTCAAACGAGCCGGTCGGTCTATTCAAGAGCTCAAACCCTGCTTCATGATGGGGCCCCAAGCGGTCGCCCAGTTCCTTGAGCCCGGCCATCTCGATTTTGATATCGTGGTCATGGACGAGGCGTCTCAGCTCAAGCCCGAAGAGGCCATCGGTGCCATTGCCCGCGGTAAGCAATTGATTGTCGTGGGCGACCCGAAGCAGTTGCCGCCGACATCGTTTTTCTCCCGCATGGCGGCGCCCAACGACGGAGATGGTGCAACGCAAGTAGCTACCGATGAAGCAGAAAGCATTCTTGATGTTTGTATGGGCCACTTTCAGCCGATTCGTACGCTTCGCTGGCACTACCGGTCACGTCACGAGTCGCTGATTGCCTTCTCCAATTACCACTTCTATCGTGGCAACCTGCTAGTGTTTCCCTCCCCGTATCCTAAAGGGAAAGCACTTGGATTGCGTTATACACATGTGACTGACGGCGTGTATGAAAACCAGATGAACGTGATCGAAGCCCGGCGTGTCGTGGATGCGGTTGTCGAACATGTCTCTCAACGTCCAGAAGACTCCTTGGGCGTCGTAACTTTGAACGTCAAGCAGCGCGATTTGATTGCCGAACTGTTGGACGAGCGATTCAAGTCGTTGCCGCAAGCGGACGAATTTCAGGCTAAGTGGGATGCCGAAGGCATGGGCCTATTTATCAAGAATCTGGAAAACGTCCAAGGTGACGAGCGCGACTGTATTATCATTTCAACGACCTTTGGTAAGGCAGCGGGTACGGCTGTCGTACGTCAGAACTTCGGGCCAATCAGCCGCGAAGGCGGCTGGCGTCGGCTAAATGTGCTGTTTACCCGTGCTCGGAAGTCTGTCGCCGTCTATAGCTCTATGCAGCCAGAAGACATCGTTGTAGACAGTGGCACACCTATAGGAACGCATGCGCTGCGCAACTATCTGGACTATGCTCGCAAAGGCATTCTCGCGCACGAGGTTGAAACAGGAGCGCCCCCAGACAGTGATTTTGAGATAGCAGTCATCGACACGTTGCGTACCAAGGGATTTGACGTGACACCACAACTTGGTGTGGCCGGCTTCCGCATTGATATCGCGGTCAAGCATCCGGATTACCCGTCAGGGTATCTGGCAGCCATTGAATGCGATGGTGCGAGCTATCATTCGGGCGTATCCGTGCGCGACCGCGACCGTATTAGGCAGGAAATATTGGAAAGCCTGGGATGGCGCGGCCGAATTTGGCGCATCTGGTCGACAGACTGGTTCCGGTCCCCTCATGTGGAAGCTGAAAAAATGTTTTCCTTCCTGGTTGGACTCCGGAAACAGCCGGTACCTGCTGAGTTCATCGTTGCGCCCGAACCAGAGCATTTATTTACATCTGGTACCGAACCTGCCCCATCGGCACCTGGTGCCAACGAGGATGTGGTTCTAAACGATGTGGCAAAGGACGACGAGCTACCTCAAATGTCGCTTTCGTTACCGGGACAATCGGGTTCAGAAATTCTCAGTGATGACGAGGACCTGGAAATTGAAGTTGGAGATCTAGTGAAATACGTAACAGTAGGAGAATTGGACACTTCGCCAGTTTCTATCAAGATTACCTCGCGCAGAACTGACCCGTTACAGGGGCTGGTAGCAGCGAACACGCCGCTTGCACAAACCCTGCTCGGTGCGGCAGTTGGCGACACAGTGGTCATGCGTGTACCGGGACAGGCGCCCCGGCAAATGCTTATTAAGGAGGTCAAGCGCTTGCGCGAAGAGTCTTTGTCATAAATATTGCACCCGCTAGAGCGCACGTTGTTTTGTAACCAAGACGATGATTTCGAGCGCGCCTGGAAGTGGGCCGCAGCATGGGGCGTGCTGGCTCGTACCAATTCCGCAACGGCATGCCTCAGGGCGCGCAAATGCAGGTTCGGACAGATAAGTGCCCCTGATGTACGACAGTCGAAGGCCTGCGCTGACCACTGCGTTTATCCCAGCTCCCTCGCCGGCGTCATGCGAAGCGAGACTTTCTTGCGGCTGACCACTCGGCGTTCGCGGCCCCATTCGGCACCGACCTTGCAGGCGTATTCGACGGTTAATTTCCCTGGCGTGAGCTTGATGACGATGGCAGGGACCTGCACACCGCCTGGAGACTGTCTGCAAAGAACGACCAGTACCCGCTCTCGCCTATTGCGAAGTCGTCCATCAGTTTCTAGCCAAGGTTTTCAGGATGTCGGTGTCGTCCTGCATGACCTTTTTGGCGAGATTCTCCTATCAGCCGGCACGGTCAGGTTTGGCGATGGCCTGGACGCTGGCGCGCGAACTGCCGTACTCCAGCCCCAGAGCGTTAATGGTCGCGCCGCGATGATGCTCGCGGACGATATCGGCGCGCTCGCGCTCCGACTTCTTGCGCGATCGCCCGAGCTGCCTGCCCTGCGCCTTAGCGGGTGCCAGTCCTGCTTGGGTCCGCTCGACCAGCAGGTCACGCGTCGTCTCGGTCACGGCGGCCAGCATGGGCAGCATTATTTTTCCAGCACTCGATGCGAGATCGACCTTGCCGAGCTGGATCGCGAGCACTTCGACCCCGCGTGCGGCCCACATCCGCGCAGTGGCCTGCACGTCGAATGCATCGCGCCCGAGCCGGTCCAGCTTGGTGACGACACTTCAGACCTATAGTTGCGCACCTTGCGGACGCACAAGAATGGCAAGGTAGTTCGGCGCGAAACTAAACTGTCTCCACTTCGCGAGTCAGTTCCGTGGATGCCATGCTTATAGACACGCCGGGACCCTGTAGGCAAGCGGTATACCGTTCCTGCATGTCACGCGAAGTAACGTATTGTCCCGGTGCCTCCTGGCACACCTGGCTTCGTTCCGATTGAGTACAGACCAGTTCGGAATCGCTACTGCAAAAAGGAAAGGATGCGCAATATGTGCTTATCCCGAGAAGGTTATGAAGAACGCAAATGGAAGCACCATCCGCGGCTCTGTGGATTGTTAGCCCACGTTCGCGTTCCTGATGATTCTCCTCCCGTATCAAGCATCAGCTATAGCGGTTTAGAGCGCCTTCAAGACATACTCGACATAGCACGCGTCGTTAAAGCAAAAAAGGAAGATGTATACAAATTGCTGACAATGCCACTGGAAGGCGACTGCGTACAACTCAAGAACGCATCTGACCAAGCGGAACAACTGAGAAACGAGTTGTTATGGCTATCCGACGAATTGGCCCACTATTCGGAACGGCTAATGCACGAGGCAAATATGGTGAGCCAGGTCGCTCGCAGCTAGTACGCCAGTAGGACATTGCGGGGCAGAAGCGTGTTATACGCTTGATGCTTGAATCATGATGCGCAGTAATTTTTGATATGTGTCAACGCTATTTGGGTGGGCGCGTCGACAAAATGGTCGGCGAATACTCGAGCAGAGTGCGCGAAGATCGGTAGCGCGGCAAGCTAAACCGCAGCATAGGTCGAAAAGGTCGAGAATACCTTGGCGACGGTGCGAGCCGCCGGCCCCGCACTTTTTCGCGGACCGCAGCCAATATTTTCCATTAAGTAATAGACTGGTGGTAGCGATGGTATGCGACCGTCGTAATACGTTGCTGTTGGATTCTCGGGGATCGTTACATTCATGCTATCGGCATTATGACGGCCTTTTATAACCGGACAGGATGAGCACTGGCTAGGGGCGCCTGCGTGCTGACTATTCCTGTCGGTGGGTTACATCGCGATTACATGAAGGCGAGAAAACAAAAGGGCTTACAGACGTGAGTCTGTAAGCCCTTGATTTTTCTTGGTGGCCCGGGGCGGAATCGAACCACCGACACAAGGATTTTCAATCCTCATATACCACCGAATTTTTTCTTACCAAATTTCTTACCAAAAGCTGCAAAACAAAAAACCACCCGAAGGTGGTTTCTCGTAAGTCCTTGATTCCAATGGTCGGGGCGGCGCGATTCGAACTCGCGATCCCTTGCACCCCATGCAAGGCGGGAGAGTGTCGCGAAGTGCCCGTAACGTCGCAACCGGCGTCCTCCCCAGCCTGCGCCCCTTCCGTGCGCCGCCTTCCTGCCGAACTGCGAGGCGGTTCCTTGCCCTCACCAGACCGACTCGTACCTCCAGGAAGTGCCACGCGTGGCACGCGCCTCTACAGCGCCGCAACCTGTTCCAGGCATCTTGCCAATGACCTCGTGCCCCGGTCGACCCCTAGGGACTTTGATTTGATAAAGAATTTTCGCTGAAGCGGGACGCACCAACGAAAGTGCGCCTGGTCAACCAAGCGCTCCGTTGTCGGGTCATAAACTACAGCGGTAATCGACCCATCTCCAGTACGCTCGAGCACTTCATTAATGACGTGGAGTGGCACCAGGAACCATTCGCGCGGTTTGACAGGGTTCTCGAAGCGGTCTTCAATGGTCAAGGCGATCTGTGCCGTGCCAAACAAGCGGTGAAAGAGGTGTTCCAGCTCGGTGCGGTTCAGTGATGAAGCTTGTAAGTAGCGACTACCTCCCCGTCGGCCAGCAGAAAGGTCGCATCCTTTTCTGCTCCTGCAATGCGTGTCTCCACCTTGCCGCCCGCGACACCGTTTTTATGGATCAAGCCGCGGTGCGCAGCGACAAATGGATGGCTCGACTGGCTTCGCAGAACATAGAATCAGCCCTGCTGCCGCGCAAACCGTAGGAGATCAAGCCCCCGAGCGTGTCTCGCCCTCCGTCAGAACATCAGGCACTTTCATTTTGTTGCGGCACTTCCGCATTTCGCCAGTGCGTGCCACATATTCAACGACTTTTGGGCAGCCGGTAGTTAAGATTGCCAGCGTCCATTAAGTTACAGATTTTTTCTTCGATTTACGGCTTTGTCTTTTGATAACGCCACCATATTTTCATTCTCCGGATTCTCATGAAACGCTTGTTTATCGCTTTCGCGGTCTCGGCCTTGGGCGCCTGCGCTTCAACGCCGCATGACGTCGAACCTTCGCTCACCTACAAGAAATTCAGCGCACGGCTTAACGAGCCCCTTGAAGTTGAAACGGGTGAAGCCTTGTTTGTTGAGGGCGGCTACATCGAAGGTCAATTCATCAAGGTGAATGAGCCGCTGGACATGATGATCCCTGGCGCCATGTTAATTCCATTCCCAGTGCATATCGCGCCTGGCACTTTGAAAATGACCCGTATTTCAATGTCCGGACGCTACTTCTGTGCGGATGAAGACAAAGCGTCGGCTTCGTTTCCAGGACTCGGGAGTGTGATAAAAACCGGTGACTGCGTCGGAATTCGCATTTCTCCGAGTAAAAAATTCGAATGGGTGGTCGATAATTCAAACCACAACCGCGCGACTACCATCTGGACACGCGCGATGTCCGATGATGAAGTGCAACGATACCAGTCCAAGGTATCAAACGTGCCATTCAAATACGATAGCTTGAAACGTATCGTGTTCAACGGCTATTACGGCGGCCAACTGCATTTCACCTATGAAGAGCTTGGTAGTTCGTCGAAAGAATCAAAGGAATTCGTGTTTGATTTTGCCGGAAAGCCGACGCTGGTAAGTATCAAAGGGAATCGATTCGAAGTGCAGAAAGCGGATAACATCAAGCTCGTCTATAGCTGGCAGAAGTTCAACTGAAGTTACGTCAGTAATTCCCGCGGGGGCTGCCCAAGGCAAGCGGGGCGGGGCACTTTGGGAAGCGCAAGCATTAAGGCGCGCCTGCCTTCGCTCGCCAGACAAGCTTAATCCGTCCGCTTCTTCTCCCGCCGCCAATCCCATGGCGGCGTAGGCGCGGCATCCCGCCACAACCCCCGCCTGGTATCCCTCGCTTCCTGTTCCGCCTGCTCATACGCCCGTCTTTGTTCCGCCGTCTGCTCCTTCGCGTAAGCGCGGTACCACCAAGCGAGCCCTGCGCGGACCTGTTCAACGTTGATGTCTTTACCGGCCAGATAGACGACGCAAACCTCGCGGTTGTAACGGTCGCGTTTGCCGCAATCGAGGTTGACGGTCTTTTGAAAGACCAACTGCGCAAGGTGCTGGCGGGAGACGTTGCCAAACGGCTGAGCTTTCTCCGGAGCGTCAATGCCTGCAAGACGGATTTTGTGCTGAACCTTGTTGGCGTCGAGGATCGTGATGGTGTCGCCGTCGGCAACCCCGACGACCCAGCCTTGGAGTGACTGGGCGAAGGCCGGGGCGGCGAGGAGCAGGGTGGCGAGGAGGGGAGCAGAGCGCATGCTACAGGCCAATCAGCCCAAGCAGCTGACGTGCTTGCAACAGGAGATCGTCGCGGACTGCATCGGTGGTGTCTCCGCAGCTGAGTTTGATGACTCCAGTAAGATCTTTGACAAGCTTGCCGAGCGCTTGCAGTTCCTCCTGTGAGGGCGTGGAATCCAGCTTCCTGGTTATGGCAACGAGGTCGAGATTCACGTGCGGCTCTGCGGCTATGTTGTAGAAATTCGACTGTACCGAGGGCCAGTCATCGCTAACCTGGTCGGCATCGAGGTACTCGCGAGCAGCGTGTTCAATGCGGTTGAGATCGGTCATGCGTAGATTTTAACGTGCTCAGTCTGCAGTACAACGCAAAGGAGTCATTAACGAATTTCTATTGACCGGCGGCACTCGGCCAATAGCAGCCGGAGTCCAGTGAGCCACAGCTCGGCATAGTTCAAGCATGCGCCGCCATTTGCTCCAACGTCGAGCACCC
>DASRXG010000058.1:0-2030 GCA_035654275.1 Noviherbaspirillum sp.
CGCTCCTGGGACGACTACATGCGGGAATGGTGCCAGCGCGAGGATTTCTACTATCTGCTGCCGCAGCTGCTGCGCGGCGAGGATCCGGATTTCGCGGCGTATATCTGGCGCATTGCGGACGAGGAGCAGCGTAATCGGCTGATGCCTGCTTGACCAATTTGGCATGCGGGCGCGGCGCTCGTTCTTGGAAGGCCCGTTATCAGGGCCAAGGCACGTCGCGCTGCTCCAACTGCTGTTCGACGAACTCTGTCGCAGCATGCGGGCGCGCATCGCAACACCCCGCTTTAGCCCTTGATGCCCAAGCGGCGCGGTCGAAATGCTTCTCAAGCAGAGACTAGTGTTGTTGATCCTGACGGAATTCGCTGTACTTGCGCTTCGGCTTGCGGCGCACAGGGGGATTGGTCGCATCGTGCGCTGCCGGCGCGCGGGCCGGCGCGATGCTTTCCCAGCGTAGTTTCGGCTTGATAACCAGGCACATCGAATTCCAGTGCGACTCCGGGTGCTGGCTGAGCCTTCCGGGCAAAGACCTCACATCTGCGCTTGACACCAGTTCCGCAAGGAATATCGTGTATGCGTTACGATTGATGCGATTGACCGCTTGTATGAAGTTATCGCCGGTTGTTCGCCGCGGATCAATGAAGGTCTTCATCGGAATGACAGCCATGAAAGGGATTTCATGCTTGATGAACGCGCTGATCATACCGCAATCCTCGGGGTGCATGACACGGCTCTCGTCTGGGCACCGAAGGGGCATCGGCTCCTTCATATCCCATAAATGCGCGGCACCACATAGCCCAAGGCCGGATATGCCGAGACGCAGGTTCGCATTCGCCATTTCGACGGCGCTGCCGGTGAAGTAGCGTACGCTGTGCACCGCCGTCGCGATCGCTCGCCTCACCCGCGGATCGCTTTGATCGACCTTATCGGGCTCCGCGCAGCCGACATATTCCGCAACGATATCGCCCACGGTTACCCTGCCCGCGATTCCTGCCATCGGTTCCAGTGCGCAGTTAAGGTACCAGTTGACCCAGTCAAGAGGCCATCCCCGGCCTGGCGGCAGGCCGGGCATCGGCTCGCCGCTCGTGAACCTTTTCCAAATCGCTCTCAAGGTCTGGACGGATATGCCTTTCGACACCACGCCTTCAATCCCGTAATACGACTTCCGAGAACAAAAACCAATGCTGTAAAAGCTGTTCACGAGCGCAAGCGAGGCGTCGCGGTACATGTGGTTCTCGCCGACCAGAATCTGCGCCGGGGCGGGCAACCGGCTCCATTCGCTGATCAGCTCTTCGAGATTGAAGAGTTGGAGGACGGGATTGTCCGTGATCAGGCCGACGTCCACGGTCAGCTCTCTGACCAGTCCATGCTTGTCGCGATAGGTAACAGGATTTCCGCCTACCATTCGGTACCAGTTCAGCCCGCTTCCCTTGTATCCGGCAGGATCGGGACTTATCCAGCAGAACGCGGACGCATCGTAGGACCGGAAGCCGTAGTAGGACAAGCCACTGTCGTCCTTCTGTTCGCCGGAATACTGGCGAACCTTGCGGGAAAGGCTGCTGTCCGCGGAAGTGTCGCCGGATGCAACGAAGGCCGTGCCGCCATACGGATAGAAGCTCTGGTAGCTGTCGATGCAGCCGTTTTCACCCAGTTCCGTCTGGCAGGAATCGATCTGGTCGCCGAGGCTGTACCAGGTTGTGGTTGTCTGTTGGCCGCCGGCCTCCAGCACACCGCTCAGGATGCGCAATTGCTGCGCGTGGCCGAGACGGATACGCAGTTCGCGGTAATCGGTCTGCAGCACAGCGTTGGAGACATTTTCGCCGTCGTAGACGATGCCGCTGTCATCAGCCTGTG
This sequence comes from Noviherbaspirillum sp., assembly GCA_035654275.1. Classification (GTDB taxonomy): domain Bacteria; phylum Pseudomonadota; class Gammaproteobacteria; order Burkholderiales; family Burkholderiaceae_D; genus Noviherbaspirillum. The sequence goes on from DASRXG010000058.1 coordinate 1,852, forward strand.
TGTAGCTCGCGGTCGCATCGACGTCGCCGAGGTAGGTAACGGTCTTCAACTGCGTCAGCACGCCGTCGGCATTCCTCGTTTCGACGACCTTGCGGCTGCGCGCGCCGCCGCTTGCCGTATGCACGCTGTATTCCGTCACCGTGCTGCCGCTGTCGTCCGGCGCCGGATAGCTGACCCGG
>DASRXG010000059.1:0-3404 GCA_035654275.1 Noviherbaspirillum sp.
CCTTCCGGCTGGTCAACCGGCAGGAGATGGACATCGCTGACCCTGCGTCCGTCGAGCGCGCAATTGCAGAGTACCGGCCGTGGGCGATCATCAATGCCGGGGGCTACGTTCGCGTCGATGACGCCGAGCAGGATGTTGAGCGCTGCTTCCGCGAGAATGCGCTTGGCCCGTCGCTGCTTGCCATTGCCTGCATTCGGCACCGGGTGCAATTGCTGACCTTTTCGAGCGACCTGGTGTTCGACGGGCGGCAGAACGCCCCCTATGTCGAAACCGATCCGGTTTTTCCTCTGAATGTCTATGGCAGAAGCAAGGTTGAAGCAGAGCGCAGGGTACTGGACACGCATCCCGAAGCCCTTGTGGTGCGTACCAGCGCATTCTTCGGCCCTTGGGACAGCCATAACTTTCTTACGCAGGCGCTCAACGCCTTGCGCAGCGGCGCTCCCTTTGTCGCCGCCAACGATACCACCGTGTCGCCCACCTACGTGCCCGACCTGGTGCACGCCTGTCTCGACCTTCTCATCGACAGGGAAAAAGGCGTCTGGCACCTGACCAACGGTGAACCCGTCACCTGGCTGGACCTCGCCTGCAAGACGGCGTCCATGGCGAATGTCGATACCAGCCGGCTCGAAGCAAGGTCATGCTTACAGTTCGGCCATGCGGCGCAACGTCCCCTCTTCAGCGCATTGGGGACCGAAAAGGCGATTATCCTGCCGCAACTTGACGACGCCATCTCGCGCTATCTGCGACTCCGGGCGCAGGCGGACGAAGAGGATTTCTCAGGTCAGGCGGCCCGGGTCGGCCACGGATGAGGATGAACGTTCCTCACTTACAGCGGGCAGCCGTTCACTTTTTTATCTTTATATTCAACATGCCTACCATCCGCAAATCAACAATGGAAGTCCAGGTGGACGATACTGTCTACGAGTTCGAACGTGTACAGCTTGCCGACGCGTTCGAAGCGTGCGTGGCAGTAGCCGACGCCGGGCACTGCGAGCTCAAGCACCAACCGGCCAACAAAAGACCTGCTGATCCCAATGTTCCTTCCGCTCCTGAGTGAGCAGACCCGGTGGCAGCGCAGAAGAGCCGGCTGCATCAGTCCTTGTGCTTTGTCACCTTCACCGGCATGGACCTTGCATTGGATATTTCGGCGCCATGCCACATCTCTCCTTCGGTCGCTCCTAGACCGCTTTATCCCGCTCCTTGAGCGGGATTTTTTTCATGTTCAATGCATGAGAGATTGTTTTCAGCTCCCCCGACGGCCGCACCGGTCCCATGAACGTGGTCGCTGGTTATCCACCTAATCCCGATGAAGAAAAAGCCGATACCTCACAACTTTGGAATGACATTTGTCCGGCATCTAACAGACGCGTTAATGGCGTTAGCCCAGAATTGCTATATTGTTTTTTTCTCGACCAGGGTCATTCCATTTGCATGAGCACTCGTACAGCGATCCCTACGGAGCATCAACACCGGCATATTGCACTGGAGCACGAAGAAAACCGGGCCCTGACCATCCGTCTAGGATGCGCCCTTTCCTACCTGGCAGAAGAAAGGTCGCAAATACTGCTTCTCATACAACCCGCGCCTAGTTTTGATCAGAGCATCTTGAGCGACGAGATAACGGTTGGAAGCGGGGAGGCGTTGGAACGGTTTACCGACGCACATGGAAACAAGGTCCTGAGAACGGTTCTGGTACCCGGGAAGAACGAATTCCGGCACGATGCGCTGCTTCGCGTGTCCATTCCAAATGAACGTTCCGCTCCACCATTGGACAATAGCCAGGACTGCCAGCTGCCATTCAATATTGTTCGATACACTTTGCCGAGCCGCTACTGCGAGTCGGACAAACTCGGCGGCTTCGCCTCAGAGCAGTTCGGCTGTCACCAGGGAATGGAAACGGTGCAGAAAATCTGCGACTGGACCCATCATCACCTCGAATACAGGTACGGATCCGGCGATCCGACGCTCTCGGCCTGCGAAGCACTCGGGCGGGGGTACGGGGTATGCAGGGATTTTGCACATGTCATGGTTGCCCTATGCAGGGCGCTGGATATTCCCGCTCGCTATGTCGCCGGACACATGCCGCTGATCGGAGCCGCAATACCGGATTCAGACATTGGTATCGATTTCCATGCCTATGTGGAGGTTTACGTGGAAGGTGCCTGGCGCGTATTCGACCCGCGCTACAACAGACCGCACCTCGGGCGCATAAAAGTTGCCCACGGCGCAGATGCCGTCGACGCCGCTTTTGCGACCTACTTTGGGCAGGTAAAACCGGTCAAGTTCGAAGTTTGGTCATACGCGCTTCATGATGGCGCTCCTGTTGAAGACAACTGTCCCGGGATAAGCAGAGCGAATCCCTAGCTGAATTTCGCAGATTGCGGGGAGGGAGCTGCTGGTGCAGAGCTGTGAACGCGGAGCGCTGGCATCACGGAATCGAACGGGCTTCTGGAGGTCCAACCGGGACACGGAGGAGCCAGATGAAAGCGAACATTCGAGCAAAAGTGCCAGGCAACCGGATCCGGGACGCTGTTCCGCCGGCCTACCGCGACGCTGCGGCGAAGGTAACGCACCCCAACGGCGTCTACACACTCATACTGTGCGACCACGGCGAGCGGGACGTTGTGATGTCTGCGCCACTTGAGCGGGCATTGCGCAGAATGGGAGAGCCGGCGCCAGGCGGCGTGCTCATTGTCGGCACGGTATTCACGGAGGAGGCGCAGGCACTCGCGCGCCAGCACAATGCCATTCTCATTCCCATGCACACTGGGAAATGGACGGATTCGTCTGCACGCCAGCGGCAGCTGAAGCCGGCTCCCATCTGAAATCCTGCGACTAGCCAGCGGGGCGCCGCGCTTCGCAATGTCCCTTCTCAAGTGATTCATGAAGCTCGGCTTTCAGGCGGCGAGATGGAGTGTCAAGAGTCAGCTTTTGGCCGGTTGCTGCTTCTTGGCAAATTTTACTCAGCGTCTGCTGGTTTACAGAAAGCTGCCATTCGGCGAATGATATTGACCGACGGCAATCGGCCAAAAACGGTCATACGGCCTTGTCCCGACGTGGAATTATGTCGACCAGCCTTGCAAGCACTACAACGACCAACACCGCGATCCATACTGACCATAGAGTATGCGTGAGGAAATGTGCCCCGCGTGCTTGTTGGGCCAGTCCCAGCGCAAACCCGGGCAGCAGGGTGGCAGCGAATGCAACGCGAGCCTTCCTCGGCTGCTCCGGCAGCCAGAACGTAGCAATCGACGGCAGCCATAGCGCGCTAGAGGCATGGCCTGCCGGAAAGCAGTGTCCTGCAGATGCCCCTATCGGCAAATTGTCGAAGATACGCAGATAGGGGGCGAACCCGCCGTAGCGAGAAAGACTCCAGGGACAGTGATGGATGGATCCTGCCTTCA
>DASRXG010000060.1:0-165030 GCA_035654275.1 Noviherbaspirillum sp.
GTCAGGTCCTTCCATGTACCGGATGCGCCGGGCACATTTGCCTGGCCGCCAAGTCGCCCCTCGGTGCCCACTTCACGCGCCACGCGCGTGACTTCGGACGCAAACGAACGCAGCTGGTCCACCATGGTGCTGATCGTGTCCTTCAGCTGGAGAATCTCGCCACGCACGTCCACTGTGATCTTCTTGGACAAGTCGCCGTTCGCGACCGCCGTCGTCACTTCCGCGATGTTGCGCACTTGGCCCGTGAGGTTCGACGCCATGAAGTTCACGTTGTCAGTCAGGTCCTTCCAGGTGCCACCGACGCCCTTCACTTCGGCCTGTCCGCCGAGTTTGCCCTCGGTACCCACCTCGCGTGCCACACGCGTGACTTCGGAGGCGAAGGAGTTCAACTGGTCCACCATCACGTTGATCGTGTCCTTCAGCTCCAGGATCTCGCCCTTGACGTCCACCGTGATCTTCTTCGACAGGTCGCCATTTGCCACCGCCGTCGTCACATCCGCGATGTTACGCACCTGCGCAGTGAGGTTCGACGCCATGAAGTTCACGTTGTCGGTCAGGTCCTTCCAGGTGCCGCCAACGCCCGGCACGTAGGCCTGTCCGCCGAGCTTGCCCTCTGTGCCGACCTCGCGTGCCACACGGGTCACTTCGGAGGCAAAGGAGCGCAGCTGGTCCACCATCGTGTTGATCGTGTCTTTCAACTGCAGGATCTCGCCGCGCACGTCCACCGTGATCTTCTTCGACAGGTCGCCGTTCGCCACGGCGGTCGTCACGTCGGCGATGTTACGAACCTGTGAAGTAAGGTTACCCGCCATCGAGTTCACCGAATCGGTCAGGTCCTTCCAGGTGCCGGCGACGCCCGGCACATAGGCCTGCCCACCGAGCTTGCCTTCGGTACCCACCTCACGCGCCACGCGCGTCACCTCGGATGCGAAGGATGAGAGCTGGTCCACCATGGTGTTGGCCGTGGATGCAGCACGAAGGAATTGCCCTTTCAGCGGACGGCCATCCACATCCAGCGCCATGGTCTGCGAAAGGTCGCCCTTGGCCACGGCGCCGATCACGCGCGCCATTTCCGTTGTCGGGCGCACCAGATCGTCAATCAATGCATTGACGGACTTGACGATCGTTGCCCAGCCGCCCACCACGCTCGGCACTGTCGCACGCTGTGTAAGATGCCCTTCCCGCCCGACGACCTGACTGACTTCCGTGATCTCGCTAGTCAGCTGTTCGCTCGCTTCCATGATGTCATTGAGCGTGTCGGCAATCTTGCCCGCCAAACCCGTCCAGTCTGATGGCAACCTGGAAGAGAAGTCGCCTTTCTTCAAGGCCGTCAGCACGCCGAGCAGCAGCTTGGCGTCCAACTCGTCCTTCATCTTTGTCCTGGTATCCATCGTGGTTGTCCCTCCTGCTATTTCCAAATAGTCTTTAGCGTTTCTTACAAAATACCGATAGCGGCGTTACGTCTCTTCGTCGTAAAACCACGTACTGTCTGCGACGGCGCGTCTTGGCATCGGCATTTTGTTAAATGTTCTTATTCATCTGCTTGCCGTAAACCAAAGCAATCGTTCCCCCATCGTACTCGCTGAATATGGGAAGCGCCCGCACTGCCAACGAAGGGATTTCGCGCAGTTTTTCGCGGTCGAGGAAAAACGCCAAGCACGACTGCGAGAGCCGGCACTTGCTTATATTTCCTTTAAGAAAAGGATGCACGTATTGTGTTCTAAACAGTACTTGGGAACAATCCGTAAATATTGCCGTTCAGCAGCTTTAAACCTGACTGTTGAGATTTATCAAACTGAAGAGTAGTGGCACCCAAAGTCTTGGCGCCAACACAAAGCCTGCTTAACCCAGCTCGTTGACCTTGTCGGTGCGCAGCTCTTTCCGCCCCTTGGCGGGAGGCTGGCGTTTTACAGACGACTTTCCGCCACCAGACGCGTTTTTACTAATGATATTCACCGGCGTAGACGAAGCCGAAACAGCTTCCCGTTCGGTGTTTGCGGCGGTCAGCGTGAAATTGAGGGGGATTGATACCGTGAGCGTTGTTCCTGTGTCCGGCGATGTCTCGATGACCATTTCACCACCCAGCGTGCTGATACGTTCCTTGATCCCGACCAGCCCGAAGGAATTGGCCTTCCTGCGGCATCCGGGAAAAATGCCGATGCCATTGTCGGCAACCCGCATGAAAAGGCGGTCGTCCTTGTCGTAGAGTTCGATTTTCGCCTTGGTGGCGCGCGCATGCCTGAACACATTGTTCAGCGACTCCTGCAGGATGCGAAACAATGCCGTGGCACGACCATCGTCCATCGCAAGTTCCCGGTCCGGCATGTCGAGGTCGCATGCAATGCTGGTCCGGCGCTGAAACTCCTTCACCTGCCACTCGATTGCGGCATTCAGTCCAAGGTCGAGAACAGTCGGACGTAAATTGTTGATGATTGCCCGCATCGCTTTCATGGTGCTGTCGATGTGGTCCAGCACCGCATGCACCTTCTTGTTCAGCTTGGGATGTCTAGCACCTGTTCGCGCATGAAGCATGGCGATATCGATTCGCAAGGCGAGCAGGTTCTGGCCGAGTTCGTCGTGGATTTCACGCGCGATCCGCTTGCGCTCGTCTTCCTTGATCCGTTCCTGGTAACTGGCCAGTTCACGCAGTTCTTCCTGCGATTGCCGCAGCGCAGCCTCGGCCTGTTCGCGCTCATTGATATGCGCAAGATCCTGCTTGCGCTGCGCCTGCAGATCGCTATTGAGCTGTTCCAGCTCCCGCTTCTGGTGCTGGAGCTGCAAGTTCTTCTTCGCCAGCTCAACAAACACGGCGACTTTCGTCTGCAATATCTGCGGGATGATTGGAGTAAAAAGATAATCAACCGCCCCTCTCTGGTAGCCTTTGAGGCGGTGCATTTCATCCGCATAGTGCGCGGTGACAAAGATGATCGGAACAGACGCGGAACGCGGATGGGAATGAATCGCTTCTGCAGTCTCGAATCCATCCATTCCGGGCATGCTGACATCCAGCAGAATGACGGCGAAGTCGTGCATGAGCACCTGTCGCAAGGCCTCTTCACCGGAGCGCGCCGTAATCACTTCATAGCCGTTCCGCTCCGGCAGCAGGCTGGCCAGGGCCAGCAGGCTTGCTGCGTCGTCGTTAACAAGAAGGACTTTAGGCGAAAACACTGATTATCGAACGCTCATCAAATGAAAAGCGGCCTTCAAGAACCTGTGCAATGTGGATCACACTGCGCCCAATCTGGTCTTCAAGGCCGCCAATCGAATAATGTCAGAAATACTTCCACTCCACGTCTGCCAGTGACAATCGCCGCACTGCGATCATTTGAATGCTGCATGTCGATATGCCATCTCGCAAGACAACAAGTAAGCAGTAGAAGGTTCAATGTAACATAGAAATCCGACAACGGCTAAGCGAGAACGCGTAGCTATACACGATCTGGAGAGAATACAACGGTTACTGCGGCAACATGAACAATGGAAAATTATCCACGCATCCAATGCAATGCGCGAATCGTTTAACCTTGGTGCGAAACGGTTTGTGTCAGCGCCTGCGGTCTGGAGAGCTCAAGCCATTTGCGAATACGGCCCGCATCGGCAAGACGGGAGTCCTTGCCTTTGGAATCAAGAAACACCATCACAACCGGACGGCCATCGATGCGTGCCTGCATGACAAGGCAGCGTCCTGCCTCGGTAATATACCCAGTCTTTTGCAGGCCGATGTCCCAGCTGGGATTCTTCACTAGCCTGTTGGAATTCATGTAGTTCAACTGATAGCGGCCAGTGCTTACCGCATAGCCGGGATCCGTCGAAAAATCGCGGATGATCGGATGCTGATATGCAGCTACGACAAGCTTGGCCAAGTCGCGTGCACTTGCGACATTGCGACTGGACAGGCCCGTGGAATCTACGAAATACGTGTCCTTCATGCCGAGCATTTTCGCTTTCGCATTCATGGCCGCGACAAATGCAGACAAGCCACCAGGATAGTGCCTGCCGAGGGCGGATGCAGCACGGTTCTCCGAGCTCATCAGCGCGATATGCAGCATATCGGCGCGCGTCATCAGCGCTCCGACCCGCAGACGTGAGCTGCTGTTCCGCTCGCGATCGATGTCATCTGCAGTCACCTCAAGCACTTCGTCCATATTCTGGCGTGCTTCGATAACAACCAACGCCGTCATCAGCTTGGTCAGCGATGCAATCGGCAGAGCGACATTGGAATTCTTTTCGAACAATACCTGAGCAGTGTTCTGGTCAATAACGAGCGCGGCATTCGACTTCAATGCCAGCGGATCGCGCGTCATATGCAGGCCAGCGAGATCTCCCGCGGTCATCGGTGCCGGCACGACGGGAGTGGATGGCGCAAATGCGACGTGCTGGTAGGAGGATTGGCGCTTGCTGCGGACTGCAACTTTCTTTACGAATTTGCTGCGGCTTGCAACAGACGTTTTCAGTGTGGACTTGCTGGCGCGGGTCGACGCTTCAACCTTGCGTTTTGCGGCCGGCTTCTTGACGCTTTGCTTCTTTGCGGATGCTTTGGCAGGTGTTGCTGCATGCACCTGCGCCGCGGGAGTGCCGATAGTCAGTGCGAACAACGAAACGATGATCCCTAGCGCGGACTTTAACATCTGCACTCCCCCCTAATTCTTGCAGGCCGTCATTATATCTTGCAGTCTAGCAAAATAGTGAAATTCAGCAAGCGAATTAAGCAGTTAGCGCAGGCAATTAAACAATTTTCTTACGAATAATTGATGGTTCGCAAATGTCTATCCATCGGGCAAGGAAAGATAGACGTCAAGGGCGAGTCATTACACAGGCAGGGATCAGAGCGCTTCGGCAATTGCCTGACCTAGATCGGCCGTGCCTGCGGTTCCGCCCATGTCGGCGGTGAGCGGCGCATGCTTGGGTCCTGCTCCGAGCACCTTTTCAATAGCGTGCAGCACCGCAGCGCCAGCCTCTGCATGACCGAGATGTTCGAGCATCATCGCGCCGCACCAGATCTGGCCGATCGGATTGGCGATGCCCTTGCCTGCGATGTCGGGGGCCGAGCCGTGAACCGGCTCGAACAGTGAGGGATACAAACGTTCCGGATTAATATTGGCTGAAGGCGCAATGGCAATGGTGCCGGTGCAGGCAGGGCCAAGATCGGACAGGATGTCGCCGAAAAGATTGGATGCAACAACCACATCGAAACGATCCGGATTGCGAACGAAATGCGCCGTCAGGATATCAATGTGGTATTTGTCCCACCTCACGTCCGGATAGGACCTTGCCATGTTTTCCACGCGCTCATCCCAGTACGGCATCGTGATCGAAATGCCGTTCGACTTGGTTGCCGAAGTCAGGTGCTTTTTCGGGCGGCGTTGCGCCAGCTCGAAAGCGAACTTCAGGATTCGGTCGACACCTTTGCGTGAAAAGACGCTTTCCTGGAATACGACTTCCCGCTCCGTGCCTTCATACATCTTGCCGCCAACGGATGAGTATTCACCCTCTGTGTTTTCGCGCACCACGTAAAAGTCGATATCTCCCGGCTTGCGGTTTGCGAGCGGCGACGGCACGCCCGGCATCAATCGGCAGGGCCGTAGGTTCACATACTGGTCGAACTCGCGTCGGAACTTCAGTAGCGAGCCCCACAGGGAAATGTGATCGGGGACGGTGTCGGGCCAACCGACCGCACCGAAGAAGATCGCATCATGCCCGCCGATCCTTTCCTTCCAATCGTCCGGCATCATTTGCCCATGCTTGGCATAGTAGTCGCACGATGCGAAATCGAAATGGTCCCATTTCAAGTCGATACCGAACTTGCTCGCTGCAGCGTCCAGTACTCGCAATCCTTCCGGCACGACTTCCTTGCCGATGCCATCGCCGGCGATCACGGCGATCCGATGAGTGGTCATAGTAAATCCTTGAAACGAATGAGGAACCGGCGTGCAACAGCACGCCGGATTGAAGAAGTGAAGAAGCGACAAGCGCTGGACTTCAGCTTAGTCGAGAAACGTCGCGAATGCCGAGATCGGCTCACGCTCGGTGACGAGCGTGTTTTCAACTTTGCCTGGGTCAGCAAAGCCGAGCGACATACCGCATACCACCATTTCGTTCTTTGGCAATTGCAGCACTTCGCTGATGATCTTGTGGTACTGCGTAAATGCTGCTTGGGGACAGGTGTCCAGACCACGCCCACGAGCGGCAATCATGATGTTCTGCAGGAACATGCCGTAGTCCAGCCACGAGCCTTGCTGCATGATGCGATCGATCGTAAAAATCATGCCCACCGGCGCATCGAAGAACCGGTAGTTGCGTCCGTGCTGAGCATGCATACCTGCCTTGTTGTCACGCGTGAGGCCGAGCAAGGCATACAGGTCCCATCCAACCTTGCGGCGCCGGTCAATATAAGGCGCTACCCATTCAACCGGATAATAATGGTATTCCTCGGCATGCTGCTTCCCGATCTCGGGATCGTTATGCGCCCGCAGCACTTCTGCCGACAGCCTTTCTTTTGTCGCGCCTGTCAACACATAGACTTTCCAGGGCTGCGTATTCGTGCCGGACGGTGCGCGTGAAGCGACCTCCAGAATGGCCTCAATGTCTTCGCGCGCAACCGGGTTCGGCAGGAAAGCGCGGATCGAACGGCGCGAAGTGATCGCCGCATCGACGATTTTCTGCTCTTGTGTCTCGATCATGGTTATTTCATTTCTATAGTTTGCAGAACAGCACGCATGTCTTCGGGGATTGCGCTCGGCCTGCGCGATTCGCGGTCGACGTAGACGTGTACGAAGTGCCCCTGCGCGGAGGCACTCTCTTCATCTTCGCGAAAGATCCCGACTTCATAACGGACGCTTGAATTACCTAATCTCGCCACGCGCAGCCCCGCCGTCACCTTCTCCGGAAATGCGACGGAAGCAAAGTAATTGCATTGCGTCTCAATCACCAGTCCGATCACCGGACTATGTTCGATGTCGAGAACGCCATTTGCGACCAGGAATTCGTTCACCACGGTATCGAACCAACTGTAATAGACCACATTGTTCACGTGCCCATATACATCGTTATCCATCCATCGCGTGGTGATCGTATGGAAATGCTTGTAATCGCTTCGTTTATTTGCTTGCGCTCGCATGAATCACTTTCTCACTACAAGTGCTACACCAATAACGGCCAGCATCATGCCAGCCATGCCGATGATGCTGAACGCCTCCCCAAACATAACCCATGCCATGACCGCAGTCGTCGGCGGAGTCAGATAAAGCAAACTGGCGACCTGCGTTGCGGCGCTCTTGCGAATCAGCGCAAACAGCAGGAAGATTGCACCGATCGACAATGCCAGCACCGCCCACAGCAGCGCGCCGATGAAATTCGCCGTCCATTGCACGCTGTCCAAGGCCGGCGTCAGGTTTTCGAAGTACATCGCGAACGGCAGCACCACGACAAATGATGCTGCAAACTGGATGATCGTCCCCGTGCGCAAGTCGAAGGCAGGACAATAGCGCTTCTGGTACAGCGTGCCGATGGTAATGGAGAATAGCGCAAAGATGCAGAGCGCGACGCTGTGCCATGATAAGCCGCTCAGTGAAATCTTGTTTGCCACTACGAGGGCAACACCACATAAACCAAACACCAGTCCAACCCATTGCCGCCGGCGCACTGACTCGCCGATCAGCGGCGCGGCAAAAGCCGTCAGGATAGGCTGGAGTCCAACTATCAGCGCTGCCAGCCCTGCCGGCATGCCGATTTTGATCGCACACCAGACGCCGCTCAGGTAGCCGGCCTGCACCAGTATGCCCGCGACAGCGATATGCCAGATATATCCGACCGGCCAAGGCGCGCGCATCAAGAGGACCAGCGGCAGCAACGCCACAAGCACGCCGACGAAGCGCAGCAACAGGAAAGTGAGTGGATCGGCGTAGGGCAAGCCGAATTTCGCGACGATGAACCCTGTACTCCACAGAATAACGAAGAAGAATGGCATGGCAGAGACCCACAAGCTTTGTGGTTTGCCGTTGATGGATACTGCAAGGGGCTTCATGCGATTGAACGGAGTGGCGCGCGGCGCGCATAGGTGGAGGCAATCGCGATAGTCTGCACATGAACGGCGACGGTGTCTTGTATATTCTTGCCGTATCCGCCAGCCATGGCGACCCCGACCGGAAGCCCTCTCGCTCGCGCGTGCTCGAGCACCATATTATCTCGCTCGGCGAGCCCCGCCATCGTCAGCTTCAGCCGCCCGAGGCGATCCCCTTCATGCGGATCTGCACCCGCGAGATAAATAAGCAGTTCGGGCGAAAACCTGCTGAACATTTCTGCAAGCGCGCTCTGCAATGCATCGAGGTATTCGTCGTCCCTGGTCCCGTCGGCAAGCGCGACATCCAGGTCGCTGCTCTCCTTTATGAAGGGATAGTTATTCATCGCATGCAATGACAGCGTGAAGACGGACTCGTCACGCGCGAGTATCGATGCTGTGCCATTACCTTGATGGACATCCAGGTCCACAATCGCGACGCGCCGTGCACGACGCTCCGCCTGCATCAGGCGTGCGGCAATTGCCGCATCATTGAATACGCAAAAGCCCTCGCCCCGGTCTGCATGGGCATGATGCGTGCCACCGGCCAGATTGGCCGCGACACCGTCTTCAAATGCTGCCCGGCAGGCGGAAATCGTCGCGCCGGCAGAGCGCCGTGATCGCTCGACCATCTGCTTAGACCAGGGAAAACCGATTGCCTTCTGCTCCTCGGGAGAGAGTGTTCCGGTCGATACGCGCTCGATGTATTCCGGATGATGCGCAAGTGCGAGCACGCCGTCGGTTGTAAAAGGAGCTTCGCAGAACTCAATGCCAGGAACTGCCTTGACTACCCCCTCTCGCACGAGCCTGTATTTCTGCATCGGGAAGCGATGGCCTTGCGGAAGCGGCAATACGAAATGATCGCTATAGAAGGCTTTCAAGGGGACTTTTGATGATTGACGTTTACGTAAAAGGCAATGCCCGAGTGTAGCACGCCAGCCCTTTTCACTTTTGTCCGCAGGCCCTGTCCTTGATTACAAACTAAGCAATTATTTGATCTAGGTATGGTTTTTTGATGCTCCGCAACAAATATTGTTGACACAACATAATTCCCCCTTAAAATACCGCTCTGTTGCGTCGCACAAAAGCGACCGGCTTTACGCATCATTCCGACCATCCTTCCGCCACAGGAGACAAGCATGTTTACGATTCCAGAACAACTTTCCGCAGCATCCAAGGCCAACATCGAATCCCAGCTCGCGCTGATGACCACCTTGTCCAACAAGGCCTTCGAAAGCGTCGAGAAAATGATCGACCTCAACCTCAACGTTGCCAAGACATCGCTGGACGAGTCCACGTCCGCCGCAAAGCAGTTTCTTGCTGCCAAAGATGCACAGGAATGGCTCGCCCTGGCCGCTGCACACGTTCAGCCGAATGCCGAGAAGGCCCTCTCCTATGGTCGTCACCTGGCAACCATTGCTTCCGGCGTGCAAGCCGAGTTCAGCAAGGCAGCCGAAACCCAGCTCGCGGAAACCAGCCGCAAAGTGCTCGAACTGGTCGAAGAAGTCTCCAAGAATGCTCCGGCCGGCTCCGAAAATGCAGTTGCCATGATGAAGTCGGCAATCGGCAATGCCAACGCCAGCTACGAACAACTGACCAAGACCACCAAGCAGGCAGTTGAGGCACTGGAAGCGAACCTGAATACCGCCGTCAGCCAGTTCACCCAACCGGCCACCAAGGCAAGCGCACGCGCTGCCAAGAAATAATCGAAACGCGGAGGCGTGTCCCGCAGTGGGTACGCAAGCTCTGGCGTTTCCTCCGGTACCCGCGCTAGAAGTCGTTTAGGCTTTCTACAAGGTAACGCTTGAATGCCCCGGTTTTCCGGGGCATTTTTTGTTTACGCTGCGATTTGCCAGTTATTCGGGCTTATTCGTCGCTCTCCTACTTGCTTCCCTTCGCGATGGCGCGTGCCAGGACGATTACCGGGACAAAGGCAATCATCACAATGGTAAATGCCGGCAAGGCCGCCTCGCCCAGCCGCTCGTCGGCAGCAAGCTGGTGGGTAATTACCGCAAGCGTGTCGAAGTTGAATGGCCGTACCGTCAGGGTTGCCGGCAATTCCTTCACCACGTCGACGAATACCAGCAGCCCGGCCGTCAGCACACTGCGCCAGAGCAGCGGCGCATGCACGCGCCATAACATTGCCCCAAGTCCCAAACCAAGAATGCGCGCACTCGCGTCCATGCTCGGCGTGATCTTGACCAGGCCCGACTGCACGCTCTGGTAGGAGACCGCAAGAAACCGCACAAGATAGGCATAAACCAGCGCAATCACGCTGCCGGTCAGGGCCAGGCGCAGGCCATGGTCCGAGCCCCATGCATCGAGCCGGGAAAGGGGAATAAGAATGCCGACGGCAATGACGGCGCCCGGGACTGCGTATCCCATACTGACAATCCGGTTGCATGCCGCCTGAAGCGGGCTCCTGGTAACGCGCGCCGCATAGGCGAGCAGTACGCAGATCGCGACGGCGATCAATGCGGTGACGCCGGCAAGGACGACACTGTTCCGGAACCAGTCAAGATACCGGACGCCAAACTCCACCGCTTCCTCGCGCAACATCAGGCGCAGGAGTATCACGACTGGAATCACGAAGCCCAGCAGGACGGGCACAAGGCAGAACAGGGAAGCGCCCCAGGCATGCACGCCCTGCAGCTTTGCCGGCTGCTGCAGCTTGTTGCGGCTACCAACCGCGTAATAGCGCGCACGCCCCCGGCTTCTTTGCTCGAGGACCATCAGCAATATGACGGTGATCAGCAAAACCGCGGCAATCTGGGCAGCAGCGGTACGGTCGGAGAACGTGTACCAGGACTTATAAATTCCAGTCGTCAGCGTTGGCACGCCGAAGTAGGCGACGGCGCCATAGTCGGCCAGCGTTTCCATTAGTGCCAGCGCAATACCCGCCACGGCGGCCGGGCGAGCCAACGGCAGGCTCACCTTGAAGAAAGCACGCCAGGGGCCCATTCCAAGCGTGCGCGCCGCGTCCCACATGCGCGGGCTGCGTTCCAGGAAGGCATTGCGCACTAGTAAATAAACATACGGATAGAGCACCATGGCGAACAGGATGCCGGCGCCTCCAAACGATCGAATTTGCGGGAACCAGTAGTCGCCAGCCTGCCAGCCGAACGCCTCACGCAGCGCTGTCTGCACCGGCCCGGAAAATTGCAGAAAGTCGGTATAAGCATATGCGACCACATATGCCGGCATGGCAAGCGGCAAGACCAGCGCCCACTCGAAGAAGCGCTTGCCGGGGAATTCGAACACGGCGACTAGCCACGCGCATCCGACGCCTCCCGCCCCCGCGAGAACGGCGACGATCACGGCAATATACAGGCTGTTGAAGATGTATTCCGGCAGGACGGTGGACCACAAGTGGGCAAAGGTGGTGACTGTTTCCCCGTCCCCGTTCGCCCCGGTTACAAGATTGGAAAGCACACCGAGGATGGGGATTCCAACCAGCACCGCAACGACAAGTGACGCGAGCAACAAGGGATGGACGCCACCATTCGACGCGTGGCGCAATGCGGGGACAAATTTACGCATGAAATCCCACTAATCCGTGTACGGTTTCTTTAAATGAGAATTATAATCAATATCGAATTACGCCAATGCAATTATTCGTCTTATGAACGCCCCACTCCCCCCTCATGGCCATCTTGCTGTTGAGTCCATTCGTGTCGGGTATCCCCATGGCCGCATCATCCACGAGATCGTACATGGCTTGTCGTTCTCGCTGCCGCGCGGCGAGATCGGTTGCCTGCTCGGACCATCCGGCTGCGGGAAAACAACGGTACTGCGGGCAATTGCAGGATTTGAATCGATTCAGGGCGGGCGCATCACCCTCGGAGGCCGGGAACTGAGCCGCCCCGGCTTCACCGCTGCTCCGGAAACGCGCCAGGTCGGCGTGGTGTTCCAGGACTATGCATTGTTTCCGCATTTATCCGTGTGGGACAACATTGGCTTCGGCTTGCGCAAGCTGACCATGACAGAGCGTAAGGCACGCATCGATAAGCTGCTATCGCTGGTCGGCCTTGCTTCGCATGCGAGACAGTATCCGCATGAGCTGTCGGGCGGCCAGCAGCAACGGGTTGCGCTGGCACGCGCCCTTGCGCCTCGCCCCGATCTGTTGCTCCTCGATGAACCGTTTTCCAACCTCGACGTTGACCTGCGCGAGCGTCTTGCACTGGAAGTACGCGACATCCTCAAGGAACTGGGCACGACCGCAGTACTGGTAACACACGACCAGCACGAGGCTTTTGCGATTGCGGACCACATCGGCGTGATGCAGAACGGCGAGATCGTACAATGGGACAGTGCCTACAACCTGTACCATCGGCCGACCAACCGCTTCGTCGCCGACTTCATTGGCCAAGGCGTGTTCACACCGGGAACCATAGATCTGCCAACACAGCAGGTGAAGATCGAACTCGGCACATTGCCTCTATGGCAAGGCGTAGATGTATGCGCTACCGGGCAAAAAGACGTACGTACCGTCGATGTGCTGTTGCGCGCGGACGATGTCATTCACGACGATTCCAGCGCGCTGCAGGCCGAAGTCGTGCGCAAGGCATTCCGCGGCGCGGAGTTCCTGTACACGCTGAAGCTGCCAAGCGGGCAAAAACTGCTTGCCCTCGTCCCGTCGCATCACGACCATGCCATTGGCGAGAAAATCGGCATCCGGCTCGGGGCCGATCATGTCGTGACCTTCCCCGCGAATCACTGAGGGAAAGTCAAGCCGCCTGGTATTCGGCGTTAAAACCCTTCAATCCAGCCAGCATTTTGTCGAATGCCGCAGTAACCTGTTCGGGATCGCCCTTGACGCCCAGCTCGATATGCCGACGGGTCGTGGCATCACCAACGCAAGGCAGGCTGAACACCTTCACCAAGGGAAACTCGGTTTCGATCTGCTCCATCAACGGTGTCAGGGTCGACTCCATCATTCCGAACACGAGCACTGCCTTCTCCATTCGCGGTTTGTTGCGGAACAAATGCGAATAATGGGTATCGAGCACCCACTCGATCATCGGCCATGCCATTACAGGAAAACCGGGCACGAAATAATGCGCCCCGTGCGCCCCGTGCGTCCCATGCGACACCGAGAAGCCCGGGATCTTGTTATACGGATTCGGGACGATGGAAGCGCCCTGCGGGAACTCTCCCATCTTCAGGCGCTGCACATACTCTGGCCCGTCAAGAATAGGCTGCCGCCGCTCCTCACGCGCCATGTCAGCGATACGCTCATCGATCTTCGCCTTCGCTTCCGGGTGCAACACCAGCGGCACACCCAGGGCGGCAGCGGCACACTGGCGCGTATGGTCATCGGGCGTTGCGCCGATACCCCCGCAGGAAAACACGATGTCGTCGCTCGCCAGCGTGCGTTTGAGCACCCCGGTAATGCGTTCACGGTCGTCACCGATGTACTCGGCCCAGGCAAGCTGCAGTCCGCGCGCAGTCAGCAGCTCAACGACTTTTGGGAAGTGCTTGTCGGCCCGTTTTCCGGAGAGGATTTCGTCGCCGATGATGATGAGTCCGATCGCCATGGGAAGAATGGAAAGAAGAAAAGCTCATTATGCCCTAGCCCATGGCAAACATTGCGCCATCAATTGATGTCTTTTATCGTGGGCGTAAAGTGCCTCCCTGCCCGGTATTGCGCCAGGGCTTCCAGACAGTAATGTTGGAACCACAGGCCAGAGAAAACGAAGACCAGCACGTACAACCAGATGGCCCCTGCTGCCAGCACCGGAAAGAAAATCACGGATAACGCGCCGCCCAACCAGAGCAATGTGGGCGCCGCGCCCATGGCGCCAGCGATGGCACCGATGGTCAGCAATGGCCAGCGATGCAGGCGGACGATATCCCTGTACTCTTCGGCGCTTGCGTGGTCGGCCAGTGCATCATAGGACATCACCTGATAGGTCAGCCATCCCCAGAGCAGCGGCTGCACCGCAAACGTCAGCGGCGGGATCAATGACAACGGCAGTGTCAGCAGCCAGAGCACGACGAAAACAACGAAGGAGTAAGTCGCGACCCACAGACTTCCTGCCAGGCTGCCTCCCCTCCTGAGTTCCAGTTCGGCGTAGTTGCGCCGACCGACATGACGCACGATGACCGGCATCGCAAGCGTGCCGACGAATACCAGTGCAGTCAGGATCATCAAAGGGAGCAGCACCCACATCGCGATGAGCGGCACTACCACCGTGTTGAGCGCCCCCATGCCGAACCAGCCAAGGATCTCGCCGGCGGTCCTGAAGCCATCGTTGGCCGCAAAATACGCATGCAGCCAATCCACCGTCGGCTGCAATCCCACCCAAAGCAGCACGCCCCAGATCGCAACTGACACGACAAACGGCAGTATCGTCAGCAACAGCATCTTAAAGTGCAATTGCGATAGCACTGCACGCCCAAATGCAATCAATACCTGCTTCATCAAGCAGCATTCCCTTCTATAAAAGCGGCATTTCCTTTTATTACCGTATTGAATCGGCAGGCCGTCTCACCGATTGCGGCAAGACAATATCATGACTCTCAACCACCTTATGCCGGCAAACGTCGCATAACAGTAGACTTGTGCGCAGATGCCGCCGCATCAACTGCTACAATCGCCCATCGCTCATCCAACAACAAAGGAAAAATATGTCCACCATCATGACGGCCTCCGGCCTCCAATACGAAGATATTACTGTCGGCTCCGGCGACGAAGCCAAAGCCGGCCAGCATGTAACGGTGCACTATACCGGCTGGCTGCAGAATCCCGACGGCAGCGCTGGCCGCAAGTTCGATTCGAGCAAAGACCGCAATGATCCGTTCGATTTCCCGCTCGGCGCCGGCCATGTCATCAAGGGCTGGGACGAAGGCGTGCAAGGGATGAAAGTTGGCGGTGTTCGCAAGCTCATCATTCCCTCATCCCTCGGTTACGGCGCGCGCGGTGCCGGCGGCGTCATTCCGCCGAACGCCACCCTGATTTTCGAAGTGGAACTTTTGGGCGTTTAAACTCTCTTTCCCATAAGCAAGCCAGAAAGCGGCGCTTGGGCAGACCGACAGGTCTTGCCTGATCGCCTTGCCGGTTGCGCGTGCCGCCTTGCGCAACCGGGCACAGGATATTCACGCTATTCACATGTGCCGCTCGAACAGCGACCGGCACGCCGGGTTCAGGATCTATGGATTTGAAGAGAGTTCTTCTTGGTTGCGCCTGCGTCGCAGCATTGATGTCCCTCAGCGGATGTGTCGCCGTTACAGTCGCATCGACTGCAGTGACAGTCGCCAGCACGGCTGTCAGTGTCGGAATCACTGCCGGTTCCGCTGCCGTTGGGGCTGCGACAACGGTCGCCAAGGGTGCCGTCAGTGTCGGCGACGCCGTGTTAGGCGATGACGAAGACGTTGAAGACTAAAGCGACTCGAGAAACGGTAAGCTCCGTCACGCAGACATCAAGGCTAGCAGCACCAGCTTCTCGAACTCCGGTGCGAAACGATTGATGATCTCCTGCGGATCAGATGCAACCGCGCTGTCGGTAACCAGGCCAAACTGCACGCTCCCGTTATAGCTCAGTATCGACACCCCTACCCCGATGTCACCCGACTGAGGCACCCAGAACATGATCTGGTCGAGCTGGCTGCCGGCAAGATATAGCGGTGACTGGGGTCCCGGCACATTACTCATTACCGCAGTTGCCTTCTTCGTAAAGAAATTCTGGACTTCGTTCTGCAGCTGTTTCGGCGTTGCTCCCAACACGCCAAGCAAGGTCATTGCCACGATAGCCTGATAACTGCCTTTCAACTCATCCATGCGGCGCTTCACCTCATTGAGCCGCTTGAGCGGATCTTCGATGCCGATCGGCAGGACGAGCGGCACAAGGCCAAAGGCATTCCCGAGTTTTTTCTCTTCCCCCGCTTTGCGCAGGTTAACCGGTACCATCACGCGCAGATCGCTGTTGAGTGGCACCGCATCTCCCTTGGCGCGCAGATAAGCACCAATCGCCCCGGCAACACTCGCCATCAGCACATCGTTCACGGAGCCGCCAAGCTCCTTGCCGATGATCTTGATCTCGTCGAGCGGCAGCGGCTCACTCCATGCTACGTGCTTGGCACCATTGGGTTTGCCTTTAAGTCGCGTGCGAGAGTCTTCCTGCATAGTCGCGAGCTTGATGGCATCCAGCGTGAACCTGCCCGCCATGTCACCCATGCGCGCCACACGCCCAACGAGCCTGTTCGAATCCGCGACCATCCACAGGTACTTGGTCCAGATGTTCGCAGACAGGTTAATGGCGGTGATTGTGCTCTTGGTGACTGGCTGCATCAGCTGCAACCAGGGATTGTCTTCATCGAGGGTAATCGGCGCGCGCGGCGCCGCATCCTCTGACGCTGGACCTTCGTCCGCAGCGGCGGTGCGATCGAACATGGAAAGCAGCACGCCAACCAGCGCAATGCCATCCGCAATGCAATGGTGGATGCGGACGATAAGCGCCTGCCGGATCTGGCCGTCCTCGCCGATGCAATTGTCCACGAGATGCATCTGCCACAACGGCCTTGAGAAATCGAGCGGCGTTGCCGACAGCTCACTGACCATTTGCTCGAGTTCGGCCTTGTTGCATACGGTTGCGGGATTCAAGCTGACACGGCGCACATGCTCGTCGAGGTTAACCTCCTGTTCTTGCCACCACGCACCACCTGTCATGTCCTGCACGACAGCACTTCGAAAGCGCTGATAAGTAAGCAACCGTGTCTGGATTGCGTGTCTGAACCGTCGCATGTCCATCGGTCTGTCGAACATCAGCACAGCGACGATCATCATCAGATTGGCATCCGAATCCATCCGTAACCATGCGGTGTCCACCGTAGACATTTTTTCGCGGCGCAATGCCGGCACAACGTCAGACAACATCGAGCACCCCCTCTAGAGCTTTTCTTTTCTGGCCACTTTTTTCTATGTTATGTTCGTCGGCTCCCAGCGCCTTTAGATAGCGCAACAGTTGACACTATCACAGTGACCATTTTTCTCTACAGGAGTAAGCGATGAGCCTGCAAGCCCAGTTCGACCAAGCAGTGACCGATTCCAAAAACCTGCCGGAACGTCCGGATAACATGACCCTGCTGAAGATGTACGCACTGTTCAAGCAGGCGAGCACCGGCGATGTGGAAGGCAGCCGCCCGGGCTTTACCGATATGGTTGGACGCGCCAAGTACGACGCATGGGGTGCACTCAAAGGTACGTCGAAGGACGCTGCGATGCAGCAGTATATCGACCTGATCAATGGCCTGAAAGGCTGAACGCTTCAGCCGATTTGTTTGACAGGCGGCGCGGCAGGAACCGTATGCGATCTGCGCCAGCCGCCGTAGAGGCATGAGGGCAGCAAGACCATTCAGCCAGCCGCCACAGCCGCATCAGGCCTTGCTGCCAAAAACCTTCTTCATCTTTGCCGTGACCTTTTCCTCGATGGTCGGAGCAAAGGCCTTCAGCAAGAGCCCGAGGCTGATATCCAGTTGAGCATGGGCTTCGGAAACCACCAGTTTGCCGGACACGCCGGAGCGTTTGAACACCAGCACATCTCCCTGCCATTCCGAGGCCATGTCGTATTCTTCCGCCATCTGGTCGGCGACCTTCTGCGCGGCAGCTTTAGCTTTCTTGTGCGGAAGCGTATGTGTCTGGGTGATGCTGATATCGGCCATGTACCTTATTCCCTGGATTGAACGTCGGGATTAAGGATATTCGGAGGCAAATCGCCCGTCAACGCAGCGATCAGGTTGTCCGCTGCACAATTGGCCATCGCACGCCGGGTCGACTCCGACGCACTCGCGATATGGGGTGTCAGCACGACGTTCGACAATGCAAGGAATGCCGGGTCGAATGCCGGCTCATTCTCGAATACGTCCAGCCCGGCCGCGCCGATGCGCCCGGCACGCAATGCAGCCACAAGGGCAGCATCATCAACGATGCCACCGCGCGCAATATTGACCAGCGTGGCGCTCGTCTTCATCATCGCCAGTTCTGCCGCGCCAATGGTGTGATGCGACTCTGCCGAGTAGGGCAGCGCAAGCACAACGTGGTCCGCAGAACGGAGCAATTCTTCCTTGCTGACATACTGCGCATGGTTCGCCGCAGCCTCCTTTTCCACCGGCAGGCGTGAGCGGTTATGGTAGATCACCCGCATGTTGAATCCGGTCGAACGCCGCGCAATGCCCTGGCCGATACGCCCCATTCCGATAATGCCAAGTGTCGAGCCGTGGATGTCGGCACCAAGGAAACTGTCGTAACGCCATTTCTGCCATTTGCCGGCACGCAGCCAATGCTCTGACTCTGTCACCCGGCGCGCAGCGGCAAGCAGCAGAGCCCACGCAAAATCCGCGGTCGTTTCATTCAGCACTTCCGGCGTATTCGTGACCATGATGCCTGCACGTGTGGCAGCATCGAGATCGATATTGTTGTAGCCGACCGCCATATTACAGATAGCCTTCAGGCCTGGGCAGGCCGCAATGACCTGAGCGCTGATGCGTTCGCTTGGCGTGGTAAAGACACCATCCTTGCCTTGCAGCTTCTGCGTCAGTTCATCAACAGAAAATATGTGGTCGTCCTGATTCGATTCGACGTCGAAATACTGTTCAAGACGTTCAATAACGTCCGGAAAAACAGCCCGTGTCATCAGTATCCGAGGCTTCATGATCTTTCTCACACGAAGAAAACCAAAGTCATCAACACAAACAATGGCACCAGCACAGCACAAGACCATGCCATGTATCCGAAGAAGGACGGCATCTTGACCCCACGCTCCTCGGCAATTGCCTTCACCATCAGGTTTGGCGCATTGCCGATATAGCTGTTGGCTCCCATGAAGACGGCACCGCAGGAAATCGCCGCGAGCGTGCCAGCCAGCTTGCTCATCAGCACGGCAGGATCGCCGCCGGCCGTATTGAAGAATACAAGATAAGTCGGCGCATTATCGAGGAAGGACGACAGGATACCCGTTGCCCAGAAATACATCGCATTAATCGGCTGCCCGGTGGTGTCGGTCACCGCGCGCACGATGGGTGCGAAGGCGCCTGCTTCCCCAGCACGCAGCATCGCGATGACGGGAATGATGGTGATGAAAATGCCCGCGAACAGCTTCGCGACCTCCTGGATCGGCCCCCAGGAAAATTCGTTACCCTGCCGCGCCGTCTTTGGCGTAATAGACAGCGAGACAAAGATCACGCCGATCAGCAGCACGTCCCGCACCAGGTTCTGCAATTCGACATCGACGCCAAATACCGAAAACGACACTCCTGGTTTCCAGATGCCGCTCATCAACACGAGGCCGACAATCGCTGCAAGCAGGAAGAAATTCGCCTTTCCTTCAAAGCGAATTGCGGAATCGGGTGTCGGATCCAGCGATGGCACAAATTCCTCTTCCTTATTCTGGTAATAGTGGCGGTCCAGGAAATAGAAAATGACGAGCAGTGCCACGCACAGGAACAGGGTCTCAAAGAAAATATTCTTCATTGTCCAGAAGAAGTCGACGCCCTTCAGGAAGCCGAGGAATAACGGCGGGTCACCCAACGGGGTCAGCGAACCGCCCGCGTTCGCCACCAGGAAGATGAAAAAGACGATGATATGCACCGCGTGCTTGCGGTTATCGTTAGCACGGATTAGCGGGCGGATCATCAGCATTGATGCCCCGGTGGTCCCCATGATGCTTGCGAGGATTGTTCCAAGCGCAAGCAGGCCGGTGTTCAGTGCCGGCGTTCCATGCAGGTTGCCGCGCACGCAAATGCCACCGGCAACGACGAACAAGGACGTAATGAGGATAATGAACGGAACATATTCGGCAGCAAACGCGTGCAGCGCTCCCCCAGCGGCAGTACCGACACCGAAGAACGCGGCACACGGCAGCAGGAATGCCAGCGCCCACGCAAGTGAGACCTTCCCGAAATGGTGATGCCAGAACAGCGGCGCCAATAACGGCAGGAGCGCAATCGACAATAGCAGGCCCGCAAATGGCACGCCCCACCATACAGCCAGGCCACTGCCATCCAGCTCAGCCGCCTGACACAATGCAGGCAGCAGCCCTCCCAGGCCTACGATAAGTTTCGTGCGCAATTGCAATCTCCACTATTTTGAATGGCGGCCATTTTATATTGGATCATGGCCTTTACCGAGCACCTCCGCCATGCCGGCCGGGTGTAAAACCGGAGAGCATCACATGCCCACCGTTTATCGCCTACCCAGTCCTTTAACGCCGGGCAGGATTGATGCTTATTTGTCGCGTACCAGGATCACATGCACCCGGTAAGGTCCATGGGCTCCGAGCACGATGGTCTGCTCGATGTCGCCGGTGCGCGACGGCCCG
Source organism: Noviherbaspirillum sp. (assembly GCA_035654275.1). GTDB lineage: Bacteria > Pseudomonadota > Gammaproteobacteria > Burkholderiales > Burkholderiaceae_D > Noviherbaspirillum. Next base: position 20,371 of record DASRXG010000060.1, read on the forward strand.
GAAATGAAATTGATTGCGCGTGGCATATCCCCATGCTCGACACGTGCGAGTGCAAAAGCATCTTCCATGGCGCCGACAATGCGCGATGTCGCAACGATGGCGATATGCGTTTCGGGAAGCAGGCTGGCCGAAGAATAAGTCTCTGGACCAGACAGCAGCATCAAGCTGCCGGTTTCCGCGACTGCACAGAACGCACCGGTGATGCCGACGAGGTCTTCATTGCGTGGAGGACGGAATTCCACTTGCAGTCCCGCTTCACCCCACGGCATGTCGCTCAGGGTTTTCCAGGCGATCGCGTTTCTTGCGACACCGATGTCATCGAGATAGCGTGCGACCGCAGCAGGTATGTCAGTAAACGTGCCGACCTCATCGACGGTATCCGACATGCGTAGTGCCTGCTCCTTGAAGCGGGTGACGAGATCGTTGCCGATGGACGGACGCGGACCTTGGGAATGGCGCTCGATGTACTCGCGAACAGCCTCCCGTTCGGCCGGTGTCGGCTCCTCGGGCCGGTTCTGCGCCTTGCGGATGCGGCTGAAAATGGCTTGACGCGCTGCGGAAGTGTCCATGGTGCCCCCTTGTTTACAGGCCTCAAAGTCTAACCGAATCAAATCCCCGCAATGTCCGGTTCCCGCTTGATTTAATTTCAAACAGCGGCCGCAAATTATTCATCTTCGGTGCGGCGGAGCTGCTCACAATACGCTCCTTACCTGGCTTTCAACGCGCGCCGGGAATTCACCTTCCCCGGACAGGGACAATCGTCATTGCACTAACGACAAGAAGATGCTGGAAAATCGGCCAAACGCGGCTTATCGGCTCCGAATTAGCCCGCCACGCCCCAAATCCTCCGCATTTGCTTATTCATAAACTATATAAGTTTGGTTTGTTAGAAACAATCAATTACCTTAAAATACAAGGCTTTGCAGCGGGTTGCTTGTTCAGGTTGCGGTGATTGCGCCCTTCTCCAACTCGGCTTCAAATAGCTTTCCCAGTGTCAGAAAAATTTTAGATAGGACTGTTATGACCCACGTTGTGACCGAATCCTGCATCCGCTGCCGTTATACCGACTGCGTAGATGTATGCCCGGTGGATTGTTTTCGGGAAGGCCCGAATTTTCTTGCGATCGACCCCGATGAATGCATCGACTGCGCCGTCTGCGTAGCGGAATGCCCGGTCAACGCAATCTATGCAGAGGAAGATGTCCCGGCCGACCAGCAGCAATTCATCAAGCTGAACGTTGAACTTGCGCGCAAGTGGCCTTCAATCACCAAGACGAAGGACCCGCTGCCTGAAGCCGACGAGTGGAAGGACGTCAAGGACAAACTGCAGTATCTGGAGAAGTAATCCTTAACCGCAATCCTTTTGCGGCGCATAATCACAAAAGCAATACCGAGGGGGAGACAAGAAACGACGCCATGGATGGCCGCCCTCCGTTGTTCAGGCGGGCCGGCCTTCGTGGAGACCTTGAAACTCAACAGGAACCCGATAGTCGCATGGATACCAGCAACGACGTGAATGCCTCCTCTCAAGCCCCCAATGCCGCGACTGATGCGACCAAGGGACCGATCGAAACAGATGCAGTGATCGTCGGCGCCGGACCGGTAGGTCTGTTCCAGGTGTTCGAACTGGGCCTGCTGGAGATCAAGGCACATGTGATCGATTCGCTGGCGTCCGTCGGTGGACAATGCGTGGAACTGTACCCCGACAAGCCGATTTACGACATTCCTGCCGTGCCGGTGTGTACAGGCCAAGAGCTCACCGACAATCTGCTCAAGCAGATCGAGCCTTTCGATCCGACCTTCCACCTTGGCCAAGAAGTGACCGTAGTCGAAAAGCGGGAAGACGGCCGCTTCAATGTCGAGACCTCCATCGGCACCCGTTTCATTACCAAGACCATCTTTATTGCAGCCGGCGTCGGTTCCTTCCAGCCACGCACGCTGAAAGTCGAAGGCATCGAACAGTTCGAAGGCAAGCAACTGTTTTATCGCGTCAAGGATCCGTCCCGCTTCCACGGCAAGAACCTCGTCATCTGCGGCGGCGGCGACTCCGCACTGGACTGGACGCTGGACTTAGTCGGCAAAGCCGAATCCGTCGTGCTGCTGCATCGCCGTGAAGAATTTCGCGCAGCCCCTGCTTCGGTCGCGAAGATGAAGGAATTGTGCGAAAACTACGAGATGCAGTTCATGGTCGGCCAGGTGACCGGCTTTGAAGCAAAAGATGACAAGCTTACCGAAATCAAGGTGACCGGCGCTGACGGCGTGACGCGCCGCCTGCCGCTGGACGACCTGCTGGTGTTCTTCGGCCTGTCGCCGAAACTCGGCCCGATCGCAGACTGGGGGCTCGAGATCGAGCGCAAGCAGTTGAAAGTCGATACGGAAAAGTTCGAAACCAACGTACCCGGCATTTTTGCGGTGGGCGACATCAACACCTATCCGGGCAAGAAGAAACTGATCCTCTCCGGATTCCATGAAGCGGCACTTGCTGCGTTTGGTGCTGCACCGTACATCTTCCCGGAGAAGAAGATCCACATGCAATACACCACCACCTCTCCGAAGCTGCACAAGATCCTGGGTGTGGAATCGCCGGTATTCGACTAAGTACCAAGGCGATCCACGGCATCAACTGCGCCGACTCTCACACTTACTGCACCAACTGGCAAAACGCCCCAAACTTGGGGCGTTTTTCTTTCCAAAGCTCTTCAGCTCTTTTCCGCCTCACGCAACAAAAAACTTCTCCGGTCCTGTGGCGAACGCTTATTGTCCGGACAACTTCGCGATCGCCACTGCAGTGATCAGGCCGGAGTAGGCGACACGTTCCCTGCTTGCATTGAACCAGTAACTGCGCGGCTTCTCACCATGCCATTTCGGAGCAATCGCAAACCGCACAATGCCCGCGCTCCTGTTTGGCGTCTGGCGAGTCGGGCAGCTTGTGTTCGACGGTCTTGATGTCGAAGGCCGTGCAGATCTCAGTCCGGAACGTGCCTTGGGATGCACCGGTATGGATGAAGGAATTAAACAATACCTGTACGAGCAGCGCCAACAACGCCACCCATGCTGTACGTTTTAATCCATCACCAGACCGATGCCGCATTGCGTAATTTTTACAAAGCCGGAGCGTTCTTCACGCTCGGAAGATATGCAAAGTGAAAAGATTATTAACCATTTGGTGGTGATACAGCATGAGAAGCGCTAAATCCCCCACGCTTTGAGTGGATTAATAGCACTGGCACGTTTTATGCAGTGCTTTCTATGTGGCATAGAGCGTGGTTCAGTACAGTTTTATGGAGTCGTGGATTTACCACACTGCCCGAATGAGCATCCCGGTTTCCCAGACCAGTCCGCGCCTGCTGGACAAAATAAGGGAAAGCAGTATCAAGGTATTGATCCTTCGGCCCACAATGCATATATATGCAAAGGATATTTGGAAAAAGTTGAATGGCTTAGGCGCAATTAATCCAGCCACTTGTGCTATGTTTCAAAAGGGCAATTTTCTCAGCAGCAAGTCTTGTGCCGTGAAGGAGTTCCACCGGAGAGTAAAAATATTTTTTTCCGGGAAATTCCGCAAAATTGTATATGATGCATTGCAGCAATATGGGTTTATCTGCAGAATCTAGCGTCACCGGTACCACTTGAAAGAGGCCATTATGCTTTACCAATTTCACGAGCTGAACCGTACCTTCCTGAACCCGCTGATCCAATGGGCGGAAGCTTCTGCCAAGCTGTTCACGAACCCGGTTTCCCCGCTAGCACATACACCTTTCGCGCAACGCATCGCGGCTGGTTACGAATTGATGTACCGACTCGGCAAAGACTATGAAAAGCCCGAGTTCGGTATCAAGACTGTTCCCGTCAATGGCAAGTCCGTTGGCGTACTTGAAGAAGTTGCGGTACAAAAACCTTTCTGCCGCCTGATCCATTTCAAAAAAGACCTGAGCGACAAGCAACTCGCCGACGTCAAGCACCCGACCGTGCTGCTCGTCGCGCCGCTGTCCGGACACCATTCGACCCTGTTGCGCGACACCGTACGCGCCCTGCTGTCCAACCATGACGTGTATATCACCGACTGGACCGACGCACGCATGGTGCCGATGTCGGAAGGCGAATTCCACCTGCACGATTACATTTACTACGTGCAGGACTTCATCCGCCGCCTCGGCCCGGAACTGCATGTCATCTCGGTTTGCCAGCCGACGGTCCCTGTCCTCGCAGCGATTTCGCTGATGGCGTCGGACAATGACCCAATGCTGCCGAAGACGATGACGATGATGGGCGGCCCGATCGACCCGCGCAAATCGCCAACAGCCGTCAACGACCTGGCAATCAAGAAGCCCTACACCTGGTTCGAGAACCGCGTCATCTACAGCGTTCCGCCGAACTATCCCGGCTTTGGCCGCAAGGTTTATCCGGGCTTCCTGCAGCACGCTGGCTTCATCGCGATGAATCCGGGTCGCCATGCACAGAGCCACTGGGACTTCTACATGCATCTGCGTGCCGGCGACAACGAGTCGGCCGAAGAGCATCGCAAGTTCTATGATGAGTACAACGCGGTGCTCGACATGCCGGCCGAATACTACCTGGAGACCATCAAGACAGTGTTTCAGGAATTCCGCCTGCCGCTGGGTACCTGGGAAGTCGAAGGCAAGCTGGTCCGTCCGCAGGACATCAAGAACGTCGCGCTGTTCACCATCGAAGGCGAACTGGATGACATTTCCGGCACCGGCCAGACGGAGGCGGCGCATGACCTGTGCTCCAGCATCCCGAAGTCGAAGAAGCAGCACCTGACTGCGCCGAAGTGCGGCCATTACGGCATCTTCTCCGGACGCCGCTGGCGCGAGAACATCTGCCCGCAGATCGGCGAGTTCATCAAGAAGCACTCCTGATCGTCCAGCGATCTCGCGTTAGAGTCAAAGCCGTTCCCCATTCGGGCGAACGGCTTTTTTATTTGAAGCACGGGCCAATTCCCCGGATAATTCCGCTTTTGCATCGAAAAACCCGCCGTGTCATCCAACGCTCCAACATCACTGGCCGACCAGATCGAAGACTTGTTGCCGCAGACGCAATGCACGAAATGCGGCTATCCGGCCTGCCGCCCCTATGCGGAAGCCGTTGCCAATGGCAGCGCCAATTACAACCAGTGCCCGCCCGGCGGCATGGAAGGCATTGCCCGCATTGCCAGCCTGCTGGGCAAGCCCGTCATTCCGCTCAACCCCATCAACGGCGTCGAGCGCCCGCGTCCCGTGGCAGTCATCGACGAAACCCTGTGCATCGGTTGCACGCTGTGCATCCAGGCTTGTCCGGTCGACGCCATCGTCGGCGCCGCAAAGCAGATGCACACCGTGTTGCCTGGCCTGTGCACCGGCTGCGACCTCTGTGTCGCGCCTTGCCCGGTGGACTGCATCGCGATGGTTGACGTTACGCCCGGTAAAACCGGCTGGGATGCTTGGTCGCAGGAACAGGCCGATGCCGCGCGCGAGCGCCACAATTTCCGCGTACTCCGCCTGCGGCGTGAAAAAGAAGAAAACGACGCGCGCCTGGCGGCAAAGGCCGCAGCCAAACTGAAGGCGGTGGAAGCGGAACCGACGCTGTCGGCGGCAGAAAAGGCGGCGCAGGAGCGCAAGAAAGCGATCATTCAGGCCGCGATGGAGCGCGCGCGACTGCAAAAGGAGCAGATGGGAGCAAAGGCCGCCGGCGCAACTGGTCTGAATGACGTCTCACGCTCGGTGCAACGCCAGATCGGCGACATCACCAGCAAGCTTGCGGAACAGGCAAAGGAGCGCGAATGAACGCGGAAAAACGCCTCGAGATTTTCCGCCGCTTCCGACAGGCCAATCCGCATCCGACGACGGAACTGGAATACACGACGCCTTTCGAGTTGCTGATTGCGGTGATCCTGTCTGCACAGGCGACCGATGTGTCGGTCAACAAGGCCACGCGCAAGCTTTACTCCGTCGCCAATACGCCGGCGGCTATCCTTGCGCTCGGCACCGAGGGACTCGAAGAATACATCCGCACCATCGGCCTGTACCGCACCAAGGCGAAGAACGTGATCGAGACCTGCCGCATCCTGGTCGAGCAGCATGGCGGCGAAGTGCCGCGCACGCGTGAGGCACTGCAGGCGCTACCGGGGGTAGGACGCAAGACCGCCAATGTGGTGCTGAACACGGCGTTCGGCGAACCGACCATGGCCGTGGACACGCATATTTTCCGCGTCTCCAACCGCACCAATATCGCGCCGGGCAAGGACGTGGACGAAGTGGAACGCAAGCTGCTGAAGTTTGTGCCGCAGGAGTTCCGCCACGATGCGCATCACTGGCTGATCCTGCACGGCCGCTACACCTGCATCGCGCGCAAGCCGCAATGCTGGAACTGCATCATCGCCGACCTGTGCGAGTACAAGGACAAGACGCCCCTGCCGGACAAGGGCGTGTGACGCGCCCAAGGCCGATCAGGCGATCCTGCATGCTTCATCAAACGCCAGGCGCGGACCGCGCGGATGCACCTTGCTGCTGTCGCCATAACCAATGCTGCAGACGAAGTTAGCCTTGACCGGCGTGCCGGCAAAGAATGCCGCATTGAGCTTGTCTGCATCAAACCCTGACATCGGCGCGCAATCGAGTCCGACCGCACGCGCAGCCATGATGAAGTAACCGCCCTGCAGCGAGGAGTTGCGCATTGCCGTGGCTTCGATCACCGGCTGGTTGCCGGCGAACCATGAACGCGCATCGGTATGCGGATACAGCTGCGGCAGCTTCTCGTAAAACTCCATGTCCATGCCGATGATCGCCGTCACCGGTGCCGTGCGCGTCTTTTCGACATTGCCTGAGTTCATGCAGGCCAGAAGCTTTTCCTTTGCTTCGGGCGACTTGACGAAGACGATACGAGCGGGCGAACAATTGGCCGAGGTCGGCCCCCATTTCATCAGGTCGTAGATTTGCTGCAACTGTGCATCCGACACCGGCCGGTCGTGCCAGCCCTGCTGTGTACGCGCCTGCAGAAAAAGGGTATTGAGTGCGGTTTCGTTCAACATGATGGATTCCCTTTTTGACGGTTGTTTTGATGATTGTGCTTTTGGCACAGGCCGACAATGTTAGCCGAATCGGATTTCGCCTGCCGGTATCGGTACAATGGCTGCTTCTCGCAAATCTCTCTTTCCCACGCCGATGTTTACTCCATCCCAGCACGATGTGCGCCGTTTCTTTTGCGAAACCTATCGCAAGGTACGTGCAAACGAAATCCTCACCCCGTTGGAAGCGATCGCACGCGATTGGATCGTGCAGCATGAGGAATACGCGGATGCACTAAAGGATGTGGAAGCAGCACTTGCGGCGGACTATTCCGTCGAACGCGGGCAGAGCAATCCCTTCCTGCATTTGTCCATGCATCTGTCGATTGCGGAGCAGATCTCGATCGATCAACCGCCGGGTATTCGCGCCGCGTTTCTTGGCCTCGCACAGCGCCTCGGCTCCGAGCATGATGCGCATCATCAGGTGATGGAGTGCCTAGGTGAGATGATCTGGAATTCGCAGCGTAGCGGCCTGCCTCCGGACGGTGCTGCCTATGTCGAGTGCGTAAAACGTCGCTGAAAACCTTCCTCGTATTAAGCTCAAGCAATAAAAAACGCCACGGAAACCGTGGCGTTTTTTCGTGGTGATTAAAAGTTTCGGCAATGGCCCCGGGCGGCATCATTTCCTCAATACGAGCGAACCCGGCAGACTGTTCAGATACGCTGCGATATTCTGGATGTCCTCACGCGATAACGGCTGCACTTGCGCACCCATGATCGCGTTGCCGCGGCCGTTGGCGCCGTTGGCTCCCCGCTTGTATGCGATCATCGCTGCAGCCAGGTAATCCTGATGCTGGCCGGCGAGTTTGGGGTATGAAGGGTCTATCGGCGTGTTGTAGTCCTTCCCATGGCAGGAAGCGCAGTTGTACTTCTCTGCTGCGGCCTTTCCGGCAGCGACGTCGCCGGCGGCAAAGGCATTAAAGGAGAACAGGACGGCGGCGGTTGCGACAATCTTCTTCATCATGCGTCCCCTTACTTTTGCTGTGAGTAATATGCCGCAAGGTCGGCAATATCCTGGTCCGACAGGCCGGCCGCAATGCCGCGCATGCTCGGGTTCTTGCGATCGCCCTTCTTGTAGGCATTGAGCGCACTTTCGATATATTTGGCCGATTGACCACCGATCATCGGTACCTGGTAAACCTCCGGGAATGTCGCCTTGTACCCCGGGATGCCGTGGCACCCGATGCACATGGCAATCTTGTTGTCCGCTGCCTTGGCATTGCCGGTAATCTCTGCAGCAACCGCAACATTGGTGATACCCACGAGCGCAAGAAACGCAAATAGTCTTTTCATAGTAATCGGGGATGGTAGGTACGAAATATCAGGAACTTGCCCGCTCATACGTACCGGTTTTCTCGCCGGCATGGCCGCATTGCGGATAAGGCCTCGATGTTCTAGGCGATTGCCGTCTCCCTGCAATCTGTAGGCGTTACTCCTACACGCCGAAGCGAATCGATTCTACATGAAAAAATTCCAGCCCGTCCAAGCCATACCCACGACGCTTGCTGCACCTCATCTTCCCAGGCCCTATCCCGTCTTACGGGAACGCCCAACCTCATTTCGCCTTTCCGTGGACAGGTGCAAAGGCACGACAGTCGCCATTCGCCTTTCGGGCAGCAGGAAGGAACGCGGTGCCAGAACGATGCGCCGCAATAAGGCCTGATAGACGGTGCGTCGGACGTGTCCAGGCACATCTCTCGCTCGCAATGCCAGCACTAGCGCACAGCCAAAAGCGACGCTCACATTGATTACCCCTGTGAGCACGATCCCTCCCACGGCTAGCCAGAACTCTACACTCGTCATGACTGGCCAACCGATGCTTCCCGCTGCTGCGGTCAGCGCACCTGCTGACAGCGTGATGTGGCGGACATCGAATGGCAAGCCGAAAAACTGCGCGAGGACAGGAGACATTCCAAATAACAACGCGAGCGACACCAAGCCGGCAATTGCAGCAACATGTTTCTCCAGCCACACCGCAAAGCGATCGGCACGCGCTGCGCCAAGGGCCTGCACGAGGCGACGGTGCTGCCCAAGCGCAATACGCATCTTACCCAGCGCAAACCAGTTATCGACAAAACCGGCGGCCACGCTCGACAACCAGAACAGGACACCGGTTGCCGCTGCCATCAGCGGTGTGGGGCCGGCAAGCGATAAGCCTTTCAGCGTTTCATGCGCTCTTTCGCCATTCATCATTGGCATACCCACGACGAACATGGTGAGCACGGAAATAAGAGCCATCACCGGAACCACCGTCATCAGGTTGCCGAAGAGCGTGGCTGCCTGAGCCCTGAGTATCCCTGCCACTTCAGTCATCAAGCCGCGCAAGCCATTGTCATTATCGAGGTCTTCCATGCGGGATGCGAGGGCCGGTGCGGTGACGGGGGATTGCGTCGCCGCGATCGCACCACCGGCCACAAAAACCACAAACAGGCTTGCCGCATAATTCAGCGATGAAGCGACACCTCCGAAGAAGCCTGCCGGGCCTACTGCGGACAGGACGCCCGCAACCAGCACGGAGAACGCCATCACCGCACCGCCGCGCCATCCAGCCTTTAGCCTGGAATGGCATTGAGCACGGTCGCGCGCCGCATATTGCTCGCCATGGCTGGTATTGCGCTCCACCATTTTTCTGGCAAGCAGAGAAAAACTGCGGCTAAACAAGCCGCCCACAGATGAACGATGATGATGCGCATCGACGAGCTCCGCGAGCAAGGCCTTTACCTGCGCCGAAGTCTGCCCTGCCATGGTTGCGGAACGCAGCTCGATCAGGCGTGCCATGCGTACCAGTTGCGCACGCATGCGTTCGACGCGGTATACCAGGCTGACCGATACGCCATACTCGTCGAGATGCGCATAGATGCGATCAGTCTGCGCCTGGCACACCGCGATCAGCATGCGCACGCTGCGCAGCGCCGCTTCGCCGCCTGCCCCGGCCAGCAGATATTTTTCGAGCTCCCTGCGCAGCGCGAGGAACGGTGTCGCCTGCAAGGGCGTCGCGGGTTCCAGACGCTGACGGAATTCGGGGCTGATGCCCACCGCAATCACCATCGATGCAAGGTAGGTGAGCGCCTCATCAATCTGCTGTTGAAACTTGTGCGCAATACCGTCATCGGCGCACAACTTCCACAAGCGGTTCAGTGTTGTGTGGTCGAGATCCGTCAGCCAGCCGGCATCTGACGGCTGCGGGAACATCGTAGTAAACAATAGAGACAAATCTGTCTGTACAAGCGCCCTCGGCATCACCGCCTTGGCAACGCGCCCGGACAGCTCGCTGAAGAATGCCGGTTCGCTCGGCAAGCCGGTGGCGCAGAACAATTCCGGCCCCACCGCTTCGCGCAAGGTCTTTTGCAAGGTAAGCTGCACGGCACGCCGCACATCGCGATGCCCGTCGAGCCAATCCAGAAGAAACCGGGTGCGGCTGTGCCGGATGCGGCGCCAGGCATGATCGCCCAACAAGGAAACATTGGGCCGACTGCGCATCCATTCCGCAACATCGATCATCCAGTTCGCGCGTACCGTCCAGTCCGAAGAGGGATCGGCACGGCGCATCAATGCCTCGAGCTGCGCCTGGCATAGCAGATGTTGGTCAACATGTTTCGGCGATCCCTGGCGGAAGCGACGCCAGATCACCCATACTTTCATCAGGGAGATTTTCATGCAATTGTTTTCAGAGGGAACAATGGTGTGACAGGCGCAGGGCCGCAGTACAACGGCCTGCAATCACTTTCTCGCTTATACTTTGTTTTATTTTCTTCTCGATGACACAACGCTATGCGACAAGAAACACGCTTCGAAGGTTCCCAAAACTATGTTGCAACCAATGATTTGAAGCTGGCGGTCAACGCCGCGTTGACGCTGCAACGGCCGTTGCTGATTAAGGGTGAGCCAGGTACCGGCAAGACCATGCTGGCCGAAGAAGTGGCCGGCGCACTCGGCATGCCGCTGCTGCAGTGGCACATCAAATCGACCACGAAGGCGCAGCAAGGGCTATATGAATACGATGCGGTTTCGCGCCTGCGCGACTCGCAACTGGGCGACGAGCGTGTCAAGGACATCCACAACTACATCGTCAAGGGCGTACTGTGGCAGGCGTTCACATCGGACCAGCAAGTGGTGCTGCTGATCGACGAGATTGACAAGGCCGACATCGAATTCCCGAACGATCTGTTGCGCGAGCTCGACCGCATGGAATTCTATGTGTACGAAACCCGGGAAATGGTGCGTGCGAAGAACCGTCCGCTGGTGATCATCACGTCGAACAACGAGAAGGAATTGCCGGACGCCTTCCTGCGCCGCTGCTTTTTCCACTACATTAAATTCCCGGACAAGGACACGATGGAACAGATCGTCAACGTCCACTTCCCCCAACTGAAGAAAGATCTGCTCGCCCAAGCGCTGCAGACCTTCTACGAAGTACGCGATGTTGCCGGCCTAAAGAAGAAACCTTCCACGTCCGAGTTGCTCGACTGGCTGAAGCTGCTGCTGGCAGAAGACATTCCCGCCGAGGCGCTGCGCAGCAAGGACGCGAAAACGGTCGTGCCGCCGCTGCACGGTGCGCTGCTAAAGAACGAGCAGGACGTGCACCTGTTCGAACGCCTGGTGTTCATGTCGCGTACGAACCGTTAAGCACTTCCGCCTATGTCCACGGCCTTCGTTGAACCCGCCACCCTCGCCGGCCGGCAAGCCACGCTGGAGCCCTTGTCGCTCGAGCATGAGGCAGGCATCCGCCTTGCCGTTGCCGACGGCGAACTCTGGAAGCTCTTCTTCACCACGGTGCCGAAACCGGAGAACGTGCGCACCTATATCGAAGACCTGCTGGCACAGCGTGAACGCGGCACGGCAATGGCATTCGCAGTACGTGACAACAGGAGTGGCGAGATCGTGGGTGGCACGCGCTACCTGAACATCGATGCGCCCAACCGTCGCCTTGAGATCGGCGGCACCTGGTATGCATCGCGCGTGCAACGCACGGCCGTCAATACCGAATGCAAGCTGATGCTGCTCACGCATGCATTCGAGACTCTCGGCTGCATTGCGGTCGAATTCCGCACCGACTGGTTCAACAAGCGTTCGCAGGCAGCCATCGAGCGCCTCGGAGCAAAACGCGACGGCCTGCTGCGCAACCATATGATCATGCCGGACGGGCGAGTCCGCGACACCGTCGTGTATAGCATCATCGAGAACGAGTGGCCCGGCGTAAAACGCAATCTGCAGCACAAGCTGGAGGCGTAACCATGCTAATCGATTTCTTTTTCACGCTGAAAGACGCGAAGATTCCAGTCTCGATCAAGGAATTCCTGGTCCTGCTGGAAGCAATGCAGAAGAACGTGATCAGCCCGTCGCTGGACGACTTCTATTACCTGTCGCGCGCCACGCTGGTCAAGGATGAGGCGCACTACGACAAGTTCGACAAGGCGTTCGGCCTGTACTTCCGCGGCGTCGACGCGATTTTCGAGAAACACCCGGAGATTCCACTGGAGTGGCTTCAGAAGCGCCTCGAGCGCGAGCTCACGCCGGAGCAGAAAGCGGCCATCGAAAAGTTCGGCTATGACAAGCTGATGGACCGTCTGAAGGAGCTGCTCAAGGAACAGAAGGAGCGCCACGAGGGTGGTAACAAGTGGATCGGCACTGGCGGCACTTCACCGTTCGGCAACGGCGGCACCAATCCCGAAGGCATCCGCATCGGCGGCGAGAGCCGGAACCGTACTGCGGTGAAGGTATGGGAAGCGCGCGAATTCCGTGATTACGACGACGAACGCGAACTCGGCACACGTAACATCAAGGTAGCACTGCGCCGCCTGCGCAAGTTCGCGCGTGAAGGCGCAGAAGAGGAGCTGGCACTGGACGACACGATCCGCGCCACCGCGAACAATGCCGGGTACCTCGACATCAAGATGCAGCCGGAGCGCAAGAACAACATCAAGGTGCTGATGCTGCTCGATGTCGGCGGCACCATGGACGACCATATCGCGCGCACCGAGGAATTGTTTTCCGCAGCGAAGACGGAATTCAAGAACATGGAGTTCTACTATTTCCACAACTGCGTCTACGACTACCTGTGGAAGAACAACCGCCGCCGCCATGCCGAACGCTTCCCCACCTGGGATGTCCTGCGCAAATACACCCCGGATACCAAGCTGATCTTTGTCGGCGATGCGACCATGAGCCCGTACGAGATCCTTTCGCCCGGTGGTTCGGTCGAGTACAACAACGAGGAACCGGGGTCGGCCTGGCTGCAACGCTTCACCAGTACCTTTCCGAAGTTCATCTGGCTGAACCCGGAGCCGGAAGGCCTGTGGCAATACCGCCAGTCGATTACGGTGATCCGGCAATTGATGAACAACCGAATGTTCCCGGTCACCCTCGAGGGGCTGGAGCAGGGCATGCGCCTACTGAGCAAGTAAGCGGCTGCCGGCCGCTCGGTGGCGAAGTATCCGCCGCTGGCTCAGGCGCGCACCGGGTCCCGTGACAGCGGCAGGAATCTCTTCAACACGCTCATCAGCTGCTTGCTGGCCACGGGTTTGTTCAAGTAACCGTCGACGCCAGCCTGTCGCGCCTGCTCGACATCGTAGACAAAGGGCTTGCTCGTCAGGAAAACGATGGAGACTTTCATCGACGGATATTTTTCCTTGACCGTCCAGCAAAGACGATATGGGTCGACGTCCGGCGTCGATGTATTGATCAACAGCATCGTGGTCGGGTGCTTTTGGCTGAGCTCAGCGGCCTGCGCCTCGGTCCCTGCCCATTTCACGGGTATGTGGTAACGGTCCAGGATATCGGCCAAGTGATCGCGAAATGCCGGATTCTTGTCGACCACCAGCACCATGCCATCATCCGGCACTTTTGCCCGCATCTTGATGTACTCCGCTGGATCCGTGAGGTCGAGGCCAGGCCGGTCGTGGCGGCGTCGTTCCGGCACGACGACGATATCCGACGCTTCCAGCCGCGACAAGGCGTCTGCACGCTTTTCGACCAATCCGTCGAGCACCACGAAGAGTTTTTCGCATTGAATCGGCCATTCCACGCGCGGAAGAGGCATATCGATGGACGGATTACCCACCAGTAACGCTGGACGCACCGCGCTGGGCCGCAGTTCTGTCAGGACGAGCAAAGCTTGCAGCCGTTGGGCATTGGCGATGTACAGGTCTGGATCCTGCAGGTTGTCCTCCTCAAGCCTTGCATAGGCATATCCCTTGCCCCCTCCGGTCGCAAAAGCGACATCGAAGGCGGCAATCTCCTCGTCGGAGAAGCCGATGAGGCGAACAGCAAAAGGAAAGCTGCGTTTTGACATGTGGTGATTCTATAAACATTCATTGAATGTTGGACAGATATTATGATTCCAAGCCGTAGTTGATTGTTAGCAACACCGTCCCGACTTTAGGCTGTTCTTGCCATTGCGCCATTGAGAAACCGAAACCCGCCGCAAATTAAGCGCTGGCGCATTTCAAACCATCCCGTGTGTCCATCCTCCAACACCCAGACGGCCGGCTTTTTTCATTAGAATGCTGGGACTTATGTTTAAATGCGTTCTTCCAAGCAACAAGCGCAATCACCGCAATCACTGATTTCTGGCGTTCCCACTGAATGGCAACTAAAAAACCCTCCGCTTCCGATTACAGCGAATCATCCATCCGGGTTCTGAAAGGACTCGAGCCGGTCAAGCAGCGCCCGGGCATGTATACCCGTACCGAAAACCCGCTGCATATCATTCAGGAAGTCATCGACAACGCCTCCGACGAAGCGCTCGGCGGCTTCTGCAAGAACATTGTGGTCACCCTCAATACCGACGGCAGCGTCAGTGTCGAGGATGACGGCCGCGGCATTCCGGTCGGCCTGCATCCGGAAGAAAAAGTTCCGACAGTGGAAATCGTCTTCACCCGCCTGCATGCCGGCGGCAAGTTCGACAAAGGTTCGGGCGGCGCCTATTCCTTCTCTGGCGGCCTGCACGGCGTTGGCGTGTCGGTAACGAACGCCCTTTCTTCGCGCCTGGAAATCACGGTGTGGCGCGAAAATGGCGAACACAAGCTGACCTTTGCCGACGGCGATGTGATCGAAAAACTGAAGTCCCGCCCGCTGTCCCGTGACGAAAAAAAGAACGGTACCCGCGTGACCGTGTGGCCGAATGCGAAATACTTCGACTCGTCCGCCATCCCGAACGCCGAACTGCAACGCCTGCTGCGTTCCAAGGCCGTGCTGCTGCCAGGCGTCAAAGTCACACTGGTCAACGGCAAGAGCGGCGAAAGCCAGACCTGGCACTATGAGCAAGGCTTGCGCGGTTACCTGATCGAATCGCTGGCGCAGACCTCCGGCGCGGAACCGATGATCCCGCTGTTCGAAGGCGAGCAATATGCCAATGGCAATGCGGAATCGGAAGGATTTGCCGAAGGCGAAGGCGCGGCATGGGTCGTCGCGTGGACGGAAGAAGGCAACGTGGTGCGAGAGTCCTACGTCAACCTGATTCCCACGCCGGCCGGCGGTACGCACGAAGCCGGCCTGCGCGAAGGCCTGTTCGGTGCGGTCAAGAGCTTTGTCGAAATGCATGCACTGCTGCCGAAGGGCGTGAAGCTGCTGCCGGAAGACGTGTTTGCGCGTGTTTCTTTCGTGCTGTCCGCGAAGGTGCTGGACCCGCAATTCCAGGGCCAGATCAAGGAGCGGCTGAACTCCCGCGATGCCGTGCGCCTCGTCGCCAGCTTTACCAAGCCGGCACTGGAGCTGTGGCTGAACCAGCATGTGGACTACGGCAAGAAGCTGGCCGAGCTGGTGATCAAGCAGGCGCAGTCGCGCTTGCGCTCGGCGCAGAAAGTCGAGAAGAAGAAGTCGTCCGGCGTGGCGGTCTTGCCCGGCAAGCTGACCGACTGCGAATCGGACGACATTTCCCGCAACGAGTTGTTCCTCGTCGAGGGCGACTCGGCAGGCGGTTCCGCCAAGATGGGCCGCGACAAGGAATTCCAGGCCATCCTGCCCCTGCGCGGCAAGGTGCTGAACTCCTGGGAGACCGAGCGCGACCGCCTGTTTGCCAACAACGAAATCCATGACATTGCCGTCGCCATCGGCGTCGATCCGCACGGACCGAACGACACGCCGGATTTGTCCGGCCTGCGCTACGGCAAGATCTGCATCCTGTCGGATGCGGACGTCGACGGCTCGCACATTCAGGTATTGCTGCTGACGCTGTTCTTCAAGCACTTCCCGCAACTGATTGCACGCGGCCATATCTGCGTCGCGCGCCCGCCGCTGTTCCGTGTGGATGCGCCGGCGCGCGGCAAGAAGCAGGCGCAGAAGCTGTATGCGCTCGACGAAGGCGAACTGACCGCGATCGAAGACAAGCTGCGCAAGGATGGCGTGAAGGAAGGCGGCTGGGCGATCTCCCGTTTCAAGGGTCTGGGCGAAATGAATGCCGAGCAGTTGTGGGAGACCACGATGAATCCCGACACACGCCGCCTGCTGCCGGTATCGCTGGGCGACTTCGACCTCGCCGCATCGGAATCGCGCTTCAACATGCTGATGGGCAAAGGCGAGGCAGCCGCCCGTCGTGCCTGGCTGGAAGAACACGGCAACGAAGCGGAAGCGGATATCTGATTGTGGTGTAGGGCGCGCCTTGCGCACCAACATACGTTCAACATTTTTCGGTGCGCGTGGCGCACCCTACTATCAACATGACTGAACAAGCCAACCTGTTTGATGACATGCCCACCGGCAGTAGCGGCGGAGGCGGTGGTGACAGCGATGCTTTGACGCTGGCCACTTTTGCCGAGCGCGCCTACCTTGACTATGCGATCTCGGTTGTAAAGGGACGCGCACTTCCCGATGTTTCCGACGGCCAGAAGCCGGTGCAGCGCCGCATCCTGTACGCAATGAACGAGCTGGGACTCAACTCGACCGCCAAGCCGCGCAAATCGGCGGCGGTGGTCGGCGACGTGCTCGGCAAGCTGCACCCGCACGGCGACCAGTCGGTGTACGACGCGCTGGTGCGTATGGCGCAGGACTTTTCGCTGCGTTATCCGCTGATCGACGGCCAGGGCAACTTCGGCTCGCGCGACGGCGACGGCGCGGCGGCAATGCGTTATACCGAAGCACGCCTGACGCCGATCTCCAAGCTGCTGCTTGACGAGATCGACATGGGCACGGTCGATTTCCAGCCGAACTACGACGGCTCGACGCAGGAGCCGAAGCTGCTTCCCGCACGCCTGCCCTTCGTGCTGCTCAACGGCGCATCCGGCATCGCGGTCGGCCTCGCGACCGAGATCCCGTCGCACAACCTGACCGAAGTTGCAAAGGCAGCGGTCGCGATGATCCGCAATCCGAAGCTGACTCATGCGGAGCTGATGGAAATGATCCCTGGCCCGGATTTCCCCGGCGGCGGGCAGATCATCACGCCGTCTGTGGCGATCTCGGAGATGTACGAAAACGGTCGCGGCACACTGAAGGTGCGTGCGCGATGGAAGATCGAAGACCTCGCACGCGGCCAGTGGCAGGCAGTCGTTACCGAACTGCCGCCCGGCACGTCGGCGCAGAAGGTACTGGAAGAAATCGAAGAACTCACCAATCCGAAGGTCAAGGCCGGCAAGAAATCGCTGCTGCCGGAACAGCTCGCGCAGAAGCAGATGATCCTGTCGGTGCTCGACACGGTACGCGACGAGTCCGGCAAGGATGCGCCGGTGCGCCTGGTGTTCGAGCCGAAGTCGAAGAACCAGGACCAGACCGAGTTCATGAACATCCTGCTGGCGAATACCTCGCTGGAGACCGGTACGTCGATCAACCTCGTGATGATCGGCGGCGACGGACGCCCGCGCCAGAAAGGACTGGCGCAGATCCTGCGCGAATGGATTGAGTTCCGCTTCGCGACGATCACCCGCCGCACGCAGTTCCGCCTGCAGAAGGTAGACGACCGCATCCATATCCTCGAAGGCCGCGAGGCGGTGCTGCTGAATATCGACAAGGTGATCAAGATCATCCGCGAATCGGATGAACCGAAGCCGGCGCTGATCAAGGCCTTCAAGCTGTCCGACCGCCAGGCGGAAGACATCCTTGAAATCCGCCTGCGCCAGCTGGCGCGCCTGGAAGCAATCAAGATCCAGCAGGAGCTGTCGGAGCTGCGCAACGAGAAGCAGACGCTGCACGACCTGCTCGACAATCCGGCCTCGATGAAGAAGCTGGTGATCAAGGAAATCGAAGGCGATGCCAAGCAGTTCGGCGATGTCCGCCGCACCCTGATCGAGGAAGCGGAACGCGCCAGCGTCGAACAGAAAGTCGTCGACGAGCCGGTTACTGTCGTCGTCTCGCAGAAGGGCTGGGTGCGCGCGCGTACCGGCCACGGCCATGATCCGGCCCAGTTTACTTTCAAGGCGGGGGACAGCCTGTACGGCACCTTCGAATGCCGCACTGTCGATACCCTGCTCGCGTTCGGCTCCAACGGTCGCATCTATTCCGTTGCTGTATCCGCACTGCCGGGTGCGCGCGGCGATGGCGTGCCGGTCACGACACTGATCGAACTGGCCAGCGGCACGCGACTGCTGCATTACTTCGCCGGCCCAGCCGATACCACACTGATGCTGGCGTCGACCGCGGGTTACGGCTTCACTGCGAAGGCCGGCGACATGGTCAGCCGCATCAAGGCAGGCAAGGCCTTCATGACGCTCGACGAAGGCGATGAGCCGCTGGCACCACGCGTCGTCACCGCCGATGCGAGCGCAATCGCGTCGCTGTCCGAGAAGGGACGCCTGCTCGTGTTCGGCATGGACGAAATGAAGAGCCTGTCCGGCGGCGGCCGCGGCGTGATCCTAATGGAACTGGAAAAGAACGAAAAGCTCCTCGCCGCGCAGCCGATCAGCCAGAAAGGCGTCGTCTTGTCCGGCACCGGACGTGGAGGCAAGGCGCAGGATTTGCCGCTGTCTGCCTCAGCACTCGCGCCGCATATCGGCAAACGTGCTCGCAAGGGAAAGGTTCTTGAGGGAACGAAACTGAAGCCGACTGTTCTGGCGCCGATACGCTAGTCGACAGGATGCAGTCTATGCACCCGATTCCTCGATGAAACGCATATAGAAAACGGGCCTGTCTTTCGACAGGCCCGTTCTTTTTTCCTACGAATTCTCGCAGTATGAATTCATGCTTTTCAGAGACTGTTTGAGAACCGTAGCGAGCGGCCCGAGTTTGGTCTGAGAAGCGCAGTCGTACGTGAGGTACGACGAGCATCGCAAGGCCAAAACCGGGTCGCGCAGTAGGTTATCAAGCAGTATCTCAGAGCTTGGACGCGATCAGCTTGCCCAGTCGCGCCACGCCTTCACGGATTTTCTCCGGCGGCACAGTGACGAAGCTCAGGCGCAGCGTGTTGTTCTCCGGCGTATTGGCGTAGAACGGTGCGCCCGGCACGAAGGCGACGTTCTGCGCAATCGCCTCGTCCAGCAGTTTCATCGTGTCGATGTGCTTGGGCAGCGTGACCCAAATAAACATGCCGCCTTCCGGTTTGGTCCATGTGACGGACGCGGGGAAGTGTTCCTTCAATGCAGCCAGCATCGCATCGCACTGGTCCGAGTAGAGCTTGCGGATGGTCGGGATATGCTGGTTGAGGAAGCCGTCCTTGATCGCTTCGTACACCACCATCTGCGTCAGCTGCGCGGTG
This sequence comes from Noviherbaspirillum sp., assembly GCA_035654275.1. Classification (GTDB taxonomy): domain Bacteria; phylum Pseudomonadota; class Gammaproteobacteria; order Burkholderiales; family Burkholderiaceae_D; genus Noviherbaspirillum. The sequence continues at coordinate 40,052 of DASRXG010000060.1, forward strand.
TGCAGATCGGCCGCCTGCTTGGCCTGCTCCAGCTTGCGCACCAGCGGCAGCGGCGCCACCACATAGCCGAGGCGGATGCCGGGGGTCAGCACCTTGGAGAAGGAGCCCATATAGATAACGCCATCCGGATTCATCGCAATCATCTTCGGCAGCGGCTCGCCGCGATAGCTGAGCGCGCCGTAGGGATCGTCCTCGATCAGCGGCAGGCGGAGGCGCGCGCAGGTTTCCACCAGCGCAGTGCGGCGCTCGACCGACAGGGTGCGGCCGGTCGGGTTCTGGAAGTTCGGCAAAGCGTACAGCAGGCGTGCGCCCTGTGCGACGCCGGCAACCTGCTCCGGCAGCAGGCCGTGGTCGTCGGTCGGCACCGACACGAATTCGGGCTGGTAGACGGAAAACGCCTGCAATGCGCCGAGATAGCTGGGCGTCTCGACCAGCACCTTGCTGCCTTCATCGATCAGGACTTTCGCGAGCAGGTCGAGGCCTTGCTGCGATCCGGACACCATCAGTACCTGTTCCGCCGAGATCTTTGCACCGCCTGTGGAAAGCGACGCGGCAATCCATTCACGCAGCGGGCCATAGCCATCGGTCGGACCGTACTGCAGCGCAACCTTGCCCTGGTTCGCCAGCACCGTATCGAAGGCGGCGCGCATGTGTTCGACCGGGAACGTCGCCGGGGACGGCAGGCCGCCCGCAAAAGAGATGACTTCCGGACGGACCGTCACCTTCAGGATTTCGCGGATGACCGAGCTTTGCAACTGTTCTGCGCGCTTGGAGAATTGCCATTGGATCGGCGTGGGGTTTTCCATTTTCATACTTGTCTCACTCATCAATAGTGGCTTGCGCCTTGTTATCGGGCCCGCTTGTGGCGCGCCTCATGAAGAACGGCGTCGGGTACACGCCATCCGGATTCGATATATCGCGTCAGTCAATCTCGGCAATCAGGTCGATCTCGACGCAGGCGCCCAGCGGAATCTGCGCGACGCCGAATGCGGAGCGCGCATGCTTGCCTTTCTCGCCAAATACTTCGCCCAGCAGCTCGGATGCGCCGTTGGTGACCAGATGCTGCTCGGTAAAGTCCGGAGTGGAGTTCACCAGGCTCATCAGCTTGACGATGCGCTTGACGCGGTTCAGGTCGCCGCCGCAGGCATCCTGCAGCGTCGCCATCAGGTCGATCGCCACCGCACGCGCTGCATGCTTGCCCTCTTCCGTGCCGATATCCTTGCCAAGCTGCCCGACCCACGGCTTGCCGTCCTTCTTCGCGATATGGCCGGAGATGAAGACCGTATTGCCGATTCGGGCATGCATCACATAGGCGGCCACGGGAGCTGCAACGGCGGGCAATTCAATGTTCAGGGCTTTGAGCTTGTCATAGACGGAAGTCAGGGACATGGGCAACTCCAGAAATAAGCTATTCGGAACGAACGGCAGGTTTGAAAAAGGACGATTTTACTCTGATGCTTGCCTTTGCTTCTTTTGGAAAACCATCAATTCGCCGCTATTCGTGCGGCAGGCATGTCATTGAGATAAATTTCAATCCGTTCCTTGCCGCCGCCGATGTTCTTGCGCTTCAGCTTGACGCCGCCGACTTCGCCGGTCCGCCGCGGATGCGTGCCGCCGCACGGCACGCGCGCAAAACCCTCGACCTGCCAGTAGCGCCGCATATTCTCCCGGTCGGAGAATGCGCATTCGATCGCACTGTTGGCGTCGATGATTGCCTGCACCTCAGCCTCGATGACAGGCAGCAGCGGCGAGATATTCTGCGGCCAGGCGAAATCAATCCGCGCCTTGTCCTGTGCGATGTGCGAGCCGATCCGCTCGATCGCCCCACATTGCCGGCACACCAGTTCCAGCACCAGCTCGGCGGCGAAGTGCAGACGCATCAACCGGTAGCGCCGGCTCCAGTCTATTTCCATGCGCACTGCGTCGCCGGGCTTCAGGCCATGCCCTTCGGTTAACGTATAGACGATTTGCCGGCCATCCTTGCGCGCCTGCAATACCGGCCTGCCGGCGATGGTGCCAGCATCGCTCTCCTGTCCGCCGGAAAAGGCGAAGAAGATCGTCGCTGCGACCGTGATCTCGTTGCCTGAGACCGAAATCACGGTTGTATCGAGCGTGGTCTGATAGGGATCGTTCCAGAATAGTCGCTCGGTCATGCCGTCACCGTCTTACCTGCATGCGCCGCCCCACCGCAACCACAGCGATCACCGCGACGGCGAACAGGATGGTGCGTGTCTCCAGCGTCTCGCCGAGAATCAATGCCGCGCCCACCAGCGTCATGAACGGCTGCAGCAGCTGCACCTGCCCGACGCGTGCGATGCCACCGAGCGCCAGCCCCTTGTACCAGAAGAAAAAACCGATGAACATCGAGAACAGCGACACATAGCCGAAGCCGATCCATGCCTTGGCCGACGCGCTGACGCCATGCTGCCAGCCGAGCCAGACAGTGACCGGCAGCAGCACCGGCATCGACAGCACCAGTGCCCACGAAATCACCTGCTGCCCGCCCATCGTCTGCGACAGCCGGCCGCCTTCCGCATAGCCGATTGCAGCAGCGAAAACTGCGCCCAGCAGCGCAAAGTCGGCGGCATGCAAGGCTCCCCCGCCCTGCCACAGCGCAAAGGCGATCACGAGGCCACTGCCAAGCAGCGCCGCAATCCAGAACCCCGCCGACGGCCTTTCGCCGAAGCGCAGCGCGCCGACCAGCGCGGTTGCCAGCGGCAGTATCCCGATCACGATTGCGCCGTGCGAGGCGGGTACGTAGCGCATCGCGATCGAAGACAGCACCGGAAAGCCGACCACCACACCGAGCGCGGTGACCAGCAGCGCACGCGTCTGCGTCGCAGTCGGGCGCGGCGTGCCCAGCCACCACAGCAGCAGCGCCGAGCAGGCCGCCGCCACCACCGCCCTGCCGAGCGCAACCAGCACCGGATCCAATTCGGCCACCGCCATGCGGGTAAACGGCAGCGTCAGGCTGAAGATCGCCACGCCGACCGTGCCTAGCCACATGCCTCTTGTTTCCTGTGTCATCGCTGTGCTCATCTTCTTCCTCAGAACCAGATCGCCACTGCGGAATACACCGTCAGCAGTACCATCACGCCGCAGAACATCCGTTGCCAGAGCGGCTGCGCGAGATAACGGCGCAATGCTGCCCCGGTGCCCGCCCATACGCCGATGCACGGCAGGTTGACCGCGCAGAAGACGGCACAGAACAGTGCAATCGCCAGCCAGACCGGCTGTGCCGGCGGCAGGAAAGCGGCAGCGCCGGTCACCGCCATTACCCATGCCTTCGGATTGGCGAACTGGAACAGCGCCGCGCCGGTAAACGACATCGGCCTGGCCGCACCTTGCTCGTCCTTGCTAAACGCCATGCTGCGCAGTTGCCACGCCAGATACAACAGGTAGGCGGAGCCGAAGATCTTCAGCAGAAGATGAATTGTCGGCACCGCAAGAATCAGGCTGCCGATGCCCGCCGCGCACATGGCCAGCAGCACGCCGAAGCCGATGTTGATACCTAACATGTGCGGTATCGAGCGAGAAAAACCGAACAGCATGCCGGACGAAGTGAGCATGATGTTGTTCGGCCCCGGTGTGATTGACGAGACGAAGGCGAATGTCGCCAAGGGCATCAGCGATTCCATGGTTCCTCCTGCAGAATGCGCGCGAACTGGTCGTGATCGACATTGCAGCCGCACAGCGGCAGCCCGATCCGCTTGCCGGCAAGCGTGCCCTTCATCTGCATCGCCGCCGCCAGCGCCGCCGCGCCCGCGCCCTCGGCCACGTTGTGCGTCGCGGTGTAATACAGGCGCATCGCGGCGGCCACTTCGTCGTCGGTCACGGCGACCACATCGTCCGCATATTGCAGGATGATTGTGAGCGACGCGTCGTCCGGCACGCGGCAGGCCATGCCGTCAGCAATGACAGTCGTGACCGGCGACTCGAGCTTGCGCCGCTGCTCGAAGGACAGCTTGTACGCGAGCGCATGCGCGGACACGACGCCGACGATGCGCGTGGACAGACCGAGCACATTGCGGGCAGCGATCGCGCCGCAGATGCCGGAACCTTGCCCGATCGGCACGAACACGATGTCGAGGTCGGGCTGCGCCGCGAACAGCTCCATCCAGTAGGTCGCCACGCCGCGCACCAGATCACGGTGATACGACGGAATCATGTGCAGCCGCTGCTCTTCGGCGAGGCGCATCGCATGCTCGCGGCTTTCCTGGAACTCGCTGCCATGCTCGACCAGATCGACGCCGAGCGCGCGCATCGCCGCATTCTTTTCCTTGCTGTTGCCGTGCGGGACAACGATGGTCGCCCGCAGACTGTGCCTGCGCGCAGCGAAGCCGACCGACTGGCCATGGTTGCCGCGCGTGGCGGAAATCACGCCCTTCACCTGCGGTGCGCGTTTGACCAGTTCGTCCATGTACACCAGTCCGCCGCGCACCTTGAACGCGCCGGTCGGCGTGTGGTTCTCGTGCTTGATCCACACCTGCGCGCCCAGCGCCTCGTCCAGCAAGGGCCAGCGGTATTGTGGCGTAGGCGGCATTGCGCGGTAGACGATCTGCGCGGCGGAGTCGAGTTCGCTCTTGTCGGGAAGCTGGTTGCTCATGGTTAGCTCTCGATGGCTTGAGGTTTGTTGTCGGTTGAACTATCCTAATCGACGAAACCAATACAGTACCAGTACAGTTACCCAAATAATCCTGACCACTGTCACGGCAAAATGACCAGTACAGCCCAACCCCGTAAAGTTGCCGACATCGCCGTAGCCGCACCGCAGGTGCTCTCGCGCGAGTCCGGCGAGTCGCTGGTGGACCAGATCGTCCGCTCCATCGAGTCACGCATCGACGACAGGCTGTTGCGTAGCGGCACGCGCATGCCGTCGATCCGCCAGTTTGCCGAGACATACCGTGTGTCGCGCTTTACGGTGGTGGAGGCCTACGACCGCCTGGTGGCAAAAGGATTCCTCGAATCACGCCGCGGTTCGGGCTTTTACGTGCGCGACCGTGCGCCGATTACCGTTGCAACTACCGGTCAGCGGCCAACGTACGCGACGCCGCAAAATCTCGATGTGGTCTGGCTGGTGCGCAACATGTTTCGCCAGCACCCGCCGCACAAGATGCCCGGCTCCGGGCTACTGCCCAACGACTGGCTGGACGGCGAACTGATTGCCAATGGCCTGCGCTCCATCAGCCGGCAAAACCAGAACCTGCTGCTGCAATACGGTAACCCGCAGGGTTTCGTGCCGTTGCGCCAGCAGCTGCAACTGAAACTGGCAGAACTGGAGATCGCCGCCACGCCGGACCAGATCGTGACCACCTCGGGCATCACGCAAGGCCTGGACTTGATTGCACGCCACTTTGCCGCACCCGGCGATACCATTTTTGTCGACGATCCCGCGTGGTTTCTGATGTTCGGCTCGTTCGCGATGATGGGCGCCAAGGTGGTCGGCATCCCGCGCCTGCCGGACGGCCCGGACATCGCGAAGCTGGCGGAGCTGGCCGCCAGCCACAAGCCGAAGTTCTATGTGATCAATTCGGTGCTGCACAACCCGACCTCGACGTCGCTGTCGGCGGCAAAGGCGTTCCAGATCCTCAAGATCGCCGAGCAGCACGACTTCATGATCGTCGAGGACGACATCTACTGCGACCTGCATCCGGGCAGCGCCGTGCAGCCGGCCACCCGCATCGCCGCGCTCGACCAGCTGCAACGGGTGATCTACCTCGGCGGTTTTTCGAAGACGCTGGCGGCCAACCTGCGCTGCGGCTTCATTGCGACCTCGCTGGACATGGCCAAGCAGCTGTCCGACCGCAAGATGCTGTCAACGCTGACCACTTCCGACCTTGGCGAGCGCATCGTGTACAAGATCCTGTCCGAAGGCCATTACCGCAAGCATGTGGACCGCCTGCGCGGCAAGCTCGACGGCGTGCGCGACAAGACCGTCAAGCAGCTGGAGCGGGTCGGCCTGACCGTAGATATCGCGCCGCCGGCCGGGCTGTTCATCTGGGCCGATACCGGCTGCGATACCAATGTGCTGACCGAAAAGGCGCTGGAAGAAGGTTATCTGCTCGCGCCGGGCAGCCTGTTCTCGCCCAGCCAGCTGCCGTCGACACGGATGCGGATCAACATTTCCAACATGTCGGACCCCGGCGTACTGCGTCTGCTGGAGCGGGAAATCGGCAACCTCAGGCGCTAGCCAGCCAGTCGCCCGCGTCAAGGTCGCCAGCCGGTTCTATGACGGCCTTGAAATCCGTCCATTCGCCCTCATGTCAGGAGGGTTGTCGTTCCGACATGCCAATTTTCAAGCTCCATCACTTTATCGACTCTAGAGGTAAAAATGGCCGTAACCGAAAAGCAAACCCTGGGTTTTCAGGCAGAAGTCAAACAACTGCTGCAACTGATGATTCATTCCTTGTACTCCAACAAGGAAATCTTCCTTCGCGAACTGATCTCGAACGCGTCCGACGCCGCCGACAAGCTGCGCTTCGAAGCGATCAACAATGCATCGCTGTTCGAGAATGATCCCGACCTGCAGATCAAGGTCACCTTCGACAAGGCCGCGCGCACGATCACGATTTCCGACAACGGCATCGGCATGAGCCGCCAGGACACGATCGACCACCTCGGCACGATCGCCAAGTCGGGCACCAAGGAATTCTTCTCGAAGCTGTCGGGCGACCAGCAGAAGGACGCGGCGCTGATCGGCCAGTTCGGCGTCGGCTTCTACTCCGCCTTTATCGTCGCCGACAAGATCACCGTCGAAACCCGCCGCGCGGGCCAGCCGGCATCCGAAGGCGTGCGCTGGGAATCGGGTGGCGAAGGCGATTTCAGCGTCGAGACCATCGACAAGCCGAATCGCGGCACCGACATCACGCTGCACCTGCGCGAAGGCGAGGACGAGCTGCTGTCGGTCTGGAAGCTCAAATCCATCATCCGCAAGTACTCCGACCACATCTCGCTGCCCATCCTGATGAAGAAGGAGGAATGGGACGAAGAGAAGAAGGAAACCGTCGTCAAGGACGAGTTCGAGACGGTCAACCAGGCCAGCGCGTTGTGGACGCGCAGCAAGAACGACATCACGCCGGAGCAGTACAACGAGTTCTACAAGCATGTGTCGCATGACTTCGAAGATCCGCTGACCTACACCCACAACCGCGTCGAAGGCCGCAGCGAATACACGCAACTGCTGTACATCCCCAAGCGCGCCCCGTTCGACCTGTGGGACCGCAACAAGCGCGGCGGCATCAAGCTGTACGTCAAGCGCGTGTTCATCATGGACGACGCGGAACAGCTGATGCCGGTTTACCTGCGCTTTGTGAAGGGCGTGATCGACTCGGCCGACCTGCCGCTGAACGTCTCGCGCGAAATCCTGCAGGAGTCGCGCGACGTGCGCGTGATCCGCGAAGGCTCGACCAAGCGCGTGCTTGGCCTGCTGGAAGAACTGGCCAACAGCGACGAGCAGGAACAAAAGGACAAATACGCGACCTTCTGGAAGGAATTCGGCCAGGTGCTGAAAGAAGGCATCGGCGAAGACCATGCGAACAAGGAACGCATTGCGAAGCTGCTGCGCTTTGCCTCCACGCACAACGACAGTGATGCACAGAACGTATCGTTCGCCGACTACATCGGTCGCATGAAGGAAGGCCAGGACAAGATCTACTACGTCACGGCCGAGAACTACACGGCCGCCAAGAACAGCCCGCACCTCGAAATCTTCCGCAAGAAAGGCGTCGAAGTGCTGCTGCTGACCGACCGCGTCGACGAATGGATGCTGTCCTTCCTGCATGAAGTGGAAGGCAAGGAACTGGCATCGGTCGCCAAGGGCGGCCTCGACCTCGGCAAGCTGGAAGACGAAGCCGAGAAGAAGCAGCACGAGGAAACCGAGACCCAGTTCAAGGACCTGGTCGAGAAGATGAAGACCGCGCTGGCCGACAAGGCCAAGGATGTGCGCGTCACCTTCCGCCTGACCGACTCGCCAGCCTGCCTGGTGGCGGATGAGCACGAACTGTCCGGCAACCTGGTGCGCATGCTGAAGGCCGCGGGCCAGAATGCACCGGAGACCAAGCCGATCCTGGAAATCAACCCGGACCATCCGCTGGTGCAACGCCTGAAGTACGAGGAAGCGAAGTTCGACGACTGGTCGCACATCCTGTTCGACCAGGCGACGCTCGCCGAGGGCGGCAACCTTGCTGACCCGGCCGGCTTCGTGAAGCGTCTCAACGAAATGTTGCTGGGTATGGCAGGCCGATAAGGTCTACAGCGACCTCAGGCAAAACAAAAATCCGCTGCTTGCCTTCGTAGCACGCAGCGGATTTTTTTATAGTCGCAGGGTGAAGAATCTATCCTGGCGGGTGCTGGGACTTCACCGATCCGGCACAAACGTCAGGCAACCGAAACGTTGTCTCCGATACGTTGCTTGGTCCTGAACGAAAATCGGTGTCCGTTCAGCAGCGTGCTGATCGGCGTGTATCGCACCAGCAAGTGATAACTCACAATGCCTGCAATCGTCGTCGCGAGGATATTGATGCCCATCTTGGTCACTGCGCCAAACGGCATGCCGTACAGCAGAATGCCGAAGCCAACCGTGCCCAGCATATGAACCAGGTAGACCCAGTACGAGCTCTCCGCCACATAGCGCAGGAAACTGTTCTGGTCCGGCAGGTAACGCAGGAAAAGCCCGATTAGCGCAAAGCTCCACATCCAGCTGATGAAGTTATACATCAGCGCCAATCCCATCCTGACATGCATGTTGCTCGCTTCGTCATTGCGAAGCACTTCGGCAATCACCAGGTAGGCCATGAATAACACCAGACCTGCAGTCGCATAACGCCATCCGTTGTTGGAACACAGTTCCAGTACCGCATCGCGATGCCGGTACACGTACAGCCCGGCCATGAAGAACAAGCCGTTGTGCACGAATTCGGTGAATTGCGGCACAAACGATCCGCTCGATACCACCACGCCCCACTTGTAAGGCAAGCCGATGACGGCCAGTGGCAAGGCGAGCAGGAGAAAACCCCACCATCTCGATACGAGCACGGACCACATTCTGGAAACAGCTTCCTTGAAGCCATCCGGAATGTATTTCGCAAGGCGGCCGATGAGTGCTGTCGCAACGCAGAACCATGCCAGGTAATAAATGAACCACATGTGCATGGTGTTGATCACCGGGCGCGCCGGATCCACCGGCATGATGGATTCGTCAATGCCGAGTGTGCCGCGCACCATCAAATGCACATAATTCATCGCAAGGATGCCCATGCCGACATAAATGATCGGCCAGAACACGAGAAACGGAACTCCAATGCGTCGCATTCTGTGCTTCAGCATGCCGCCATATCCGCGGCGTGAGGCCAGCATCGCGACGAAGAATCCAGCGAGGATGAAAAACACCGGCATCCGGAATGCATGGATAAACACCAGAGCCAGGTCCGCCACCCTTGACGCCGCCGGATCATGCCACGGCAGCAGTCCCTGCTCGACGGTATGGTTGACAGCGACGTGGAGGACGATACCGAGCCACATCATGATGGCCCGGAGGTTGTCCAGCGAATGGAAGCGTTGCGAGTGGTTCATGGATCAGCTCCTGTTCTTGTTCTTCGATGTTTGTATCCATCGGTGTCCCTTCGTGCCGGCGACGGCTTCTGGTGCTCACCTCGTGCCTCACCCTGAATGCATGTGCTTCACCCCTAACGCATTATGCAGTGCTTTTTGCCGGGCCGCGATCATCACAACGGACGATAAGAACGTGGATGCGCTTGATCAAAGGTAGCAGATGACGGCATAGCCCGGTGCGTGCCTCCATGAGCGGAACACCTACTGCGCGCAGTGCTTGTCGTGCCGCTGCGCGAACTGCTCCAGCCATCCCGCCGCCTGATTCCACAGGGTCTGTTGGAATTCCGGACGGAAGAATCCGAAGTGTCCTATGCGCTTCGCCTGTACATCGGACGGCTCGATGTAGCGCCGCTCCACCTTGGCGTTCCTGTAGAAATCATGCATGCTGTCGATGCTGCGCCTGCTCATCATTTCATCGTCAGTGAAGCTCATGGAGAGGAGCGGGACACGGAGATTTTCATATCCCGAACGGATCGGTTTCCCCTTCCGGTCAACGACATAGTGCGGATTCTTGCACCATTGCATCCACTGGAAGATCACGCCCTTGGGCAGGTCGCCGACGATCTTCATCTTCTTGCCCGGGAAGTAGCCGAACAACGTGGTGCTCACCGGCGCGACAAAATACCAGATCAGCCAGACGAAGCGCTTTAATTGCGGAACATTGTCGCGCCAGTAGCCGCTGCCCGCAGCGACGGTGATGATGCCGTCGATCAGGTGGTTATCCGGCAGCAGGCCCGGCAATTGCCCGCCGAGGGAGTGACCGATCACCAGCAGCGGCACGTTCCTGTGCCATGCCCTCGCAGTGCGCACGGCAGCGTTATAGTCCTCGACCCAATCGAACAGGTTGGCCTTGAAGCCCCGCAATGAACGCCTGAATCGCGCCGGCACCGAGGCCCCCGATCCACGGTAATCAAAAGTGAGTACCTCAAATCCCTGCTGCGCGAGGAATTGCGCAAACGGGAAGTAGAAATTCTGCTTCACGCCCATTGCGGTCGGCAGCACAATGACTGCCTTGGGCTTGCCGTGCGGCGCAAAGCGGTGCGCCGCCAGCGTGAATCCATCCTTGGTGTTGACCTTGATCGGTTCCATCCTCAGCTCCTTCAAAACTCTTGCTTAGCCGGCGTGCACGCGCTCGTGCACAGCACCCCGCTCCCGCAATGCGTGTTACTTCAGATTCATCGTGATCGTTGCGGTAAAAACGTGCTTGCCCTCCGTGTCGTATGCATCGACCGGGACGTCGATGTTGCCGATGTGATCCCACGGCACGCTTTCGCCGTTGGCGACGACGCGCATGTCCGTCTTGGCCTTGGCGAGGTATTGCACCGTCATGCCGACCGGGATCCACTGCCGGCCGTCCGGGATCGACACCGTGGTCATCGTGCCGGCGGCGAGTTCGGCGGCATTGCATAGCGCAATCGCATGTACGGTGCCGATGTGGTTGTGTACGGCGCGGCGATTGGCGAACTTCACCTCCGCGTAGCCGGGGCGCAGTTCCGAGAACACCGGCTCGATGGTCGAAAAGTAAGGTGCGAAATTGCTCACTGCCTTGCTGAAGGCTTCATTGCCCATCTGCTGATACATGCTCAAGGTTTGGTTCATCGTCTTCTCCTGTGGTTGTGGTGGTGTACATGCCAAAAGGCCTGCTAGAATATTATTCTAGAATATTATTCCAGTCAAACCGGTTATCATCGCACCATGACGACGACCAAAAAAAGCAGGAAACAGGAAATCCTCGACGCTGCGCTGAGCTGCTTCACGGAAAACGGCATCGAGGCGACGACCATCGACATGATTCGCGAGCGCTCCGGGGCGAGCGTCGGCAGCATGTACCACCACTTCGGCAGCAAGGAGAGCATTGCCGCTGCGCTGTATATCGACGCGCTGGCGGAGCACAATGCCTATCAGCAGGAATTGCTGTCAGCGGCGCGCGACGCGGAACAGGGGGTGAAGGCGATCGCCTATGCCTATATCGACTGGGTGTCGGCCAACCCGGACAAGGCGCGCTTCGTGCTGTACAGCCGCGGCGTGCTGGCAAAAAGCGAGATGGCAGGGGAACTGAAGGAGCGCACCCGCAGGCACATGGGCGAAGTGTTTGCGTGGTTCCAGCCGCATATCGACAACGGCACGCTGAAGAAACTTCCGCTGGAGGTATACGGCTCACTGATCACCGGGCCGGCGCACGACTACACGCGTCTATGGCTGTCGGGCCGCACAAAAACCGATATCAAGGCCTACCGCGAGATTTTCGCGGAAGCGGCGTGGCGCGCGTTGAAGCCGTAAGCTCCAACGCAACATTGCTTAATAGGCGATGTGAAAGCGCCGGTAGAGGAAGCTCAGCACGAACAACGGCCCGATCAGCAGGAAGCGCAGGTCGTCAAAAAACGATGGCTTCTTGCCTTCGATCTTGTGGCCGATGAATTGCCCTATCCAGGCAATCACGAACACGACCAGCGAAACCGCCAGGACTTCATCCTGCGGCAGCACCGACAATATCCACAGCATCGCGCCCGACATCAGCAGCATGCCGAATGCAAACGGCACCGACAGCCTGAAGTAATACACCAGCGATGCCAGGGTTAGGCCCAGCGCGGCCAGCGGATGCAGCGCCCACAGCAGGCCAAGGAAGGAAAACACGATGGCCGGGATGCAGACGATGTGGATCAACTCGTTGGTGGGATTGAGATGGCTTTCCGCATATTTGGCGAGCAAGACATCCACTTGCCGATTCGCACTCGTATCCATATTGGTCTCCTGTTGAAGGCGGTTCCTTGATGACCGCTCTTGTACGCAATGCATCCGCATGCGATGCCGAACCATTATGCACTTTACTTCGACATATCGTGGCGCACCCCGTTGCAAGATTGGCGTTTGATCAATACTTTGCCCACCTTTCCGCGCTAAGACGCCGACCGCACAACTACAGCCGGTTAGCCGGCCAGCTTGGGTAGAATGCACTCATGCCTGCCGCACGCATACCCGTCCCGCCAGCCCTGCTCACCGGCTTTGCGCCGGTCCTCGATCCCGGCATCTGCATTCTGATCCTTGGCAGCTTCCCCGGCGAGGCGTCGCTTGCTGCACAGCAGTATTACGCACACCCGCGCAATATGTTTTGTTCAGTTTGACACCGAGATCTATAACTTCGTCGCCTCGGAAACTTCTAAGAACGCCAGAGATTATCCGTACAAATCCACACTCGCATTTCCATAACCATCTGATTTTTTAGAGAAATATGTACTTCCTCCAAAAATCTGGATAGTATTTTCTTGTCTTTGTGACAATTTATGGAGGAATTCGCATGGCTACGAGCACCAAACCCGAACTCAAACAATCTCCTGCTGCTGGGGCTCCGTCGCCCTCCAATATGCAGCAAGAAGCGACGCAATCTGAGGTTCCGGCCAATACCTTGTCGGCCCAAGATAAGTTCAAGGCTGCAATCGAGGAATTGGACGCAGAGCGTACTGCGCTAGTCAAAAACACCATCGAAAACCTAAAGCCCGGCAAGCCCTTCGATCACACAGTGATCCGGGCCATTAATAAGATCGAGACAAAGAAGAATCGCCTGATCATTTCGCGATTTGCTGCCATGTTGAAGAAGAACGAACCCGGCATTATTCCAATCGTCCATCAGATCATCGACATCTGATTTGCTGTTCTCGATACCAGCGGCACCGCGCAATTCCTAGCGTGTCGCTGATGTTCATACCTCAGTGGAGATTGATGATGAAAGTCGAAAACGCGGTTCAGCACATCAGCTCGCCGCTATACCAGCAACTGCTCGTATTGATCCCTCTCTTGAAAGTTATTGAGGATGTCCGACGGTCGAGCGCCAACCGATTGGCGCCATTACGACTCGACGTGACGCATCGCACGTCCGGCGAACTTACAGTCGCACTCAGCGAAACGCGTTTATCCGCTGACGTCAAAGACACGCCAGAAATCGCAATAACCCTTCAAAGCCATACTCGGAATAACAACCCGCTGACCTACCAAGACACGTTCATTTTTGCCTGGACATTCTTGTGCGGCATGACTGCCATGGACGAATCCAAACAGAAAGCGATGTACGAACCTTTCATGAAGGCTTGGTGGGCATATGTACTTCAACATGATCAGACAATAGAAGCGATGGGTCTCGCATGACTGCCGGCCATAGCAGCGAAAACATCTATACCCAGATCTACCAACGATTGATGGACGTAATACCGGACCTACTGACCATCGAGGGGAGCGGCAGATCAGAAGTTGCAGGTCTAATGCCGTTGAATCTCGATGTTATTCGGCGCACCCCAGATAAGCTGGTCATCGCATTGTGCCACTACTACAGGCATGAATCCGGCGACATGATCGCTGACCCCGATATGGAGATTGCCGTGCACATCGAACAAGGAATGGCGGAGGCTCTAACCTATCAGGATTCCTACATGTACCACTCGGTTTATTCGCCCGATAGAAGCCACGTAGATATTCTTGCAAAGCGAGCATTGAACGGCTTTCTATATGATTGGCTTGGCAATTTGATTGCACAGGGTCATGCCATTAAGACGGAAACTAGCGACAAATGACCGCTAGGCATTCAACACATCGGAATGCGTGCCCTCCCACCATTGCGACAACCGATGCACATCAATTTTGTCGGCATGTCATCCAGCCCGTTGCTCGATCTATCCGCGCTGGCTTGACCAGGCGCACCACCGGGAAACGAAGGTACAGCGCCAGAACATCGTCCTGTTGCATCAACAGTTCCCGACGTAACTTTCGATGGATTTCTACCGATCTTTTTGCTTCAATGAAATCCATTGGCATTTCTTGCCATATATGTATGGACGTACAGTAGTGTGAGTGGCACAATTACGTCAAATTTTGGAGTGGTGAGCGCAAATGCTTAACAAAGAAGCAACACTGGATAAAGTGACAGAAGAGGTCATAGACCATACTACCGAGTCAACTTCTACCCCTGCGAATCAGCTCAGACTTTTGAGCCTTTTCTGCGGACCAGGTGGATTAGATGAAGGCTTTAAACAGGCAGGCTTTGAAACAGCTGTTGCATTTGATATCGACCGAGATTGTGTTAACACATTTAACAAGAATCACGGTAATGGGAAAACAGTAGCCTATAAGTATGATCTTCGTGACGTGACTCCCGAAGTAATTTATGACTTGGCTGGGAAAGACTTTGCACCGATAGGAGTTGTTGGCGGGCCGCCATGTCAAAGTTTCAGTGTTTCCAATGTTTTTCAGTCTGACGATGACCCGAGGCATAGTTTGCCGAGCACCTACGCTCAGCTGCTAAAGAAATTAAACGATAAGCAACCGATCTCGTTTTTTCTATTCGAAAACGTTCCGGGTCTGTTAGGGGAAAAGCATCGTCACCGCTTGGAACGGTTCAAAAGGCAATTCCGTGAAGCAGGTTTCAAGATTTATTTGGAAACTCTAAATGCAAAGCACTTCGGGGTTCCACAAGAACGTGAACGTGTTTTCATTGTTGGTATCAATAAAAAACTTCATCCCAAAGCGGAATGGAAATGGCCCTCCCCTGAGGAAAGAATAAAGACGGTACGGGAAACGATCGAACATTTACCAGAACCTGTTTTCAACGAAAAGGGACTAGATCCGAGTACTATTCCACTCCATCCAAACCATTGGAGCATGGTGCCGCGCTCAAAAAAGTTCACTACTGAGGGCGCGCTACTCGAAGGTCAGGCTTGGGGTCGGAGTTTTCGTACTTTGAAGTGGGATGAACCGAGTTGGACTGTTGCATATGGCAATCGCGAAGTTCATGTTCATCCAAAAGGACACCGGCGCCTAAGCATGTATGAAGCCATGCGCCTACAGTCTTTTCCGGATCATTACACTCTAGTAGGCAACATTTCAGCACAAACAAGACTTGTGAGTGAAGCTGTTGCTCCGCGAATGGCATGGCACTTGGCAAATGCAATCCGACAATGTCTGGGCATATGAGTGACTGATGTCTTTTCACCGAAAAAGCGCTCAGAAGTGATGAGCGCGATTCGGTCAAAAAATACAAAGCCGGAAATTCGAGTTCGTTCAGAGCTTCACCGTAAAGGATATCGATTCCGGTTACACGTCAAAGATCTTCCCGGCAAGCCTGATCTGGTTCTGCCAAGATATTGCACTGCAATTCAAGTAAGAGGGTGTTTCTGGCACGGGCATACCTGCTCAGATGGACACCTGCCTAAGTCTCGCCAAGAATACTGGATTCCGAAACTTGAAAAGAACAAATTGCGCGATTCTCAACGCGACACCGAGCTTCGAAATCTTGGATGGTCAGTTCTTGTTATTTGGGAATGCGAGTGCTCAGAGGCAAATATAAAAAAGACAATAGATAGAATCACTGACCACCTGGAAAAGCAAAACACTTCCGTGTAGTACTGCGTAATTCGTCCCCACGCACTTCCCCTTTGTTAAGAATATTGCCGACTCTTAACTCGCCTATATAGCTAGGCCAGTACAGAACGGCCGCCAAATCAAAAACCCGCCTGCAAATTTCATTTGCGCCGCAAAGTATCGTTGACGCCGCCAATTTTGCGGCGTATGCTTTTCTCATCGACCTTACCCAAAAGGAAAATGGTTATGAGCAAAGCATCTACTCAACAGTTACTCGACCTCGCAGACGAAGAGCTTCGCCTACTAAATGAACAACAGGAAGGGATCGAACTACTCCCAATCGTTGGACTTGCGGATGTAAAGGACCCGGAAATTGCAGCTCGCAAAGAAAAGATCAAATGGGACTTAATTCACCGGGTGGGTAGTGAAGAGGAATTTGCGAAAAGAATTGGTCAAATCATTCGCGCGGCAGTCGATTATGTTATCGACGCCCCGACTCTTTCGAGATATTCCATTGATGATTTAGATCCCGACGAAAAAACGGCTATCGGCAAACGAATCGAACGAATGCTTCGATTCCAGTTTAAGCTCCCATACGGTGAAAAACTTGACATCAAGTTAGGCGGTGAAGACGTAGACATCAAAACCACGATGGGTAAGAACTGGATGTTCTCCAAATCTAGTCATGGCCATATGAATCTACTCATCGCATATGACGAAAAAACAGCGCTGTTCCAACTCGGAATTGCTTACGTTCTTGAACATCAACTTGGGGCTCAAAATCGAGACAGGAAGCAAAGCCTTACTGCAGCGCACCGAGAAACTATTTATTGGATTTTGAAAGACCAGCCGTACCCGCCAAATTTTCTCGACCAACTTCCACCCGACATATTTAAGAAAATCATTTCCGAGAAGACAGGGATGAAGCGCGTCCTGCAACTACTCCGATTAGCGCTGAGTATGCCAATTCCTCGCCATATTATTTGCAGTGTTGCAAATCAGAAGGATCCGTTACGTAGGGTTAGAAGTAACGGCGGAGCGCGAGACATATTATGGGAAGAAGGTTTGTTGGTGCTATCTGGAGCGTACGAGTGCGACCGAAAAATATCTATGACGGTAATTGGAAGGGAATTAGCAGACGATGAGATGCTGACCCTACGCAAAGAGGAGGAAAAGTTGAGCCCAGATTTGATCGACGGTTATAAGAAGTGGCATCAGATTCCGTAGCACCGCGCCATGCCCATGGAAACATGCCAACTACTTGACTGAGCATTCGCTATCAGAAGAAGTTGGTCGGAGCAGATACCAACGGCCATAACACTAAGAGCAACGCGGAAAAAACTTCAACAATTAAACAGAAAATCAAATGAGCAAAAAGGTGTGCTTAATTCTTGGCAATGGTTTTACGATGGACTTCATAAAGCACGTAAGTGAAAAAAAACCAGAGATATCGGGAAAAATTTGCCTAAACAATTTGTTTAAAGACGGAGATGCGTTGCGTTGGCCTTTGGATAAGCGCCCCGGATTTCTTTCATATAAGAACTGTCCTAACTTGTGGAGCGTAGGCGCCAGGTCGTTTTTAAATGCATCCGAAACGCAGGAAATCCTAGAGCGTGTAGTAACGTGTGCAAATGTGTACTCGCTGAAGCGCAGCGACGATATCATCGAGAAAACAGGGAACGGCTTCTTGCACGCGTATAAAGAACTTGTATCTTATCTGAAATATTTATTCATTTACTACGACAGCATTTTGCCAGTTCTTGATGATTCAATTGATGACTGGCCGTGGGCTCGTTTTCTTTCGCAATTACAAAACGATACTACGATAGATGAGGTGACAATAGTTACTTACAACTATGATATCTGGTTAGAGAAGTTGCTAATGAGACTCGGCATACCTTTCGAGATGCCGTTGATTTCGGCGAAGATAGGAAGCAAGTTCAAAATTTTTAAGCCTCATGGCTCAATTAGCTACCAGCATACCAAGAGTCTGCCACCAGACTCGTTCTCGATAAATTACAAATCATTTTTTATTGATTGCGCCTTGTCAGATATCAATATCTCGTATACCAACCTCGAACAACACACAGCGGTAAATTTTCTTATTCCCCCTGCAGGAGAATCAGGTCGCAATTCGAATACATGGGCCCAATCAATTAGGAATGAATGTAGTTCTCGTATAAGAAATTTCGGCGCTACTGATCTGGCAATCGTGTGCGGAATCTCCTATTGGCACGTAGATAGGGCGGAAATAGATGCATTGCTAAACGCAATGCATCCAGAGATGGAAATGATCCACTTGAACCCTTCTCCGTCGCCGACAATGGATGCGGTGTTGAACAGTTTATTTACAAAATACACACACATTACGAAGAGCAGCTTGCTTGAGGAGTATCCGGTATGACCAAAATCTTAGAAAGATCAACGAACAACATCAGTATCTCGAATTTCTACGAAGAATATTCTATTGGCAAATATGATATGAGCCCTCCGTACCAACGACTTAGTGTCTGGAGTATAGAGAAAAAGGCTTTTTTCATAGATTCGATACTCAAAAACTTACCAATACCGCCGATTTTTCTCCGCCAAAAAGTAAACGATGAAACCGGTAAGACCAGTTATGAAGTAATCGATGGCAAGCAACGACTAACTTCTATAGTCGAGTTTATAGAAGGTGTTTTCCCCACTGCGGACGAAGCTGACGATCCTTTTCACGATGAGCAGCTTGCCGGGAAAATGTTTTCCGAGCTGGAGGGCATAGGTAATTACAAAAAATTATTTTGGCGCTATCTAATACCGGTTGAGTATATTGACAGCAGCGACCCAGAGGTAATTGATCGGATTTTTGATCGGCTTAACCGAAACGGTGAGCCTCTAACCGGCCAAGAGCTCCGACACTCAAACTATTACAACACTCGGCTGCTAAAGTTAGCCTATTCGATGTCCAAAATGCCGTTTTGGCAAGCGCGCCTAGAAGCCACCGATAAAGCTCGGATGGAGGACGTTGAATTTGTTTCAGAGCTGTTATTTGTTTTGCTAGAAAAAGGCGAGCTGACTGCGTCAGACAAAGACCTTGACGATCTCTATGCAAAATACTCAAACGACGACATATGCGACTGGGCTGATCTTGAATCACAATTCCAAAGCGTCACAAGCTTTATGAAGGCTTTAGAAATTGATTACACAGAATATAAAGTCTATGGAGTTAGTCATTTATACGGTATTTGGTGCTTCTCGCGCGAATGTCTCATCAGGGGTATCACGCCTGAAAAAGTGGCCGAAAAGGTTTCTGAGTTTTTTGAACTCACTAGAGTCCGAAAAGACCCTATACCAGAGTCTTTAGCGTATAAACAAAGTATGTCGAATCGTACAAAATCTCAAACGCAACGGATAAAAAGAAAAAATGCGCTGTTATCCTTTTGTGGCATAAAAATTTAGCATTCGATTCCACCAAGTCTCTAAGTACAAGTAGAGATTTGGTGGAAAATTTGAAGCGTTTTTATGGCAGGTTGAGCTGAGTAATCAATCAAATGATTAGCCATGGCGTTCAATCTGTACGCCATATGTACCGAGCATACCCGTCGCTCGCATTGCGTCGACTTGCTTTGGCGTCATCGGGATATCAATAAACTTTCCCGTTGCCCCGATCATGAAGGAAGCCGTGTAGCCGTTAATTCCCTCCCATGCTACGAAAGATCTTGCGCCTTCCGGCAGTTGCGAACCGAAAATGGCAGCAACCGTTTCGAACGGTAATTTGTCGGGCGCGCTCGCCATATGATCTTCGGGGATGATTTGGGCTAAAACTTCGACAGGATCGCGGCGCGTAGCGAACGCCATTTCTTCGGCCTCCTGCACCAAGGCTTCGGCTGCCTCGCCACGAAACTCAACACCGTTGATACTATAGCCGCCCGGCTTAACTTCCGACCATTCGAGAATTTCAATCTTTGCCATTGTGGCCCCTTTTAGATCACATACTGCGGCTAAGTGCGCAACGTCAATTTTATAATACGCAGCCGATCGCAAATAATCAGAATACGTCGGTACAGATCTGTTTCAAGCGAACCGGGTTGTCTTCAACGTATTGCGCCGTCATGGCAATTGACCCATGCCCCATCAAGGTTGAAACAGCCTTGATGTCTGTTCCTTTCTCAATGAGGCGCGTCGCAAATGTTCTTCGGCCGCTATGGCTTGACGCGCCTTGCATCAATCCCCATGCATAAAGCCGATGAAAAAGCTGCTGAAGCGTATTTGGTGAAAAGTGGCCGCCCTTTTGTGAACGAAAAAACGCTGCTTCATAATTGAAGAGAATTCCATCTTCTTCAATCCGTTCATCAATGTACTCGCGAATCGCCCGACGCACTTGCTGATTTGCAAGGTACACGACCCGCTGCTTGCCGCCTTTTGTCATCGCCCGGGTCAAATGGATTTCGTCGAGCAATTGGCCGTCGATGCCAAGGACATGTTTGATTCGAAGCGCCGCCATTTCTTTCGCTCGAAGGCCAAGCCCAAAACTGACGTAGAACATGGCGACGTTTCGCTTCGCATGCCGCAATCTACGCATTACGTTCAAGACTCTCTTGAATTCCTGTTCGGTCAGGACTTTGGCCTTGCCCCGGCTCACCATTCACCCCAATAATGTTTCAAAAGTATTGCAATCGTGCAATATGTAAACATTATATCTTTACCAACATTCCTCGTACATTGGAAAAGTGGCTCCAGGTAACGTAATGTTTTCTAATTGCATTTAGTAAACATTCTTATCCTAGGGGAACGAAACCTCATTGAATTGATGCACCGATGCCCTGGGTGCCGTCAGGGACATCCAACGGCATTGGCTGACAATGACATACAGGCAGGATTTACCTTCTCCCTGCCTCCGTCCGACCAAACTGTACAAATTTGCAAACTTTTGCAGTAGAAATAAGCACGTAGTCATATACTGCGCCACTGCAAAACCAAGCAAAAATGTACACTCCTACGTAGCAGCCTCTTCCAGCCAAAGGTCGCTTCGCGTCGCAGCAAGCTCCATAACACGACCGTAGTCAATAATGAAACAGGAATGACACTCACTATTGACCATCCTCCGATCCAGCTTGATTACTACGCCGAATTTCCCTAACACTGCATTGAATACCTTCTTTCTGTTCTCAGGTATCTCAGGTTTTTGAAATCTCGTACCGAGGAACATATTCACCATGTTGAGGTTTTCGCTAACGTACTCCGCAACACGCCGAAGCTGATCATCATCGACCACACGCTTCAGTTTTTCAAACTCAGATTTGAATTTCGCTGTCGATTTACGATCTTTCCGAGATCGCGACTTATGCTGTCGCCTTGCCTGTTCCAATTCAGCCTTCAGTTCTGCATAACGCTTCGCATCTCGAAGAACATCCTTGGGATTAATACCTGAAGCATCCATTGCACCAGAAAGCAATTGATGCTTCATCGTGCGATGATCAAACAGCGTGAACGTCTTTCCATCCGGATTCTCTCGCTGTATTCGATCAAGATAACGAGCGTATTCCTCTTTCTCGGAAAGCAGCTTGATGTTTCTAACTATTCCCCGCACATCGTCTTCGTGGTATTTCATTACATGATCCAATGTAACCAATGCCGGTGACGACAACCCAAACAGTTCAGCGATTCGATATTTAATTACCGCTCTCCGCTGCTTTGCCCGGAGGTTGCGATCATCCTTCAATAATTCATACTCATGTAATTCCAGATTGTCGGCCTCGATAATCGGTTTGTATTTGCGTGTTCCGGTCGGGTCCTTCGCAATGCGCAGCATTTCCTTTCCAGCAGCTTTCCAAGCTTTGTTTTCAGGCCACCATTGCACTTCCCAACCGCTGTCCTTTTTAAGCTCAATAAACTTGTGGCAACGATCCATCTTCCAGTTTTGCTCGCACCAACCAATTCGCGTATGCACATCGAGATACAGTTTTTCAGCCTCAGATAGTTCATTCCTTTCACCGGGCATGCAAAGACGCCGCGTCTGCAATTCCTTCTGCTCGGGACCGCTCCACATTGCTTTTTCTGACGTGTACTCCAGTGCCCGTCCACGATGAATCCAAACGTTCACGGATGGGCAGTTACGTACTCGACTAATTGCCTGATCACAGTCTTGATACGTATAGACCGAGCCGTCAAACAGGCCATAAACAGCATCGAACCAAGTTCCATTAATGCTGACGCCAGTACTCAACGTTGAGGTGGCAATCAAAACATCGTACTTCTGCGATTCACCGGTTGGATCGGAGAAAAATGTTTGCGCCGCCTCTTCACTGCTTGTATCACCCGTCAACAATAAGACTGCTACCGGCTCATTGTAAGGGCGGCGTACATATTTCATGAGTGCTTGTATCTCAATTGCCAATTCCTTCTCTCCGACGGGAACATAAACACGCTTCCCATCTTCAACATCACATATGAACTTTGCTAATGCGTGATATTTGCTTTCAAATACGTTGATCGGCCGGTTTGTTTTCCATTCATTCACTATGCTTAAAACACGGTCTTCTTGTTCGAAATTGCGTCGCAATTTCGACATCAAGTGACAAGTGAGTTCACTTGTCAGATCCGCGTCACAGCACACAATCTGCTTCGCGAAATGAATGAGCTTCAATAGAGTATTGAAAATCGCTTCACGCCTATCTTTCGTCGTATCGCCAATAAGATGGCGAAAGACCTGTTCGCTTTCGTCAATGACAATAACGTCATATCCTCTGATGTTATTTGCCCTTTCCAGACTGTCCAAGCTAAGCGTGTACCTCCAGTGCAATTCAGGCTCGTCTAAGTAACATTGAACTTCCAATGCATTGGAAAGCGTTCGCGCCAAAGATCGTCGATGAGTAAGAACAAGAACACTCCGATATTCCGGTATGGATTTAAGATATTTCCTAAGCCATTGCGTCTTACCGGTTCCCTTATCAGATTTAACAAATACTAGATTGGCATCTCGCAGGCGCTCATCCGTAACTGGTACATCTCCTTCCAGATAACGAGAATTGGCTGATACGAATTCAATACCTCTTTCATAGCTGGAATCGAATTCAATTGCCTCGGTCACCTTGTTCTTTGAAGACGTACGTCGATAGACTAACTGCGGATAGTCTTCGTACTGACGAGCTTTTTTATTGGTTTTCAGATATTGTTCAAAGGGGCTTAAGCTCATTGGTTTCCCCCTTTGATCTGGCGTTTGAGTTTGATTTTCGCTATGCCGTCGATAATCGGATCAGACTGAATTCGCTCCATGTAGATCGTCCCGCATTTTTTACAAACCAAGTACGGAGTGCCAGCTCGTGTTACATCAACAAATTCGGATGGCCTTCTATCAGCGTGAAATGGGCATCTTACATAAGAGATCTTCCGATCGATACTGCGCACCACAATTCTTCCAGCCGCTGTCTCAAGCACATCATGAGGCTTTAATTTCTCGCTGCTGGTTCGAGTTCCATTTTCACGCCGTATCATTGATATTTGCCGTATGTCCGGCTTCGGCATCGATTCAAATACTCGCCAATCAAATAGCGTTCCGTGATTGCGCAATGTTCGCGCGATCGAACGATGTTCTTCACGTACCGCTGGCAATATAAACATTCGTCCGATATCGCATGTAGAACCATCTGCCCGTTGATCGATAGCCCATTGCGTCATTTTCAATTGCAGCCGTTTGAAATCGGTGACTGGCATTGGATTTGAAAACGGGAGGACAACACGGAATTTATCGACGCTCTCTACCTGGTGATTGAGGGACGTGTAGCAGACGTATTCGTAATTGCCGAACCGCTGATCGACTTCGGTAATCGGTAAGGCTCCATCAAAGTCCAGCACCAGCATGGACAATTCGACGAGATTGGGTGTGTGGCGCCGCACATGTGTAGGGCTGAACAGCTTTATCGGCGTGCCATCTTTGTGGACGCCATTGTCCACTGAAGGATCGGAAACGTCTTTGTACCGCCATGCATTAAACAGAGGTAAAAGCGTTTTATCCTCAGAGACAATCGGATGTCCGGCGGCTAGTGAATGGGCAAACTCGCCCCAATTGATATTGATTGATTTTGCAGTGTTATCCGCCATTTCTTGGAACGGCGTAATGCAAATCCGATGATCGCAATTAGACATGATGAATTCCTAGGCAAAAATTATCCCTTGCGGAATCATCAAAAAGTGATTCCGCTTCGCTAATTAAGGTCGAGTTACCAAATCGACCGAGGCACGCGACAACCGATCAAGACATCATGCGATGGAGGTAACTTCGCGAAGCGGTGATGCCTCGATGGTTGCCTTGTGCGCTCGATCTATTTATTGGTTTTACTGAGTTGCAAGATCGATGAACGTTTCTGTAGTCTGCCAAAAGCCCGATGCTGTTTCCGTAACGCGCTCCACGCTCGTTTCCCATCCGTCATAGATTCCCTGAGTGCCGGATATCAGTTTCTTTATATGAGCTATGTGTTCTGCCATGCTGAAAAGCGTTGCTGGGCCGAAGTGGCTAAATTGAACGCATATTTTTTTGGATTTACGTACCTGGCCGCCCCCGACAAAGCTATACCCATGCTTCAATAGGCGCTTTGCAAAGAATTTTGCTTTCTTCCGTGATGGAAAATAAGCCCAATGAAATATCTCGCGCTCGAAATCCTCTCGATCTCCTTCCCTCGCCATTGCACCGAGCGCAATAACTAGCGATTGCATCTGGTCCTGGCCTATCGCGTTTTCCACATTGATGAAACCCTCCCAAAGTTCATGGTTTTCGAGAGCCGCGGTTTCTGTGGACAGGCTTTTGAGATATGCGACATACGGTGTCAGTTGAAGGCTATTCGACATTTTTTAGTTTCTTTCGATTTACAGAATTCGAGAAAAAAGCAGCCCCATCACATCCAGAACATAGTTGGATGAGACCGATGTTTTTGCTGCGGTGATTCGTTATCGCCCGAATCGCATTGAATCCATTCGGGCTATGAGAATTCTTAGGCTTCGCTAAGTGCGGTTTGATTGGAAATCAGGAGAGGACTTTGATCGCCCAAATCATGACCCACCGCCCATTTCGGCTTGTTACCACGACCACTCCAAGTTTTGCCAGAAGCCGGATCACGATATTTCGGGGTCAAGGGTGTTGAGGCAGATCCTTTGCCTTTTTTCGGCAAGCCAAGTTCAGAAGCGCTAACGCCGAGTGCTTTGAGGCTGGCAATCAGGTCGGGAAGTAGCATTTCACGTTGTTGTTTGCGAAGATTTTCTCGGTACGCGATGCACGAATCGAGGTGCGCTTTTGCAGCAGCAGCAGCGGTTTCAGCTTTTTGAACTGCGGCGTCTGCTTGAATCAGCTCGTTGTTGATGGCTTGGCCGGAGATGGAGGGATAAGTCAGCATTTGTTGTTCCTTTTTAATTGGTTAATTTCGTTTCTCGGTTCATCTTCTTGCTGCCCGACGAACGAATCGAATGATGCCGGTGACACGAAAGCCGCACTGCGAAAAGCTGAATGGAGCTGCGTTTCGCACAATGCCAGTGTCGAAATGTGCTATGCCGTTTGTTTAACCCGATTTGGAAAAGGAAAAGCCCCAAGAATTGCTTCCAATTCTTGGGGCTTGCTGATTACTTCGTTTACCTACGTGGATAAAGTCGCTATTACTTGAGCATTGCTGGAAACTCTCCGTGTATCGTGTTCTTGATGCACGCCTCGTAAAAGTCTTTCAAATTTTTCACCGTCCGACTGTACGTGCGAATGTCTGGTTCAGAGAGTATCGATATGCCTTTATCAATGAAGTCTTGTTGCTTTCCTCTTGGGTACCATCTAAATTCTTGCTGGAGGCTGGGTACTTTCAGAACTAGAGCGGCGAATTCGGCGAGCGTGTATTTGAACTCATCTTCACTCGATACGAGATCGTAAACAAGCTCGGCATTATCCAGCCTTTGCAATATCTTGGTCAGGTTTTTGCCACTCGTTGCCTTAATTTGATATTTTGGTCCAGCTCCCAACAGTTCGGGATGATCATCCAAAAACTCGTCAAACAAATTTTTCAATTGATCTCTTCCCAGCCCTTTGGGAATCGTTACCTGAAATTTTTTTGAACCAGCCTCGGCGGCGTGCGGTGTAAGCAGTTCGATTTTTTCGGCATTGACAGTGAATAAGTGGCGATTTTTGGCAAGCCATCCTCTCCATTCGGGCGATTCTTCGTCATGCATACTTGGGAGTATGTGTATATCGCCCCAGTCATTGTTCAGCTCTCCAATTCGCTTGAACTTGTCTTCAAGCTCTTTGCAAACCGCCGTCTTCCCGTCCCGTTTAGCCTCGCAGTACGTCTTAAAAATATCATTCTGACGTAAAAGATAAAACCACCACCAGATCAGCTTGTCATGGATTTCAGCGTCAGATAGTTTCGAATAGTCGAGCGCTTGGTAGTCATCATCTTGGTCGTGCATCGCAGTAGCTTCAGTTGTGTTTTCAAAAGATCATTGGAACTCAAGCGCGTCCGCCAAAGCATTTGAAGGCTTGACACCGAAATCTCAAATCGCCTATCGATTTTACCAACCAAACACCATCACCTTGCTGGCAGCTTGTCCTTTCCGTTTTCAATATCTTCTTGATAACTTTGTGCGTTATGCAGTCACTTTGCTGCGCTATGAATCGGCAAGGGCTTCTCGGAACCTGACCGGAACAGGAACTATCCCGTCCGCTTATTAAAGGCTCAGGATCATTCCTGATCGTCCCTGAGAGCTAGTCCAATAAATATCCCTGAAAGCCGGAATAGTCCGGCACAAACGGAAGGGAATAAAAATCATGGACGATCTCGAACACTTGCCGCCTAATGTAGTGTCACTCATTATAAGAATTAGGGAAAAATTCGGAACGCCGACAACGGACTGGCGCTACGCAACGTACAGAGAGGCGATGGAAGAAGATCGTGATCTGGAATCCCGACGCGAAATATCGGCATGGTTCTGCAAGCTGGAAGCCGATAATTGGACGATCAACGGCACTTCGATTGGTACGCTTTCGGAGAATTAGTACTCGTTTGGAAACAGTAGTGTCGTAACGCTGCGGTCGGCCTCGGTGATGATCCACACCTTTTCGCCAGCAATCCGATATGAAGAAAGAATTCGCATACCGTTCGACACAGCCCACTGATTTGCTGCGGCATCTTCCGGCGGTACGCCTCCCCAATCTCCGCGTACGTGCCTACTCAGGTAAAGGCTAACATCAATGCCTTCCCGCTGAAGGTGCATGACGACGCCGCGTGTCGCGACTATCTGCCCGAGTGAGAACAATGGCGGCTTTTGCATTAATTGAATGGAAATCCTCTCAATAGGTTTCGGCTCTTCGTCGGTCAAGCTCATCGCAGAAGTTCTCCTATGGCAGCGATTCATTTTTTTCGAGGCTGGAAATAAAGAGAGCCAGGGATTGGATGCCCTGGCTCTCAGTGATGTCATGTGTTCAGTTTTTCAATAGATGGCTGTTTATCTTGAGGCGGCCCCGCTTCAAATCGCATTCTTCGTCGTTTAATATTGATACCCAATTGAATCTGGTCATAGGCTTCGTGCGACGTTAATAGACAATCGCGGTGCAACAATATTCATCCTATTGCAGAATAATTTGGTCGGCTAAGAAAGGAATTCTGTCTGTTGGAACTCCTTCGAATTGGCCTTGGCTGCCCTGCTAACGACGAAGCAAAAATTCCGGAATGTTGAATTCGTCACTTGGATCTCTTGGTGGTGGCGGTTGATTCGTGACTATACGTTCCGATTCAATCACGCCATTTCTCACCGTAATAATCAAGTCGCGCTCATAAATGCTTCCAAAGCCGAAATGAACATACTTCAACAGTTCTCCCTTTGGGCAACGCAGTTCGCCTGAAAACCATTCCGCGAATATTGGCGCTGACTGATCCTTAAAAAACCGATCCAATGGAAGAATGTCGCCGCTCACGTTATCTAGGCGTTCTAGATAAAGCTTGTCCTCGATGATTTTCCATATTCCGACATAACGCCGCTCGCATGCCGTGTGCGAATGGATTCCTTCTAACCTGTTCCGTGTCTGAGAGAGATCGAGATATGGTTCAAGCGGCAAAGTAAAAAGCGAATGCAGCTTATCCTTGTAGTGCAAGCCTTCTGAAAACTGTGCAGTCATATTCTTCGCAAAAAAATCAATAGATTTCACTCTAAGTGGCGTTCAAGCCTCGGGATAAAAACGTAGTGGGAATTGAAGATCAAATAGATGCGGTAGTAATAGAGTTGATGTTCAGAGAATTTTCCGTCGTTATCCTTCGTCAAAATATAGGCAACGCTTTTCGGCGTAAATTGAATTCCGAACAACCGAACACCATAGATGTCGATTGAGAACCAACGACTACCGGTTCGATTCCAGAGCCGCCAAAGACGATAGTAAAGCTTATCCACTGTACTGAGCGCCAATGCTGTCTCCTATCGATCGATCTTGATTGGGAAACTTACCTTTCCAATCATCCTATTCCTGCGATTGTCCATGCGCGAACAAACAACGAGCGACTAACGCATCCGTGTCATCAAATAATTTTTCCCGTATGTTGAGAGCCGCGCTGCGCCACAATTCAATAGCGGCCTCAGACAATTTTGCTGTTCCCGTTTCGCTGAACGCCAGCATTGATCGGTTGCATGACATGAACATCGTATCCTCACGAAGCCGCCAATTCACCGCATCAGAGACTATATTGCAGAGCATTTCCACACTAAAGAAGACAACAGGAAAATCATCGCCCCTTTCGGGATATGCAAACATCGGCATACTCCCTGTTTCCCATGACTCGTTGCGCATTGATGCGAACATCGAAATCCAACCGCTAATAAATTGAAGCGCTGGAATGATGTATTGCTGGTCGCCGACATGCAGCTTTATCATACGAAGAGGCGACAGAGTTGATTGGCATTACCGACACGGCGACCATCTTTGTCATGGGTCGAATTCGAGAAAGCGAAGTAGCGGCCCAATAATCTGCCGGACGCATCGTAAGCCACGAAGTCACCATTGCCGCGTTCTTCTATGAAACCGATCCTGCGGCCAGACCTGTCAAAAAGAGGTGTGCTTGTCATCGCTCCGCTCCCTGTTTGTATGTGACCTATTCTATCCAGCCTGGGGGAACCGGGAGCGGAACTTCACCGATAGGGCATGTGCTGGATATAGCAAACGCGATATTTTTCGCTTTGCCCTGTCTATTGATCAGAATCTCTTGAAGAATGCATTTCTTCCGTAAAGAACGCAGCAGATAAGAACTGCTTTACGAACTCGCCAATGCCAGGTGCGCCGGATTCCCGCTTTCCGGCAATGTTCAACACATCAATAGGGTATCGGGTCACAAATGATATAAGCGATGCAGGAGCGGAGTCGCACCAGAGATGAAGGTACGGTCGGCGCTGCTTTTCGGCGAATTCGACTGTCCGCTTCGATCCACCGTCAAGCTTCCCGTCCAATGTGAAAATAACCGTCGCATCGCTATCGCGGACATTCCATTCCGTCCGTTGCAGGTACGATCTGCTTGGCGTTTCAATTAGTTGATATCGGTCTGGAACTATGCCGTCTTCAGCCCTTCGACCTTTCGGACACCATCCGCCATGCGAAATGCCATTCGCTATCGCCCAATCAAGTGCGGCTCGGTCTGCGCCCGTTTGTCCTCCCGATACAACATGAAAGCTGAATATCTTCACGTACTCCCATTGTCGCAACGCGTGGATTGGCAATCGGCCATGAGGCGATTTAGCATTTGGCTTGCTATTGGCGCAATGCCACCACCATGGTTAATTACATATTTCAGAACCTTTTCCGCGTCGGGCGCAGATTTGATCGCTTCGAATACTGCCTCGCTATCTAATGCTGCACCTCTATTCATCAGAACAACGATCATTGCCCCGCGTTGATTAATGAAATCATGCCCATCACCGTCAAACAGTTCTACGGGGGAGGCACAAAAGGCTCGGCGCAACGGTAATTCGTCGTCAACATGAATGTTTGCTCCGGCGTTCAAAAGTGCTTCCACTGAGGAAACATCGAGCGAACTCACTGCCGCAATCAGCGGTGCATTATTCGCCGCTTGAGCATTTGCACCGTGTTCCAATAGCCATTCAATTGTTGAACTCATCCCGTGAACGGCGGCGCCAATCAATGCGCCATCGTCGCTTGCGTGAATGTCTGCGCCGCGAGACAAGAGAAATTCGAGTATTTCGACATTGCCTACAGATGCCGCTGATTGAAGGGCAGCGCCTCCACAAATAGCGATTGTTGTTTGCTGGGACAGCAAAAGATCAATGATGCCAAAATAGTCGGTATTGCTCCTTCCCTCCACGTAGTAAGCCGAACCGAATCCAGCCTCAACTCCTTCAGCCGCAACGGTAATCGCAGTGCAATCACGCTGGTTTCGACCAGCGCCATTTTCCAACGCAACACGAACCCCGTCCAAGTCCGCCCAGCGGGAGCACATGACCAAGTATCGATTCCAGAAGGCTTGCGACCGAACTGCAAAATCTCCCCGGTCTTCTCTCATTGCCTCACGTAGCTCTGTAAGACGGCCATGCAGATATCCAAGCAGCCACTGATCGGAAGACGATACATCGAGGCAAGCACCAGAACCTTCCACCATGGAGGACTTTTTCGATAAATCTTTCCAATATGGCTCAAGCTGATCGCTCAATGCTCCTATCGACAAACGGAGGTCGAAGTCTAAACTCGGCACTTTAGCCAGCACAGCAGCGAGCTTTAAATTGGAAGGTAATGAGGAGCGGGCAAGAAAAGACAATACGGCGTCTGCATAACGTGGGTCTTCATAGCCTGCCGTGACTTGGCATTGCTCAAGCAGCTTGTCCCATTGCTCCACAATGTCATCCAACGACGTTTTTTCCTCAAGAGGAATGTACCAGTCAAGTAACTTCACAATTCTGCCTTCGCATGAACGAAAATAATTTCCTATAGGCAATTTTATCTCAAGGAAGCGAAAGGATGTCTCTCATGAAAAGCGTCTGCACTCCATGCGTATTTGAAATTGTGATAACTGAATTGATCAATGTTTTGCGCCAAACATGGAGGTTGAGATAGCTTACTGGCAATCTCTCAACTGTTTCCAAGCACAGCGTTTGTCTGCATATGGCAATGTATATGCTGGGCTGCTTGACGGAAGCTTGACAATTTGGAAGCACTTCGCGTTGTCTGCAAGTGCTTTCAGCCCTAAACGCGCAGCGGTGCCACCATTGAAAGCGATAGTCGTCAAACGAGGAAGGCTAGCAACAAGGCGAACGAGATCGTTATATACGTAATTGCGAATCTTGCTATCAAGGCTGCCTTCCCGTTGCGCGTCAGCGACAACGTCCCAAAGACCCACGCCATGCCGAAGTAAAACCTGCAATCGATCAGGATACGGCAAAGCTATCAACTCCTCTCCGACTACTTCGGACATCAAAGTCCAAAATCTGTTTTGTGGATTCGCGTAATACTGATCCTGTGCTAAAGATTGCTCGCCCGGCAAACTACCTAATATCAGGACGCGGACATTTTCATCTACTACAGGCGGAAAGCTGTGCTTGCGATTCATGTTGCATTACTCAAGTTCTACAATTGAGACTTCGCAGCATCGCGTTTTATAGTTCGGAGTCTATTGAGCGTCGATTCTCTCGTACGCTCTGCTTCCTTTGGATTGGTTTCCAGCATCTTCCCGTTCACAACAGTTCGTATCACTCCGTTATGTAGATGAGCTATGAACATTCTGGCGTTCCTATCCGGCTTGAATTGAATTTCACCGAGAAATTTAACAATGCGATCTTCGTCATAACCATATTCGTGACGAAGCTCAGCCATGAGCTTCTCGGGATTAGTGGGCGTAGTGTTCAATCCTCCGGGGTAAAGATCAATTCGACGAAATACTTTCTGAACCTCCGTTAAAAGGCGAAATCGCAAGCGCAGTTTGTCATCTAGATCCGAATCTTTTGACTCAAGTTGATCAAGTAGTTTTGCGATGTTCTCGACAAATGATTGATCGTTTTGGTTCACATTCTTGACTGTCGCGATCTCGGTTTGAAGCTCCAGTCGCTGCTTCTTCAGTTCATTCAATTCAGCTTCCGCGTTGCGCATTCGTTCCACAAGGAAGCGTACGTCGCCGCCGGTTTCAAGCGCTGTCGCAAGGTTATTCAATCGCCGCTCAAGTTCTTCGAGTTTTCCCGTGCAAGCCGCCAGCTCACTTTGCTTCGCGGTCAAGCTATCTACCTGTGACGATTCCCCCAACACCTTCGCTATATTCAGCTCTCTAGCGAAGGTTAATAACTCCCGCTCCAGATTGCGTACGTTATATGAGACGCCTATACAGCCGCCGCCTTGAAGCGATTTCGCGCAATAGAGGAAGCCGGTGTTAAATCCAGGCTTTCGCCTGATATGCACTGGTCCGCCACAATATCCACACCGCGCCGTCCCTTGGAAGATGTTGTAGCACTGCCCCTTTCGACCAGCATTGACTGTCGTTGCGCCACGACGGCGTGAAGCCCTCAGCGCCTGCACCTCGTAAAACAGTTCTTTTCCAATGATGGACGGATAGTAATCCTCAACGAACGTATTGGTTGTCGTGCGGCCATTGTTATCTTGATCAAGCTGGAGCACACCGATTACAGCAATGTTCTGGAGATTGAATCCGACAGTACTGTTTTGCCAGTATTTTGCATGTTGAGCAGTCGGAATTTCCCGCTCATTCAGGTACTTCGCGATCGAGACGTTTCCAAGTCCGTCTTTGGCCAGTTGAAACATCAAACGAACGGTACCGGCCTTTTCTTCATTGATTTCGTATTTCGAACCGTCAGCGGATGGCTTTAACCACCACGGGCATCTACCTGACATTACCTCTTTGTTCGATTTGACGCGCTCCTTCTTCTGCTTCCATGCTTCGGTAATCCGCCTTGACTTAACAGCGGATTCTTCATGTGCGCGGGACATGGAAACCAACGCCATAATTAAAGGCGTCCAGTCATTCTTCAGCTTTTCCTTGCTGTAGGCCGCAGAATCGGTGAGCGTGACGATTGTGATTCCGCGATTGATGATTGCTTGAAAAATCTGCAATGCATCGGGGACTGGCAAGCGCGAAAGGCGATCCAGAGACTCAACAAGAAGGAAAGAATTTGGCGCCACTCGTCCTTCGTCAATCGCTGAGATGAATTTGCCTAGTGCGCCACGCTCGACATTGCTCCCTGTGAACGCCGAAACACCCAAGTCATGGACGTTGAGCGTTTCGTCTAGGATAAGGTTGTGCTCTGCTGTATAGCGGCGTGATGCGTCGAGCTGGCGTCGCATGGAATCGCCATGCAGTTGGACCGGGGTGGAAAAGCGGACGTAGGAATAGGCGACGGACATGGAATTGCGCACAGGAAACTCGACTGACCGATTATAACTATCCAGGTGTTAAACTGACCAAAACTTAGATCCCAGTTTGCTTTAATAAAAATAAACCCGCCCGACCTGACGAATCAGTACGTTTGAAAAGTGCAGCCCTTCCCGCTTCGTTAAGCCCCCCGGTTCGTTGCCTTTAATACAATTCGCATCTACACTGGCTTGGACGTCTAAGAAGGTAAAAATGCCCACTCCGCGCCGATTGGTTCTAATTACTTTGCTGTAGAAGAACGTTTGTCCCCAACATGAATACTCGTGTCGCCCTCGTATCGTGCGTCAAGTCGAAACAAAGTTCGCCTGCTGCAGCCCGCGACCTTTACACGTCGACGCTTTTCCATGCGCTTCGCGGATACGCTGAGGCACACGCCGATGTTTGGTACATACTTTCCGCTGAACATGGTCTTCTCGAGCCTGACGCGCAGGTCGCTCCCTATGAGCGCACCCTGAACAAGATGAAAAAGGACGAACGCCTTGCTTGGGCCGATGGTGTGAAGAAAAAGCTCATGCAAGTTCTTCCGACTGGAGCCGAGGTAATCTTTTTGGCTGGTGTCCGGTACCGGTCGGATCTCGTGCAATTTCTACATGATCACGGCTTTTCGGTCAGTATTCCGCTTGAAGGATTGTCCTTCGGTAAGCAACTTCAGCGGCTGAATCAATTAGCGATGGGCCGTCAATGAGTAGCCGAGATTTGGATCGTTTATACGAGCTGCTCGGCGAACTAGAGAAAGCCCCAGAACAGGGGCGGAAGCTTGCTGACTATTCGGGAAGGACGGGATGGCCGACACGCGGCGTTTATTTCTTTCGAGAGCAAGGAGAGAATCGTCGAGATTCGCCGCAAACCGCACGTATAGTTCGCGTCGGGACTCATGCGGTAAGTGCAAACTCCAAATCTGCTTTGTGGGGACGACTTCGCTCTCATCGCGGCAATCGCGCCGGAGGCGGCAATCATCGAGGCTCTATCTTTCGGCTTCATGTCGGGGATGCACTGCTGCGACGAGATAACGCTTTTATCGGAGAACTATCGACATGGTCCGTAGGTTCTACCGCTTCAAATGTAGTTAGACTCGCTGAAGCCGAACACGAGCAACGCGTATCTGCGTACTTGGGTCGAATGTCGTTGTTATGGGTTGAAGTGCCAGATGAGCCGGGGCCGAATAGTGACAGAGGATATATCGAGCGGAATTCTATCGCGTTACTTTCGAATACTCTTCGCCCGCTCGCCCCTCCGAGTCAGTCATGGCTAGGCCTCCATAGCCCACGCATGGAAATACGTAGT
Source organism: Noviherbaspirillum sp. (assembly GCA_035654275.1). GTDB lineage: Bacteria > Pseudomonadota > Gammaproteobacteria > Burkholderiales > Burkholderiaceae_D > Noviherbaspirillum. The sequence goes on from DASRXG010000060.1 coordinate 74,662, forward strand.
AGCGGCTTATGGAACTTGAATCATGTGCAGCAACAATACACGCCAGAATTTTTGAGTGTGTTGGAGCGCTATATTTTGCGTCATTCATCGTCTCAGATCGCAAGCAAATGATCTGCGGAGTGCCGTCCTGATTCGGACTTAAAACGAATCATCAACCACTCGGTGGCACTGGCTTGACGTTTTCAATTACCGTAACGCCTAGACATTTCGCGATTTCTCGGTACTCCGGCGGCAACTGGCATTCCAAGACTAAAAGAACTCTCACTGCAGGCGGATCGTGTGGTCGGTCGATTTTGGCCTGCGATGCGAGGACTGCGGTGTATTTCACTACTTGATAGAGGCCACGCTCGTAATCACGCTTTAACGCGTCTGACACGGACGACTTCACCTCGACTCCAATCCATAAATCACGTGATTTGAAAAATACGTCAATTTCGTCACCAGAGCGCAGTGCATATTCATCGCTTGCGAACCAAGACGCATCCGCCCCAACAAGATGAGGGTTGGACTTTACAAAAGACTTCAACGCCTTATGCTCTTTAGATTCACCGCCACCCCAGCCACCTCTATTGTCGTCCGTAGGCGGCTCGTCAAGAGTCGGTGGGGCGACCGCGGGAAGGCCAAGCAACGTCAGTATTTCATTCCAACGACTCCCAAATGCCAAGACTCTCTGGTGCTCTGCCAGCACCTTCGACTCCTTCTCGGATCGGGTCAGCTTGTCATAGCCATACCACTTGTTCCGAATGCCTATGCCCGGCAGCCCTTGATTCTGGCCCTGCGATTCGACAACGATGGTCGTGAGATACGGGATCTCTTCTGCCCATTTTGTCTTGAGCCCATCGATTAATGTGGTAACCCGGCCAAGTACATGTCCTAGACCACGTGCCCAGTATTCACCGTTTTTATTGCGGCGGTCGAGCCGCTCAGCAAGCTGTTTGTACGTCAACGGTTCGAGCACATCGTCTTTTTGCCTTAGTACGTGTTCAATAAGTATGGGAATACACTTAAAGGCAAGTTCATCGGTTGTCAGTTTCTCTTCAGTGAAATCGGCATTTGGGTCGCCGTCTTCGCCGTCACTTTCAAAGGACTCGCTGGTAGATTCAGCAGAGGTCGGCCTTCCAGGAAACTCTCCCTTGGGTTCAATTAGTTCGAACAAGTAACCCGGCTGGATTTCTTCTACCTTGTCGCCTCGTTTGGTCTTTTTGAAGGCTTCTTCAACTCCCAAGCGTTCTAGCATTTCGCCGCTGGAAAACTCGAACACGCGTTTGAGTTCATGTGCGCGATCCATGTAGAAGTGCGCTACCTTTCGGTCCCCCTTTAACAAAGCTGTAGGGTCAGGTTCAGCCTCATAACCCACTACTCGGAGTCGTTCGGCCGCCGCCTTTCTCAGATTTTTGTCTGCTTCCTCCCCATGGGCGACAGCCGGACCTTTCCACGCTTTTTGTTTTCCGCCGATCTTTACAAATCGCCGGATTCTGCCCTCTTCAGAATCAAATACGTCCACGATTTGGTCCAACCATAATGTGCAAACCAACACATTGTCTTGGCTAAAAGCATTCCACGGCGTGTCGTGCCGTGCGTGCATTGCACTGCGGCGATAGGTGTCAACTCCACAGGTATTGAGCCAGAAGTTGTGTGTGCTCTTTTCAATTCGTTCTGAGGCCAAGTTCAAGCTCTCCATTAAATCGGGCGACTTTTCGTGCGATTGCTTATACAGAACCTTCAATGGTCATCCGTGCCCGGTGCCTGTAGCTCGTTTCTACATTCATCGGCAAGAAGCCATTCCCTATCGTTGGGGCGTTTAATCCATAGGTCTCGCCATGCGTTTCTACTACTGCTTGTTATTGTGTTTGCGAGACTCCCTGGCGAGATTGGCTTGCCCTCATAGATGATTTCGTCCCCTTCGACTTTCGCATAGAAATATGCGCCTTTGTATTGCATTCGAATCTCGGTGCCATCCGGCAAAAACAGGCTTTTCCATTGATAACCACGGGTAATACGTTCTCTCAAAAGCTCAGGTTTCCAACTGGCATTATCAAGCCAATATTCAACGGCATTGCTAATGACTTCGACAGGATCACGGGAGTCACCATTGCTGCGAAGAAAATTTGCCAGGTCCAGAAAGAGGCTAGTTTTGAGCGGAACTGAAATTTGCGTATCCATGCTTAAATCTCCTTTTGTTTGCTTATTCTTACTATATACCGTCCAAAAATGCAAAGTCAAGCTCATTCGAGCAGAAAAACGCATAAAAAAGCAAGGCGTCATCCGTTAGAGATGGATGGGCTGAGAGTTGAGGTGGCGTGTCAAACTGACCAAAACTTAAACCAGTTTTGGCGCCTGCTGTCGGCCGTACTGAACGAAGACCTCGTTGCCCTGCCCTATGAGCAGCGCCTGCAGCGGCTGCTGGCACGCCGCATCGGGCTGTGGGATGTGCTTGCTGCTTGCGCGCGTGAAGGCAGTCTCGACACCGCAATCCGCCAGGCGCAGGCGAACGACTTTGCCGTGCTCAAACACCAATGCCCGCAGCTGCGCCGCATTTGCTTCAATGGCAAGACCTCCGGCAAGTTCGAGAGCCATTTTGCCGATGCCGGATTTGAAACATTGGTGCTCCCTTCGTCTTCTCCTGCCCACGCATCCCTCTCCTTTGAGCAAAAACTGGGGATATGGAAGAACATCATTCTGTAGAATGGCGGAAACACGTGCCGCCCAAGGCTGTGTCTGACAGTCGTAGCGAACGCGACGTACGCCGAGCACCGCATACCTCAAGTCGAGCCCACAGTAGCCTGCCAGACACCGTCCAACGTACCGCACGGAACCACACACCGCAAGCGACACATGCTCATCAAACGCAAGTCCATCGAAGCACAAGCCAACACCAAGGCCGGCCCCGGCAAGGCCAAACCTGTGGCAAAAGCACCACGCAAACCGAAGTTCGCCCCGATCACCCTGTCGGAGGAAAACGGCGTCGTCTTCCTCCACTTCGGCAACGAATGGGTACAGGGCGCGATGCGCAGCCGCAAGCCTTACTGGATCGAACTCGAATATGCGCAGCAGATGATGGCCTGGATGCTGTTCATCCGGCAGCCGCAGCATGTCGTGCAGCTTGGTCTGGGCACCGGCGCGCTGACCAAGTTCTGCTACCGCGAATTCCCGCAGGCGCAGGTCACGGCAGTCGAACTCAATCCCTCCGTCATCGGCGTCTGCCATGCGATGTTCAAGCTGCCGCAGGAGGATGATCGCCTGTCCATCCTCGAGATGGATGCGATGGAATTCGTCACCGATCCCGCCAACCACGGCAAGTTCGATGCATTGCAGATCGACTTGTACGACGCCACCGTCAAAGGACCGGTGCTCGATACGCCGGACTTCTATGAAGCCTGTGCCGCCTGCCTCGCGCCGCACGGCATCGTGACGGTCAACCTGTTCGGTGACCATCCGAGCTATGCGAAGAATTTCAAGGCGATGAAATACGCCTTCGACGAAGTGATCTGCCTGCCGCCAGTCCATGAAGGCAATGTGATCGCCATCGGCTTCAAGAAAGCCCCACAAATCGATTTCCCGGCCTTGTACGACCGGGCCGCGGAAATCACCACCGCAACCAAGCTCCCTGCAAAATCCTGGGTCAACGGCCTGAAGGAATGGGAATTGGTCCGCGAGAAAGCCACTGCAGCAGGCCCCCGACATGAACGCAAGACTTGACCAGCACGGTTCGCCCATGACCAAAGCACCGCACAAAGCTGTCGACCTTCACCAAATCTTCACGTGGCTGGTTGCCGACGGTATCGTTGAAAAGGCCAACGTCAAGGCGCCGTACAACCAGGCACTGGCTTTCCAGCGCAACACCAGCATCGCGACGCACCCGCTGACCGCAGTGGCGCAGTGCAAGATCCAGTCGGCACTTCCGCCGCACAAGATTCTGACACTCGACTGGCTGACTGAGTGGATGGCGGGCAAAGCCAAACTGCCCTTCTTCCGCATCGACCCGCTGAAGATCGACTTCACGCGCGTCGCCGATGTGATGTCCGCAACGTATGCCGCGCGCTTCAACATCCTGCCGGTGGAATTGACGCCGAGTGAAGTCGTGATTGCCACCGCCGAGCCCTTCGCCATCGAATGGGAAGCGGAGATTGCGAAGATCACGCGCCGCAACGTCAAGCTGGTGATCGCCAATCCGCTCGACATCGCCCAATACACCTCGCAGTTCTTCACGCTGGCGAAATCCATCAAGGGCGCCAACAAGGCCGGCACCGCCGACCTCTCGCTGCGCAACAACTTCGAGCAGCTGGTCGAACTCGGCAAGAGCAACAAGACGCTCGACGCCAACGACCAGCACATCATCAACATCGTCGACTGGCTGTGGCAGTACGCCTTCGAGCAGCGTGCATCCGATATCCATCTCGAGCCCAAGCGCGACCTCGGCGTGATCCGCTTCCGCATCGACGGCGTGCTGCACCAGGTGTACCAGGTGCCGGCTGCGGTGATGCTTGCAATGACCGCACGCATCAAGCTGCTCGGCCGCATGGACGTGATCGAAAAGCGCCGCCCGCAGGACGGCCGCATCAAGACCCGCACCAACGGCGGCCAGGAGATCGAGTTGCGTCTGTCGACGATGCCGACTGCCTTCGGCGAAAAGCTGGTGATGCGCATCTTCGATCCGGACGTCGTCGTCAAGACCCTGCCCGAACTCGGCTTCCCGGTCGATGATGCACGGCGCTGGGACGACCTCACCAAGCGGGCACACGGCATCATCCTGGTCACCGGCCCCACCGGCTCCGGCAAGACCACGACGCTGTACACCACGCTCAAGGCACTGGCGACCTCCGAGGTCAACGTCTGCACCGTCGAAGACCCGATCGAAATGGTCGAAGGCTCCTTCAACCAGATGCAGGTCCAACACGGCATCGACCTGTCGTTCGCCGACGGGGTACGCGCGCTGATGCGCCAGGATCCGGACATCATCATGGTCGGCGAAATCCGCGACCTCGAGACGGCCGAGATGGCGATCCAGGCCGCACTTACCGGCCACCTGGTGCTCTCGACGCTGCACACCAACGATGCGCCGTCTTCCGTGATGCGCCTGCTGGAACTCGGCGTGCCGTACTACCTGCTGGAAACTACGCTGATCGGCATCATGGCGCAGCGTCTCGTGCGTACGCTTTGCCCTGCATGCAAGAAGGAAGATGGCGAGCTCAGCGATGAAGTATGGAAAGGCCTGGTGGAAGGCTGGAACATGCCGAAACCGGCCAAGGTCTACCGTCCCGTCGGCTGCCCCGAATGCCGCCAGACCGGTTACCGCGGCCGTACCGGCCTGTACGAACTGCTGACGATCACGCAGCCGTTCTCGAAACTGATCAAGGAAGAAACCGACATCCATGCCCTGCGCAAGCAAAGCATTGCCGATGGCATGAAACCGCTGCGCATTGCAGGCGCGATCAAGATCAGCGAAGGCGTCACCACGGTCGATGAAGTGCTGAAAGTCACGTCGGCACTCACCTGATTTTTACGAGTGCATTTTTTTGCTGATTGGGGCTAGGCTGCACGAAGCATTGTTGCTATAATTCCGGCCTCGTTGGGTCGTTAGCTCAGCTGGTAGAGCAGCGGACTCTTAATCCGTTGGTCGTAGGTTCGATCCCTACACGGCCTACCAACACATTCAAGGACTTGGTTAAAACCCAAGTCCTTTTTGTTTTGTGCGGCCGCTTTGCAGACTGCGCCCTTCATCGCGCGCCCTGTTCGCAGAAACTCTCCACGCTTGACCTTGCTTGGGGTACAAGGATAATTCCCACACCATCATCAACCAGCTACCCACGCACATGGTCGACCTCAGAAATGATCCTGCCCTGTCCGAAAGCATTTTCTCCATTCCCAAAATGGATTGCCCTTCCGAGGAAAACCTGATCCGGATGGCGTTCGGCAAGATCACCGGTGTTCGGCGACTGACGTTCGACCTCGGAGCACGGGAGTTGAAAGTGGTTCACTCCTGTTCTACGGATGCAATCCTGGGTTGCCTGCTTCCGCTGAAGCTGGGTGCCACGCTGCTGCAAACCGCACCGTTCGTCGCACCAGCCGATGGAGGGCATTTTCTGAGCCGCTTTTCCATCCCGAAGATGGATTGCCCCTCTGAAGAGAACCTGATCCGCATGGCGCTTGGCAAGCTGGATAGCATCCAGTCGCTGAAGTTCGACCTTCCCAACCGGCAGCTCGAAGTGGCACATGGCGGCGATGCAGGGCCAATCCTCGAGAAGCTCATGCCACTAAACCTCGGCGCCTCCCTCCTCGGCACAGCCCCTGCCCCATCCGCCGCACATTTGACACCACAAGCCGGGGCTGACGACGCGTCGGAAGCAGCCACGCTACGCCTCCTTCTTACCATCAATGCCATCATGTTCTTCGTCGAAATCGTGCTCGGCATGATGGCGCAATCCACCGGCTTGATCGCGGATTCACTCGACATGTTTGCCGATGCCGCCGTCTACGGACTGGCGCTGTATGCGGTGGGCCGCGCCGCCAGCCTGAAAACGAAGGCAGCGCATGTTGCGGGATGGCTGCAGATGGTGCTGGCGGTCGGCGCATTGGTGGAAGTGCTGCGGCGCTTCCTTTACGGCAGCGAGCCGGTTTCTGCCTTGATGATGGGCGTCGGACTGCTGGCACTCGCAGCAAACGTCACCTGCCTCGTGCTCATTTCCCGCAAGCGCGACGCTGGTGCGCATATGAAGGCCAGCTACATCTTTTCCGCCAATGACGTGATCGCGAATGCAGGCGTCATTGCCGCCGGTGCATTGGTCGCCTGGACCGGTTCGCCGTACCCGGACCTGGTGATCGGCACCGTGATCGGTGTCGTGGTGCTGAACGGCGCGCGCAGGATCTTACAGCTGCGCTGATTCCCGCCATTCAAAACCGGTACTCCGGATTCTTCGCGTCAAACGCATTCGGCGCGAGCTTCTTTCTTTCCAGCGATTCAAACACGATGTGTTCGAACACTTCGCCGTTGTTGTCACGGCTCTCGACCATGCGGATCAGCGGCTCGCGCAGGTCGAGCCAGAAGCGTGTCTGCTTGGCGTAGTACGGCGGCATCCCCGGATTGTCGTAGACCACCTCCGCGTAGCGGCGGCCGGCATCGCGCGCGACCTTGACGCTGGCCGGGCGGGTGGAGACATTGCGTGCACGTGACCGCTCCAGATCGGACTCGAGCTGCGCGAGGATGAAGCCCATGCCGAGGTTGCGCACGGTATGCCGTGATTGTGCACGCGCAATGGCGCCGTCGATGGCGACATTCATCGATACGACGCCGAACAGGCCTCCCACGTGGGCGAGCATTTTCTTGCTGTCCTTGCTGGCGTCGTACAAGACTTCCTGCCCTGCCCGCGCGCCATCCTTTTCCCAACGCGCATAGAGGGTCAGCGGCTCGTGCCGCATGCGAACGAACATGCGCTCCGGAACGTCGGGCAATGTGTCGCTTTCATTGAGGCGCTCGCGACGCAGCATGAGGAACTCGTATTCCGGCGTTTGATCGATCATGCGCTTGACGGGACAGAACAATGCCGAGGACTCAAGCGACTGCAGGATCGCGAGCAACTGTGCATCGGATGCCTGCGTCAGTTGATTCTGACTGATGCTTTTGGCGAACCAGTCGCATTGCGCCGCCGGCACCATCGCGGACAGGCGGCTGCGCAATTCGTCGGGCGCGCCGAGTGCAGCTTCGTCCGCTGCCGTGGCGGCCGATATGCCGCACAGCATGCCCATCGCGGCAGATACCACGGTAAATACCACAGCGCACCATCGCCGGATCCGATTTCGCTTCATTGTCTTCCCTCCTCCATGTGATGGGGTGTCTCCCCCAATTCTTCCAGCCAGGCAAGCGCCTGCCTGATCAGGTACCGGTCATCCTCGTTCCAGGGATGGAAGCTCCGCTTGAAGAATCGCAGGTAGGCCGGCAGGATCTTCCAGAACAAGCCCGGGTCGTTACCGAAGAAGAACCTGACACCTTGCCACCAGACGCGGGGCCGAAACAGCTGCTTGTCACGATACAGCAGCACAGTCAGGTTCCAGAGCGTGTCGAACGGGAAGAAAAATGACATCACCAGCATCGCCCACACCCGTCGCGCGTAGCTGCCGCCCACCCTGGTGTACAGGTCAAACGCGACTGCCTTGTGCTCCAGCTCCTCCAGCGCATGCCACAGCCACACCTTGCGAAAATGCGGATGCATGTCGGCCAGCCAGTCAGGATGCTTCAATAGGGCCTGCGCCATGATGGCGGTGAAGTGTTCGAGGCAGACCGTTTGCGCAAGCCAGTCGATCTTTGGCGCGAGTTTCTTGACGTTGTCGAGGTTGCGCCGGATGCGCGCTTCCAGTTTTGCTGCCGGATAACCAAGCGAACCGAGCCAGCGGTTATAGCGTCCGTGCTCGTGCCGATGCCAGCCCTCCTGCCCGATGAAACCACGGATGTCACGTTCCAGCCTGGGGTCGTCATTGGCGTGGCGAAATGCCCGGACCGAGTCGATGAAGTGCTGCTCGCCATCGGGAAACAGCAGGCTCAACGCATTCATGTAATGCGTGCGGAACACCTCGCCACGGTTCCAGTAACGCGGCAGGTCGTGCGGCCATGCGTGTTGCAGCCGGCGCGGCTGCAACAGCGGGTGCGGCACATCGTGCGGCTTCATGCCCTCCCCCGAAGATACCCTGCGCACTCCTGTATGTAAGTCAGTACTGGCATGCTTTACTCATCCGCTCTAGTCGATCTGCTGAACGAATGTATCGAGCTCACGCAAGGTAATGTGAACTTAGATCAATATTGATCTATCCACAGGGGGCATAAAGAATGCGACGGTGCATCTTGCTTTTGTCGGCGAACATCCCAGTGCCGCGTTTCCTTGTTGCGCTTCTCGCGGTCTGGGGGCTCGCCCGGTTTGACGCATTCGCTGTGTGCCGTTAGGCTGGCGTAAAAACGACCAGGCATGCGTACTCTTCTCTCCATCATGGCTATCGGTGCATTCACCGCCGGGCTGCTCCTTGCCCTGATTTACTTCTGGCAAAGCAGCCTGATTCTCGTCCCCGGCCTCGGCGGCGGCAGTCCCGACTTGTTGTCCCAGTGCCGGCCGGGATCGTCCGTGTGGGAAGAGGACGGCAAGTACCGCGGCAAGGTGTGCGAACCGGCCGGCACTGCGAAAGGCACCATCGTCGTTTATCACGGCAATGCCGGCACCGTCGACGACCGCGCTTATCTGGCCGCGGTCCTTTCTGCACGGGGATTCCGCGTCGTATTGCCGGAATATCCCGGCTACGGACGGCGCGACGGGAAGGCGACGGTCAACAAGGTGCTTGCCGCATCGCTGGACGATTTCGACAAAGCCCGCGCGAAGTGGCAGGGGCCAATGTATGTACTGGGCGAGTCCTTCGGTGCCGGCGTCGCCGGCGAGGTCGCCAGGAAGTACGGAGAGAAGGTGGACGGCCTGCTTTTGTTCACGCCTTGGGATTCACTCGTAAATGTCGTCAATGCAATGTTCCCCGTGCCGATCAGCTTCCTCTTGCAACAACGCTTCGATACGGTCGAGGCGCTCTCCGGTTACCACGGAAAGAAAGTGATTGTCGCTGCCGGACAGGATGAAGTACTGCCCGTGGCGCATGCCCGAGCGCTCGCGAAGGCCGTACCTTCGGCTGCCTATCTCGAGCTAAAGCAAGCGGGACACAATGACTGGCCTGCACACATCACCGGGCGGGACTGGGATTGGGTGATTGCATCGCTCACGCATTAGCGCCTTTTTGAAAACCTACCGCGCGATGGTGCGAACCACCCGGCACGGATTGCCGACTGCAAACACATCGTCGGGAATGTCCTTCGTCACCACGCTGCCTGCGCCGATCACCGCGCGATTCCCGATACGGACACCGGGGCAAATGATCGCACCTCCCCCGATCCAGACATCGTCGCCAATCTCGATTGCCTTGCCCGATTCCAGCCCTGCCCGGCGCTCTCGCGCAGCCATCGGATGCGTCGCTGTATAGACCTGCACCGCAGGGCCGAACAGCACACCGGAGCCTATATGGACCGGTGCGACATCCAGGATGACACAATTGAAGTTGAAGAAGACCTTGCCGGCAAGGATGATGTTGCTGCCGTAGTCGCAGTAAAACGGCGGCTCCAGCCAGACCTCATCGCTTGCCGAAGGAATGAGCTCCTTGATGAGCCGGCTGCGTTCCTGCACCTCGTCGTCGCGAGTGTCGTTCAGTGCCTGGAACAGCAAGCGCGCGCGGCGGCGCTCGTCACAGAGTTGCTGGTCGAGTGGATCGTACAGTTCGCCAGCCAGCATTTTTTCTTTCTCGGTCATCATTCCCCGCATTTCTCGCACTACACACATGCCAGCGGCACAAGGGCACAGCGCCAGTAGATGATCGCTGTTCCAATGACATGGTGATAGACCGGGCAACAGTCTCCCGGTGCGGATCACGGGACGCTACGTGCGTAGCATGCCACAGTTGTTGCAACCTGTGGTGCCAACAGATCGCGGGCTTGGCAGTATCCGCGCCAAAGCCGTAGGCGAGAGGACGCTTAGGTTAGTGCGACTTCCCTTCGAGGCGTCACAATAAATGCGAATGAACTTGTTTCGGCTAATCGGAATGCGCTTCCTATTCAAGCGAGTAGAGGGCATTGTTAGGGCAGGGATTGAGCCTTAAGTGGTCATTCGAACGTAGAGGTGGAGAGGCGCTAGACGACCCTGAGCCGACTGTCGCAGCGCCTGAATAAGGGCGCCATTTGGATGGAAAAACTAGCTGCCAGGCGCTCGTTCATTGCCCCTTCCAGTTTCAGGCCAACATTGACTGCGAGGATACGCCAGCAGTGTGCTTGTCCATGTGCGGGGAAGGAGGTGGGCCGCACCAGCGACAATGACCCAACGACCGCGCTTTCGACGGTCCTGGCCTGCAGGTGCGGGGTGGTTATTGCCCCGATTGCTCCGCACGTTTTACTGCGTCACGCATCGGCTCTGACATGCAGTTCATTGCAGTATCGAACAACGAAGACACGGCCTCATGTATATCGGGTCGCTTGTGCTGCTCCGCAACCTCTTGCTCCACATGTCGCCTGATGTCAGCAAACAGGGCAGCGCCAAAAGAAGGATATCGGCTCGGCAGTGAGGCGAGAAAGTCGCGCGCCGCCTCGGTGCGCATTTTGCGATGCGCTTTGCGCCGCGACTCGAATATTGCTGCGTCTTGCTCATTGAGGATCGTGAAATGGCCTTGTTTGTCGCGCTCGATTTCAGCCGCGAGCATCTCGGCGCATCTCGACGCAATCCGCAAAGACAGCCGGGACTTGAACGTGGAACCCACATCGACGCTTGCTCGTAGCAGCGAAAGAGCATCACTTCCCGAGTCCGCCGCCAGCGCTTCACGCAGGTGTACGGCACGTTCACTCGCATCCTGTTCCAGTCCCGCGGTTAATACCTCAGCGGTGCATTCGACACCATACGCCTGCAAGGCAGCTACAGCAGCCTTTTCCTCTGGCGAAACCGATTCATTCCTTGCCTTACGCAATCCCGCAAGGGCCGACTCCGGTGCGGAAGCGTCGGAAACGACAGCCGTCAACGCAGACGCAAGCGCATCCGCCACAGCAGCTTGGTCGATCGATTGCAGAATGGACTCGAGATTGGTGTTCATGATGTTCCGTTAGATAGGTCGGCGCATCCGGCCAATGCTTTATTGACTTGGCCTGGATCAATTGGTTCTGGATTCGCGGGTTGCTCGCTTTTATTTTTGCAGAACAGAAAGTTTGCTACTGCCGCAAAATCAAATGGCTGGAGAAGGCCGACCAGTGCGAGGAAGGTGTAGTCATTCCGGCTGCAGATCCAAGGCGGACTAAAAGGCTGCTATTGGCCAGACTGAGCTGGCGTGGCGCTCGTTGGGGCCGGCGGCGATAGGTTGTGTTCCAGACGTTCAATGACAAAGACTCGCTGAGTCCGCTGCGATGCCTAAGCGTTCTCGTGCTGCCCTTGCGGCAGCAACAGCGTGGCCAGCCGCTGTATGAGCTCCAGTGGCGACGTGACCAAGTGCATGGCGTCCTCACGCCACGGCGTCTTGAGCTTGAGCTCCTCCTGCCTGACGACGTTGCACTGTAAGCGCCGGCTGGGTAACGCAGCAGCACAGTTGCTCGAGCCGCTCGCAGTCGTGTGCCTCCACACGTATAGCTGCATGCAAACTGAAGCCGTCGGTGTCATCGCACAGGAGCTGTCGATCCGATTGGTGATAGCAGCGGCCACTGCGTGCGTGCCTCGTCCTCATCGGCGTCCTGCTCGGCCGGGTAGGTCTGCCGCAACTCCTCGCCCAGCTCCCCCCGGCGGCCAGCCTGTAGGAGGGCGGGGTCGATGGCGGCGTACTGATCGCCTTCGATGCCACCACCTTCAAGGAGGCCAAGCGGATGGCCATGTAGAGCCGGGCAAGTACAACCCGCACAACAAGGTCACCCCCTCCTGCGGACTCGCTCAATCCTTAAAGCTCGGCACCTTCTTGGCCATGTTGGCCGTCATGGCCTCGGTGAGGTCCTGGCTCATGAGCATGGCGGCATTCCAGGTGGCGATGTAGTTGAGGCTGTCGGCCACCGAGTGGTCGCGGGCGTAGGTGATCATTTCCTTGGTGCCACGGATTGACAACGGCGACTTGGCGGCGATGGTGGCGGCGATTTCGCGCACGCCGGCGTAGAGGGCTTCCCGGCTCTCGAACACGCGGTTCACCAGCCCGATCTGACGAGCTTCTTCGGCCGTGAAGTTGCGTCCGGTGTAGGCCAGCTCGCGCACGATTCCCTCGCCCACCAGCTTGGGCAGGCGCTGCAGCGTGCCGACGTCGGCGGTCATGCCAATGTCGATCTCCTTGATGGTGAAGTAGGCATCGGCGCTGCAGTAGCGCATGTCGGCGCAGGTGACGAGGTCGACGCCGCCGCCAATGCAACCGCCATGGATGGCCGCGAGCACGGGCTTGCGGCAGCGCTCCAGGCTGGTCAGCGTGTCCTGCAGGTCGAGGATGACGCGCCGCAGCGCCTCGCGCGTGCGGCCGTCGCACTCGTTTTTGATCTGCGGCCCCAGGCCCATCATCATCTGCAGGTCGATGCCGGCGGTGAAGTACTTGCCCTCGCCTTGCAGTACGGCCACGCGAGCCTCGGGTGTGGTGTCCACCCACTGGAAGGCCTGGCGGATTTCCTGCCACATGGTGGCGCTCATGGCATTGGCCTTTTCCGGGCGGTTCAGGCGCACGGTGGCGATGTGGTTCTCCAGCGAGACGGACAGGGTTTCATACTGCATGGGTGGCTCCTTTGAATGTTTCGGGGCACCAGCGCCCGAGGGCCAGGCGCCGGCAGCTGCAAATTAAATCGCAAACTTAGCAGGCTGTTGAAAAACGTAGCGAGCGGGCCGAGATTTGGGTTGAGGAGCGCAAGCGTACGAGCGATACGCCGAGCACCGCAGACCCAAAAATCGGCCCGCGCAGTAGTTTTTCAACAGCCTGTCAGGCCTTCACGCCCTTCATGGCGGCAAGGTACGGTGCCAGGCGCTTGCCCATCTCGTCGCCCAAGGCCTGCAGGCCGCTCATGGGGCGCACCATCACCTCGAAATCGACGATCTTGCCTTCGTCGTCGAATCGCACCATATCGATGCCCTTGAGCTCCTTGCCGTTGACCTTGGCCGAGAACTCCAGCACCACGCTGTGGCCATCGGCGTCGGCGAACTGGCGGTGGTAGGTGAAGTCCTCGAACACCTTGACCACCGTGCCCAGGATGAGCTGCACGGCCTGCGCGCTGGGGTATGGCGTGTGCGCCATGGGCGAGCGGAACACGGCCTTGGGGTGCAGGATGGAGGGCAGCTCGGCCAGGTTGGCCTCGGCCACCATGGCGTGCCATTTCTCCAGGCTCTCGGCCACGGCCGGAGCAAGGCGAGGAGCTGCAGTGGCCACCTCTTCTTTGCGTGCCGTGGTGTCCAGGTTCAGTGCCAGTTCGGTGCCCTGCTTGATGGCGCGCTTGGCATCCAGTTCGACAGCCTTGTCGGCGCCGCCGATCAGGTGCACGGTGCAGCCCGCGGCCAACAGTTCGGCCTGCAGTTCGCGCTGCGGATCCTGGCCGGCGCAGAGGATGACGTTGTCCACGGGGAGCACCATGTCCTTGCCATCCACGGTGATGTGCAGGCCGGCGTCGTCCACCTTGCGGTACTGCACGCCGGGGATCATCTCCACGTTGCGGTTCTTCAGCGAGGTACGGTGGATCCAGCCCGTGGTCTTGCCGAGACCTTCGCCGACCTTGCTGGTCTTGCGCTGCAATAGGTAAATCTTGCGCGGGATGGTGCCGATGTGTGCCGGCTTGAGGCCGCCGCGCGCACTGCCCGTGGTGTCCACGCCCCATTCGGCGAAGAACTTGGCGGCATCCAGGCTGGGGCTGGTGCCCTCGTGCAGCAGGTATTCGGACACATCGAAGCCGATGCCTCCGGCGCCGATCACCGCCACGGTCTGGCCCACGGGTTTCTTGTCGCGCAGCACGTCGAGGTAGCCCAGCACCTTGGGATGGCGGACACCCTCGATCTCGGGCGTGCGCGGCACGATGCCTGTGGCCAGCACGACGTGCTGGTAGCCCTCTTTCACCAGGTCCTGCGCGCTGACTTTGCGGCCCAGTTGCAGCTTCACGCCAGTGAGTTCGATCTGCTTGCCGAAGTAGCGCAGCGTCTCGTAGAACTCTTCCTTACCCGGCACCTGCTTGGCGACGTTGAACTGACCGCCAATTTCCTGCGCGGCATCGATCAGCGTGACGTCGAAGCCGCGCTTAGCCGCTGTGGTGGCAAAGGCCAGCCCTGCCGGCCCGGCGCCCACCACCGCGATGCGCTCCTTGTTGGCGGCGGGTCGCTCAATGAGGATGGTTTCGTGGCAGGCGCGCGGGTTGACCAGGCAGGAGGTGATCTTTCCGCCGAAGGTATGGTCCAGGCAGGCCTGGTTGCAGCCGATGCAGGTGTTGATCTGGTCGGCCAGGCCGGCGGCGGCCTTGTTCACAAATTCGGGGTCGGCCAGGAAGGGACGCGCCATGCTCACCATGTCGGCGCAGCCCTCGGCCAGCACCTGCTCGGCCACCTCGGGCGCGTTGATGCGGTTGGTGGCCACCAGCGGGATGCCCACCTTGCCCTTGAGCTGCTTGGTCACCCAGGCAAAGGCCGCGCGCGGCACCTTGGTGGCGATGGTGGGAATGCGCGCCTCATGCCAGCCGATGCCGGTGTTGAGGATGGTGACGCCGGCCTTCTCCAGCGCCTGTGCCAGCTCGATCACTTCCTCGGTGGTAGAGCCGCCTTCTACTAGGTCGAGCATGGACAGGCGGAAGATGATGATGAAGTTCGGCCCGACGCGCTCGCGCGTGCGGCGCACGATCTCCAGCGGAAAGCGGATGCGGTTGGCGTAGGAGCCACCCCATTCGTCGTCGCGGTGGTTGGTTTGCGCGGCAATGAATTCGTTGATGAGGTAGCCCTCGGAGCCCATGATCTCCACGCCGTCGTACCCGGCGCTCTGCGCCAGGGCTGCGGCGTTGGCATAGTCCTCCACGGTCTGCGCCACTTCTTCGGTGGTCAGCGCATGCGGGCGGAACGGGCTGATGGGCGCCTTGATGGCGCTGGGGGCGACCAGCTCGGGATGGTAGGCATAGCGGCCGAAGTGCAGGATCTGCATGCAGATCTTGCCGCCCGCCTCGTGCACGGCCTGGGTGACGATCTTGTGCTTGTCCGCCTCCGCCTGCGTGGTCATGGCGGCCCCGCCGGGCATGGGACGCGCGCGGTCGTTAGGCGCAATGCCGCCGGTCACGATCAGGCCGACCCCGCCACGGGCGCGCTCGGCGTAGAAGGCGGCCATGCGCTGGAAGCCGTCCTTGGCCTCCTCCAGCCCCACATGCATGGAGCCCATGAGCACGCGGTTCTTGAGGGTGGTAAAGCCCAGATCGAGCGGGGCCAGCATGTGGGGGTAAGCGGTCATGGCGGGATCCTTGGTTGAATGTGCCTAGGGAGAAAGGAAACAAACTATGCAATTAGTTGCATAGTCTAGAACGCGATTGGTGTTTATGCAACCAGTTGCATAAATGCTCGCCTGCGCCTAGACTTGCGACCCATGTCGCTCGCCCATGCCGTTCTCACTTCCCTGCTTGAAAAAGCCACATCGGGTTACGACCTAGCACGTCGCTTCGACAAATCCATCGGCTATTTCTGGCACGCCACCCACCAGCAGATTTACCGCGAGCTGGCGCGCATGGAGGCCGCAGGCTGGATCGAATCGAGTTCAGCGCCGGATGCCGGAAAGACCCGCAAGCGGGAATACCGCGTGCTTCCCGCAGGCCGCACAGAACTGATCCGGTGGGCCAATGAACCCTCGCCGCCGATGGATTTACGGGATGAATTCATGGTCAAGCTGCGTGCCGATGCCGCACTGAGTGAAGTCGATCTGCGCCCCGAAATCCGGCGCCAGATTGAACAGCACCAAGAGAAGCTGGCGCACTACCGGAGCATCGAAGAGCGGGATTTCCTGCATGGCGGCGCCCTCACGCGCGAAGCACGCATCCAGCACATGATCCTCAAGAAAGGCATCCTGTACGAAGAGGCTTCCATCGGATGGGCACAGGAGATGCTGGACGTTCTGGCATAAAAACTTCCACCCGCGGCATAGAAAAAGCAGGCCTGGCAGGGTGCGAACACCGTGGCAGGCCGCTCAGCAGAAAAGAACAGCAGGAATCAACACACGTCGTGCTGCGTGTTGTTCACGTTGAACTTGCCATAGGCGTGATCAAGCGGGAATCCTTGATGGCGGTCTTGAGCGAGCGCACTATGACTGCTTCATTATTGCCCGCGGAGCCGAAGCGCTGGATCAGCGTGATGGCGCCGCCGTGGCCTTCGTCGGCCTTGAGCCCAGCGCTGCAATCGTTCTGAAGTGCGCCCACCTTCGAGTACCTACCTTCTGGTGATCCGCCTCCCGGTCGCGAAAGGCACGCGGACGGGCAAGTCAGATGCTCCGAAGCCGCCGTTCACCAGCGATAGCTGATGGCCGGTTGTGCCTGGTCGGAACTTCTGCGGCACTGGCGCCTATACGCGCGGTTGCAGACCTTCACCGGCCGACCGTGAACTGGTGCAGGCGACCCAAACCGGTCCTAGCCGACTTCGAAAAGCAGCCGTTCGCCTGCATCAATCGAGAGAACTAAAAGCATCTACGAGTCCGGAGGCGATTCAGTTACGAACTCCTGAACTACAGGAAGAAAGTACAGCGGCCGTTCAAGACAACTTTAGAAATGTGGCAAAAATTGATTGAAAATATGCAACGGGTTACCATATTCGCTTTCAGCTAATTCGTGCAGCTGGATTTGCAACTTTTATAGGCTTTGAATGTTGGAGAGTGTAGCAATCCGATAACGCAGACCTGTTTCTCAGGCTGTCAGTTATCGCAATGCCCAAGAGTCGGTGACGACCTCATAGAGGTGGTCGCCTGTCGTGCATTTGATTGTTGCAACACTATCCAACATGAACATTTCCAAACCCGAGCAAAGGACGCTCCACGTCCTCGCCAAAGGCGGCCGCATTGCACACAGACGCAATGAAGCAGGCCGTATTTCCTCCATCAATTGTTATACCCGCGAAGGCTACGTCTTGGCGGATTGCACCCTGTCGGTCTTTCAACGGCTGAGAAGCAAGCGCCTCATCAGTTCCAAAGACGGACAGCCCTATCTCATCAACAGAGCCGGGCTTCGCGCGGTTCGCGCCCAACTCGATAATCAATAGATATCTGGCCGCAGCTGCCTCGAAGTGGCTGCGGCATCAGGGAACATCATGGAGCAAGAAAAAATGAATATCAAAATCAGACAAGAACAACCCGCCGACAGCACGGCGATTTTCGACCTGACCAGCCTCGCTTTTGCGACTGCAGCACATACCAGCCATACGGAGCAATTCATCGTGAATGCGCTGCGCCGTAGCGGCGACCTCGCGTTGTCGCTTGTCGCCGTGGACGAGGGAAGGCTTGTTGGCCATGTCGCCTTTTCACCAGTGACAGTGTCAAACGGCGAGGTTGGCTGGTATGGTGTTGGCCCGCTTTCGGTGCTGCCGGAATTCCAGCGGCAGGGAATCGGCAGCCTGTTAATGCAACAGGGAATGGCTACGCTTAGGAACAGAGGGGCACGGGGTTGCGTGTTGGTGGGCGATCCGGCCTTTTACTCACGGCTCGGCTTCACTCCTTGTACGGAACTGGTCTTGCCGGGCGTACCGCCTGAATATCTGTTGGGCCATAGTTTCGGAAATGCTATGCCGAAGGGCGATGTCACGTTCTCACCGGCATTTGCGTCAACTGCTTAATGTCTGAACAAGCGTGATCCAAAGATCACCTGTTGCGGCGTCACGCGGCTTTATTGCGTGGCGCCCACCTGCTTGCCCCTCCCCAAGGCCCGGCATTTCGAGGCCGCCACTTTTGCTTCGCCTCTAGAGGATGCGACTCGGAATAGACGGTAACTCAATACCGTTTATGGAACTCCGGTGAATGACTGGTTTGGATACCTATGCGAGAACCCTAGACGTCAGCAATTGGCCGGTATGCACCTCATTGGCTTGCTGGGACAATAGCAGCTTGGTGCCCGATTGCAGCCGCTCATCTCATAGCTCTGAGTTGCTGGACGCGCGCCGGTGTTGGTTTTTTGGGGGACTCGCCCGCGCCACCTGAACGAACTCCCATACTCATGGTATGGCTAGCTACGCGCCCTGCGAGTAGCTTCCGAATGCACCGGGCCCAACGTTGTATTGGCCCTACAACTCAGCAATTCATGAAACTAAAGACTGACACCCATATCACCGCGCAGGCTATCCGCTATCTACTGGCATTTTTCGTCATTGCATTTGGGTGGTCCTGGCTCTTATGGGCCGGTGCAGCGCACTACTCGACGCTAAGTCCAGGGCTTGCGGCCATTTTGCACATCGGTGCCACATTCGGGCCTCTCATCGCGACCGTAATCGTCATCGTTGCTACTCGTGGCTTGAAGGATCTGTTGAGTTGGCTTCGATGCAGATTCCGACCGAACGCGCCTAAACGGTATTACGTCCTTGCCTTTCTGCTGCCACCGCTTTTGATGTCCATTGCCTGTCTGCTGCATGTTGCGTTAGGTGGCTCACTGCGGGAACCTCCTGTGATCCATCACTGGTGGAAAGTCCCGCTTAACTTCATGCTGATTTTCTTGTTTGGCGGCCCCCTTGGCGAAGAGCTCGGATGGCGCGGCTTCGCGCTGCCTGCCATGCAACAGCGCATCGGGCCTTGGTTTGCTTCAGCGGCATTAGGAGTGATCTGGAGCGTCTGGCACCTGCCGCTCTTTTTCATATCCGGCACGGTTCAATATCAGCTGCCGTTCTGGCTGTTTGTGCTCAATGCCGTACCCCTGGCGATGCTCCTCGGCTGGCTATTCAATAAGACTGGCAGAAGCATCGTTCCCGTAATGATTCTTCACATGGGGATCAACGGCTGGGCGGCGCTCATTCCGGTGCTTCCAGCAGGAGACAGTATCAGACCGTTTGTGATTGCCACAACGCTGCTGTGGCTGGCTGCGTTTAGTTGCTTATCCGATAAGCAGGCTGGTTACGTCTCGCAGTAGTGCATGGCGCGGGAGATGAGTTTTGGCGCCGCCTCGACCGTCTGCGTTTGGCCGCACTGAGTCCGAGTCGTGCGTCACGGCACCGGCGGCTATCGGGTACCTTCTAGATGCTCATCTGGAAGGGGCGACATGGAACACACGACCCGCACTAGACTTAGCCGGCTCCTCAAAGCAGCCGTTCGCCTGAAAGTCTTGATAGATTCCGAAGTGTCCACGAAACGGTGGTGATTCAATCTGGGAAAACTCAAGCTTGCATCTGACGCTGTCATCCCCGTCTGGTCAGAATAGAGATGTCAATATCATTTCTATGCTCGGTAGAAATTTACCTGCCTTGTAAAACCTTTTCCGATGATGCTGTCTTAATAATGGTATTGGTCATCAGCGGTCGGCCACTGCAACGCCCCCCTTTGTACCTATTCTGGAGAATTGCATGCTGGCGATGAACTACCGAGGTCCCTACCGTGTCCGTGCTCAACACAAGGCAGAGCCTGAAATCGAGCATCCAAATGATGCAATCATTCGCGTGACGCGGTCCTGTATCTGTGGTTCTGATTTGCACCTGTACCATGGTTTAGTGCCTGATACGCGGGTCGGCATGACTTTCGGTCACGAATTTACCGGGATCGTCGAGGAAGTCGGACCTTCGGTCCAGAATTTGAAGGTAGGCGACCATGTGTTGGTGCCTTTTAATATTTTCTGCGGGTCGTGTTTCTTCTGTCAGAAAGAGCTCTACGGCAACTGCCACAACACTAATCCGGAAGCGACTGCGCTGGGCGCCATGTATGGTTACGGGCACATCGCGGGCGGCTACGACGGCGGCCAGGCCGAACTTGTGCGCGTCCCCATGGCAGACGTCGGGCCGATAGTGATTCCCAAGGACCTGCATGTTGATGACGCCGTGCTGCTGACCGATGCTTGCCCTACCGGTTACCAGGCTGCCGAAATGGGAGGAATCGCGGAGGGCGATACGGTTGTCGTCTTTGGTGCCGGGCCTGTTGGAATATTCGCTGCTAAATCGGCTTGGCTAATGGGGGCCGGACGCGTCATCGTGGTCGACCACGTCGAGTATCGACTTGAGTTCGTCAAGAATTTCGCCCAATGCGAAGTCGTGAACTTCAAGGAAGTGAACGACATGGCTGAGCACATTAAACGGATGACGGACTGGTTAGGGGCCGATGTCTGCATTGACGCAGTGGGCTGTGAGGCGGCCGGCAACGCGGTGCAGCAGCTTACCGGACGCTATCTGAAGTTGCAGGCAGGCGCCGCGACCGCACTGCATTGGGCGATCAACTCGGTTCGCAAGGGCGGGACGGTGTCGATTGTCGGCGTGTACGGGCCAACCTTTAACGCGGTGCCGATTGGGAATGCGATGAACAAAGGATTGACACTGCGTATGAACCAAGCCAGCGTCCGCCGGCACCTCCCCAGATTGATCGAGCATATCCAGGCGGGGCACCTCGAGCCAAGGAAGATCATCACGCATCGGGTGCCGCTGGAGGAAGTTGCTGATGCCTATCATATTTTCTCCAGCAAGCTCGATAACTGCATCAAGACCATCCTGGTCCCGCCCAATGCTCCCAGCGTCGGCTTTTTGCATTGACAGACATTCACACCTATTCGAGGAGCGCCAGCATGGAAGACCAAGCCCAGCATCGACACAGTGACTACGATGGAGACCACCGGCACCCGCCTGCACTGAAGCCACGGGAGGCGTATGCGCACATACCCGGATGGGGTGCCGATCTTGACCATAAGAATAGGCCAGCTTATCCGATGGAACGCACTCCGGCCCGGCTTGAGAACGTGCATTGGACACACCCGGAGGAGCAACCGATCAATGTGAAGGTCTATCATTCGACCGAACGTCTTGGCATCACCCCGGTGTTCGGCACCAGCACGCCGCCAACCGGATTGAGTGGAAAGATCCGGGATGTTGCCTACAAGCTCAGCGAGAACGATATTCGTCACTGGTTGCTTCTTTTTCTTGCAGACCGAATCAATGTCGTAGAAGGTATTGGCCAAGACTTAAAACATGGGTATGTTCCGAACATCTTCGCTGAAATGGGCGTGCGCGCCGAACTCAAGCACAATCCGGCAGGATTAGCCCGCAAGGCGCTGATTGCTTCTGCGGTGGTCGGTGCGGCGTATTTCTTTATCAGAGCAAAAAAACCGCTCACGCGGTAAGTGACTGCGCTGACGTGTGGCCGGACGGACTGCGTCCATCATTCGACGTTCGCCGATGTCTGCTTGTGGCCGCTAATTGGTGATGCATTCATGGGGATTCATGCTTAAAAGCACGGACTGAAAGGGATGCCGCCTGCGCATTGCCGACGTCCATTTCCCCATTACTATTGCCGCATTCTTTTTTTGGTCCGGTTTTTGCTCTTCCATATCCGGCGATTGAACGCTATTTCGTAAAATATTTTGGAGGTGGAATTCATGGGAATCATTTGGACTATTCTGATCGGGTTCATTGTTGGTTTGCTTGCTCGTGCACTCACTCCCGGCAAGGACCCGGGCGGTTTCATCGTCACCACTCTTATAGGTATTGCCGGGTCATTGCTCGCAACTTTTCTCGGGCGATCGCTTGGCTGGTATCAGGTCGGGCAGTCCGCCGGTTTCATTGCAGCGCTAGTCGGCGCCATCATCCTGCTTGTCTTGTATAGAATGATCCGGCGAAAAACGTACTGACCATTTGCCCTTGCTTCTTCTTTCCCGAAGGCAGGCCGCTAGTGCCGCAACCCCGGATACCTGTACCCCCGATCAGGTGCCCTCGGGTTGCCGGACTCATAGGGGCGCAAGTAGCCTTCTCAAGCGGAGTTGCTGAGAAAACGATGCACCCGGAACAAAAAGCCTGGGCCAATGTTGATAAGTGCCACTGCACGCAGACGTCTGTTCCTACCTGTTGTCGGATTACGGCGCTCGACTTGCCAACGGCAGATGCGTTTATGAAAGGCCAGCTATGTCTGCTTCTGGCCGGGAACAGAAGTGCAACTGATTTGCCTCACTGACCGGTTAGTGACAACAAGCGGTCACTGCCAGACCATATGTTCTCAAACGTTCAGCCCAAAAGGGCAGCGATTTACCGCTAGCCCTTCTTTCTTCCCCACCTCTTGTTTGCCTTGGTAGGCAGTCGTATCAACGGTGACGCTCAGTCGCAAATATGTGACGCGGGCGGCAATTGCTCTGGCGGCCTGCGGCGTGTGCGTAGGCCGTCACTCAAGCGAGTCAACCGAGCCGTAGTTCGTTCGCGGTCTGCGACAAATGCTCCAGAAACACGGAGGCAATCGGCGACAGGCGCTTGCCTTTCGGATAGAGCACCCACCAGTTGGAGTGGATCGGAAAATCTTCGACCTGCAACGCGGCCAGGGACTCGTCCTCCAGCCGGGCCGGCAGCGCGTGCCGCGACACAACGCCGATGCCGAGCCCGCCCCTGACAGCTTGCTTGATCGCCTCGTTGCTGCCGAGTTCGAGCCGGATCTTCGGGCTGAACCGCCGCTCCGCAAAATGCGCATTGCACGCAAGACGGGTGCCGGAACCCGGCTCGCGCAGGATGAATGCGGCATCGGCCAGCGTGCGCAGTGCAATGCGCTTGCGTTTGGCGAGCGGATGGTTGGCGGGCGCAATCATCACCAGCGGATTGGCGAGGAAAGCATGCTGTTCCAACTCGAGGTCGTCCGGCGGGATCGACATGATGTACAGGTCGTCCGCATTGTCCCGCAGGCGCGCAACGACGCCATCGCGATTGAGCACCTGCAGCGCAATGTCGATTTCCGCATATTGCGCGCAGAAGGTGCCGAGAATGCGCGGGATGAAATATTTCGCGGTGCTGGCCACGGCCACGCGCAGGCGGCCCTTGGTGTGGCCTTTCATCGCCTCCACGGTCTGCTCAAAGCGGTCCCATTCATCGACCATCGCATGGGCGGTCTGCACCAGTGCCTCGCCCGCCGCAGTCAGGTGCAGGCGTTTGCCGATCTGTTCATATAGCGGCAGCCCGACCGTTTCGGACAGCTCCTTCAACTGCATGGAGACGGTTGGTTGTGTGGTGTGACAGGCGCGGGCCGCTGCCGTGATGCTGCGGTGCTCGGCAAGCGCGAGAAAGACTTGCAGCTGGCGGAATGTAACCTTCATAGATAGTTATCGATGTTTATCATCAATATAATTGATTTTACTCTATGTGTTGCCACCGGTAGGATGCGAAGCGTTTTGTCTGTGGATACCGTATGCAAAGCTTTCTCGACCCCGTCATTCTGTTTTTTCTGTTCGGCGTATTTGCCGGCAGCATCAAGTCCAACCTGGAAATTCCGCCGCAGATTTCACGCTTCCTTGCGTTATACCTGCTGATGGCGCTGGGACTGAAAGGCGGCTTCGCACTGGCAGAATCCGGCGCCAGCGGCGATATCGCAGCCAGCCTGTTCTGTGCCGTGACGCTCGCAGTGGTCGTGCCGCTGCTTGGCTATTTTGTGCTGAAGCGGGTGCTGTCGGGATTCGATGCTGCGGCAGTAGCAGCAACTTACGGCTCGGTCAGCGCGGTAACCTTTATCACCGCGACGCAATTCCTCGAAACCAATGAAATCCTGTACGGCGGCCACATGGCAGCGGCAATGGCACTGATGGAGTCGCCAGCGATCATCATCGCGCTGACGCTGGCGAGCGCGTTGCGGCGCCAGCGCGAAGTGCGCATCTGCCAGGGCGGCCCGGGCGGTGCTGCAGCGATTGCAGGCGGGCCCGGGCATGGGTTCAACCTTGGCAAGGTCCTGCACGAATCGTTCACGGACGGCACGCAGCTGCTGCTCTTGGGCGCGCTGCTGATCGGCTACATCTCCGGCGAAACCGGCAAGGCGGCAATGCAGCCGTTCTCCGGCGATCTGTTCAAGGGGATGCTTGCCTTTTTCCTGCTCGACATGGGCCTGCTTGCCGCGCGCAGCCTCGCCGGCCTGAAACGGGTATCGCCGCTGCTATTCATTTATGCGGTCGTCGGTCCGCTCACGCATGCCGGCCTCGCACTCGGCCTGGCTTTCCTGTTCGGTATCGCGCCGGGCAACGGCATGCTGCTCATGGTGCTCGCTGCAAGCGCGTCCTACATCGCAGTACCGGCAGTGCTGCGGTATGCGATCCCGGAAGCCAATCCCCCGCTGTACATCGGCATGCCGCTTGCGCTGACCTTCCCATTCAACATCGTGATCGGCATCCCGCTTTACGCGTATCTGGCGCTCGCAGTACTGCAGTAAGCAATTCCCCTCCGGCCGCACACATCGGGAACTCGTCATGCCCGGCTTGTCGAAGTCATGCAGCAACGAGGATTTTTCCGGTGCATCGCTGCGGCTTGCAATAAGACCATAACGACGCAAGCCGCCCCGGCCACCACGACGTGTTTCTTCTCCACCAAGGAGAATGCGATGGCGCGAGACTAGATATTGCGGCCTCCGCCACCATATCGGCTCTATAAATCGCCCTGCCCCGTAACAACGGCGGCCCGCCGGGCGTACACGCACTTCAACGGGGGGATTTGAATCGCCGTGCCTGGCGGCAGGTTCACTAGGTGCGCCGGGCATTTCACTATTTGTTGGGTCAAGCAAGTGACTACTTTTCATTTCGAATACGAACCGGGCACAGTCCGCGTGCAGGAAGAGGCACAGGGAACGGACATGGACGACGCTGGTGCGTACAACAATTCCACGGCGGATCCGGATGCCGCCGAGAACCGTGATGCAAGCGTGAAAGCCCTCGTGCAGATGGCGAAGGAGCGCGGTTTCCTGATGCAGGACGACATCGTCGACTGCCTGCCGCAGGATCTCGCCGACAGCGAAGCCACCGAGGAACTTGTTGCAAGCCTGCGCGCACTCGGCATTGCCGTGCATGAGCAAGCGCCGGGCAACGACGCCATGGCATGGCTCGGTAACGAAGACGAGCAGATTGCAGCCGTGCCGCAGGACGACGATGCAGAGGGAGCAATCGAAGCCGCCTTGTCCGCCGTTGATCCGGAATATGGCCGCACCACCGATCCGCTGCGCATCTACATGCGCCAGATGGGAGCGACGGCCTTGCTTACGCGCGTGGAAGAAATCGACATCGCCAAGCGCATCGATGCAGGACGAAAAGACATGCTCCAGGCCATCTCCACCTGTCCGCCTGCTGTCTATGAAATGCTGCTGGTTGCGAAGAAAGTCGCGCATGACGAGATCAAGATCTCCGACCTCGTCGAGAGCATCGGTAGCTCACCAGACGACAGCAGCACTGCCGGCGATGACGACATGGGCGGCAGCAACGAGGAGGATGACGCCGGGCACTTGTCGGCACGGCAGTTTGAGGAATTGAAGGCGGACACGCTGGCAACTTTCGCCCGTGTTTCCGCCGCGTTCGACCGGATGGGTGCCGCCTATGAAAAGGAAGGCCGCGATTCGCAGGCATACCTGAATGCACAAAGGACTGTGTCGCATGAATTGTCAGGGCTGCACTTTACGGAGAAGAGCCTCGCTGCATTTTGCGAGGCGGTACATGCACCGGTCGCAGAGATGCGGGAAAACGAACGAGCCATACGCGACATTTGCGTCGGGCGGTGTGGCATGCCGTACGCCCACTTCCATGAAAGCTTCCCGGCCAACATAACCAACCTGAACTGGGTCAGGGAAGAAGCCGCTTCAGGGAAACCGTACAGCGTTGCGCTCGCCCACTACGTTGCACCGGTACAGGAAGCACAGCACCGACTGAGGACGATGGAACAGCGCATCGCGCTGCCGTTGGACGAATTGCGCAACATCCACCGGCAGCTGACGCAAGCGGAAACGCGGGTGCGCCGCGCAAAAGAAGACATGATCAAGGCGAACCTGCGCCTCGTGATATCGATTGCGAAGAAATACGCTAACCGCGGCCTCCCCTTCCCCGACCTGATCCAGGAGGGAAACCTTGGTTTGATGAAAGCGGTGGACAAGTTCGAATACCGCCGCGGATTCAAGTTTTCCACCTATGCGACATGGTGGATTCGCCAGGCTGTCCTGCGCGCGATTGCGGACAAGGCGGGCATGATCCGAGTGCCGGTGCACCTGATGGAAACGCTCAACAAAATGAAACGGATCTCGCGCGTCATCGTGAGCGAGACCGGGAGATTCCCCGAACCGGCGGCGCTGGCCGCAAGAATGGCTCTACTGGAGACCAAGATCCGTGAGCTGCTCGGAGTGGTGAAAGAGCCGATATCCCTCGACATGCCGATCGGGGGAGATGGCGATATGGACCTTGGCGAACTGGTCGAAGATACATCGAGCATGTCGCCCGAGGAATCCGCCGTGCAATCGTCGATGCGGGCCATCATCAAGGACTTGCTCGGATCACTGACGCCGCGTGAAGCAGCAGTGTTACGCATGCGCTATGGCATCGACTCTTCGGCCCATACGCTTGAAGAGCTTGGACTGCGCTTTAATGCCTCGCGCGAGAACATCCGCAGGATCGAAGCGGCTGCAATGAAAAAGCTGCGCGCTTCGGCTTCGGTGAGAAGCGGCAAACTGAAGAGTTTTCTGTAAGCCCGTCCAGGCGCTCCCTGCGCCAAGACTGCCGGCAGCGGCGCCAACAGGCTTGCCGCCCCGGATTACAGCGCCGCCTTGCCGCGAGTTTTTGCCGAAAGCAAGATGCATCAGAAGGCGCGCAACCGCCGGTCACCGGCACGATTGCGCCGCCCGGCGCGGCAATCCGGCGCTACAACTTCGCATCCGTCTTCAGTTGCCGCACCGCCGCCACCATGGCGATAAAGGCCTTGGTGCATGGTGTGCCGCTACCCAGCATCGCCTGCGCCTGTTCGTATTCGCCAAGGTTCACCTGGCGCGCAACCTTTTCCACTTCCGCATGGAAGGCGTCATGCGCTTCCACCGCAGGGGCAAAGCTCTTCACGAACGGGAACTTGCGTTCCCCCTCTCCATGCAGCCAGTTGCCGAGCATGCATGCATCGACTTTGGCGACCGACTTTTCATCAAGCGTATGTTGGGAGGCAATCGCAGAGAGGATCTTGGGCCTTAACTCTGCTTCTTTTGCCAGTGCTTCTTCCAGATTCATGATGCTCCCTCTTGCTGTTTCAGGTCGTATTACGAGCTCCATCGCCGTACGAAGGAGCAGTTTTGTATTGCCATGATGCGTTTGTTGCACATGGGCTATTGATCATAGCAGGGAGATTGCGTGATGGCTTGCGCACAGAGCTAAATGCGGCTGGCACCATCGTTTTGAAACGGGAAAGATGAAATTAATGCAACTCTCAAGGATAGGCCCGCTTTGCCCATGACGCAGAGAATAGAACGAGTCTGCAGTCTCACAGGGGCAGTGGACAAGGGAAAAGAGTTTCAACGATTCCGCCCCACGATGTTCATCGTCAACCTGAATCTTTAGGACCACGGACAGTCGAACGGAAATTGTTGATGTCGAGTATTCCCAGACTTCCTATCTGATTCACTCTGGACAGCACATTCACTGGTTGTAAATCGTGTTGATGCAGCCCTGTCAGATACGCATGGAAATAAATGCCCCATCCTATCCAATCCTCTAGTCCCAGCTCCTGCATCATGCTGTGCCGCACGATCGCTGCACCCCAACTATTTATAGCCAGAAACAAATTCCTTTTCTATTCAAACGTAATAAGTAATTTGACTCAGCGTTGCTCAAGAAAAATCTGGAGCACCGATGCTTCTCAGTAATCTGCGTCATGGCGGGCGGCTGGACCATTATCCGGTAGGCGTTCGGTACTTCGCCGCCTCCGTATTGTTTGGGCTTGCCCTCGCTTCACGATTTGCATTGATCGGCACCTTGCCGCCACAAGGCTTTCCGTTCCTCACGTTCTTCCCGGCTGTGCTGCTCAGCACCTTTCTGGGCGGTTTCGGCCCGGGGCTGCTGGTTTCGGTCCTGAGTGTCATTGCAGCATGGTATTTCTTCATTCCGCCAGTCGGTGCTTTTGCAGGAATTTCCCGCCCCGATCAGATCGCCCTGATCTTTTTTACCGTTGTCCTCCTGGTGGACGTTGTGGTGGTCCATCTCATGAGCGCTGCCATGCGAGCGCTGCAGCGCAGCCACGTCGCGCTGGATGAACGCAGCAAGGCATTGCGGCAAAGCGAAATCCGCTTGAAGACCCTCACTGAACACTCGCCTGCGGCCATCGCCGTTTTCGACAATCATATGCACTATCTGGCCGTCAGCCGCCGCTGGCGTCAGGACTATGGCATCGGCAACAGGGATGTATTGGGGCTGTCGCACTATGATGTGTTCCCGGACATGTCGGACGAAAGGCGGGAAGCGCACCGTCGCGGATTGTCGGGTGAAGTCCTGCGTGCCGAAGCCGAGTGCTTCATCCGGCCAGATGGCGCAGTGCACTGGACGCGGTGGGAGCTGTGGCCATGGTACGACGATGCCGGCACTGTCGGCGGCATCGTCATTGCCAGTGAGGATATTACCGAGCGCATCACTTCGGATGAGCGGATGCGTGCGAGCGAGGAAAAGTATCGGACCCTGTTCACCAACATGACGGAGGGCTTCATCCTCGGCGAGCCGATCCTGGACGAGTGGGGAGGCGTCCGCGATGTCCGGTTTCTGGAGGTGAACGATGCCTTCCATGTCCAGACGGGCATTCCCCGCGGGTGCGAGGGGCGCCCGTTCCGCGAGGTGCTGCCCCATCTCGAGCAGAGCTGGATAGACCGCTATGCCAACGCGGCTGTCAGTCGGCAGGCGATCCGCTTTGACAGTTTCAACGTCGATACCCAGCGTTATTACGACGTCTATGCCTTCTCTCCCAGCCCCGGCCGCTTTGCCTCGCTATTTCGCGACATCACCGACCAGAAGCGGGTGGAAACGGCCTTGCAGGAAAGTGAGGCTTACCTGCGGCAATTGATTACTACCCTGCCAGGCATGGTCTGGACCACGACTCCGGAAGGCACGCTGGATTTCCTGAGCCAGCATTGGCTGGATTACACCGGTACAACTTTGACGTCGCAACTGGGCGCCGGCGCCTTCGATTGCCTGCATCCTGAAGACCGGGAAACCGCCTTCGAAGCCTGGCGTGCAGCAGTGGAGCGCCAGACCGTCTTTCATGTGCAATACCGCCTGCGCCGCCATGATGGGCAATATCGCTGGTTTCTCTCCCGTGGCACGCCGATCTGGAGCGAGGACGGTACCATCAAGCGCTGGCTTGGCGTCGCCACCGACATCGATGACCTCAAGCGCACCCAGGACGCGCTCGTGGACAGCGAGCAACGCTACATGGCCCTCTTTAACAACAAGACGAATGGCATTGCGCATTTCCGCATCGTCGCCGACGAGCATGGACGGCCGGTGAATTACTACATCGAGGCAGTCAATGAAGCCTACGAGCGGACCCTTGGCATCAAGCGCGAGCGCGTCGAAGGCAAGCTGGTGACGGACGCCTTCCCGGGAATTGAGGCCTTCGAATTCAAGTTCATCGCTGAGTTCGGACGTATCGGACTGGAAGGCGGGGAAAACAACTTCGAATTGTATTTTCCGCCGACCGGCCAGTGGATATCCCTCTATGCCTACAGCTCCAAACACGGCGAGTGCACCGTCATTTTTACCGACATCACCCATCAAAAAGAAATAGAGACCGCCCTGCGCAGAAGCGAAGAAAGCTACCGCACGCTTTTTGAAGTGATGAACGAAGCTTTTGCCATCTGCGAAATCATTCTCAACGACCAGGGACAGCCCTGCGACTACCGACACCTGCTGGTGAATCCGGCTTTCGAACGGATAGGCGGCTATGCGCCGGGCACCGTCATTGGCAAGACGGCCAGGGAGCTTGTTCCCGGGGCGGAATCGCATTGGGTCGAAATGTTTGGCCGGGTAACCCTTACCGGCGAACCGGAAGCCCGCGAAGACTATGCGGCCGGCCTCAAGAAGTGGTTCGCTGCCCGTGCATTCAGCATCGGCAGCGGGAAATTCGCCTATCTGTTCAACGACATTACCGAACGCAAGCTTGCAGAACAGCGCGTGCGCGAGGCGGCGCTGCACGACGCGTTGACCGGTCTGCCGAATCGGGCACTCGTGTTCGAGTATGGCGGCCATCTGCTGGCCGCGGCACAGCGCAATCACGGCCGCGGTGCGCTGCTATTCATCGATCTGGACCGGTTCAAACCGATCAATGATCTGTACGGCCACGAGATCGGCGACCGCGTGCTGCAGGAAGTCGGCAAGCGCCTGGTCCGCTATACGCGGAACGAAGACCTGGTCGGTCGGCTAGGCGGCGACGAGTTCGTGATCTTCCTGCCTCACCTGGACGGCGCCCGCGACCGTGCGGCTATTGTCGCCCAGCATGTGGTCGACAGCATCAGTCAGCCGTTCCTCATCGATAATCTGGAACTGTCGGTATCGCCTTCGATCGGGATCAGCTATTACCCGGACCATGCAACCGACGTCGGCGCACTGATACATTGTGCCGATCTCGCCATGTACCAGGTCAAGCAGTCGGGACGGGCCAATTACCGGATCTACACGTCCGAACTCGACCGACACGCCGAAGAGGCATATTGGATCGAGGCGAGGCTCAAGAATGCGCTCAGGAACAACGGGTTGAAACTGCACTACCAGCCGGTGGTGGACATCAAGAGCGGCAAACTGATCGGTGCCGAAGCGTTGATGCGCCTGGATGATGGTGGCAACCAGGTCGGCCCCGGCAACTTCATCCCTATCGCCGAATCCGCAGGATTGATTGGCGAACTGGGTGAATGGGTCGCGGCGGAGGCCTGTCGCCAGCACGAGGCATGGCTCGGTGAAGGATTGCGGGTCACCATTGCGATCAACGTGTCGCCGCTGCAGTTCAGGCAGCGCGATTTTTCCGAGAGAATGAGCAAGATCCTCTCGAATACCGGGGTCGACCCGACCTGTCTTCAGCTCGAAGTGACCGAGAGTGCCGTCATGGAGAACCTCGATGAAGCGGTCAAGATCCTAAACAAGATCAAGTCACTCGGGGTGAAAGTGTCGCTCGACGACTTCGGAACCGGCTATTCGAGCCTCTCCAGCCTGTCCAGTCTTCCGCTCGACAAGCTGAAGGTCGACCAGTCTTTCGTGCGGCGGATCGAGAACGACCAGGCAAGCCGGGTCGTGACCGAAGCGATCATCGCGCTCGGCCGCAGCCTCAGGCTTGAAGTGATCGGCGAAGGTATCGAGTCGGAAAATGCGCTGCGTTACCTGCAGGAGCATGGCTGCGACCAGGCACAGGGATACTGGTTCAGCCATCCTCTTCCGGCGTCGGAGTTTGCGCAGTGGTGCCGGGAACAGCAGGTGGCCTGATGGTGTCTTTGTCGTCCGGCACGATGCATACGATGTGCCAGCCGGTATCCAATACGCGTGCGGGTCAACGATCGGCTGTCGCCGCACCGAGTTCGAGTCGTGACCCGAGGCGCTGGCCGCTATAGGTCACCATCCCGACGGTCGCCATGTGGTTGTGACGCGGAAAAGGCGCCCTTTGCTGCCGCTCGGCAAGGAAAAAAGCAACCGTTCATCTGACCTGCCAGTCCGCCGTTCACTTAGCGAACTTAGCGACCAAGTGGTTTCATCCCAATAGTAGCCACCGGAATCTTTGTGAGCGCGCAACGGTCGAACCGGAAAACCTGAAATCGGCCAAGCGTGAATTCTTCCCCCCTTAAGGCAATCCTGAGTCGCAAAATACGACTCACCTCGATTTCCGTATCTCGTTGGTCGGTCCGAACATTCCTGATGTGGCTCGTTCTCGCCTGCTTGATGCCAGGAATCATCGGCGCTGCAGGCCTGTTCATTTACCAGTATCAGGAAGGTCGCACCCAGCGGGAAAAGGACATGATCCAGACCGCCCGCGCACTGGTTCAGGCGGTAGACAACCATTTGCTCAGGGCTCAGGCGATCGTACAAACGCTTTCTGCTGCCGACACGCTCGCCAGGCGCGATTTCGCCCGCTTTCACCAGCGGGCGCGTGGCGCACTAGCGTTATCGGGCTTGGTTACCAACGTCGTGTTGAGGGACGAGGCCGGGAGACAGATTCTCAACACCGCCATTGATTTCGGAAAACCCTTGAATCCACAAGCCGCACCGGAGCAGGTCCAGAAAGTTTTTGCAACCGGAAGACCAACTATTTCCCCGGTCTTTATCGGTCCTGTACTCAAGCGGCCTATCATGAGCGTGGACGTACCGGTAGTCATTAACGGCAAGATAGCGTATGCCTTGGGGATCGGGATCGTGCCGGAACATTTCAACACGCTACTGAAAGCACAGCGTCTGCCTTCTCACTGGGTAGCCGGAGTTTTCGACACTACCGGGACGGTTGCGGGTCGGACAAACTCCCCAGAGCAGTTTGTCGGTCGCAAGGCTAACGCCCGATTGCTCCAGGCAATGATGGCGTCGCCCGAAGGCTCGCTCGAAACGACGACGCTGGAAGGAATTCAAACCCAAACGTTCTATAGTCGCTCGCCCGTTACCAACTGGCGGGTCGCCATCGGCATCCCGCTTCGGACAATTGAAGTCGAGCTGTTGCAAACCCTTTCCCTGCTCGCCCTCGGCGTGGCCGCTCTGCTCGGGATCGGCCTGATGCTCGCCCGACTCATGAGCCAAAGGATCGCGCATTCTGTTACCGCACTGACAGCGCCGGCGATCGCGCTTGGGGAAGGCAGTCCCGTTCGAGTTCCGCAAGTGCATATCAAAGAGGCCGCAGAAGTCGCCACGGCAATTGGGCGCGCGGCAGGGTTGTTGCAGGAACGGTCGGCAGCGTTGCAGAAGAGTGAGGCTGATCTCCGTCGTCTCATTGCTGCCATACCGGGCACAGTCTGGACTGCAACCCGCGATGGCGCTGTCGATTTCGTTAGCCAACAGTGGCTGGACTATACCGGGATGAGCTTGTCATCCCAGCTTGGTGCCGGGTTCCTCGACGTCATTCATCCGGAGGACCGGAAAGATCTTCTTAAAACCTGGCAAGAAGCTGTCTCGAAGGGAGAAAACTTCCATGCGGAATATCGCATCCTGCGCCATGACGGCGCATACCGATGGTTCAAATCCTGGGGAACACCTATTTTGGATGAGAACGGACATTGCATCCGCTGGCTCGGTGTCGTCACCGACATTAATGATTTGAAAGAAGCTGAAGAGGCACTTCAGCGGACCAATGCAGATCTGAAAAACCGTATTTCTGAAAAAGAGCAAGCAGAAGCCGAGGCACGCATCGCCTATCAGCGGCTTCAGGAGACGCATGAGCAATTGATTCAAATGGAAAAACTATCCGCGCTGGGCACGCTTGTCGGTGGCGTGGCGCATGAAATCAATAACCCGCTTATGGGGATCAAGGGCTATATCGAATACGTCAGCGACAAAATGGATGAGGGGCGCCCCAAGGAAGTACTGCAACGCGCTTCTGCCGAAGTCGACAGGATCGGTCGCATTGTCAAAAACATGTTGGTATTTTCACGGTCCAAGTCATCATTGTCATTAGGCGACGTTGACCTTGTGCAAGCGGTCACGAAGACGGTCGCCCTTGTGGAGGCAGATCTTCAACACCAGAACATCAAACTTCGCATCTCCGCACCAGAAACACCGGTAATAGCTCGAGGCAACATGGATAATATTCAGCAGGCGGTTCTCAATCTGATCCTCAATGCCCGTGATGCCTTGAAACAGCACCCACCTCCATATAAGGTCGACATTTCCGTCAGTAATGAAGGAAACGGTCAATGCATTATCTCAGTGGCGGACAACGGCCCCGGCATTCCAGAATCCATCAAGAGCAAGATCTTTGACCCATTCTTTACTACCAAGCCTGCCGGCCAGGGCACAGGCCTGGGTTTGGCGGTCACTCGACAACTGATTGAAGCTTCCGGAGGTTCCATCGATGTCGGAACCGCAGCCACCGGAGGCGCCTCGTTCGTCATCACCGTCGCAGAAGCGGAGAAAGCAGCCGAGAAAGTAGCTACACGATGAGTGGAAAGCACATTTTGGTCATTGACGATGACCGGGCAGTCCGCGACGCATTTGAACTTGCGCTTGGGGATGAAGGACATACCGTTCGTCTGGCCGAGGATGGGTTGAACGGTGTGGACATGGCCAGGCAGCAGCGCCCCGACCTGGTCTTTCTCGACCTCAAAATGCCCGGCATGGATGGCGTCGAAACCTTACGCCGGCTGCTAGCCCACGACCCGTCAATCAAGGTCTATATCGTGACGGCGTTCGCCCAGGAATACATGTCCGGGCTGGCACAAGCCAAGCAGGATGGACTGCGCTTCCAGCTTGCAGCCAAGCCGCTCTCGCCTCAACAGATACGCCTCGTGGCCCAGGCTGCGCTTGCCACTTCATAACCGACTTCTACCTACGACATGTTAAAGCTCACCTTATGTATCGCTGGCGAAGACGACGAGACCCAGAGGTTACGCCGGGATTTGACTGCAACGCTCACGCAAAACCTTGCGCCAGGGGCGTGGAAGCTGGACGTGATTGACGTCATTCAGATGCCGGAGAAAGCACTGCAAAACGATGTTTTCGTCACGCCGACACTTCTGCGTGAGATTCCAGCGCCGGTACTCAAGCTGATCGGTGATATCGCACACACACCACGCCTGCTGGCGCTGATACAACAAAGCGGGCCGGACGGGCAAACGCTGGTTGTGTAGGAAATATTAAATGAGCAACGCCAAGGAAGACCGAGACGACGAGAGACTGGAGCGACTCTTATTCACCGTAACAGATGGCATCGTTGTGGTGGACGCACAAGGAACCGTGCTCTTTGCCAATGAGAGCGCAAAGTGCATGTTTGGCGGCGGCAACCTGTTGGGACGGAATATCGGCATCCCGGTAGCACCTGAAGGCACGCACCGGGACATCCAGATGGTATGCAATGGACGCCTCGGCTGGGCGGAACTGCGGACCGTGCCGATCGAGTGGGAAGGCAAGGCAGCCATCGCAGGCACCTTCCGGGACATCACGGCGCGCAAGGAGGCCGAGGACGCACTGCGCCGCCTCAACGCGGAACTGGAAGAAAGCGAAGCGCGGTTTCGTGCGCTGATCGAGAACAGTTCGGATGCCATCGCTACCTACGCCCTGGATGGCGTGATCCGCTATGTCAGTCCCGCCGCTTTTCCCATATTCGGCTATCAGCCGTCGGAACTGATTCTGTCGGACACGACCTTTCTCGCGCTGCACCGCCATGATGCGCGATCGGCGGAAGAGTTCTTTAACCGCCTGATACGAGGTGACTCGGCGGTATGCGAGTTGCGGCACCGGCACCGCGATGGCTCCTGGCGGTGGATCGAGGCAGTTGGCTCCAACCAGCTCGATAAATCAGGCATCAATGCCATCATCGTCACTTATCGTGACCTGACCGAGCGTAAGGAAGCCGAGGAACGTATTCGCCATGCAGGGCTCCATGACCCGCTTACCGGATTGCCCAATCGTGCGCTGATCTACGAATATGGCGAACATTTGCTCGCCGCCGCGCGGCGAAACGGGTCGATGGCAGCCGTCCTTTTCATCGATCTGGATGGCTTCAAGCCGGTCAACGATGCCCATGGGCATGAGGTTGGCGACGCAGTGCTCACGGAAACAGCGCGCCGTCTTGAAGCGAGTACGCGTGGCGCGGACGTGGTCGGCCGGTTCGGCGGCGACGAGTTTCTGGTATTGCTGCCGTCGATTCGCGCCCCGGAAGGCGCGGAATCGGTGGCGAAAAATATTCTGACGCGGCTTTTTGAGCCCTACCGGATCCTCAATCTGGAGATCCTGCTTTCGGTGTCGATAGGCATAGCGCTGCTTGACCGCGATGGCGATCAGATTGACACGCTCATCAATCGCGCAGATGCGGCGATGTACTACGCAAAGCAATGCGGGCGAAACACCTTCCACTTTTTTTCTCCTGAACTGGAGGAGCGCGCCACCGAGTTTGCCAGTCTCGATCAGCGCCTGAAAGCCGCGGTAAGCCACAATGAATTTGCGCTGTATTACCAGGCGATCGTCAATGCGCGTAGCACCGAGGTCGTCAGCGTCGAAGCCTTGCTGCGGTGGCCTCACGACAACATCGGACCGGAGCGCTTTATTCCGGTTGCGGAAGCGACGGGACTCATCAGTCGCATCGGCGAATGGGTCATTGGTGAAGCGTGTCGCCAGCACAAGAAATGGCTGACGCAGGGACTGCCGCCCATCCCCATTGCCATCAACGTGTCCTCACTGCAGTTCCGGCAACAGGACTTCGATAGCCGGCTAGCCAAAACAATTCGCGACGCGATGGTGGATCCAACCTGTATTCAGGTCGAGCTGACTGAATCAGCCATCATGAGCGACATGAGCCGCGCTGTTGAGGTGTTGCAGCGCTTGAACGTGCTTGGTGTCAAGATCGCGCTGGATGATTTCGGCACAGGCTATTCCAGTCTGAGCTACCTGAGCCGACTGCCCATCAACAAGATCAAAGTCGATAAATCGTTCGTGCAACGGTTGGAATACGATCCAGCCTGCCGCGCGATTACCGAAGCCATCATTGCGCTCGGTCGCACGTTGAAACTTGAGATTGTCGCGGAAGGGATCGAATCATCCAAAGAGCTCGATTATCTGCGCGAGCATGGATGTGACCAGGTCCAAGGCTACTACTTCAGTGCACCGATCCCTGCTGATGCATTCGTCGACTGGTGGCACGGAAGAACTGTGCACTGATATGACAGAGCGCGGTGGTTTAGCCGTAGGCCACGCGTTCAATTGGACACCAGGAATCGAGGGCAGCATTTGCCACTCAACGACTCCCTATGCGGCTCCACTACCGTTCGTGGACAAGATCATTTCTCCCCCTTGGGCGATGACTGTCATCTTCAAAGTGCGTGACGAAACTCTCGGCCAATTCATGCTCCAGCAATCCCGCGGCCAGGCCGGTCTCGTCCAACAGGAACGATAGGGAAAAACGGACGCAGCCTTACTGCATCATTGTTTGCCCAATTGATTCGGGTGCCGTCTGCCAACGGTAGTACCAATCCTGCAGTCCGTCGGCGGATACCGGCGGACACAGGTAGTACCCTTGCATCCGATGGCAATCCTTGCGGCGCAGCAGTTCGAGCTGCTGGACTGACTCGATGCCCTCCGCAATGACATCCAGCCCCAGCGTTTTCCCGGCAGCGATGGTCGCCTCGATAATTGCCACACCTGCCGGATCGGAAGCGAGGTTGTTCACAAAATCCTGGTCGATCTTGATCGCATCGATTGGCAACCGCAGGCAGTTCAGGTTCGAATCGTTCTTGCCGAAGTCGTCGAGTGCGATTCTTACCCCGAGGGATTTGAGCGCACGTGCAAAGGCGATGGTCTCGTCCGCGTTTTTCAGCGCGGCCGTTTCGGTCAATTCCAGTTGCAGCAGGGAGGGGGCAACGCCATGTTCTTTGAGCGCTTGTGCAACGGCATCGTGCAATCCGCTTTTCTCAAGCTGCCAGCGCGACACATTAATCGAGACAGGCCACGCCGGCAGTTGCTGGTCGCCCCAGCGCCGGAGTTGCCTGCACGCCTCGTGCACGATCCAGTTTCCGAGGGCATTCATCATGCCGCTTGATTCGGCAACCGGGATGAACTCGTTCGGGCCAAGATCCCTTCCAGGCCAACGCAACAATGCTTCAACGCCGGCCAGTGTCTGCGTCAATAGATCGATGACCGGCTGGTAATGAAGCTGGAATTCGCCATGCGCAAGACCGCTTCGCAACTGCCTCTCAATGCGATGCGTGCGCGCAGTGCTTTCGTTGAGTTCCTGCGTAAAGAACTGGAAATTGTTCCGTCCCATCTCTTTGGCATGGTACATCGCGATATCGGCATTACGGATGAGTTGCTCCATGTCCTCGCCATCATCATTAAAGACGGAAATACCAATACTGGGGCTGGAATGAAGCTCAAGGCTATCGACAAAATTAGGCCGGCTCAGCGAATCGATGATATGACGCGCCGCCTGTGCGGCATCGGATCCGTCGCGC
Source organism: Noviherbaspirillum sp. (assembly GCA_035654275.1). Taxonomy (GTDB): domain Bacteria; phylum Pseudomonadota; class Gammaproteobacteria; order Burkholderiales; family Burkholderiaceae_D; genus Noviherbaspirillum. The sequence goes on from DASRXG010000060.1 coordinate 113,188, forward strand.
ACGTCCGACAGTACAACGAGAAACTCGTCGCCACCAATGCGCCCGGCGATATCCCCGGCACGCACGCAAGCCTTCAGGCGGCGTGCAATTTCCACCAACACAGCATCACCGATCTTGTGGCCATAGGTGTCGTTGATCGGTTTGAACCGGTCCATGTCGATGAACAGTACGCCCACCCGTTTGTTGCTCCGGCGGGCGCTGGCAAACAGGCGCGCCGCAAACTCCATTGTGAGCTTGCGGTTTGGCAGGCCGGTCAGGGCATCATGCTGAACCGATTCAACTGCCTCACGGCGCAGGCGGGCAATGTCGAGATGGGTGTTGATCCGCGCCAGCAACTCACGCGCGCCGAATGGCTTGACCAGATAGTCATCGGCACCCGCTTCGAGTCCCTCGATGCGCGCTTCCTCACCAGCACGGGCGGAAAGCATGATGACCGGCGTAGCGCGCGTGCGCTTATCCGCGCGTAGCGCCCTCAGCAACCCAAAGCCGTCGAGATTCGGCATCATGATATCGGTCAGAACGAGATCCGGTGGATTGCGCCGTGCCGCTTCCAGTGCCTGCATACCGTCCGCTACTGCCTCGACTTCCCAATTCGGCACCAACAGACGACGCACGTATTCGCGCATGTCGGCATTGTCGTCGGCTAACACGATGCGGGGACGGTTGGCATCGGCAGATGCAGGCTGCGGCTGTGGTGCCGGCGGGATCGTCGGCACTTTCAATTCCTCCAATGCCTCGTCATCAGGAAGCCAGTGGAGAGTCTCGTCCACGAAGGCACGAGGATCAATGGCCGTTGACGACAGGGAGGAATGTGCGCCGATCCGGTCAGCCGGCAAATGTGCAGTGCCACCCGGGATGAAGACCGTGAATGTGGTTCCCTTGCGGAGCGTGCTGTCGGCGCCAATCGTGCCGCCATGGAGCTTGACCAATTCATGCGCCAGCGCCAGTCCGATGCCGCTACCCTCGTATGTCCGGCTGCGGGTATGCGGAACCCGATGGAAGCGTTCGAACAGACGGGGCAGATGCTCCGCCGGCACGCCAACGCCCGTATCAGAGACCGTCAGCTCCGCACCACCATCGCACCATTTCAATCGCACCGCAATCGTGCCGGAGAAGGTGAACTTGAATGCGTTGGAGAGCAGATTGAGAACAATCTTCTCCCACATATCAGGGTCGACATAGATCGGCTGCGGCAGTGGCGGACAATCGACAACATATTCAATTCCTGCTTTTTCAATGGCTGATCTGAACATCGCTGCCAGCTCGCTAGTGAATTGCGCCAGGTCGGTCGACTGGTACGTCGCCTGCGCACGGCCAGCTTCGATCCTTGAGAAATCGAGCAGGGTATTGACAAGCTTTAACAAGCGCAATGCATTGCGGTGTGCGAGCTCAACCTGCCCCCGATCATGCTTGGCAAGTGTGCCAGGAGGAGAATAAAGAAGCTCATCCAGCGGACCGAGCATGAGGGTGAGAGGCGTGCGGAACTCATGGCTGATATTGGAGAAGAACGTCGTCTTGGCATGGTCGAGTTCCGCCAGTGCTTCGGCACGCTTGCGCTCCTCTTCGTAGGCACGCGCATTCGACAACGCAGTCGTGATCCCCTGGCCGAGCATGTCATAGAACATGCGATAGAACTCGTCCAGGGACCGGCGCGTACTGACGCCGGCAACAATAACGGCGACGGGACTGTCGACACCAGGCACCGTGACTGGCATCAGCATGGCCTCCTGTATCGGCTCCGGATACGGTCCGCATGTCACTTCCCCGATCCGCGACAGCAAGTCGGTCACATGCTCGCTTTGCCGGGACTGGGCAACACGCGCCACCGGCCATGGCAAATCGTTCGATTCGTCGAAGGCAATGTGTTCAGGGCTTGCCGGTGTGCCAGGCGGGAGGCCGGCAGCCGCGGCGAGCCTGGCTTGCTGCAGACGATAGTCAACCTGGTAGATCAGGACAAAGGGCAGATCCAGCGTGTGCGCGGCAAGCGTTCTCGCGGCCAGGTCGATGGCATCTTCGATCGTCCGTGCGTCTGCCGTGGCATCGGCTAGACTGCGCAAGGCTTTCAGGCGCCGCTCAGCCAGGGTCTGCTGCGTGAGTTCCGTTACCGGATGAAATAAGCCGCCTACGTTGCCATTCTCATCGTAGATCGGGCTGAACGAAAAGGTGAAATAGGTCTCCTCCAGATAGCCGTTTCGATCCAGCAAGACGCATTGGTTTTCAATGAACGCAGTGGTCCCTGAAGCCGCTTGATCAAAGGCGTGGCCGATGGCCGGCCTGGAGGTCGGCCAGCACTCCCAGAAATTCTGGCCCATGGATTGTGGATGCTTGCTGCCGCAAATCGGCCAGTAGCCATCGTTGTAAAGCTGGGTGCACTGTGGTCCCCAGACGATGGCAATGGGAAAATTCGATGCAAGGCACAAGCTGATCGTCGTGCGCAGGCTTTGCGGCCACGACTCGCGCGGTCCCAGCGGCGACTGGGACCAATCCATGGAACGAATCAACTCGCCCATTTTGCCGCCGTCCACCAGCCAGTCTTCGGAAACGGGCTGCCCTACCTCGGAGGGTTTATTCATATCAACTCCACTGCGACATCGTTATGCAGAAGCACTGACAGGATGATTTGCCTGGCAACGTACGAAAAAACGTGTCCGGCCGCCGTTTGATCTTTCGCGCCATTACGGCGGGCACTCTGCCGGGGCTACCGGTTTGACGATGGGAAAAGTATTTGAGTGGAGCGTGGCAAGTTAGTTTCTTGCAACCGCAATCCGCCAGGCTGCCAAATCCGGAGTTGCTTCCGACGATGTTGCTTGAGTGGATGAAGCGACTGGTTACGGCGTGACGTTCTGAAAGACCGCCCCGACCATTTGATGCTTAGCATTCATGGGAATGTGTGCAACTCTGTTGGCCTCACGCAGTAACCACGATCTTTTGTGCTGCAGCCGCGCACAAAATAAAGACGGCCCGCGTTCTTGCGAAGCGGGCCGTCGGGATTGTACCTGTCGCACGTGACCAGCACCCCAGAACCATGGGTCCAGGGGGTCGGAAGCGTCATGGCTTTGGGTTCATCGGCAAGCGACGATCACTCCCGCCAAGACTCGTTTCCAACCAATGCGCGTAGATCGTCCAAAGGATGTTTTGGCACGTATGAACGCGACAGGTGAACTCCATACTACGCTCTTGGCCGCGTCTGTCAAGGCAGTACGGATGCTGGTGCAGGATTGTTTTCGCCCCCTGTGCCCCTGCCTCCTATCGACATCGACGAATGCATAGGATCGACCGCCAGCGGTAAACGACCAAGGGCAGGCAGCTTGTTTACAAAAGGGCCACGCTGCGCCGGCTTGCCATCACCGGCGCAGTTTGCCTTCAAATTACCTTCAGCTTGCTTCCTTGATTCCGATCACCGTCCCTTCGCGGCGACGGTCCGCGCCACCGTACTGGTTGCCTGTTTTCAGGTCAATGATGACGCCTTGTACCGAACCGATCGTCGACGTGCAGTTCGGCACGCCATCTTGTACCGGCACCGTATGACCGAGTGCCAGCAGGCCTTGCAGTGTTTCGCCTCTAAAGCCGGGTTCGCAGGTGATTCCGCCTGCAGCGCTCGTGACGGAGAAGCGCGGCGCATCGATCGCTTCCTGAATCGACATACGATGGTCCACCAGGTTCAGCGTCACATTCAGCACCGTGTTAATGATGGTGGCGCCGCCGGGAGAGCCATACGCGGCAACCGGTTCTCCATTCTGGAACAGCATGGTGGGCGACATCGATGAACGCGGGCGCTTGAACGGTTCGACGTCGTTGGCGCCGGGATTTCCGGTTGCGGCGTTGCGCATTGGCGTGAAGTTGAAGTCGGTCAGCTCGTTGTTGAGGAGGAAGCCATAACCGGGCACGGTGATGCCGGTGCCCCAGGTGTTTTCAATGGTCGTGGTGTACGAGACCACGTTGCCTTCCTTGTCGACGACCGAGAAGTGTGTGGTGTGCACGCCCTTCTCTTCCTCCAGGGCAGCGATTGCCGTCGCTCTCGCGGGCACAGCAAAGGCCACGTCGCACGGCAGCGGGTTGCCGGCGGTAACCGTAGCGCGCCGCTGTTCCGGATTGATGAGTTGCCGGCGCGTGTCCAGATAGCAGGGGGAAATCAACCCTCGCGTGGGCACCGGAACGAAATCCTCGTCACCCATCCATACGGCACGGTCGGCAAATGCAAGCCGCATCGCTTCTGTCATCGCGTGCATAGTCCTGGTTGAGCCGAAGCCGTATCCCTGGCTTGCATCGCCGATCGGGAATTGCTCCAGCATCTCCAGCATCTGGATTATCGTCAGGCCGCCCGATGATGGCGGCGACATGGATATGAACGACACGCCACGATAGTCACCCTGCACCGGTTCGCGCAACGCGATGTCGTATGCCGCCAGATCCTCCAGCGTCATGCGGCCGACGCCGGCGTCGCCCAGTGCCGGATTCGTGCGTCGTTGGGCATCAACAATTGCCCTGGCGATCTCGCCGCGGTAAAACACCTGGCTACCCTGTGCGGCGATCAGGCGGAGCGTCTTGGCCAGGTCGGGCTGGCGCAGCAAACTTCCCTCAGGAAGCGGACTGCCGTCCGGCTGGCGGAAAATCGCCCGGGTTTCCGGTTGCAGCGAAGTGCGCGGGTCGTCGATGTCCTCAGCCAGGAAGCGATTGATTTCGAAACCACTGTCGGCAAGGGTGATGGCAGGTTCGAGCGTGTGAGCAAGGCTCTTCGTGCCCCAGCGCCTGAGCGCGGTTTCGACGCCGAGCAGGGTGCCCGGAACGCCCACTGAATGACCGCTGGTCGACGCGTCCTCAAAGCTCTGGTTCTGGAACATGTTTGGCGTGGCAGCTGCCGGTGCCTTCTCGCGGGAATCGATGATGAAGGTTTCATTCGACTTGGCAAGATGGATCATCATGAAGCCACCACCACCTATGCCGGAGAACTGTGGCTCGACGACATTGAGTGCGAACTGTATCGCGGCGGCAGCATCGATCGCATTCCCGCCCTCTTTCAGCATCCTTGCGCCAGCCTCGGCCGCGAGCGGATGGGAGACGGCAACAACGCCTTTGCGATAGCCTTGCTGCTTTTCCACGGTGGCGGCAGCAACGTCCGGCGCTGTCACGTTGATGCCGCTGCGGCCATTGTCGCCATTGTCGCCGTAAACGGGCCCGGCGATCAGCGCACTCGCCAATGGTAGTGCGTAGAGGAAGTGAATCAGTTTAGTCTTCATGGGATCTCTCACTCTTTTTCAGGTCCTTCGAAATATCCGAGCCCTCCGCGACATCGCGAAGCCTCGACCGACTGCTGTTTTCCTCCCACGCTCTCATGCTGGCATTCAGCTCGTGTCATGCATGTATTGCTCGCCCGGCGTCTCAATGCGAATCCACCTCCCTTCCTCCTGACCCGGCCATATTCCATAACGCTCGCGCATGCTCCTGTGACGCTGGATCAGCGTCGTCAAGCATCCAGGCAATTTCCAGTAGGGAGTCGGGGCGGGATTGGGACCAAGCGTCGCGGGTTATGCGGCGCACTTGCGGAACGAGACTGTCAAGACTTGCGGACAGTTGCCCGCGCGATGTTGAATCATTTGAAGCGGAGTTGTCCGGTGGACTTGTCCCGCGCGGGGGAAGCAGCGAGGCCATCCACGGATTGCTGATTGCGGCACCGAAGACAGCAAGCCAGCCGTCATGCGTCTGTGCCCTTTCCGGGTGTGACTGCTCGTATGTCGCAAGTGTAGGCACCAGAGCAAGGAAGCACAGACAGGCAGTGCTGCAAGCAAGACAGACCACTCTCACATCGATGTCTCCAGTCCGCGAATTCGTTTGCCGTCTCATGGATCGGCTTTGAGCAAATCAGCAAGCTGTCCGAGTCACCAGGGAGAATGGCCTTTGGAGTTTAGTCAACGGGTAGCATCAGATCGCAGGTGTAAGAGAGCCTTTTTATCTAGATCAAGCAGCTTTCTGTGCGGATCATGAGCATGTGCAAGACTCTGGGCGAACTGTCTGCATACGCCTGTAAACGGCCGGTTACCTCGAAAGAGCGGAACTCCCGCCTTTCAGTCAAAGCAGATATTTAACGCTGTTAGGTCAGCCCTGTTCCTTGCGAAGACCCTTACTCAGGGAACGCTTCAGCGTTCCGCTGTTCAAATAAAACTTTACGGACACGCTACGGACACGCTTTTTGCCGAGGGCAACACGCTGCTCAACAACGCAGCCCGGCTGCTCCTTCCCGCGGACGAGGCCGTCAACGAATTGCACACTTGAAAGTCGCAAGGAATGTTTCGTCCCCGCGCCCCCGCTGAATCTTCCGTCCTTGAGCGTGGCGCTGCCGGACCCGGCCGGGGCACGACGGTCGCAGAGCTTGCCGGTTGGTTGCCGCTCGCTGTCTCCCTTCTCGTCATTTTCGCCCTATGGGCCGGCGGATCAACCACGAGTTACGAGTCGCCGCTTCTGACAATGGCGGTCTATCTGATCTTTGCCGTGCCGGTCTCCGCGCTGGTCGCCTTGCTGCTCGCACGCAGCTTTCTCGCCCGGGGTGCACCCAAACTGTTGCTCGTCGGGATGGGGGCAGTGTGTTGGGCGTGCGCCGGCGCGGCTGGATCGCTGGCCGGCATCGCCAAGGGCCAAGCCGATTTCACCAACACCCTGCTGACCATCCACAACATCGGTATGTGGTTCTCCGCGCTGTGCCACCTCATCGGCGCCACCCTTCCGGTGCGGCCGGACGCCCCTATGCGCAATCCGCCCGCCTGGCTCGCCGCCGGCTACGGCTTCGCGCTGGCGACGATGGCCGCTCTGGTGCTGGCCACGCTCGCCGGGCTGCTGCCGTCCTTCTTCGTCCCCGGCAAGGGACCGACCCTCGTGCGCGAGCTGGTACTCTTCTCGACGGCCGCGATGCTGGGTGTCACCGGCATCCTGTTCGCCGCGCAGCGGCCGAGCGCTTCGCAGACGTTCACGTACTGGTACGGTCAGGCGCTGCTACTTTTCGCCGCCGGTGTGCTCGCGCTCGTGTTGAGCGTGCCCGGGACCCTGCTCGGCTGGACCGGGCGCATCACGCTTGCCGTGGGCAGCATCTTCATGCTGATCGCCGTGCTAAAGGCGGTGCGGCAACACAGCGGGCAGGAATTGGTGCCGGAAGCCCCGATTTCCGAGGGGCGGCTCGGCTACGTCGTCGCCGTGGCGGTTGTGGCTGCTGCGGCAGCGGTGCGCGTCGTGCTCCTGCCGGCGCTTGGCCAAGGTAACAAGTTCACCACCTTTTATCCCGCCCTGGCGTTCGCGGCGCTTTACGCGGGCATGCGCGCCGGGGTGCTGGCCACCGCGCTCGCAGCACTGATTGTCACCTATTTCTGGATGGAGCCTGTCGGGCAGTTCGCGCTCAACGCCTATTCCGACTGGCTCGGTATTGCCGTATTTCTGCTCGCCGGCTTGATGATCACCTGGATGGCCGGCCGCATGCGCACCGCCGAGGCGGACGCGCAGCGTGCCAGGGCGGCAGTTCTGGCGCAACGCGACCGCCTCGATGAGTTGGTGCGCGAACGCACTGCCGAGCTCGTCGAAGCGCAGCGCGTGGCGCGCCTTGGGCACTGGCACTGGAACCTTGCGACCGATGAGGTCAAGGCGTCCGAGGAAATTCTCACTATCTTTGGCCGCAGCAGCATTCCCCGTGGGAGCGAGCAGGCGGGGGTACTCTATCCGCCCGAGTCCTGGCAAAAGCTCGAGGCCGCATGGCAAGAGGCGCAGCACAGCGGGGCGGCATTCGACCTCGAGTTGCAGGCTTGGCGCGGCGATGGCGCGAACATCTGGGTCGAAGCCCGTGGCGAGCCTGTGTACGGCTCGGAGGGAAAGGTCATTGCGCTGCGTGGCACGGTGCAGGACATCACCGAGCGCAAGCGCGCCGACCAGCTATTGCGCGAATCCGAGGAAAAGCTGCGCAACGCCGCGCTGCATGATGCCTTGACCGGATTGCCGAACCGGGCGCTTGTGATGGAGTTTTGTGAGCATTTGGTTGCCTCGGCAAAACGCGGACACGGCGGCGGCGCGCTGCTCTTTATCGACCTCGACCGGTTTAAGCCAATTAATGACGTGTACGGACACGAGACCGGTGACCGGGTACTGCAGGAAGTCGCCAGACGGCTTGCGGCATGCACGCGGCAGGAAGACCTGGTCGGGCGGCTGGGCGGGGACGAGTTCGTTATTGTGCTGCCGCAATCGGATCGCGCACAGCATCGGGCAGCGGTGGTTGCACAGCATGTGGTCGCCAGCATCAACCTGCCTATCCATGTCGATACGCTCGAGCTGTCGGTGTCGCCTTCCATCGGCATCAGCTTTTTCCCGGAGCACGCTGCCAGTGTCAGCCAACTCATCCACACCGCTGATCTGGCCATGTACCAGGCGAAGCAACTGGGCCGGTCTAATTACCAGTTCTACACAGCGGAACTCGAACAGCGGTCCGAGCAGGCACTTGCAGTCGAGACAAGACTGAGAAATGCGCTGAGCAACGGTGGCTTGGCATTGCATTACCAGCCGGTCATCGATCTCAAGAACGGCAAGCTGATCGGTGCAGAAGCGCTGCTACGCTTGATGGACGATGGTGAAACAATCGGTCCCGACCGGTTCATCCCGGTTGCGGAATCAGCGGGTCTGATTGGAACACTGGGCGAGTGGGTCGTGGCCGAGGCATGCCGTCAGCACGGGGAATGGCTGCGCGATGGAATGCAGCTCACCATTGCAATCAATGTTTCTCCTTTGCAGTTCAGGCAGCGGGTATTCGCCGATAAGTTGAGTGAAGTCATTGCCAACACTGGTATGGATCCGAGCCACCTTGAAATTGAAGTCACCGAAAGTGCGGTCATGGAGAACATCGATGAGGCGGTCGGGATTCTGAACAGGATCAAGTCGCTTGGGGTAAAGGTAGCACTGGACGATTTCGGGACCGGCTATTCGAGTCTGAGCAGCTTGACCAGTCTGCCGCTCGACAAGCTCAAGGTAGACCAGTCGTTCGTACGTCGGATAGAACGCGATCCCGCGTGCCGTACTGTGACCGAAGCAATTATCGGGTTGGGCCGGAGCCTGCGACTCAGTGTTCATGGCGAAGGCATCGAATCAGAGGATGCGCTGCTGTATTTGGAGGAACACGGTTGCAATCAAGCACAGGGCTATTGGTTCAGCAAACCGCTTCCGCCAGCAGAATTTGTACACTGGTACCACGAACAATGGGGCCAGAAATCAAGTGCCGGTGGATGGGAGCACGTGAGGCGTATCAGGCCTTCGAAGGGTGCAGCCTGAGAGACGGCAGGCTGGCGAGGATGTTGAGACGCAACGCTAACCTGCGCGATTCCTGCTCCGCGCGAGTTCGCGGTCGAGCGCATTGGCGAAGTTCTGGCGGTCGGCGTGGCTAAACGCAGCCGGGCCGCCAGTGTCGACACCACTGCCGCGTAGCTCCTCCATGAAGGAGCGCATCGTCAGTTGCTGGGCAATGTTGTCTTTGGTGTACCACTCGCCGCGCGGATTGAGCGGCAACCCGCCCATTTCCAGCACCAGGGAGGCCAAGGGAATGTCGCCGGTCACGACGATGTCGCCGCGGCTGACGCGCTCAACGATTTCGGCATCGGCCGCATCCGCGCCAGCCGGGACCTGGAGCGCGCGGATGAAGCGCGAGCCCGGCACGCGGAGCAATTGGTTGGCAACCAGCGTGACGTTGAGCTGCAGGCGTTCTGCCACCCGGAACAGGATATCTTTAATAACGGCAGGACAGGCGTCGGCGTCGACCCAGATGTGCATGGCAAATTGGATGAGATCAGCAGGTGATGCATTGTAGCTGCAAGCTGTCTGGTAGATGCGTAAACTGCCAGTCCGAGTCGCCTGGCGCCACTATGTCGTTCAAGCGCTGTGTCCGGTTGCTGATTAACTGGACGCCAGCTTCCGGCGGAAGTCAGCAGTACCGCTGTCACCAGACTGCGGCCGCGACAGATCTGATTACTGACGATCGCCAGGCCAGCACGACGAGAAGCAGACGACCAACAACGGTCAGGTCAGTCGTCGATCGATGAAGGAGTGAGGCGCTTTAGCCGCTGGCCATAGATACCCCATACGGCCTCGACACCATCAATGTTCCCAACTAACGCCCAGCCAGTACCAATTTTGCGTGGTTCGACCGGTACCCCCAGCTCGTTTGCGACCTGCTGCGCCCATTGCTTTGCCGCGCCTTGTCCCTTGAACAGTTCATTGCCTTCGAATACTACGGTGCCCTCGAATACAGGCTTGATGAACACACTCATATAACGCTCCTTCGATCACATTGGTTTATGCAACTCGGCCATCATGTCATGTTTATGGTTAACAGCCATGCTGGCCCTAGCACCTCATTATGCCCGTCTGCCGCCCCTTAACCATCAATGACAGGCATCTACACGCCTCCTGTGTGGGATAGTCGGGTTTCGTGGAAGCGCGCGTTTGGCGCTGTACCTGCCGCATGCGCGCTTTTATCTGGCCTTTTCCTCATGCCCCGAGCTTGGATTAACCCGGAATCTTTTTGCCTGCAGGTACTCAAAGTAGGCCATTGGCATGCGAGACGCATAACCTTCTACGTAAGCGCCATCCTGAACAGGCATCGGCATACATGACGCCCTCCGTACCACATCGGCCCGTGCGGACATTCCTGAATTGGTTGGTCTTAGCCTGCCTGCTGCCTGGGGTCATTGGCGCTGCCAGCCTCTTCATTTACCAATACCAGCAAAGCCGGGCCGAACAAAAAAACAGCATGATCTTGACGGCGCGCGCCCTGGCGCAAGCCGTGGATAACGACCTTCTCAAGGTTCAGGCGATAGCGGAAACGCTTGCCCATTCCGAATTGCTTGCCAGACGCGATTTCTCCGCGTTTCACAAACATGCGCGCGAAGTCATAACGCGAGTGGGGTTGGGAAACAATGTACTTCTGAGTGATGACGCCGACCGTCAGCTCCTGAATACCGCTGTGGAGTACGGCACCCCCTTGCCTCCTCGCAAAAGCACCGAACAGGTCCATCGTGTGTTTAGAACAGGAAAGCCCGCCATCTCGAACCTGTTCATCGGCTCCGTACTCAAGCGCCCGCTGATCAGTGTAGATGTGCCTGTCATCATTAATGGCAAGGTCAGTTACGTCTTGGGCATCGCCATGGTGCCCGAGAACTTCAACACGATCTTGCATGCGCAAAATTTGCCGTCGAACTGGATTGCCGCCGTATTTGACACCAGTGGCACCCTCGCCGCGCGTACCCGTTCTCCCGAGAAGTTTGTCGGCAAGAAGGCAAACGCCAATTTATTACGCGCCATGATGGAGAACGCCGAAGGATCAATCGAATCGGTAACGCTGGACGGCATTCCGGTGGAGTCGTTCTTTAGCCGTGCGCCCACCACCAATTGGCGGGTCGCCATTGGCATTTCTCGCAACTCCCTTTCTGCAGCCCTTGCCCGTGATCTTTCCATGCTTGCGGCAGGTGTGATCGCTCTTTTTGCGATTGGCGCAGCTTTGGCATGGCTGATGGGTGGACGTATTGCGCATTCGATCCGGGCGTTGACCGCTCCTGCCCGTGCGTTGGGTGAAGGCAATGCGGCTCCGATCCCTCAGGTCGAAATCAAGGAAGCTGCTGAAGTCGCCTCCGCTATCGGCCGCGCTGCAGACCTGCTGAAGACCAAGGATGCACAGTTGACCGAAGCCCATCTGCTTGCTGGCTTTGGCACATGGTCGTGGGATCTCAAGACCAACGAGGTTGTATCTTCGGAATCCATGCCGCGGATTTGCGGACGCGATATTCCCGCTTTTCCCGAACAACGGGGAACGCTGCTTACCGTTGAATCGTGGAAGCGTATCAATGCAGCCATGCAGGAAGCGCTGAAAACCGGCAAAGGCTATGACCTCGAAATACAGGTCAATCACGGCAGTGGCGCAATTCGCTGGATGAATGCCAAATGCGAGACCGTCCGCAGTGAACAGGGTGAGGTGATTGCGCTGCGTGGAATGCTCCAGGACATCGACGCACGAAAGCAGGCCAATGAACGGCTACGCCAATCCGAGAAGGAATTACGGAAATTCAAGTTCTTTAGCGACCACGCCAACGATGGGCACCTCCTGCTCGATGCCGCCGGACGAATCCGGTATGTCAACCATCTCGCATGCGAGCGTCTTGGGTATGGCGAAGCAGAGTTGCTTCAACTACAGATCTCGGACGTTGATGCCTTACATACCGAAGAGCGGTTTAAGGAAATCTTTGCCCGAAGCAGAAAGAACAGAATCCCGCCCTTTGAGTCCATGCACCGACGCAAGGATGGCTCCACGTTTCCGGTCGAGGTGACCGCAACGGTGCTGGAACTCCAGGGTGAATGGCTGATGTTTTCTACTTCCCGCGATATCACCGAGCGCAAGCAAGTAGAGCAGCGCGTCCGCGACGCCTCGCTGCACGATTCATTGACCGGATTACCGAATCGCGCGCTCGTGATGGACTATTGCGAGCGTTTGCTGGCGGGAGCACAGCGCGGCCACGGCCGGGGTGCGCTCCTGTTTATCGATCTCGACCGGTTCAAGCCGATCAATGATACGTACGGGCATGAGACCGGGGACCGTGTGTTGCAGGAAGTCGGCAAGCGACTTCGCAACTGTACGCGGCATGAAGATCTGGTGGGACGTCTTGGCGGAGACGAATTTGTCATTGTCCTGCCCCACATTGCGGGTGATCACCGGCGCGCCCGGACAGTGGCGCAGCACGTCGTCGACAGCATTTGCCGGCCATTCCGGATCAATGGGTTGGAGCTGTCGATTTCACCTTCGATCGGAATCAGCTATTTCACCGAGCACGCGTCTGACGTCAGCACATTGATCCATACCGCCGATCTGGCAATGTATCAGGCAAAGCAGTCGGGACGGGCCAATTACCAGATCTATACGCCGGAACTTGAACAGCATGCCGACCAGGTGCATTTGCTCGAAGCAAGGCTCAGGAAGGCGCTCAAGAATGGTGCCTTGACACTGCACTACCAGCCGGTCATCGACATCAAGAGCGGGAAACCGAGCGGGGCCGAAGCATTGGTGCGACTGGATGACAACGACGGCGATGCCATCGGTCCCGACAGATTCATTCCCATTGCGGAATCCATAGGCTTGATCGGGCAGCTTGGTGAATGGGTGGCAACCGAGGCATGCCGTCAGCAAGAGGAATGGATGAGCCAAGGGATGAAGATCACCATGGCCATCAATGTGTCGCCGCTCCAGTTCAGGCAGCCGGCGTTCGCGGAGAAACTCGGACGCATCATCTCGGACTCCGGCGCCGACCCGTCTTGCCTCGAGATCGAAGTGACCGAGAGTGCGATCATGGAAAACGTTGACGATGCGGTTGAGATCTTGAACCGCATCAAGTCGCTCGGTGTGAAAGTCGCGCTCGATGACTTCGGCGTCGGCTATTCAAGCCTGAGCAGCCTGACCAACCTGCCGCTCGACAAACTCAAGGTGGACCAGTCGTTCGTTCGGCACATCGAGCTCGACCAGGCGAGCCGTGCCGTGACCGAAGCGATCCTCGCGCTCGGCCATAGCCTGAAACTTGATGTCCATGGCGAAGGCATCGAGACAGAGAATGCGCTGCATTACCTGGAAGCGCACGGCTGCAATCAGGCGCAGGGATATTGGTTCAGCCGTCCGTTACCACCCACCGAGTTTGCGCGCTGGTACCACGAGCAATGGAAGGTTGAGGCCGGTACCAGTGGATGGGATCGTCTGAAGCGCATCTGGTCCCCGAGAGAATAGTCACTGCTGCACACGCATACCATTTTCTTTTGCAGGAGTTGCTGGGCTAAAGCGATGTGAGCACAACCATCATCGACACGTATGTACTGAAGATTGTCGCAGGCAAGACAGTCAGCCCCTCTGACAAACTGATGTCGCCCACGATGACTCATTAGTGCCGGAATGTGCGGTGAAATGTCCGGTGAACGTCCGCTGAATGTGCGGTATCGGTGGCATCGACCCGGCACTGCAAGACAGCGATTGGCCGGGTGCGGAAGCCCTCACAACTGGAACGGCTGCTGCTACGCAGCTTCCCGACACGCGCTGAAGAGTGCACATCACTCTGCGCCAGACAAGGCAATCGCAATTGAACTGGTGATTACTACCGGACGCTGTGCCGCGCGCTTAAGCATGCCAACGCTTCCCGAAATGTTGAGCCGCAATTACTGTGGCGCCTTACAGCTGGCAACATGCATGTCTACAAGGTTCTATTCACGTAACGGCCTTGCCCTCTTGCTGTTATCCCGCCAAAGCAAGCCATTGAGATTACGCAGGCCCTCTACGCTTGCCATAACTATATTGGTCTATGGACTATCAGTATCAGACTGATTGAGAGCGGCACTACGAGGGTAGTGCCGCAAGCGCACAGGCAAAAGTCGGGAGCATCCCCAACCAGCATGTCGCTCCGGCACAGTCCATCGCCAAGAACAACGATGAAGTGACCGCCAGAACGTACTACCGCTTTACTTGCCACCTCGTCCGGAGAAACGCCATGAGATATCCATGCAGTCGTTTTCCCACGTCGACACTTGCGGCACGGTTACTGCTGCTCGCAGCGTGTGCCGGCCTGGCTGGCTGCGAACACGGGAAACTGCTCCGTCCCCAGGTGCTGAAGCAGCTCGACTCCGACGTCGCCGCCCTGGTCAACGAATTGCCGGAAGTCGATCATCAGAACGAGGCGATCATCGGCCGGCTGTTTGCGCACGGCGGGCTCACCCGCGCGAAACTGGGCGCGGACGGCGTCATGCGCGACCGCATCCACATCCCGGTGAATGAGTACATATGGAAACCCGCCATCGTGGTCATGGAGCGCGGCGGCACGCTCGAGCTCGACGTCACCAATGAGGATCACCAGCACCACATGATCTACATGCCGCACAACGGCGAACGCGAAGTGCTGGACCTGCCGGCGCAGACGCGCGGGGTCATCCGCGTTGAGCTCGACCAGCCGGGTTATTACTGGTTCGGCTGCCCGGTCGCGAACCACGCCACGCGGGGCATGCTTGGCCTGGTGCTGGTCAAGGGCGAGGTGCCGCCGGACGCAAAAATCGATCGCCCGCCGCAACCGCGGCCGCCGGAAGGGAGGGCTCGGCATGCGCACTAAATTGCTTATTGCGATCGTCGCGGTCGCGTTCGTCACCGGCTGCTCGACTTCCCGGGTGGAATTACCAATCACTCAACAACAGCGCTCGTTCGACGACTTTGACCGGACCCAGCGCAAAGCGGCACCGGCAGTGGCCGACTCCGTCACCAGCGAGCGCATCGCAGCAGCGCGCAACGAGCCGCACAACTGGCTGACCTACTACGGCGCGTACGACGGGCAGCGCTACTCCGCACTCGACCAGATCAACACCGGCAATGTAACCAACCTGAAACCCGCATGGATCTTCCAGGTCGCGCCGATTGGCTTGATCGCAAGTCCCGCCACCTTCGCACTGGAAGCCGCGCCGATTGTCGTCGATGGCGTCATGTACCTTTCCGGATGGGATGGCCACGTATGGGCACTGGACGCGGAAACCGGAGAAACGCTCTGGCGCTACCGGCATGCCATTCCGCTTGACGTGCCGCTGTGCTGCGGCAACGTGAACCGTGGCGTGGCGGTTGCGCACGGAAAAGTGTTTTATTCCAGCCCGCATGGCCACCTGGTCGCGCTCGACGCAAAGACAGGCAATGTGGCATGGCGCCAGGTCTGGCTCGACCCGCGCGCGGGAGAAAGCTCGACCATGGCCCCGCTGATCGTGAAGAACATGGTCATCGTCGGCTCGTCCGGCGCGGAATACGGCGTGCGCGGACATATCGACGCATTCGATATCCAGACCGGCAAACGCATCTGGCGCCGCTACGCCGTGCCCAAACCCGGCGAACCGGGATCGGAGACTTGGGGCAACAATGACGCCTGGCAGCGCGGCGGCGGCAGCGCCTGGATCACCGGCACCTACGATCCGCAACTCAACCTGCTGTACTGGGGCACGTCCAATCCCTCACCCGATTTCGATGGCCGCATGCGCCCGGGCGACAATCTCTACACGGACTCGGTACTCGCACTGAATCCGGACGACGGCTCGATCCGCTGGCATTACCAGTTCACACCGCATGATGTGTGGGACTATTCAGGCGTCAATGAAAACATTCTCTTCGAACAGGACGGCAGGCCGCTGCTGGCTCACTTCGACAGAAACGGTTACCTCTTCATCCTTGACCGCAGGACCGGCGAGCGGCTGCGTGTGACGCAGTTCGGCGAGAGGGTTACCTGGGGGCGCATCGCGCCGGATACCGGGCGCGTCACCGAACGGCGGGAGCCGACGCGGGAAGGCACCTACATCTGCCCCGGACCGGCCGGTGCGAAGGAATGGCCCCATGCCGCGTACAGCCGCAGGACCGGCCTGCTGTACACGCCCGTGATCGACCTCTGCGGCACCTACAAGCTGATCGACACGCCGTTCGAGGAAGGCATGGGCTACTGGGGTGGCGACTTCATCGCCAAACCGGAGGACGCCAAAGGCGGTTATGTAAAGGCCTACAATCCCGCAACAGGACAGTTGGCCTGGTCGACAAAGTTCCCCTTCCCGATGGTCGCATCCATGCTGGCAACAGCGGGCGATCTCGTCTTTGCAGGCGAACCTAATGGCAACTTCAACGCATTGGATGCGCGCAATGGAAAAATCCTCTGGACCTTCAAGACGGGCTCGGGCATCCATTCCAATCCTGTCAGCTACAGCGTGCGCGGCAAGCAGTACATTGCCGTGCCTACCGGCTGGGGCGGCTGGCTGAAAGGTTTTGCCATCGACACTTTTGGTGCGAACCGGGGCAGCGCGGTTGTGGTGTTTGCATTGCCTTAGAGACTGTTTGAAAACCTGTTGCGCGGGCCTCCGTTGCCGTTGAAACCGCACGCAATTACAACCTGCAACCGGGATACAATGCCGCGTAAGTGCTCCGGCTTACGAAAGGTAATCGAAGCGCCCCATCTTTGTCGCGCTCAACGCCTCGCTGCTCGGGTGCCCCGGCCTGCGTCTATCACCGCATCCGCCATATGAGTGATTCCCTGGCACTGATTGCCTCGCAAATTATTGCCTCGCCCACTGGCCAATGGTGCTCCCGTTCCTCAATGCATCCAAACGCGGCACTCGCCACGCTGGAGCGATTTCATCCTGCCTGTGCTTGACCGTGGCTGGCTGTGCCTGGCTACGCCGAGCTGTAATGGCTCTGTTGACGAAGATATCCAGGCATTTGCGAACCACGCCTGCGCCTCTGCATCCAACCAGCTTGCAACGCAAAGAACGCTCGATAGCGCTCACCGCCACTTCCTTCACCGCAAGGATGCCAACTATCTGGAGACAACGATGAACAAACTTTCAATCGCAGGGAGGCCGCTTCAGTACTTCCACATCTGCGCCTTCTTCAACAGCCGGGATGAGGAATACGAAGTCCTGACGCCGTTCTTCAAGGAAGCGGTGGATCAGAACGAAAAGAACCTGCATATCGTTGGCCCAGCCATGCTCGATGATCATCGCAAGCGACTGTCGCAGGCCGGAATCGACGTGCCGCACTGCGAGGCATGCGGGCAGCTGGAGGTAGTGAAGTGGCAGGACGCCTATCTCAACGAGGACGGCGCGTTCGAAAAGGAAAAGATGCTGGTGACGGTCGAGCATCTCACCGGTGCCGGTCGCGATAAAGGTTTCAATCGGCTTCGCATCATGGGCAACATGGACTGGGTGTTTGCCGGCATACCCGGCGCGTCCGACATTCTCGAGTATGAAGCGGAGGTGAATGAAGTGCTCTCACGCAACCAACAGCCTGCAGTATGCGTGTACGACATCGCCAAGCTGTCCGGCTCGATGATGATGGACCTGTTGCGCACACATCCGCTGGTGCTGATTGGCGGCGTGGTGCAGGAAAACCCATTCTATACACCACCGGCCGAGATGCTCGAAGAACTGAAGCGCCGCAAGGAAACGACTCCTGCCGCGCCTGTTCAGCTTGCTTGAGCTTGCTTGAACTGGCATGAGGCGCGATCGCCGGCACGGAATCGATGTGACAGAGGCAGTTATTGAGTAAGAGGATGAAAGGCACAGCGGCAGAGCGAAGCATCCGGGACCTGATGGGCCTGCTGGCGCTGCCGGCACTGTGGGCAGGACAAAGTGGCGAATCGATCGTCCGCATCATGGCCGATGCGGTGGAGCGGGTTGTGCCGTTGCGCTTTTCCCTGGCGCATGTTGCCTGCCTTCCCGACTATCCTCCGTTCGTTCACTTGCGTGTGGACGGAAAAGTTGCGCACGGCGATGAAACCAGTCGCTGGGAAGAACTGCAGCAGGCATGGCACGATGCGCAAACGACGGAGTCGCACATCTTCTTCGCCCATACGCCGTTGGGCGAGATGCGGGTGGTTCGTTTCAATCTCGGTTACAAAGGGCAAGGCGGCAGCATCTGGTTCGGCTCGCCGGATCCTGCTTTTCCGACGATGACGCAGGTTGCGTTCCTGCGTGCAGCGACGTCGCTGGCAGCCACCGGTATCCAGGCGGCACGCAGCAATCATGAACGGGAAGAAGCGAACCGTGCGAAGGACGAATTCCTTGCGATGCTGGGACATGAACTGCGCAACCCGTTGGCGCCCATCGTGACCGCACTGGAGCTCATCAAGCTGAAAAACGGTGGCGTGCTTGCTTACGAACATTCCGTCATCGAGCGGCAAGTGTCGCACCTCAACCGCATGGTGTCGGACCTGCTGGATATTTCGCGCATTACACGCGGCAAGGTGCGGCTGGAAAAGCAGGCGCTTAACCTGACCGATGTGCTGCATCGTACGGTCGAAGAAGTGGCTGCCGTGCTGAGCGAGCGCAGGCACGAACTGACGCTGGATTTACCTAGCGAGGCGGTGTGGATTTTCGGCGACCATACGCGGCTGGTGCAGGTGTTCAAGAACCTGCTGCTGAATGCCGCCAAATACACCGAGCCTGGGGGCACGATCCGCGTCCGTTCGGAAGTGCAGGCGCAGGACGTGCGTGTGGCGATCCGTGACAATGGCTGCGGCATCAGCCCTCAGTTGCTTCCGCGCCTGTTCAATCTCTTCGAGCAGGGCCACACTACGCTGGCTCGGTCTAGCGGAGGGCTGGGAATCGGACTCGCGCTGGTGAAAAGTTTTGTGGAACAACATGGCGGATCGGTAACGGCGAGCAGCGAGGGTATTGGTCACGGCGCGGAATTCGTGGTGCGCTTGCCGCTTCTCACGACGGACCTGCCGCCGCTCCAACCAGTCGATGCGCATGCCTCCGGTCGTGAACGAAGCTTGCCGTCGCACGCAGCAAGGGTGCTGATTGTTGACGACAACATCGATGCGCTCGATACCCTGGCGTACTACCTGCGGACAGCCGGTTACGACGTGACGAAGACGCATGATCCGCTGGAGGCGGTGGCAATGGCGCGCCAATGGCACCCCCATGCAGCCATCGTTGACATCGGGCTACCGGTGATGGATGGATACACACTTGCAGCAGAATTGCGGCGCTGGCTCCCCCCCGAGCAATTGCGCCTTGTCGCACTGACCGGGTACGGCCAGGCGACGGATATCCGGAGCTCAAAAGCCGCCGGCTTCGACCGGCACCTGGTCAAGCCAGTCAAGCTGGACGACCTCCTGTCCGCACTCGAAGGGGGAAGCCAACCAAACGAGGAGTGATGCGCAAAACAGCCCCCCCTTGCGCTTCCCGCCTGCTGTTGCTCTCTTCTCTTTCCGCTTACGGCGTATAGGTAATCACGTTATTGCCATTGGCGTTTCCGCCGATGGCGACCACCGTCGATCCCGCCGGAATATAGATGGTGTTGTTCGCACCGGTCACGTCAAAGCTCATCGCGGTGGAACCGGGCAGGAAGACGACGGTATTGCCGCTTCCGCTCAGGTAAAAGCTGCCTACAGCCTGGTTGCGTGCGATCCATACATTGTTCGATGAAGCGGGCAATGTGATATTGGCCGTACCGTTGAACTGGACCAGGTAATTGTTGCCGTTGGTGTTCATGGTCAGGTAGTTGCCGCCGACAACGGTGGCATTCGACGGCACCGCGGGCGCCGTGGTGGTCGCGCCCTGCACCTGGGTTGGCTGGTCGTCCCCCTTGTCGGACCCGCCGCATGCGGCGAGAGCCAACGCAGCGAGGAGCACTATGGTTGTTGTTTTCATGCTTGTCTCTCTCCCGTTGAAAAACTGATGATAGCAAAAATGCAATAAAAGATTTCCACCATTCAGCTGATTTCGAACAATATGCAGGCGCATTTTGTGTGCGGAACCTGTTTGTGTTTTCTCAATCGCCGCTGCCTTTCCTCACCTATGGTGTAAGTACCGACTCCGCTCGGAGAGCGGGCGCAGACCTGCCAGGTAGTCGTACAACAGCATCGTTGATCGCAAGATCGAAGGAGAGAGATATGGACGGAAAATATGTCATTCTGAAGAACCGGCGCCTCGCAACCGGCGGCCCGTTCGAGCGCGCATTCGAGCGTGCGATGGGAGTGCCCGCCGGCGTGGCCGAGATGGCCAGCACGGCGTTGTCTGTCGAGACCTACGATGTGAACAAGCGCGGACTGGCAAGCCACAGCATGGAGCCGGACGTGATTGCAGTCGCACCGGCAATGCGCATGAAACTGATCGCGCCAAAGACCAACTTCCCCGAGCGGGTCGAGCCGGAAAATGCTGCAATCACCTGGGGTGTGGCGGCGGTCGGCGCGGACAGGTCGCCGTTTACCGGCAACGGCATCGTCGTCGCGGTACTCGATACGGGCATCGATGCCGACCACCCGGCGTTCGCCGATGTGGAACTGATTCAGAAGGATTTCACCGGCGAAGGTAACGGTGATCGCCACGGACACGGCACGCACTGCGCGGGAACCATCTTCGGCCGCAACATCGATGGCAAGCGCATCGGCATCGCACCGGGGATCAAGAAAGCGCTGATCGGCAAGGTGCTCGACCGCAACGGCGGCGGCTCGAGCGACCAGATCTGCAATGCCATCGTGTGGGCCGCAGAGAATGGTGCGAACGTGATTTCGATGTCGCTCGGCATGGACTTCCCCGGCTATCAGAAAGACCTCGAGGCACGCGGCGTGCCGAAGGAAGCTGCAACGTCCCAGGCATTGGAGGGCTACCGCAAGAACGTGATGCTGTTCGAAAAACTGGCATCGCTGCTAAGCGCAAGGAGCGCCATGTCACAGGCGACGATCATCGTTGCGGCGGCAGGCAATGAAAGCATGCGGCCGGAATGGGAGATCGCAGTCAGCCCGCCGGCGATCGCCGAAGGCATCATTTCCGTCGGCGCACTCGGCAAGAGCGCGCAGGGCTTCAATGTCGCGAGTTTCTCCAATACCGGCGCCAACATCTCCGCGCCGGGTGTCGACATCCTGTCGGCGAAGCTGGGTGGCGGACTCGTGTCGTTCAGCGGCACCAGCATGGCAACACCGTGCGTTGCCGGCGTCGCCGCACTATGGGCAGAGAAGCTGAAACAGGAGAACCAGCTGTACACGCTCAACCTGACGGCGCGTCTCATTGGCTCCACCAGCACCAACGGCATGGTCCAGGGCTTCGACCCGCTCGATGTGGGCGCGGGCATGGTGAGATGCCCGCAGTAGCGAATGACAGGTAGCTTGCATACCTGTCTGCGGTCTGCGGCTTGGCCCGCCGGCCGCGCGTGGCGCAGCCCCCTGCGTTGTGCGCGGCCGGTGCGCGTGCTTGATCGACAGTGCACACAATGCGCTATCGCATTTCGCCGCCGCGGCATGACAGGCGTTTCGCGTCCGATGTCGAAGATCGAGGACCAGCCATGGCAATCAATCCGGCGAAACAACAACAGGAAGAGTCGGCAAGAAGCCGTTACCAGGCGCGTTCCGGCGCGCGCATCCAGGCATGCCATGCGCTGGAAACGGCGTCGCCGCTGAGCGTCGACACCGAAGAACGCACACGGCTGCGCCTGTCCACCATCGACCCGCATGATGGACTGGCGCTGGAGCGCATCATCGGCGAGAGCGACTTGCTGCCCATTGCGTATTTTGAAGCCGGCACGCTCAAGGCGAAGTCCGTCTGCCGCATCGAAGTGCATGACCGCCGCGGCAGCGTGGTCGGCTACGGCACCGGCTTTCTCGTCACACCACGCCTGCTGCTCACCAACAACCATGTGCTGCCCGACACGCAGCTTGCCTTGTACAGCCTGGCGCAATTCGATTACGAGAACGATGTGCGCCTGTTGCCGCGGCCGACACGCAACTTCCGGCTGGAACCGGATCGTTTCTACGTGACCAACCAGGAACTGGACTACACGCTAGTTGCGATCGCACCGAAGGCGGCGGAGGGCGTGGAGCTGGCCGACTACGGATTCCTGCCTTTGATCGCCGGTTCCGGCAAGGCGCTCGTCGGTGAATACGTGAGCATCATCCAGCACCCGTCCGGTGCACCGAAGGCGATAGCCGTGCGGCAGAACCAGATCCAGGATGTGTTCGACCATTTCATCCACTACAGCACCGATACCGAGGCGGGCTCGTCCGGCTCGCCGGTGTTGAGCGATTCCTGGGAGGTAGTCGCGCTGCACCATGCCGGCGTGCCGCATCCGACTGGCTCCGGCTATGTGGCGAACGAAGGTATCCGCATCAGCAGCATCGTTGCTCACCTGATCTCGGTGCTGCCGCGCCTGCCCGCCACACAGCAGGTGCTGCTGAAGGCCTTGCTCGATAACCAGCCTGTCGTCGCCACGGCACCCGGTATGGAAGTGATCACACTGGAGCGCTCCTCCTATGATGGCCTGTCGGGGTATGAAGAAAAATTCCTCGGCAATGATTTTCCGATTCCCCTGCCTGCGCTCGGCCCGGAGGCCCGGAACGAAGTGGCGGAACTGGAGGGAGAAAGTGACGCGGTACTGCGCTATGCGCATTTTTCCGTCGTGATGAATCGCGTGCGCAAGCTGGCATTCTTCACTGCGGTCAATATCGATGGAGCACGACTGAAGAACATCCCACGCAGCGCAGACCGCTGGTATTTCGATCCGCGCATCAAGCGCGAATACCAGTACGGACCGGAAGTCTATGCCGACAACGACCTCGATCGCGGACACCTCGTGCGGCGCCTCGACCCAGTTTGGGGAGATGATGCGGAACGCGCGAACGAGCATACCTTCCACTTCACCAACTGCTCGCCGCAGCACCGCAACCTGAACCAGAAGACTTGGCTGGAACTGGAAAATTACATCCTCGACAACGCGGGCCGGCATGACTTGAAGGTCAGTGTCTTCACCGGGCCGGTGTTCCGCGACGATGACATGCTGTACCGCGGCGAGTACCGCATCCCGGCCGAATTCTGGAAAGTCGTCGCCATCGTCAAGCCGGACGGCAAGCTCTCCGCGACGGCTTACCTGCAGACGCAGAAGAACCTGATCGGCGACCTGGAATTCGCATACGGCAGCTACAAGACCTACCAGGTGCCGATAGCGCGCATCGAGGGGATTACCGCTCTCGACTTCGGCAACCTGCGCCGGGCCGATCCCCTTGCCGGACTGGAAGCCACCATGGCCGGACAGGTCATCAGCGAGGCGAAGGACATACGACTGTAGTAAGCACGGAAGTACGCAGGAAAGTGCGCACGGTCCGCTCGCACGTAGTGGCCTGGATCTTGCTTTTTTGCATTACATTACCTTGCGAGCCGTGTCGCTTTGCAGGCGTAAAAGCTGGCCAGGGCCTCATCCCCGTTGTTGTGACTGGCGTGCGGGTAGCGGTTCGCCCCAAGGACGCAGACCTGCATTCCGCCGATGGTAATGGCTGAACGATAGATTTCTCAATTGTAAGAAAAGACCATGTCAGAAGTGAAAACCGTCCAACAAGAAGTGGACGAGAGAACCAACCTCGCCGGCTCCAATAAATTCGAAATGCTGCTGTTCCGCCTCGGTGCGGCAACCAACTCCGATCATGCCGAACTGTTCGGCATCAACGTCTTCAAGATCCGCGAAATCGTCCCGATGCCGCACGTGACAACGCTCGCCGGTGCGCTGCCGCACATGATGGGCGTCGTCAACCTGCGCGGACAGATCATTCCGGTCATCGACCTGGCGGGCATCGTCGGCTGCACGCCGAAGACCGGCCTGAACATCCTGCTGATCACCGAGTTTGCCCGCACCACGCAGGCATTTGCAGTGGAGTCTGTCGAAGAAATCGTGCGGCTGGACTGGAGCCAGGTGCTGTCGGCGGAATCCAACTCCATGGGCGGCATGGTCACCAGCATCGCGCGTCTCGACGGTGATGTCGGCAGTTCACGCCTGGCCCAGGTGCTGGACGTCGAAACCATCCTGCGCCACATGACACCAGTAGAGGAAACAACCGCCAAGACAGAAACCGGACCGAAGGTGACGCTGGCTGAAGGCAAGATCATTCTCGCTGCCGACGACTCCGTCATCGCCCGTCGCCTGATCGAACAGGGCCTCACCGACATGGGCGCGCCTTTTGTGATGACCAAGAGCGGCAAGGAAGCCTGGGAGCGCCTGCACACCATGGCCACCGCAGCAGAAGCCGAAGGCAAGACCATTCGCGACAAGGTCGCGCTGGTACTGACCGACCTCGAGATGCCGGAAATGGACGGCTTCACCCTGACCCGCAACATCAAGGCCAGCGATCGCTTCAAGGCCTTGCCGGTGGTGATCCACTCCTCGCTGTCGGGCTCGACCAACGAAGAGCATGTCCGCAGCATCGGCGCCGACGGTTATGTGGCGAAATTCCATGCGGAGGAACTCGCGCAGGCGCTGCGCCGCACACTGTCGAAGGAGCCGCTGCAGCTGGTCGCATAACACCTGCAACTTTTCTGCTTGACCTTCCCCCCATGGGAAGTCTTACAGTGATGTTCTTCGCTAACCAATCAGGAGCAATGTCATGTACGAACTGAAAGTGGAAGGAATGAGCTGCGGCCACTGCGTCAATGCGGTGACCAAATCGGTGCAGGGCGTCGATGCCGGCGCCAAGGTCGAAGTCGATCTGGCGCAGCAAAAGGTCTGCATCGATTCATCCGCCAGCCTCGACGCCATCAAGTCGGCGGTGGAAGATGCAGGGTATCCGGTATTGCAGAGCGCCGGCTGATCGGCATCTGTCATTACCCGCAATAGAAAACAGGGGTAACCACTCCCGAGCCGGTTGGTTGGCATGCTGTAAACCGACCGGTTATCTCGTGTGAAATCCCCTGCGCTCCAATGGGCCGTACAAAGCATCACTACGGCCTCAAAATGATGGCCAGGAATCCCGACAAAGTTCAACTACAAAGACGGCCGGCACGATGCTAGAAGCGAACTGGCAGGGCAACGGTAATGCGGTAATCGGGTGCATTCCGGGTCAGACCAGCACCAACCAGGACATCCAGCGCCGTGCGTTCACTCAATACTAGCGAGCCGCCCAGTTCCAGCAGTGCCGAGGGGTCATCGCTTGCCGCAACCTTCACCCCGCCGACTCTGGTCGATTCATAGAATGCAACGTTAAAGGCAGCCCGTAATGACGTATTCGGGCCGGTGGCCAGCGCGGTACCAAAACGCAAGCTGTGGCTGTTGCCAGGATCAATTCTGAGGCCCCCGTAGTGCTCCGCATAAGCATGGCTGAAGCCGTAACTGCCGAAAAACACCAGCGGATCGACACGCTTGATCGCTGTAAGTGATGCCTGCACAGTATCAAAGCCGCTGCCGAGTGCGACCGGAGTGGCGTTCTCGAACAGGGTATTTTTTCCGGTGGACGCCGTATAAGAGAGTGAACCGATTAAGCCCGGCATCGAGGTCCGCTCGGCCATGAATTGATGCGAGACGCCGAGCGTGACGTCACCGATGCCGCTGTCATCGGTGGTCACGCCGGCGTTGCGGCGCCGCTCGAATACATACGGTATCGAGACGTCAATTTGGGAACGTCCCGGCAGGCCGGCGCGCAGGACAAGCGCCGGGCCGTATGCATCACGACGAAACGCGTTTGTGCTCGCCGTGCTGTGAGAGTAGACCAGATTCGGTTCAACTTCGAACCGGCCGGAAGGCAGCAGCACACCGTTTTCACGCACTAGCGCGCGCTCCAATGCGCGGTTGCTGTCTTCCCGTGCTTCTTCCGGCGTCGCTTGCAGACCTTTCTCCTGTTTGATCCGATGGGGTGTCACCTCGCGCTCAAGGACCTGAATGCGCTCACGCAGCCGCCGTGTTTCGATTTCCTTTTCAGCGAGCTGACGCTTCAGTTCTTCCACGCTTTGGCCAAGCGCCGGCAATGCGAGCAGCAGTGCCGCGCCTCCCATCCAAATTTTTTTCATGTTATGAGCCTCCTGTGCGGGCGCCTACCTGAAAACCTATGCCTGGCCATGCTGCAGAAAATTCCGGGACTTGCATTTGATAATTACCAAAGCCTGGGTCGGCAATATCGACCGTGCGTTCCATCACGCGACGCACGATCACGAAATGGTCGTAGCCGCGCACCCGGATCGGCACAATCATTGGCGCCTGCGTCGCCAAATCTTTGAGTGTCATATCGGTGTAGCCGTCGGCCTGAAAACCGAGGCTTGCAGCATATTGCTGCATGTCGAGCAAAGAAAAGCCGCCACGGTGCCGCACCCGTAAAGCGTCGGTTTGGCGCAGCATGCCTTGCGCGACCTGCTGCTCGGTGACCGGATAACCCTTGTCATAGGTAAGGACGGTAGCCAAAGCTGCCGCCCCACAACTATTGTCCCATTGCTGGATGATGAGATTTTCTTGCCGCATTTCCAATAGCGAGCGGACCGCACGCTCGGCATGCACGCTGGCAGCAAGCAACATTGAAAACGCTGAAGAGAGAAGGATGCGGATCAACATCGGCGAATGGGCAGAGGACTCTCTGCCCGGCCTGCATACGGTTACCGTCCGGTGAACCTGGCCTGCGGTGCTTCATTGACCCCGCCGCCCGGAATGGACGAGTTGGTGCTCTTCGACGGTTCGGTAGCGCCACTGAAGCTTCCGGGATTAGTCGTATCTGGGCCATTACCCCAACCATTGTTGCCTTTGACTTTTTGCTCTGGCGGTGGTGGGCACACGTAGGTACCGGCGACAACTTGGTCGAGTTGGGCTTTTGTCATTTTCACGGGGGCGGCGGTCACCGGTAACGTGACAAACGCTGTAGCAGTGATAACTGCAGTTAACGATTTAATCATCACAATCTCCTTTAGGTCTCAGGTCACTTTCGCGGCCTGAACTACAGGTTCGTCGACACCCACGAGAGCCGCTTGAGCTTCCTCAATACTTCCGGCTAACCCAAAAATTTATACTTTCGGTTAAAAAACCTCTTTCTGCATAACCATAAGCGCCTCTCAACAATGTGAGTTACCACTATCACGGCAGCCAGCAGATTCCCTGAAAGTTGGTAAGAATGCGTTGCTATGCCAAATTTCGGGCTGATGCCAGCAACATCTCTGCGTTCTTGTTCTGTGCCTTCCATCCAACGTCACGGACGTAGGACGCCGCGCCGTTGCTTTGGGCCTAAAGAACCTCCAAAAAGTCGAAAGCCACCGATGGGTGGCTTTCTGTGTTTTATTGCGTGGACTTTACAAACTAAACAAACCTGCTCGCAGCTACCTCGTTACTTGTTTCCCTGTTTCCATTCCTTTCCATGCACCCGCCGCGTTCAGTGATGCGCGCAGTGATGATGTCCTTCAGAGGAGGGCTCCGCCAGGCTCTGCAAGATCGGGCAGTCCGGCCGGTGGTCACCGGCGCAGCTGTGCGCAAGGTGGCTCAGCGTATCGCGCATTTCCTCCAGCTCCCGTATGCGCTGCTGCAACTCTTGCACATGCGCTTGCGCGATCGCCTTTACATCGGCGCTGGCGCGTGCCGGATCCTGCCACAGGGACAGCAGGTCCTTGATCTGTTCCAGCGAAAAGCCGAGCGTGCGTGCACGCTTGATGAAGCGCAGCGTGTGCACGTCGCTCTCGCCGTAGGTGCGGTAGTTGGAGTCGGTGCGCCGGCTCGCCTTGATCAGGTCGATGCTCTCGTAATAACGGATCATCTTGGCCGTTACGCCGGATTCCTTTGCTGCCTGTCCGATGTTCATGCTGTCCTCCCTGCGTTGATCATTGCCTGCTTCGGTTTCCAGCGGCGCAGCAGCAGCGCGTTGCTGACTACGCTCACCGAGCTGAATGCCATCGCCGCCCCTGCTACCACCGGGTTGAGCATGCCGAATGCCGCCAGCGGAATGCCGACCAGGTTGTAGATGAATGCCCAGAATAGGTTCTGGCGGATCTTGCTGTAGGTGCGGCGGGAGATGTCGATCGCATCCGCCACCAGGGCCGGCTCGCCGCGCATGAGCGTAATGCCTGCGGCATGCATGGCGACATCGGTGCCGGTCGCCATCGCAATGCCGACATCGGCGGCCGCGAGTGCCGGCGCATCGTTGATGCCGTCGCCGACCATCGCCACAACCTGTCCTTTGCCTTTCAGGCTCGCGACCTTCTCTGCCTTGTCTGCGGGCAGCACTTCGGCGACGACTTCATCGATGCCAAGCGTGCCGCCTACCGCTGCGGCACTGCCCTTGTTGTCGCCGGTGAGCAGCACGGTCTTTGCACCGAGTGCGCGCAGGCCGTTGATCGCGGGCGCAGCACCCGGCTTGATACGGTCGCCGAAGGCAAGCAGGCCGAGCAGGCGGTTGCCACCCTCGTCCGCCGATACCACTGATGCCACCCAGGACACCGTGTTGCCGTTGCGCTCAAGTGCGGTGGCGCTGTCGGCTAGTGGTCCGAGGTCGATGCCGAGTTCCTGCATCAGGCGTGTGCTGCCGAGCTGCAGCGTGCGGCCTTCCACCGTGGCAGCAACGCCGCGCCCGGGCAAGGCCCGCACATCGGTTGCTGCGCTTGCCGCGATGTTCTCCGCACGCGCCGCGTCGACGACGGCATGCGCCAGCGGGTGCTCGCTGCCCTGCTGGATCGACGCAGCCAGCCGCAGCAGTTCGCTGCGCGCGATGCCGTACGGGATCGCTTCGGTCAGCGTCGGTTTGCCGACCGTCAGCGTGCCGGTCTTGTCGAATACGACGGTCGTCACTGCATGCGCGACTTCCAGCGCTTCGGCATCCTTGATCAGGATGCCGTGCCGCGCGCCGACACCGGTGCCGGCCATGATGGCTGTCGGCGTCGCGAGGCCCAGCGCACATGGGCAGGCAATGACGAGTACTGCAACCGCATTGATGATCGATTGCTCAGTACTGGCGCCGGTCAGCCACCAGCCGAGGAAAGTGACAGCAGCGATCACCAGCACCACTGGCACGAATACTTCGCTAACACGATCAACCAGGTGCTGGATCGGCGCCTTTGCCGACTGCGCGCTTTCGACCAGGCGGATGATGCGCGCAAGCGTGGTTTCCTTGCCGACTGCGCCGGTCTGCACCAGCAGCAAGCCTTCTGCATTGATCGAGCCGCCGGTCACCTTGTCGCCGACCTGTTTGGCGACCGGCAAGCTCTCGCCGGTGATCAGCGATTCATCGATATGGCTGAGGCCTTCTTCCACCACGCCGTCGACCGCGACCCGTTCACCCGGGCGCACCACGACGATGTCGCCGACCTTGACCTGCCCGATCGGCACGTCGGTATCGACGCCATCGCGGCGCACACGCGCCACATCGGGACGCAGCACCTGCAAGGCGCGGATCGCATCGGCGGTCTGGCGCTTGGCGCGCGCTTCAAGCCATTTGCCGAGCAGGACCAGCGTGATGACGACGGCCGATGCTTCAAAGTACAGGTGCATCATGCTGTCCGCGCCATACGCGAACAGGCTGTACACGCTCAGGCCGTAGGCGGCGCTGGTGCCGAGCGCAACCAGCAGGTCCATGTTGCCGCTGCGCGCTTTCACCGCCTTCCAGCCGGCGCGGTAGAAACGCGCGCCTAGCCAGAATTGCACCGGCGTCGCCAGCGCGAGCTGTAT
The DNA here is from genome assembly GCA_035654275.1 of Noviherbaspirillum sp. Lineage (GTDB taxonomy): Bacteria > Pseudomonadota > Gammaproteobacteria > Burkholderiales > Burkholderiaceae_D > Noviherbaspirillum. The sequence goes on from DASRXG010000060.1 coordinate 143,120, forward strand.
CCAGCCTGGCAGCATCCAGTGCATGCCGAGCAAATCAGCCACCATCGGCACGACGAGCGGCAAGGACAAGATGGTCGCGAAAATGACGTGCAAGCGCTCCTTGTCGTGTTTCTTTTCCGGCTCGGCGACGATATCTGCCTGATGAAGCTTGGCCGGATAGCCGGCCGCTTCCACCGCCTGGACAAGTGTGTCCGCTGCAATGCCGGCGTTGAAGCGCACATGTGCGCTCTCGGTCGCAAGGTTGACGCTGGCATCGAACACGCCATCGACCTTGCGCAGCGCTTTTTCCACGCGCCCAACGCAGGAGGCACAGCTCATGCCCTCGATGTCGAGATCGATTTCCTGTTGTGCAACGCTATAGCCGGCCTTTTCGACCGCTTGCCGCACCGTGCCGTAATTGATTGCGCCTTCGGCAACGACCTTCGCGCTTTCGGTGGCGAGGTTGACGCTGGCGTTGGTGACGCCGGGAATCGCGCGCAAGGCACGCTCGACCCGCGCCACACAGGACGCGCAGGTCATGCCCTCGATATTAACGTTCAGTTCACGCGCGTCGGCGTGGGAGGATAAAGGTAGTGCACTGCCCATGTTCGTTCCTCTTTGACTCACTTGGGCTCATTATTAACCTTCCCATGATAGGAGGGTCAAGTGGGAATTCAGGCAGGACGCAAAGATTGCCTTTCTGCCATCTCCGCCAGCGCATCACCGACCCGCGCGTAACGCAGCCGCACGCCCAGTTCCTTCTTGATCCTTTTATTGGCAAGCCGGCGCGACTCGGACATGAAGGACAGCAGCACCGGCGACACCACCTTGCGCAGCTCTTCTCGCGGCAGGCGCGGCGGTTTCGGCAATGCGAACGCGTCCGCGACCAGGTCGAAATAGTCGGCCATCTTCATGTCCGAATCGTCGACGGCGTGGTACACGCGGCATGGTCGCGCGCAGAACAGCGCCTTCCAGATGATGCCGGCAAGGTCGTCGGCATGGATGTGGTTGGTATACACATCATCCTGCGGCAGCAAGGCCGGCGTGCCTTTCTGCAGGCGCTCGACCGGCAGGCGGTCCGCTGCGTAAATCCCCGGCACGCGCAGGATGGACAGGCATGCATCGCTGCGCCGTGCCCAGGCGCGCAGCACCTGCTCGGCATCGACGCGACGCTTGGCCCGCGCGTTCTGCGGATTCGCTGTGCGGGTTTCGTCCATTAACACGCCCCCGCAATCGCCGTACACCCCGGTCGTACTCACATAAACCAGCGTCGCCCGGTCGGGTAAAATGGCGGTCAAATTTCGGGTGCGCCGGTCTGTCGGGCCATCGGACTGGGGCGGCGCGAGATGCACGATGTTGTGCGCAAGGCCATGCAGGCGCGCCAGGCTTGCCGGATTGTCGAGGTCGGCGATCACCGGCACCGCGCCGGCGGCGCGCAACTCTTCCCGGCGTGACGCCTGGCTGGTAAGGGCGAATACGCGGAAGCGGTCGCGCAGCAACGGCAGCAGGCGCATCCCGACGTCGCCGCAACCAATAACGAGTAAGCGCGGCTTGCCTAGCTTTTTTCTATCACTATTTTTCATCATCGGAATTGTATGACTTTCCAAGTAACAGTTCAGCCGAGCGGTCGGCAATTCACCTGTGAAGACGACGAAACCATCCTGAACGCGGCAATCCGCGCCGGCGTCGGCCTGCCCTACGGCTGCAAAAACGGTGCCTGCGGCACCTGCAAGGGCAAGCTGCTCGACGGTACGGTGACGCATTCGGCTCATCAGGAGAAGGCATTGCCGGTGGCTGAAGAGGAAAAGGGCATGACGCTGTTCTGCTGCGCCAAGCCACATTCCGACGTTGTGATCGAGGCGCGCGAAGTGCTCGGCGTGGGCGAATTCCCGATCAAGAAGCTGCCGACGCGCGTGGCAAAACTCGACCGCGTTTCCGATGACGTGATGATCATCTCACTGCAGTTGCCGGCCAACGAACGCCTGCAGTACCGCGCCGGCCAGTACATCGAATTCCTGCTCAAGGACGGCAAGCGCCGCAGCTACAGCATGGCCAACGCACCGCATCTGGACGAGCACATCACGCTGCACATCCGGCACATGCACGGCGGCGTGTTCACCGACCATGTGTTCAACACAATGAAGGAGCGCGACATCCTGCGCTTCGAAGGGCCGCAAGGCACCTTCTTCCTGCGCGAGGATTCGGACAAGCCGATGGTTCTGCTGGCGTCCGGCACCGGCTTTGCGCCGATCAAGGCCATCATCGAGCAGGCGATCCACAACAAGACGACACGCCCGATGGTGCTGTACTGGGGCGGCCGCCGTCCGAAGGACCTGTACATGCATGCGCTGTGCGAAGAATGGGCACGCACGCTGCCGAACTTCAAGTATGTGCCGGTCATCTCGGAGGCGCTGCCGGAAGACGGCTGGACCGGCCGCACCGGCTTCGTCCATCGCGCAGTGATGGAAGACCTGCCGGACATGTCCGGCTACCAGGTGTATGCCTGCGGCGCACCGGTCATGGTCGACTCCGCCAAGCGCGATTTCGTGGCGCAGTGCAAGCTGCCGGAGGACGAGTTTTACGCCGACGCCTTCACGTCGGAAGCGGACCTTGCACCGGCCGACATGGCGGCGAAATAATTTTTGACGCACTGCGGGAAACCGCATACCATTAACGCCATGAAAACAACCGCCAAACTCTTGCGACGCCGAATCCCGCTGCCCCAAGCCGGGATGCTGTGCATGTAAGCGTTTGACGCGCACAAAGCCACAGGCCCGCCCTGTGGCTTTTTTTTATCCTTTTTTTAAATCGCTTTTCGCCCAGGAGTTCGAGATGGAATTCAGCCAGTACGACGTCAATGCCCTCATGCAGATTACCAATCGGCCGTCGCTAGTCTTTACCGAAGGCCGCGGCATGTGGCTGACGGACAATAACGGCAAGCGTTATCTCGACTACCTGCAGGGCTGGGCGGTCAATTGCCTCGGCCATTCGCCGCAATGCATCGTCGATGCCGTCAATGCACAGGCCAAGAAGCTGATCAACCCCTCGCCCGCGTTCTACAACGAGCCGTCGATCCAGCTGGCATCGATGCTGACGCAAAATTCCTGCTTTGACCGCGTGTTCTTCGCCAACAGCGGCGCGGAAGCGAACGAAGGCGCGATCAAGCTCTCGCGCAAGTGGGGCAAGGTCAACAAGAACGCGGCCGGCGAAAACCGCTACGAAATCATCACCTTCAACCACGGCTTCCATGGCCGCACACTGGCGACCATGTCGGCCAGCGGCAAGGCCGGCTGGGACAGCATGTTCGCACCGCAGGTGCCGGGCTTCCAGAAGGCGGAATTGAACGACATCGCCAGCGTGGAAAAGCTCATCACCGACAAGACGGTTGCCGTGATGCTGGAGCCGGTGCAGGGCGAAAGCGGCGTCATGCCGGCTACGCGCGACTTCATGAAGGCGCTGCGCAAGCTGACCAAGGAACGCAACCTGCTCCTGATCGTCGATGAAGTGCAGGCAGGCATGGGTCGCACCGGTGAATTGTTCGCCTACCAGCTGTCGGAGATCGAGCCGGACATCATGACCCTCGGCAAAGGTATCGGCGGCGGCGTGCCGCTGGCCGCACTGCTGTGCCGCGAAGAAGTCGCCGTGTTCGAACCGGGCGAGCAAGGCGGCACCTACAACGGCAACCCGCTGATGACCGCCGTCGGCGTGGCGGTGCTGACCGAGCTGCTTTCGGAAGGCTTCCTGCAGTCGGTGAAGGACAAGGGCGCGTACCTGAGCGGCGAACTGCTCAAGCTGTGCGCCAAGCATGGCCTGGAAGGCGAACGCGGTGAAGGCCTGCTGCGCGCGCTCAAGCTGGGCAAGGACATCGGTCCGAAGATCGTCGAAACCGCACGCGACATGGGCCCGGACGGCCTGCTGCTCAATTCGCCGCGCCCGGACCTGCTGCGCTTCATGCCCGCGCTGAACGTGACGACGGATGAGATCGACCAGATGATTTCGATGCTGTCCGAAGTGCTGACCAAGCTCGGCCACTAATTCCGCGGTATCCACCGCTGCGTGCCGGACGACCTATGGCCGGCCGCAGCGGCTCCTCTCTTTATCCCGCTCCATCCCTTCCCCCTCTTTCGCGTTAGCTGTCGGCCCGAGCCGAACCCATACGTATCCAGATCAAGTCGTTCTTAACAGCTAGAAACCCGGTCCCAGATCAAGGAAAGTTGCAACGTTGCAATTTAGAATACTTGCGGGATTGCAGGATGCCGTCGGTGCCGCCGGCATTGCACCCGCACAGGCATTAAGCCGAGCGGAAAGGAGAAGATGAAAGAACTTACCAGAAGTTACAAGCCACTTACCATTTCAACGTTGGCTCCACATACCGGGTACGCCCGCCCCTTCTTCTACTCCCCAAACCACGTAAAGCCATCCTCTTCCGCCCTGGAAGTGATGACAGATCTGCAATTCATTCCTGCTGGCACGATCCGTGCAGATATCGATATCGATACCGCAACACAGAAGATGATCGCTCGCGGGGTGCGCATGCTGCTCGTCACCGACAGCCACGATGACGTCATCGGCCTCATCACTTCCCGCGACCTGCTCGGTGAACGGACCGCCGCCGTGATGCACAACCGCCGTGTCCGGTTCAGCGAGGTCAACGTAAGCGACATCATGACGACTGCTGACTGCATCGAAGTGCTGCAGTTGAAGGATGTGCTGCATGCGTGTGTGGGTGACATCGTGGAAACGCTGAAGCACTCCGGCCGCCAGCATGCATTGGTGGTTGACCCGGAGTCCTTTTCGGGGAAACCCGTGATCCGCGGGATTTTCTCCGCGTCGCAGATCGCGCGCCAGCTCGGCGTGCGCACCCAGACGCAAGAGATCTCCGAAACCTTCGCGGAGATCGATCGGGCGATGTCCGCGCCGGCCGCACGCTGATACTGCGCAGCTCCGCCGGAAGGGCATCCCGGCAGAGCACCTCCGAATGCGGTTGCCGCTTCGGACGAATTTTTTAGGAGAGCAATATGCGTTTTCGGCTGGTTCGTTACTTTACTTTCGCCAGTCTTGGCATGTTCGCGCTTGTCACCATCGCGCTCGTCTACTTCCAGCGGCAGCAGGCGGTGTTCTTCCAGGACGTGCAAAGACTGGAAATCGAATTCTTCAAGCTCGTCCAGAGCGACTTCGCCAAGAAACAGGACGAAGTGGCGCGCCGCGACCTGCTGGCAATCCATGAGAGCGGCAACGTCAACCTGACACGCCTGTTCGCCAACACGCTCTGGGAAAGGGATTTTGCCCCGTTCGTTGCGAAAGCCGCTGCGATCCCCGTTGAGCATTGCCGCGACATCCCGGACGTCGAAGGCAAGGACGGCAAAATGACTGCGCCGGATGCGAAGAAAGCGTGCTTTGCCGAAGTCGGCAAGAAGATCATGGCGCTGCCCGAATTCGCCGCCCTCGACGCCAAGGTGTTTGACACGATGAAGAAGAGCACCGTGTTCAAGATCAAGGTGTTCGACCTGCGCGGCATCACCGCTTACTCCTCCGAGCACAAGCAGATCGGCGAAGACAAGAGCTTCAACGCGGGCTGGAAGAGCGCCCTTGCCGGAACGCCGAAAAGCGAGCTGACCCACCGCGACAAGTTCAGTGCCTTTGAAGGCGTGGTGGAAAACCGCGACCTGATCGGCAGCTACCTGCCGGTGCTGGCGCCGGGCACCGACAAGATCGTTGCGGTGTTCGAAGTGTATTCCGACGTGACGAACTTCCTCGACCAGATCAAGCAGACCTCGGCAGCGATCGACAAGACCGCGCAAAGCAACCTGGTCGAACTGGAAAAAGTGGCGGCGTTCAACCAGCAGAAGGTGGAAGAGACCTCCATGCAGGGTCTTGCGATCGTGGTCGGCCTGCTGGCCCTGCTGTTCGGCTCGCTGTATGTTATCGTCCGCCGCGCGGACAAGATCATCGTTCAGCAGGAAGGCGAGCGCGAACATGCGCACCAGCAGCTTGCGCAATCCGAAAAGATGGCGTCCCTCGGCCAGATGGTTGCCGGCGTCGCACACCAGCTGAACACGCCGCTGGCCTTCTCGCGCAGCAATGTGAGCATGGTGAAGGATGCGATCAGGGATTTCGAACTGCCGCTGAAGGTAGCGCACAAGTTCGCCGCCGTCGTCAGGGACGCCGAAGGCGAGAAGGTTGTCTTGAACGTTACGAAATCCAAGGAACAGATCGTCAACATGGACGACTCCGCTGCCGATGTCTCGATGCTCACGCAGATGCTCGACGACACCTTGAACGGCATTGAACAGATGGCGGAACTGGTCGACAACCTGCGCGACTTTACCCGCCTCGACCGCGCCAAAGTGACCGAGTTCGACCTCAACAAAGGCCTGCACAATGTGGTGTACATCGCAAAGAGTGTGATTCCGAACCGTATCGAGGTGGTGGAGGAATACGGCAACCTGCCTCTGGTCCAGTGCAACCCGTCGCAGCTCAACCAGGTGTTCCTGAACCTGATCAATAACGCGGCGCAGGCGATCCCCGGCACCGGCACGGTCACCGTGCGCAGCAGCGTCGAAGGCGAGCGTATCCGTATCGACGTCGCCGATACGGGAACCGGCATTCCGCCCGATGTGCTGCCGCATATCTTCGAAACCTATTACACGACCAAACCCGCAGGCGAAGGCACCGGCCTGGGCCTGCCCATCGTCAAGAACATCGTGACAGAGCACGGCGGCGAGGTGAAGGTTGCCACCCAACCCGGTGTCGGAACGACCTTCACGGTGTACCTGCCGATCGTTCAGTCGATCGTCCAGACGACGATGCTTCTCAAGGCTGCTTGAGCGCTCAATGCGCTAAAAGGAGAATGACATGAAAGATAAAAAAGGACTGGTGCTCTGCGTCGACGACGAGCCGAACATCCTGCGTTCGCTGCACTGGCTGCTGCATAAGGACTTCGACGTGATGACCGCGCCCAGCGGCCTGGAAGGCCTGGACATGCTGCGCAAGCATGACTTCGACGTCATCGTCAGCGACCAGCGCATGCCCGGCATGACCGGTTCCGAGTTCCTGCGCGAGGCCCGCAAGATCGCGCCGCGCGCTATGCGGATCCTGCTGACCGGCTACTCCGACATGCAGGCCATCCTGCGCTCCATCAACGAAGGCGAGGTCTTCCGGTTCGTCAACAAGCCGTGGCAGAACGAAGAACTGGTCAAGACCGTGACGGAAGCGGCATCGATCGCCAAGACCAACCCGCCCCCGGCACCCGCGCCGGCGCCGGACGTGGTCAAGAGCGGCAACATCCTCGTGATCGACGACAACGACGACATGCTGGACATGGTCAAGGATGTGGTCGAGCCGAATACCGTGCTGCGCCACTCGAACAACCTCGCTCAAGCGGTGAAGACGCTGAGCAATGATCCGGTCGACGTGATTGTGTGCGAAACGCGCGTTGGCGGCAGGGATGCCACGCCGCTCATCAAGCTGCTGAAACAGCAGCGCCCGGATATCGTTTCCATTGTCCTGACGGTGGACAGCGACGTGGACGCGATCATCAAGCTGATCAACCAGGGGCAGATCTACCGTTTCGTGCCGAAACCCGTGAAACCCGGTTTCATGAAACTGATGCTGAATTCTGCGCTGCACAAGCACCATGAGCTCAAGGCGAACCCGTCAGTGGTACAGCGCCACAAGGTGGAGCGCCTGGAGGAAAGCGAAGAAGCAAAGCTGATGCAGGATCTTCAGCAGCAGGCGCAAGCCATGCCGGCGGTGGCGATGGCGGGCGGCGATGGCACGACCAGCGGATCCTTCCTGGGATGGCTAAGCGGCGGCTTCAAGAGGATGTTTGGCTAAGGCGGGATAACCAACAACAAGAGACTGCCCTTGCGAGAGCAACCTCGCAAGGGACACTAAGGCAAGCATTGCGCTTGCCTATTTTTTTGCCCGCTCGGCATGCGGGCCTTCCTGAATCGCTTATTTTTTCCGCACGGGTGGCAAGTCGGTGCACACACCTTCGAACGCCTCGGCCGCCATGCCGATCGATTCGCCCAGCGTCGGATGCGGATGGATGGTCTTGCCGATATCGACCGCGTCGGCGCCCATCTCGATCGCGAGTGCAATCTCACCGATCATGTCACCGGCATGCGTGCCGACGATACCGCCACCGACGATGCGATGGGTTTCGGCATCGAACAGCAGCTTGGTGAAGCCTTCGTCACGTCCGTTGGCCACCGCGCGGCCGCTTGCCATCCACGGGAACAGGCCCTTCTCCAGCTTGATGCCCTTGGCCTTCGCTTCGTCTTCGGTAATGCCGACCCATGCGACTTCCGGATCGGTGTAGGCAACCGACGGAATCACGCGCGCATCGAAATACGACTTCTGGCCCGCGGCCGCTTCGGCAGCGACATGTGCTTCATGCACCGCCTTATGCGCCAGCATCGGCTGGCCGACGAGGTCGCCAATGGCGAAGATATGCGGCACGTTGGTGCGCATCTGTGCGTCGACATTGATGAAGCCGCGATCGGTGACCGCCACGCCGGCCTTGTCGGCGGCAATCTTCTTGCCATTCGGGCTGCGGCCGACGGCGACCAGCACCATGTCGTACAGCTGCGGTTCCGGCGCGGTGACCGACGGATCAGCAGCTTCGAACGTGACCTTGATGCCTTCCTTCAGTGCCTCAACCGCGACCGTCTTGGTCTTGGTCATCACCTTGTCGAAGCGCTTTTCATTGAACTTCTGCCAGACCTTGACCATGTCGCGGTCGGCGCCCTGCATCAGGCCGTCCATCATCTCGACCACATCGATGCGCGTGCCGAGCGTGGAATACACCGTGGCCATTTCCAGGCCGATGATGCCGCCGCCGATGACCAGCATTCTCTTCGGCACCTGGCGCAACTCCAGCGCGCCGGTGGAGTCGACAATCCTCGGATCCTCGGGCACGAACGGCAGCTTCACGACGGACGAGCCGGCGGCGATGATGGCCTGCTTGAATTGCACCGTCTTCTTGCTGCCGTCCGCGGCCGTAACTTCCAGGTGATTCGGACTGAGGAACTGGCCGACGCCCTGCACGACATTGACCTTGCGTGCCTTGGCCATGCCGGCCAGGCCGCCGGTCATCTTCTTGACGACCTTGTCCTTGTACTCGCGCAGCTTGTCGATGTCGATTTGCGGCTTGGCGAAGGTGACGCCATGCGCTGCCATTGCTGCCGCTTCGTCAATCATCGCTGCAACATGCAGCAAGGCCTTCGACGGGATGCAGCCGACGTTCAGGCAGACGCCGCCAAGCGTCGAATACTTTTCAACCAGCACGGTATTCATGCCGAGGTCGGCGGCGCGGAATGCCGCGGAATAGCCGCCAGGGCCTGCGCCCAGCACCAGCATGTCGCACTGGATATCCGATGCACCGCTGTAGCTTGCCGCTTGCGGCACAACCGCGGGCTGGGCCGGTGACGGCGCTGCGGTCGCCGCAGCGGGTGTTGCCGTGCCGTAGCCTGCCGACGCCTCTGCGCCAGCAGCTGCAGCTGCGCCTGAAGCTTCCAGCTGGAGCAGAAGCGAGCCTTCGGAGACCTTGTCACCGACCTTGACCTTCAGTTCCTTCACGACACCGGCATGGCTCGACGGAATTTCCATGCTGGCCTTGTCGGATTCAACGGTGACCAGAGACTGATCGACCTTGATCGTGTCACCGGCCTTGACCAGCACTTCGATGACTTCCACTTCCTTGAAGTCGCCGATATCGGGAACCTTCACTTCAACCAAGCTCATAGCTTTGCTCCATTTTGTTGGCCGCTTCTATAAAGCGGCGCTTTCATCTCTCATCGGAAAACTGAAAATCCGGAATGGACCCGATGTGCTTTTATCGAATTCCTCACCTGCCTTGACGCCGACTTCCGCGATTTCGCGCGCGGTCAAATTGCTTTCATAGACGGCATACATGGCGCCAAGGGCGAAATTGCGTCCGCTGCCGATGCCCCAGAAGCGGTCGAAGCTGAATACTTCCCGATACGAATACACGCCGAAAATGCCGCGCGGATTGGCGATCAGCGCGGTGATTTGCGACGACTCGTACGGATCGTCCTCATCTTCCTTGGTGTTGAGGAAGTACTTTTCCTTCAGGATCTCGTGCACCTTGGAAAAGGTCTCGAACACATCCTCGCGGCTGTCCAGTTTGCACTGCTCGCCCATACCGGTCAGCAGTTTGCGCATGACCGGGAAGTGAGCGGCGGTGCCCGCCAGCGTCACATAGGAATCCCTGACCGGAAAAATCTTTTCATTCACTTCGTATGCATGCGACAGGCGGGTATCACCGAAGGTGACCAGCGAATCGGATGCAATGGCAATCTCGTTGTTCTTTTTGACGACGACGCAGGTGGTCATGGTTGTTCTCCGTAAGAAAGGAAAGGAAGCACCATGGCCTGTTGAAAAGAGAGGGATTTTCTCATTTTCGCTTTGGCCTGGCGCCTTCCCTTGTCTATTGGATTACAGCAATGTCTTGCGCATGTCGCCGAGAACTTCTGCAAGGTATGCTGCAAAGCGCGCCCCCATCGCACCATCAACCACACGGTGGTCGTAGGACAACGACAGCGGCAGCATCAGGCGCGGCGCGAATTGCTTGCCGTCCCATACTGGCTTGATCGACGATTTCGACAGGCCGAGGATCGCGACTTCCGGCGCATTCACGATCGGCGTGAATGCCGTGCCGCCGATGCCGCCGAGCGAAGAAATCGTGAAGGTCGCACCCTGCATGTCGGCCGGCTTGAGCTTGCCGTCGCGCGCTGCAGCGGACAGGTCACCCATTTCCTTGGCAATCTCGGAAATGCTCTTCTTGTCGGCGTTCTTCACCACCGGCACTACCAGCCCCTGCGGCGTGTCGGCCGCAAAGCCGATGTTGTAATACTTCTTGACGATCAGGTTCTCACCCTTCTCATCGAGCGAGGAATTGAAAGCCGGGAACTTCTTCAGTGCCGACACGCTGGCTTTGATGACGAAGGCGAGCATGGTGAGCTTGACGCCGGACTTGGCTAGCGCGTTGTTGGATTCCTTGCGGAACTCTTCCAGCTCGGTGATATCCGCTTCGTCGAACTGCGTCACATGCGGGATCATCACCCAGTTGCGATGCAGGTTCGGGCCGCTGATCTTCTTGATGCGCGACAGCGGCTGCAGCTCGGTTTCGCCGAACTTGGAGAAGTCGAGCGACGGCCATGGCAGCAGGTCGAGACCCGCGCCGCCACCCTTGGCTGCAGGTGCAGCTGCCGGCGCCGCTGTGGCGCCGGCCATCACGGATTTCACGAAACCCTGGATGTCGGTATGCAGAATGCGGCCCTTCGGACCGCTGCCTTGCACGCGTCCGAGATCGACGCCGAGTTCACGTGCGAACTTGCGCACGGAAGGCGATGCGTGCGCCTTGGTGTTGCTCGCCGCAGCTGGCTCCAGAGCTGCAGTAGGTACCGGCTTCGGCTCCGGCGCGGGTGAAGGCGCGCTGACGACGCTTGCCGGCGCGGTAGCCGGCGCAGCCGCTGCTGCAGGCTGTGCTGCCGCACCGCCTTGCGTTTCGAGCTTGAGGATCAGGGAGCCTTTGGAAACCTTGTCACCCACCTTGACCTGCAACTCCTTAACCACGCCGGCATGGCTGGACGGAATCTCCATGCTGGCCTTGTCCGACTCGACCGTCATCAATGACTGGTCTACCTTGACCGTATCGCCCGGCTTGACCATCAGTTCGATGACTTCCACATCCTTGAAGTCGCCAATGTCTGGAACCTGCACATCGACGATGGCAGGCGCACCGCTCGGTGCTGCAGCAGCCGGCGCAGGAGCAACTGCAGGTGCGGCTGCAGGCGCTGGTGCAGGTGCAGCAGCTTGCGGCGCGGCAGCAGCGCCCGCGCCCTCTTCGAGCAGCAGGACGAGCGTGCCTTCGGACACCTTGTCGCCCACCTTGACTTTGACTTCCTTGACGACACCGGCGTGGCTGGACGGAATCTCCATACTCGCCTTGTCGGACTCGACGGTAATCAGCGACTGGTCAACCTTGACCGTGTCGCCCGGCTTGACCATCAGCTCGATGACTTCCACTTCCTTGAAATCGCCGATATCCGGGACTTTTACTTCCACCATACCCATAGTTTTGCTCCGTTCTCACCTTCCGTGCCTGAGGGAGGCAGGACGCAGAGCGGTTGCAGTCGGCTTGCGACAGCAACCTCTTCACAACCTGCCCTTCCTCGCGTAAGGGAAGGGAATTGTTAGTCTTGTTAATCCAGGTTACAGCGTTACCGGATTCGGCTTGTTCGGATCAATCCCGTATTTCGCGATTGCCTGTGCGACCACCGATGCTTCGATCACTCCATCTTCCGCCAGTGCCTTGAGCGCCGCGACAGTGACGAAATAACGATTGACTTCAAAGAACTCGCGCAGTTTCGCGCGGCTGTCGGAGCGGCCGAAACCGTCGGTGCCGAGCACCTTGTAATTACGGCCCTTCGGCATGAAGGCACGGATCTGCTCGGCAAAAGTGCGCATGTAGTCGCTTGTCGCTACGATCGGGCCGGTGGTGCCTTGCAGCTTGCCGGTGACGTGCGCAACACGCGGCGTCTCGGTCGGATGCAGCAGGTTCCAGCGATCCGCATCCTGGCCGTCGCGCGCCAGCAGCGTGAAGGACGGCGCGGACCAGATATCGGCAGCGATGCCCCAATCGTTCTGCAGGAGTTCGGCAGCGGCAATTGCTTCGCGCAGGATGGTGCCGGAGCCCAGCAGCTGCACGCGCTGCTTCGCATTCTTGTCGCCCTCTTGAAGCAGATACATGCCTTTCAGCAGATCTTGTTCCGTTCCCGGCTTCAGGCCCGGATGTGCGTAGTTCTCATTCATCAAAGTGATGTAATAGAACACGTCTTCCTGCTTCTCGACCATGCGCTTCAAACCATCATGGATGATGACAGCGACTTCGTGCGCAAAGGTCGGGTCGTACGGAATGCAGTTCGGAATGGTGGACGCCAGGATATGGCTGTGGCCGTCTTCGTGCTGCAAGCCTTCGCCATTGAGCGTGGTGCGACCCGCGGTGCCGCCGAGCAGGAAGCCGCGTGCACGCATGTCGCCCGCTGCCCATGCCAGATCGCCGACGCGTTGCAGGCCGAACATCGAGTAATACACATAGAACGGAATCATCACGCGGTTGTTTGTCGAGTACGACGTTGCCGCAGCGATCCATGAGCTCATACCGCCCGCTTCGTTGATGCCTTCCTGCAGGATCTGGCCGGCCTTGTCCTCACGGTAGTACATCACCTGATCCTTGTCGACCGGCTCGTACAACTGGCCTTGCTGGTTAAAGATGCCGATCTGGCGGAACAGGCCTTCCATGCCGAAGGTCCGCGCTTCGTCGACGAGAATCGGCACCACACGCTTGCCGAGGTGCTGGTCGCGCAGCAGCGTGGTGATGATGCGCACATAGGCCTGCGTCGTCGAAATCTCGCGACCTTCCGCAGTAGGCTCCAGCACAGCCTGGAACGCGGACAGGTCCGGCACCGGCAGCTTTTCATCGGCCTGCGGACGGCGTTGCGGCAGGTATCCGCCGAGTGCCTTGCGGCGCTCGTGCAGGTACTTCATTTCCGGCGCATCGTCAGACGGCTTGAAGAACGGGATTTCCGGCAGCTTGTCGTCCGGGATCGGAATATTGAAGCGGTCGCGCATCTCGCGGATCGCGGCATCGTCGAGCTTCTTGGTCTGGTGCGCGGTGTTGCGTGCCTCGCCCGACTTGCCCATGCCGAAACCCTTGATGGTCTTGACCAGCAATACGGTCGGCTGGCCCTTGTGTTCCTGCGCCTTCTTGAAGGCAGCGTAGATCTTGTGCGGATCGTGGCCGCCACGGTTCAGGCGCCAGATGTCGTCGTCCGACATCTTGGACACCATTTCCAGCAGCTTCGGATGCTTGCCGAAGAAATGCTTGCGCACATAGGCGCCATCCTTGGCCTTGTAATTCTGGTATTCGCCGTCGACGGTTTCCATCATCACGCGCTGCAGAATGCCTTCCTTGTCGCGCGCCAGCAGTTCGTCCCAATAGCCGCCCCAGATGACCTTGATCACGTTCCAGCCAGCACCGCGGAAGTCGGCTTCCAATTCCTGGATGATCTTGCCGTTGCCGCGCACCGGACCGTCGAGACGCTGCAGGTTGCAGTTGACGACGATCACGAGGTTATCGAGCTGCTCGCGGCCGGCCATGCCGATCGCGCCCATCGATTCCGGCTCGTCCATCTCGCCGTCGCCGCAGAACGCCCACACCTTGCGATTGTCGGTCTTGGCGATGTCGCGTGCATGCAGGTACTTCAGGAAGCGCGCCTGGTAGATCGCCATCAAAGGGCCAAGACCCATCGATACCGTCGGGAACTGCCAGAACTCGGGCATCAGCTTCGGATGCGGATAGGAGGACAAGCCCTTGCCATCGACTTCGCGGCGGAAATTGAGCAACTGGTCTTCGGTAATGCGTCCTTCCAGGAACGCGCGAGCATAAATGCCAGGCGCCGAGTGGCCCTGGATGTAGAGCAGGTCGCCGCCGTGGTCTTCGGTCGGCGCATGCCAGAAATGGTTGAAGCCGATGCCCAGCATGTTGGCCAGCGAGGCAAAGCTGGAAATATGACCGCCGAGGTCGCCATCCGCACGGTTTGCCTTCACGACCATCGCCATTGCGTTCCAGCGCATCCAGGAACGCAGGCGCTCTTCGTATTCGAGGTTGCCCGGGCAATGCTCGCCAAGGTGGGCGGGAATGGTGTTGACGTAGGCAGTATTCGCGGAGAACGGAATATAGGCACCGCGACGGCGGGCCAGATCGACCATGCGCTCCATCAGGTAGTGCGCCCGCTCCGGGCCTTCGGTTTCGATCACGGCCTCAAGGGCATCAAGCCATTCTTGAGTTTCCATGACATCAGGGTCGTTGGCGGCTTGCGCCAACACTTGGTCGAGCTGGGCGGACATGTTGCGTCTCCTGTATTGAAGGCATGCCCCGACCGAGGTACAGCCGGGAGTTTTTTGACAAGAAATTGCCGGGATGGTGCGCGGTGAAAAGATTCTAACAGCAGATTTTCAACTTTTCAAATTACGATATACATTTTCATAATGCGGAATACGCTGCGGCGGCGCAGCAATTTGGCAGCCGGTTCGTTACGGCTTGCATAAGTTGTCCATGCCCGCGACTTATAATCTCGTTTTTGAACCGCACCCACCAACAACAACCATGTCTGCACAACTCATCAACGGAAACGAGCTCTCCAAACAAATTCGCGCCGACGTCGCCCAGCGCGCCGCCGCACTGACCGCCAAGGGCAAGCAGCCCGGCCTGGCAGTGATCCTGGTCGGCGACAATCCCGCGTCGCAAGTCTATGTGCGCAACAAGGTGAAAGCCTGTGAGGACAACGGCCTTCACTCCGTGATGGAAAAATACGGCGCTGACATGGGCGAGGATGCATTGCTGGCCCGCATCGACGCGCTGAACAAGGATCCGAAAATTCACGGCATCCTGGTGCAACTTCCCTTACCGCCCCACATCAATGCTCATAAGGTGATTGAAGCGATCGCGCCTGAAAAGGACGTGGACGGCTTCCACATCAGCAATGCCGGCCTGCTGATGACGGGCCAGCCGCTGTTCCGCCCTTGCACTCCCTATGGCGTGATGAAGATGCTGGAGTCGATCAACTATCCCGTGCGCGGCGCCACGGCAGTCGTGGTCGGCGCCTCCAACATCGTCGGCAAGCCGCAGGCGATGCTGCTCTTGCAGGCAGGCGCAACTGTCACCATTTGCAATTCCAAGACCAGGGACCTCGGCCATCACACGCGGCAGGCCGACATCCTGGTCGTCGCAACCGGCAAACGTAATATCGTCACTGCCGACATGATCAAGCCGGGCGCGGTCGTGATCGATGTCGGCATGAACCGCGACGACGACGGCAAGCTGTGCGGCGACGTCGATTTCGCCAATGCCAAGGAAGTCGCCGGCTACATCACTCCGGTACCGGGTGGCGTCGGTCCGATGACGATTACGATGTTGCTCGTCAACACCATTGAGGCCGCAGAAAGAGCTTAAATACATGAACACCAACCTGAACCCGCTGCTCGATTTTTCTGACCTGCCGCGTTTCGACGCGATCAAACCTGAACATGTAACGCCGGCAATTTCCGCACTGCTGGACGAGAATCGCGCAGTGGTGTCCAGGCTGGAAGCGCCCATGCCGGAAGTCACATGGGAGAACTTCGTCGTCCCGCTGGACAATGCGACGGAAAAGCTCGGCCGAGCCTGGGGCATCGTCGGTCACCTGAACTCCGTGGTCGACACGCCGGAACTGCGCGCGACCTATAACGAGAACCTGCCGAAGGTCACCGAGTTCTGGACCGAGCTCGGACAGAACTTGGCGCTGTTCGAGAAATACAAGGCAATCAAGGCAAGCAGCGCGTATGAGCAGTTGTCACCGGCACGCAAGAAAATCATCGAAAACGCACTGCGCGATTTCCGTCTCGGCGGCGCGGAACTGCCGGACGACAAGAAGGCGCGATTTGCAGAAATCCAAGAAAAGCAGGCTGCGCTGTCGACCAAATTTTCCGAGAATGTGCTCGACGCAACCAACGACTACGCCCTGTTCGTGACGGACGAGGCTGACCTGTCAGGCCTGCCGGATGACGTGAAGCAGGCTGCACGCGCGGCTGCGGAAAAAGACGGCAAGCCGGGGTTCAAGTTCACGCTCCACTTCCCGTCCTATTTCCCGATCCTGCAGTACGCGGACAAGCGTGAACTGCGCGAAACCATCTACCGCGCCAACGCAACCAAGGCATCCGAACTCGGCGCCAAAGCGGAATGGGACAACACACAAAACATTGCCGAGATCCTGAAGCTGCGCGATGAAGAAGCCAAGCTGCTCGGCTTCAATAACTTCGCCGAAGTCTCACTCGTGCCGAAAATGGCCGAGACTCCGCAGCACGTAACCGCCTTCCTCGAAGACCTCGCGCAACGCGCGCGCCCGTTCGCAGAAAACGACCTCGCCGAACTGCGTACGTTTGCGAAAAAGGAACTCGGCCTCGACAAGCTGGAAGCCTGGGACGTCACCTATGCATCCGAAAAACTGCGTGAGCAGCGCTATGCGTTTTCGGAACAGGAAGTAAAGCAGTACTTCCCCGAACCGAAGGTCATCGAAGGCCTGTTCCGCGTGATCCAGTCGCTGTTCTCGGTCGACGTCAAGCCTGATACAGCACCAGTCTGGCACAAGGACGTGAAGTTCTTCCGCATCGAAAAGGACGGCGAACTGGTCGGCCAGTTCTATCTTGACCTGTATGCCCGCCACGGCAAACGCGGCGGCGCCTGGATGGACGATGCCCGCGGCCGCCGCCGGTTACCCTCCGGCGAAGTGCAAACCCCGATCGCCTATCTCACCTGTAATTTCACTGAACCTGCCGTTGTCGACGGCAAGCAAAAACCGGCGTTGTTCACGCACGACGAAGTCATCACGCTGTTCCATGAATTCGGCCATGGCCTGCACCACATGCTGACGGCGGTGGATGAGCTGGGCGTGTCAGGTATATCTGGCGTGGAATGGGATGCGGTCGAACTGCCGTCGCAATTCATGGAGAACTTCTGCTGGGAGTGGGACGTACTGCAGCATATGACAGCGCATGCCGATACCGGCGAGCCGCTGCCACGTGCGCTCTTCGACAAGATGATCGCCGCAAAGAACTTCCAGTCGGGCCTTCAGATGCTGCGGCAGGTCGAATTCGCGTTATTCGACATGCATTTGCATTTTGACCACGACGCGTATGGCAGCAGGACTGCACAGGATGTGCTGAACGATGTGCGGCACCGTGTTGCAGTAATGATACCCCCCGACTTCAACCGCTTCCAGAATTCCTTTGGCCATATCTTTGCAGGCGGGTATGCTGCGGGATACTATAGCTACAAGTGGGCAGAAGTCCTGTCCGCCGATGCCTATGGCGCATTTGAAGAAGCCGGAGCGACAGGCGGCAATATCCTGTCGTTCGAAACCGGCCGAAAATTTCAACGAGAAATTCTGGGAGTGGGTGGCGCGCGTTCTGCCTTGGAGTCCTTCAAGGCATTCCGCGGCCGGGAACCGAGCATCGACGCCCTGTTGCGGCATAGCGGCATGGCGTCCTGAACCAAGGGGAAGTGTTATATGAAACGTGTGTTGCGAAGCTGTTCCGTACTGATGCTGTTGTGCGCCGCAAGTGCGCATGCCCAACTGTATAAATGGGTTGGACCGGACGGCAAGGTCACCTACAGCGACACACCGCCCCCGAAAACCGCTGCACGCGTCGAAACCAAATCCACCATCTCCGGCGGGCTTGACACTTCCAACCTGCCGTACGAACTGGCCATGGCGGTAAAGAGCCATCCTGTCACGCTGTACACGACCAAGGATTGCAGTGCCTGCGACCAGGGCCGTTCGTTGCTGTCGTCACGCGGCATCCCGTTTACCGAGAAGACAGTCAACACGCCGGAAGATGCCGCGCAATTTCGCCAGGCTGGCGGCGATGAAAAACTGCCGCTGCTGACCATCGGCCGTACCAAGGAGCGCGGTTTCGAGGCGAGCGCCTGGAACAATGCCCTCACCGTTGCCGGCTACCCGGCAAGCAGCGTGCTGCCGAAGAGCTACCGCAACCCGCCGCCCATGGCCGCCGCCCCACAAAAACCGGCAGCACCCAAGCAGGAAGAGCAAAAGAAAGCCGAAGTTGAAGCACCCGCGACGGACCTGCCTCCTGCAACCGGCAACGCGCCACCAGGATTCCGCTTCTAGCGTGACGCCTTCCGTTTCTTGCATGCGTCATGACCCGTATCGACTTTCACACCAATATTCCCGACAAGCTCTCCTATGCATGCCGTCTCGTGCGCAAGGCGCGCGCGGCGGACTGCCGCATCGTGTTGCTGGCCGCCGACAGGAACGAGCTCAATGCGCTGGACCAGGCCCTTTGGACGTTTTCCGAGCATGACTTCCTGCCGCACGTCCTCGCCGATGATCCGCTCGCTGCAAACACACCCATCGTTCTGACGGATAGCGATACGGCGGAATTGCCGCATTACCACGTACTGATCAACTTATCCGCCGGCACGCCGGCGCACTTTGCACGTTTTGAGCGCATGTTTGAAATCATCTCGTCCGACGAAGCAGACACGCTCGCCGGACGCGACCGTTTTCGCTTTTACAAGCAGCGCGGCTATCCATTAACGCATTTTGTTGCGGACAAGGCATGAGCTCCCCCCCTCCCCTGGAAGCCGGCATTCCGGTTCTGACCGAAATCATCCCGAGCCCACCTCCCCAAAGCGCACCGGACGTAGCGCCTGTTCCTCCGAGTCCCCCACCGGAACCCGAGGAAGATGTCGCCACGCTCGAGCAGCGCGCGACCGCCATCTTTAACGAGGGGCAGTGGGAACGATTGGAACGCGAAGTGCGTGAACGCGTGCTGCGCCAGGTACTGGACCGTATCGACTTCGTACTGGAGCAGCGCGTGCGCGACTGCCTCGCGGATGTCTTGCAAACTGCTGTCGAGAAGCTTGCTGCAGACATCAAGGGTGGCTTGCACCACTCCATCCGGGAGGTGGTCACACGCGCTGTTTCGCAGGAAATCACCAAGTTGCAAGGCACGAAGAAATAGACCGCCCGGCTTTCCGCGTCGAATGCTCGTTAACGACATTTCCCGCCAACTTTCCCGCGCATTCCCATACCTAAGCACGCGATAACTTTCTACAATGTCGTTTTCGCGTCACTGAGGTACTGTCGTCATGAAAGTCATCGTTCTCGGGTCAGGCATTATCGGCACCGCCTCCGCATGGTTCCTGAACAAGGCGGGCCATGATGTGACGGTTGTCGACCGCCAGCCCGGCGTGGCACAGGAAACCAGTTTCGCTAACGGCTGCCAGATCTCCGTCTCGCATGCCGAGCCCTGGGCCAATCCGTCCGCACCGCGCAAGGTATTGAAATGGCTGGGCCGGGAAGACGCGCCTCTGCTGTTCCGCCTGCGGCCCGAATGGCTGCAATGGAAATGGGGCATGCAATTCCTGCGCGAGTGCGCACCGGCACGCACTGCCAGCAATATCCGACAGATCGTCGCCATCGCCGAATACAGCCGCCAGACACTTCAAGCAGTGCGCGCCGAAACGGGTATTGAATACGACCAGCTCAGCCGGGGCATCCTGCACTTCTATACCGATCCAAAAGAGTTCGAGCATGCGCTTGCAGCAGCCAAACTGATGCGCGAATTCGGCTGTCCGCGCGAGTCCATCGGCCCGGATGAGGTCGTGCAGATTGAGCCGGCACTGGCCACGATTCGCGACAAGATCATCGGCGGCGACTTCACTGCCACAGATGAATCGGGCGACATCTACAAGTTCACCACCGGCCTCGCGAAAAAGGCAAGCACCGCCGGCGTGGAGTTCCGCTTTAACACCATGGTCACACGCCTGCTGTCCGAAGGAAGCGGCGCCGCTGCACGAATCACTGGGGTGGAAGTGATCGACCACGAAGGACATCACCGCGTCCTGCAAGCCGACGCCTTCGTTGTCGCCATGGGAAGTTTTTCCGTACCTTTGCTCAGGCCGCTCGGCATCGACTTGCTGATCTATCCGGGCAAGGGCTACTCGGCCACCTACAAGATCACCGATCCCGGCCAGGCTCCCAGGGTTTCATTGACCGACGATGGCTACAAACTGGTGCTTTCCCGCCTCGGCGATCGCCTGCGCGTGGCAGGCACCTGCGAGCTCAACGGCTACACCCGTGAGCTGAATATGACGCGCTGCGAGGCGATTACACGTCGCACGCGCGAACTGTTCCCCACTGCCTGTGACTACGACCATCCCACCTACTGGACCGGACTGCGGCCGTTGACGCCGTCGAACGTTCCTTACATCGGCAAGACGCGGTTCAGCAACCTGTTCCTCAACACCGGCCACGGCACCCTAGGCTGGACCATGGGCTGCGGTTCAGGGCGCGCGATCGCAGAGATCGTCTCCGGACAAAGGCCGGACGTGGACTTTGCCTTCACCGGCATGCCACGCCTGCGACGAGGTTCTGAAGTGCCTTCGATTCCGGCAAGGGCATAGCTTCCCCTCCCTGCGGCCGCCCTTTGCGGTGCTGTGCCTTGTGTGGGAAGGCTTACTTGGAGACGCGCACGCGGACTTCAGCCGCCTTTTCGTCGAAGGCAATTCTGGTCGCAAACTTCGCGCGCTTCATGGGAAAGCGTGACTGGAAATGACGCACATTGCCGGAACCGGAAATCACCCGGCGCACGAACTGGTAATACGCATCCATGTCGATCACATGCACGACCAGGAAGTAGTCGTATTCGCCGGATACGAAGTAGCACTGCATCACTTCGGGCTCCTTCGCCATGCGCGCTTCGAAATCCTGCATGTGTTCATCGGACTGATTGTTCAGTGACACCTCGAGGAACGCCAGCATGCCGTAACCGAGCGCAAACGGGTCGACCAAGGCCACATCGGCGCTGATGATGCCCGCCTCACGCAATTCCCGTATCCGTCGCAGGCAGGTCGGCTGCGAAATGTGCACTTTTTCGGCCAGTGTCCGCGTCGGCGTCTGGTTATCCTTCTGCAAAAGATTCAGCAGTTTTCGGTCCACCTTGTCGAGTGCGTGAAATTTGGGCATATAAAAAATGGACAATATTGCGAAAAACAATAGAAAAAGTACTTTTCGAACGGGTTTTTCTGATGTACCGTCTTGCTGTTCAGAATTCTGAATGGCTCAGCGCAAGGCGAGTGTTGCAGTAACCTGATGTTTTTTCAATCCTGAGGAGAATAATTTTATGCAGTTCACTAAAAAAATGATTCCGTTGGCTGGCGCGATTGCATTTGCCTTTGCAGGTGCTGCATCGGCACAGGAACAAGTCATCAGGATCGGCCACGTCGGCCCGATCTCCGGCTCCATCGCTCACCTCGGCAAGGACAATGAAAACGGTGCCCG
>DASRXG010000061.1:0-131460 GCA_035654275.1 Noviherbaspirillum sp.
TAGTTGATGAACAGGTCGTCCGCAATGAACGGCAGGGGCGGCGCCTGGTCCAGGTGCAGTTCCAGCGCAGCGAGCCGGAGCGCCAGATACAGCTGATCCCGGGTGCCGTCGCTCATGCCGGAAATGGGAACCAGCTTCCCGTCCGCGCGCTGCCCTTCCAACGCCATTGGCTCCGCTTCGAAATCGACCACAAGCCGCTGGAAGCCGCCTTGCGTGAGTTTCGCGAAAATGGCGCCGGCGCGGCCGAGCAATGGTCCCTGCTTCTCCTCACGGTAACGGTCGATGGACCAGCGCAGCAGCCGCCCCGCGGTATAAACCTTGACATAGCGCTCGGCAGCATCCGCCATCGCGGCGAGTGCCTCCTGCCGCTTCGCCTCGGCTACGGCCGCGGTTTCAGAGCCGCTAATGGCCTGCAGCACGCTGTTGGCCTTTTCCTTTTCCGCGAAGAGCGTTGCCTGGCGCTGGACAGCGGCGGCGTGCTCTTTGGTGGTGTGATCGAGCTCTGCCGTCAGCTGAGACAGGTCCAGTGCGTTCACCTCGGATTCCAGTTGCTCACGACTGAGCCCGTCGCCACCGTCGGATAGCTGTTTTTTCGCTGTGTTCAAAGCAGACAGTAGTTGTCGCCGTGCGTCGGAACTGGCAATCGCCTCGGAAAGCGCGGCAAGCGAACTCGTGCCGGCTCGCTCCATCAGCGGTGTCAGGCTGGCGTTGGCTGCTTCAATCGCCTCTTGTGAGCGTCGTACTTCTGCCTCGGCTGTCCGGAGCGCTTCCTTCAGGCGACTGGCTTCCGCGTGCGCATCCTTCGCAATCGCGAGCCGCTTTACCAGCTCTCGTGCGATCAGCTCGGGCGAGCTGCCATCGAAATCCCTTCCGAACTGCCGCGAGAGTCGATAGGCCTGCTCGGCGAATCCTTCGAGGTCAGCTTTCATTGTGTCAATTCGCTCGACGCGAATTTGCCGCACCTTTTCCAACTGTTCCTCGATTTGCGCAATCAGCTCCAGCGCCCCTTCCACCATGCCAATCGTGCATTCATGTGCAAGCCCGGCATTTTCCAGCGCAGACAACCACTCTTGCTGCCACCGATCGATTTCGCCCCTTGCCGCGGCGGTCACCTGCCCCAGCGCCTGTATCTGCAGTTGCGCTGCCTTCAGTTGCCCCTGCAGCGTTTCGCGTCGCACGCTGGCGGCCTCCATCGAACGAATATGGTTTTCCGCCTGCACGCATAAAACGGGGAGAGCGTCCGTTTCCAGCGCGTGCTGCCCTGCATCGCAAAGCGCCTTCGTCAGAGCCTTCGTTGCCTCATTCACCGTGCGCGCAACCATGTCGGCTCTGTCCTGCGCATCCTTGCACTCGGTTGCGGCAATGAGCACTTTCTCGCGCTTTGCAATCCAGTCACCGATATCGTCCAGCCGCATGCCCGGCAAGCCGATTGCCGTTGCGGTCTCATCCCATATTTTGTCGAACTGCGCGATTTCCTCTTTTAGCCGGGATAACTGTTCGCCAAGCATGGATTGCTGGAGCATCGCCTGTTGAAGCTGATGCTGCTGGTTCTGCAGTGCGGCTGCGACCTCAACATTCTCAAGCCTCTTGTCTACCAGTTCGTCCGCGTGCCGCACCTTGGCTTCGAACTCTTCCGCGCCCTGCTGTGGACTGACGGCGCCTTCCTTGATGGTGCTCCAAGCTGCATTCCGCTCCTGCCGCGACTGAGCCACCGCTTCGGGAGGCGTCGGGAGGTGCCTGTCCTTGATCTGCGCGATTTTTAGTTCAATCAGGGAAACTGCTTCGGCCTGTTCCTGGATGCGCTTACCCAATGCCCTTCTGTCGGCGACCAGCGTATTCCGGTCCTGCGTAACTTGCAGAAGGCCGTCCTGGCCGGGCAATTGCAGGGCCGCCAATTCCCCGATCGGCATATTCCATTTCCCCAATGCTGCCTCTGCATCGGCCAGCGCAGCTTTCGCCTTCGCCAGCTCGCTTTCGTGTTTCAGCAATGTGGGCTCGGGATCGCCGATGGTGCGGGCACTGTTCAGGGCGATCCGCAGCGCCGGACTCACTTCACGCGCATGCACCTCCTCCAGATCCTGCGACAGTTGCCGGATCTCTGCTGCCTTTGCCTCCTCGGCTTGTTCTGCAGCGCGAAGCGTCTGTGCCAGTCCGCTTTGGGTGCGAGACAAACGCGACAATTCGCGGCGGACAAGAAGGGATGGCAGCTGTGCCTTGAGCGCTTCGTCCGAATCGAAATCCCATCCCAGTTGCGCGCACGCTTTGCGTATATCGGCCAACAGCGCGCGGACCTCCTCCTCCCGCCGGCCGATATCGTGCTCATGCGCGCTGTAGCGAAGCCGGCATTCCTCAAGCCGCGTGATGTCGGCGGCCAGATCCAGAATCGCGGAGTCGATATGAATGGAGGCGAGCTCCTGGTTTGTCCTTTCCGCTTCGCTTCGGTGCAGTTCCAGGAGTTTTTCTGCGGTGGCAAGGCGTTGCGTAGCGGTGGCTAACGTACTGGCCGCATCGGCGGGCAATTCGACTACCGTCCCGAGCTCCGTGAGCTGGTGCTCGATATCCCGGACCGCGTGGAGGAACGGCGCGACCCGGCGAACACGTTCTAACCGGTTGCGGTCGATTTCGAGCTGCCGCAGCTGCTTGCTCACCGTGTCCAGCTCCTCGATGATGGACTCCAGGCGAGAATTGGCTTCTGCCCACACCTTGGGACGAACCGTTGTCTCTTTTAACGTGGCGTTCGCTTTTTCAAGCAACTCTGCAGCGCTGTAATACGCGCGGGCCGCCGCCTTTTTGGGCGCCCACAGCTTGTCCGCCTCTGCCAGCAATGCGTCACGTATCTTGCCCAGGCTTGCAATACCCGCAGCAGACTGGAACAGCACCTGGCCGACATCGTTCTCTGCATTCAGAATGCTGTTGCCACCCGCAACGAGGCGTCCGTGGTCGAGACCGAACATCTGGTCGAAAAAATTGCGATCGGCGGTTCCGAGATACGGCACCAGCGTGTTGTCCGGGAGTACGGAATCCGCTGGCGTCCTTATTGTCTGCTTTTGTGCTTTTGCGCGGTGGAATTCCAGGGAATCCACCTTGTTGGCGATGGAGGCACCCAGGCGCAATTCGTTCAGCGGATGCAGGAACGCCATTGCTGACCGTGCAGGTATACCGAATAACAGGTCGAGGATCGCCGACCGCGTCGTTGATTTACCCGCCTCGTTGGGGCCGACAATAAGGTGGAAGTCCCGTGTTGATACGGGAAACTCAATCGAGCGGCCGGTGAATTTGCCGTACTTGAGCAGGTCCAGTCGTTGAAATCGCATATGCCGCCTACTCCATTCCTGCAAGTTGCGACACGAGGCCGGGCCGCACCTCCCGCACGAGCGCGGCGAGGTTCCCGGATCGGATATCGTTGAAGTAAGGGACAGCCTCCTGCAACTCCATGGGTGCCTTTGCCACCAAAGTCATCAGGTCGTCCTGCAAGGCTTTCAGGAATTCGGGATCAGTCTCCGCCTTCACAAGCAGTTCCTGCAGATCGGCGAGCGCATCGCCGCGGGCGCGGATCGCTTCCCCATCGCCGGCTGCGGTAGTCACCGTTTTGACCTTCTCGATCCACAGACGGTCCGGCCCGATCGCGGCAGCCAGCGCCAGTACCTCGGCGCGCAATTGCGCTTCCATGCCGAACAGTTCGCCATGCGCATGTGTCTTGCCCGACACGACAATGCGCACAGCCGACGGCATGTTTGCGGGGTTGTTTTGCACCACGGCGTCCAGTTCCTTGCCGATTGCACGCACCACATCCGCCATCGTCATGCAGCCGCTGGCGTCGACCTCCAGTTTGTACCAGCGCAGCACGTCGACGAACAGCCGCTCCACCTGCTGCACACCCGAATCGTCTGCCGTCACCAACACCGCACCGCGCGGACCGGTTTCACGGATGTGCCGCCCCTGCAAATTGCCGGGGAAAACGACCGTCGAAGGCCCCTGCCACACCTGGTATTCGTGCACATGGCCTAGCGCCCAATACTGGTAGCCCTTCGCATGCAGTTCATCAATGCTGCACGGAGAATAGTTTGCATGGGTGGACTGCACCCCGAGTGCCGTATGCAGTACGCCGATATTGAACATGCCGGCCACCGGTGCGGGATAGCCAGTAGCAAGGTTTTCCGTCGTGGCCGCGAGCTTGAAGCTGCGCCCGTGCAATGCGACCTTTAAATGTTCGATGATGAATGTGCTCGGCTTGCGGGATTCGAACGTGAAAACGTTATCCGGCAGCTGCAGCTTCTTGGTCATTTCGCTTTCGGCGTCGTGGTTGCCGAACTTGATATACGCCGGGATACCGGCCTTCTTCAGGCGCCCCATCTCACGGCAGAAGTAAATGCCGGTGTTGTGGTCCTTCCAGCCGCCGTCATAGAGATCGCCGGCAATCACCATGAAATCGACCTGCTGGTCGATGGCTTCGTTGACCAAGTTCGTAAACGCGTCGCGTGTCGCGCTGCGCAGCATTTCTGCCGGAGCGTCAGGATATGCGCTGAGCCCGCTTAGGGGGCTGTCCAGGTGGATGTCCGCCGTGTGGATGAATCTCATAATTTATATAGGGAGTGCGCTCTGTCACCACTGATGAGCTGCACGTTGGGATCAACTGAATTTGTTAGGAAACGTTAGCAGGACGACCGGCAGAGTTCTTTCCTTTGAGCGCAACTGGTGCTCTTCAAGGAGTGCTGAGTCGCACGACTACGACCAACAGCAAGATCATCGAATGGCCATCACTGACGTGCCGTGCTTTTAAATGGGGTAAGCAGAAATCGCGACGAAAGTATTTGGAACGGAAACTTAACAGAGATATTGAATGGTATTCGCCGCTTGAACGACCAACGCAATCGAGGCACCTCGGAAGACTAGCGGAGCGATTATTTGACTCCGTCATCGCCCTCCACGCTTACCGCCAAATTGATCATATCAGAGTCCTCCCATTGAAAGAAGCCGCCATTCCCGGCCTTAGGGAATACCTGCCGCTGCCTTTAACACCAGCAATGCGGAGGAGCGAACAGAGTGCAGCAGTCGAGGAAACGCCCGCAGAAGATCTACTGGCGACTCTGATTTGGCTTCAAGGGGGCTTCGAAGTCAGATGCGGTTCAAGTCGTGCGGGGAGTGTCGGCAGATAGAGACAGCAACCGTCTCACCGACTCGACAACAAGCGATAGAGTCCAGCCAAGACGTCCGCAGGAATCAGCTTTCCTTTCGACGCGATCGACACCACCACATCCAATGCACCGGAAAGATCGTTGATCCGCTTGTTTGCGTCTTCCAGTTCTTTGGCGAAAGCCTGTTCCTTCGCAGATACCTCGGCCGAATGTGCGTGTTCCTGCACGGGCTCACTGCCCTGCGCTGCTTTCAGTTTTTCTTTTTTCCTCGCACGATAGCGCGCCGCGCGCTGGGCATCTGTGAGCGCATCGGCTTTTCGTGGCCGGCCGCGTCCTCGCTTTGGTTGTCCTGACGGCAGATTGTTCGACACGTCCTTGTTCGACATGGGTCCTGGGCTTCTCTTCACGTAATTTAATGTGACGAGTCACAATTAATATGCATATATTTTTGTGACGTATCACGAATATTAGATCGATTTGGACGTTCAGAAAAGCAATATCGCAAGACTGGCAACCTCGCTCAAACACCAAAATGCCAGCTTCGCTAGAATCGAAGTCTTCTTATCAATCGGGAAAGACCATGCCTTACATGTTGCTCATCCTCGAACCCCCTGCCCAACGCAAAACGCGTAGCGAAGCCGAAGGACAGGCGGTGTATGAACGGATGCTGCGCTTTGCCGACGATCTTCAGACGCGTGGCCTCTTGCTCGCGGCCGAATCGCTCGGCTCCCATTCGAATGCGGCGCGTGTGCAGGTTCAGGGAGGCCAGCGTCGTGTGATGGACGGGCCGTTCGCCGAGGCGAAGGAAATGATCGGCGGCTTCTTTCTGATCAACACCGAGATCCGCGAGGAAGCAATCAGCATCGCCGCGCAGTGCCCTGCCGCGGAATGGTGCACGGTGGAAGTTCGCAGCCTTGCTCCGTGTTACGAAGACTGAATCTGGGCCAACCAGAAATTTTTCCGCCTGCCTGTCGATTTTGCCGCGATTCGTTCGTCGTGGAGTCAGGAGCCAGGTTTAACCGGGGCATGCCGTCCCGAACCAGTTCCTTGTCCAATGCGAAGAAGGACCCATCATGCGATTCATGATCCTGGTAAAGGCTACAGCGGAATCGGAAGCGGGCGTCATGCCTGAAGAGAGCCTGATTGGCGCAATGGCGGAGTACCACGACCAGCTGGCCAAGGCCGGCGTGCTGCTTGATGCCTCCGGCCTGCAGCCAACATCGAAAGGATGGCGCATCCGCTATTCAGGAGATGGGCGCCGCGCCGTGACTGACGGCCCGTTCACCGAATCCAAGGAGTTGGTGGCCGGATACACCGTCATCCAGGTCCGCTCACGCCAGGAAGCCCTGGAATGGTCACGCCGCTTTCCTGCGCCGCACGGAGAAGGCGTGGCGGCCGAGATCGAGGTGCGTCAGATGTTCGAACTGGAAGACTTTGACCCAAATGCGGCCGTCGAGAAGTTCCGCGCCATCGGTGTCGGCACCCAGCCGGTGCAGTAATGCCATGGACTGGATGATCGGCCATGACTTCTAAAATGGACTGGGCAGGCTCGAAGGCCCGGCGGTGCGGGCATGGGCCATTTGCATCCCAATCCTCCGATCCCATTGCAAACGCATCAAAACAAGCGCATCAAAAGGCCATTCGACCAAATTGAGAGAAAAGGAATCCCATGGGCAAGCAAATCTTCGTCAATCTCCCCGTCAAGGACCTGGAGCGTTCAAAAGCTTTCTTCAGCAGCCTTGGCTTTACTTTCAATGCGCAGTTCACCAACGAGCAAGGCGCGTGCATGATCGTTTCCGATGACATCTACGTGATGCTGCTGGTGGAAAAGTTTTTCCAGACTTTCACCAACAAGCGTGTCGCCGATGCCCGTGAAGTCACAGAGGTGCTGACCTGCCTGTCCTGCGACAGTCGTGCACAAGTCGATGAGCTTGTCGCCAAGGCGCTATCCGCCGGCGGCAAGGCGCCACGGCCGCCGCAAGACCACGGCTTCATGTATGGCCATGGGTTCGAAGACCCCGATGGGCACATCTGGGAGCTGGTGCATATGAGCTCCGAGGTGCCGACGGACACCAAAGCCTGATGCATTCGTCAGTCCATCAGGCCATCGACGCGGTCTGGCGGATCGAGTCCGCCAAGATCGTCGCCGGCGTCGCTCGACTGGTGCGCGACATCGGCCTGGCAGAAGAACTGGCGCAGGATGCGCTGGTTGCGGCACTCGAACACTGGCCGAGGCAAGGCATACCGGACAATCCCGGTGCCTGGCTGATGAGAACAGCGAAGAACCGCGCGCTCGACCGGCTGCGCCATCACAAGCTTGTTGATGGCAAGCTGGAGCAGCTTGGCCATGAGCTCGACGCACAGGAAGCGCTGGTCGTGCCCGACTTCGTGGACGAGCTGGATGCGGCGCGCGCGGACGAGATTGGCGACGACCTCCTGCGGCTGATTTTCACGGCCTGCCATCCGGTGCTCACGATGGAGGCGCGGGTGGCGTTGACACTGAAATTGCTGGGCGGCCTGACGACGCACGAGATTGCACGCGCCTTCCTCGTACCCGAGGTGACGATCGCGCAGCGCATCGTGCGTGCGAAGCGCAGCTTGCGCGAGGCCCGTGTGCCCTTCGAAGTACCGCGCGGCGACGTACTCGCGGACCGGCTGGCGTCGGTTCTGGAGGTGGTTTATCTCGTGTACAACGAAGGCTATACGGCGACAGCCGGTGACGACTGGATGCGTCCCGCGTTGATTGACGAATCGTTGCGCTTGGGTCGTATCCTCGCCGAGCTGGCACCGGCGGAACCGGAAGTGCATGGACTGGTAGCACTGATGGAGTTGCAAGCATCACGCGCCAGGGCGCGGGTGGATGCAAACGGCCAGCCGGTGCTCCTGCTCGATCAGGATCGCAGGCGATGGGATCATCTTCTCATCCGGCGCGGACTTGCAGCATTACAGCGGGCCGATGCGCTTGGCGAGCCGCCAGGTCCCTACCAGCTTCAAGCAGCAATTGCTGCGTGCCACGCCAGGGCAACGACGCCCGAAGAAACGGATTGGGCAGAGATTGCGCACCTCTATGCGAGGCTGGCGCAGGCCGCTCCATCCCCGGTTGTCGAGCTGAATCGCGCCGTGGCCGTCGCGATGGCTGACGGCGCAGCCGCAGGCCTGCGGATCGTCGACGGACTCCGTGACGAACGCACGCTGAAAGGCTACCAATGGCTACCGAGCGTGCGCGGCGACTTGCTCGCAAAACTGGGGCGTCATCAGGAGGCGCAAGCGGAGTTCGAATATGCAGCGACACTCGCGGAAAATACGCGGGAACGGGAGCTTTTGCAAAAGCGCGCGGAAGAAATGCGTACGCTCGTCACATCCAAGGCCGTTAATTCGTAATGCGGCCGCGCGTTGTTTGCGTCGCATAATATCGGGCGCGGCCGTTTCTCGCATTGAACCAGAGCGCAACAGCTCCTTGATGCAACTCGGATATGCAAATTTGAGCGTAAGCACAATGCTCGATCCGCCGTTTTGTTGGTGTTCTGTCCACATTTCGCCAAATGGCGTGCAAAACTCGCGAAAAGTTCCCCAAAACGTGTAACAGAGTTTTACAAAAATTGATCTAAGGCAATATTGCGAGTAACTTCACAACCGGCTTATCCCCAAGGGCCACCGTCGTCAGCTAAGCGACATAGCGATATTTTCTCCTTGAAGTTCTATGAAAAAACTTTTGTTTGCTGTTACTGCGCTCAGCCTTGCACTTTCCGGCTGTGTCGTCGTTCCGGACACACCTTCCGCCCACGTCGTCGTTTCCAGCGGCAAAGCGGTTGTTGTCGAACCGGGCCACTGCCCTCCTGGTCAAGCCAAGAAAGGCCGTTGCTAAACCGACATCGGGCGCGTGTGGTTACCCCGACCGCACGCGCCCGACGCATTTCCGGCGCTCGATGCACCAGCGCTGCTCCAACTCCCCTTCTGCCTCCTGCGCATCGCTCTTGCACCTCC
Source organism: Noviherbaspirillum sp. (assembly GCA_035654275.1). Taxonomy (GTDB): domain Bacteria; phylum Pseudomonadota; class Gammaproteobacteria; order Burkholderiales; family Burkholderiaceae_D; genus Noviherbaspirillum. The sequence continues at coordinate 9,120 of DASRXG010000061.1, forward strand.
GGCTTGATCTTTCCTGCCTCCCCCTCTAGTAGATTCTGATCTGCTTGCCACTGCTTCCCGCGTTTAGGCTCCAGTACAAGCGGTTGCATCGAAACGGATGTGCACTTGCGCGTTGCCCCCTCCAGTTCAGTCGCGGGCCAATCATGTAACGACAAGGGGGCGACTGCCCGGGTACACGCCACCATTTGCCGGCATGCCCCGGCCGCTCTGATCGAAGTCAATACAACGGACCTTGTCAAAACGATGATGTGAACTTGATGTCTTTCATCCAGCCGTCACGTTATTCGTCGTGCTGCCAGTTAGCCATTAGCGCTTCGCCCGCCAGCCAAATGAGGAATGGAAGCATGCGTGCTTGCCTCGTTGTCTATTTTTCGCGTACCGGCATGACACGCAAGGCTGCCGAGGAAATCGCAGCAGCCTGCAGGTGCAAACTAGAGCCGATTCTGGAAAAAACCGATCGAAGCGGCCTCAAGGGCTATATCTTTTCCGGTTACCAGGCGGTGATGAAAAAACTTCCTGAAATCAATCCGTCATCCGAGGATCCCGGCGATTACGAAACGCTGATCCTGGGCACGCCGGTGTGGGCGTCCAGCGTTTCCGCACCGACGAGAAGCTACATCGCCCAGAACGCCGGCCACTTCAACAAGATTGCCGTGTTCTGCACCATGATGCGTTCGGGCGGGGACAAGGCATTGGACGAAATTGAGGCCCTCGCGGGAAAAACGCCGGTCGCTCGACTCGTCCTGACCGATGCGGAAATCGTTAAAAACAGCATCCGGGAAAAGGTGCGCGCGTTTTCGCGAAGGGTGCTTGTCGAACAGGACTGATCTCTTTCCGCCGAACCTACTTGTCAATCAATGTCACTGTCCTGCGCCCGTCTGCTCCGGCTCCCGCGCAGCTCGTATCCCGCGCTCGGCATTCACACCCGAAAGCAATAACAGGCCGACGACAAAGTAGCTGCCCGTAATCAGCATTGCCAACCGGTGATCTCCGTCCGATAGCCAGCTGACGAATCCATAGGTCAGCGGACCGACGATCGACGCAAGCCGCACTGCCATGCCCCACAGGCCGAAGAATTCCCCGCGCCGCGCGGGAGGACTGAGTACGCCGACGAATGCCCTTGCCGCAGACTGGCTCGCACCAAGGCACAGCCCCGCGATATTGGCGGCGATCCAGAACAGCAAGGGCCCGCGCGCCATCCATGCGAACGCAATCATCACAATCCATCCCATCAGGGTGCCGGAAATCGTGGCTACGTGGCCAAAACGGTCCTGCACATAGCCAAAGGCGAACGCCCCGACAGCGGCAGTAATATTGACGATGATGATCAGCATCACCGTGTCCTGTGTCGAAAAGCCCATTGCCTGTTGTGCGTAAATGGCGGCCAGTGCAATAACTGCCTGTATGCCGGCCTGGTAGATAACGATGCAGATGAGAAAACGTCGCAAGTCCGTGTAATGCCGTGCGCGGCGCAATGTTTCCCGCAGCCGGGAGCCTGCCTGGCGAACAACGCCCTCGACGGGCCCCTGCCCTTGCGGCCTTGCACGCTCCCGCAGAAACAGGAAAGTGGGGAGGCTCGCCATGCCAAACATCGCTGCGGTAATCAGCATTGTCACAGGCACGAATTCCTGCGCGTGCTGTCCCGCAGCACTTGCCCAATTCACATAGAGAAGGCAAAGCCCCAGCGACAACAGGCCGCCGACATAGCCGACACTCCATCCCCAACCGGAAAGCTTGCCCTGATGTTGTGGCAGGGCGAGTTCGGGAAGAAATGCGGCGGCAAGGCTTTCGCCAATGCCGAAAAAAGTGCTCGACAGAACAAGCAGGAGCATCGTCAGCCATAATGTCTGCGGCCCGCCAAGGGATAAGGAAGCCGTAGCCGCCACGCAGCCGACAGTGGAAACAAGAAGCAGGCGTTTCTTGTTGGCGCGCAGGTCGGCGTACGCGCCGATCACCGGACCGAGCACCATCAGCAATACATTGGCGAGCGCCAGGGATACCGTCCATGCCAGCGTTGCCCAGGATTTTCCCTCTGCCACCACGGCAACGAAGTAGGTATTGAAAATCGCGGTGACGACGACGGTGGTGTAGCTCGAGTTTGCGAAGTCATACATCGTCCATCCCCACACCTCTCGCCAGGAGACCCCGGGCGCAAGCGGACTCGACCTCTCTGAAACAGCACTGCCTCGCGGTGTGGCCATGTGTATGTTGGATATTGGTGCGACAACCAGTGCGATTGACCGGCTATAAAGAAGCGGCCCTGGAACAACTACGGTGAATCCATACCAATTCAGCCGCGGTCGCCGCGAACGAACCACTCGTCATTGCAAGAGAGCCCGCTATCGAAGGGCTGTTGTCAATCGTACAGCAACTCGCCGCCGAAACCCATCCCGGTCAAACCTGCAACGTACACCTCCATACCGTCTTGCGATCGCGCTGGCGGCGGTGCTCACGCCCGCCCCGGCTACGTCTTTGCGGCAAAGGGCGAATTCATGCACCAGCTATTGAGGCGGGAACTTCAGGAGGGGCTCGGCGCGATATTTATCGTGCGCATCGATGCAACATGCGGTGCCGAGGATGTGGAAAAACTGGTTGCTGCGTTGAGGAAGGGAGAAAACCTACTGGTCATCCCGGAAGGCACCGTCACGAGGGATGCGTGACTGAGATTCTTCCACTCGGCGCTTGCATTCGAAGTCAGCGCGCTGCACCCCGCTTCAGGTCAAGAATGGCGCGATATCGTGTTCGCAAGTTCGACTGCACGTGCCACAATGACACAACTGTCCGGGGAGTTCGCATGGCCGGAGTAAATCATTCCTCGGAACATTTGCTTGACGACTCAATCGAAACAATGCGGTTTTTCACCACCGAAGGACACGTGAATCATGAGCGCCCCAATCGAGACTGGCAACAAAGGCCACACAGCGCAGCACCAGGACTTCAGCATGGAGCGGATCAGCCGTCTCGTCGCCGACCTGGAACAGGAGCTCTCCCGCGCAGACATTCCGCAGGCAAACGACTTGCGCGAGGAAATCGAGCGGCTCAAGCAACTATTGGCATCGCCACGGCGAGAAGAAGGTTGGGTCCGGGAAAGACTGCATTCGCTGCATAACGGCTTGCAGGATGTGACGGCCAAAGTCGAGGGCGAAGTGTTGCGCGACAGTCCCTACATCGCCGAAATCGGGCGGATTCTTGGCCTGGTGTAGGCGACGAATCTCCCACCGTGCTGAGGCTGCGCTGTGCAGCCTTGAGCTTGCTCAACCCGGCCCGAGTTACGGTGAACACACGGGTACCTCTTTCGTCGCACCATATGGAGCTGAGGTATGGGAGAAAAACTGGCTATCGCTGAAATCTGCGAACGAAGACATGCCCTAAGAATTGGGGTCGAGAAAATGCAGAACTTCGTTCAGGCGATCGCCGGCGAAAGCTGGTGCGAGGCTCGCCCCCACGTTTAAGCGTTGCGACGGCCTTGCGGACGCGACGATATACGTGACAACCTACGTGACAATTGTGGGGGGCGCAATGCAGGGTGACGCCCGGCCAATGTTGACATTCAGTTGATCAGGGTGACACTCATGAGCAAACCGATATCCTCGATCATGCATCGCATCGTCACCCCCGTGAGCATGGACGACACGGTGGAAGCAGTGGAGACATTGATGAAAACCCACCGGGTTTCATCGACACCTGTTTACGACGCCGACGGAGCGATCCTCGGCATCATCACCTCCACCGATCTGGTGAAGTTCCATTCCACAGGCAAGGATCCCAGGAACGTCAAGGCATGGGAGATATGCACCTATCGCCCGGTCGAAGTCCGGCCGGACACACCGATCACCGAAGTCGCCGACCTGATGCTGACCCACCGTATACACCATGTGGTCGTGATGGAAAACGAACGCATGGAAGGTATTGTTTCGGCGCTGGACTTTGTAAAGCTCTTTCTTGAGCAAGACGGGAAGTGAAGAGGTAAAGCGATTGCCCCGGCGGTGATACCGGGGTGCTCCGTGCCTGATGGCGGTCGCTGTGTTGTTTGACTGTTTAGCGAGCCTACGTGCGGGTCGGCCGTCCGAGCCGCTTTTCAACCTCCAGCACATGCCGCGTAGTCTTCAGCAGCGTGTCCGGATTCAGGCTGATTGAATCGATTCCCAGTTCCACCAGGTACTCCGCGACTTCCGGATAATCCGACGGCGCCTGGCCGCAGATACCGGAATGCCGCTGGTTGCGCCGCGCGCCCTCCACCGTCATGCGGATCATCGTCTTCACACCCTCGTCCCGCTCGTCGAAGTCGAAGGCCACGATTTCGGAATCCCGATCCACGCCCAGCACCAGCTGCGTCAGGTCGTTGGAGCCGATCGAAAATCCATCGAACAATTGCGAGAATCCATCGATCTGGATCACGTTGTTCGGTATTTCGCACATCACGTAGATTTCCAGGCCGTTCTCGCCGCGCCGCAGCCCGTTCTTCGCCATGCAATCGAGCACCGTCTGCGCCTCCTGGATACGGCGGCAGAACGGGATCATCAGCTTGACGTTGGTCAGGCCCATCTCGTCACGCACGCGCTTCATCGCCTCGCATTCGAGCGCAAATCCCTCCGCATAGGCGGGATGCGCGTAGCGCGACGCGCCGCGGAAACCAATCATCGGATTTTCTTCCTTCGGCTCGAACCAGCGGCCGCCCAGCAGGCTGGCGTACTCATTGGTCTTGAAGTCCGACATGCGCACGATGACTGGCCGCGGGTAGAACGCTGCCGCAATCGTTGCGACGCCTTCCGACAGCTGCCGCACGAAGAAGTCTCCCGGGCGCGGGAAACCGCGCGTCAGGCGCGCAATTTCTTCGCGCACCTTCTCGTCGTCGATCCGTTCCGGATGGATCAATGCCATCGGATGCGCCTTGATGTGCTCGGCAACGATGAACTCCATGCGTGCCAACCCGACGCCATCCGCCGGCAGGAAACTCGTCTTGAAGGCAACGTCGGGATTGCCAAGGTTGACCATCAGGTGCGTCTGCGGACGCGGCAACGTCGACAGGTCGGTGCGGATGGTCTTGAACGGAATCGTGCCTTCGTACACGCGCCCGGTGTCGCCCTCCGCGCAGGATATAGTCACGATGTCGCCGGTCTTGATGCTTTCCGTCGCCGTATCGCAGCCCACGACGGCCGGCATGCCGATCTCGCGTGCGACGATCGCCGCATGGCAGGTGCGCCCGCCCCGGTTGGTTACCAGCGCGGCCGCAGTCTTCATCACCGTGCCCCAGTCCGGCGTAGTGGTATCGGCCACCAGCACTTCGCCAGGACGGAACTGGTTCAGTTGTGAAAGGTCAGTGATGACACGCGCCACGCCGGTGCACACCTTGCCGCCGACGGCGCGGCCGCGCGCGAGCACCTTGCCCTTCCCTTCCAGCACATACTCTTCCAGCATGCCGGATTCCTTCCGGGACGCAACGGTCTCCGGTCGGGCCTGCACGATGTACAGCTTGCCGTCGAGGCCGTCCTTGGCCCATTCCATGTCCATCGGCACTGGATGTCCTGCCTTTTCGCTGTAGTGCTCCTCGATCGTCATCGCTGCCTGCGCGAGCTGAAGCACTTCATCGTCCTCAATACAGAAGCGCCGCTGCAGGTCCTTGGGCGTCGGCACATTGCGTGTCGTTTCGCGCCCGGCAGCACTCGCATAGACCATGCGGATCTTCTTCGCGCCGAGCGTGCGGCGCAGCACCGCGGGCTTTCCTGCCTTGAAGGTCGGCTTGAATACATAGAATTCGTCCGGATCGACGGTGCCCTGCACCACGTTTTCCCCGAGCCCGTAGGCGCCCGTGATGAAGACCGCATCGCGGAAGCCGCTCTCGGTATCGAGCGAAAAAATCACACCGCTAGCGGACAGGTCGGCGCGCACCATCTTCATGATGCCGACGGAAAGAAGCACCTTGAAATGGTCGAACCCGTTGTCCACACGGTAACGGATCGCACGATCCTTGAAGAGACTGGCGAAGCAGTGCTTGACCGAGTCCAGCAGCCTTGCCTCACCGGAAACGTTAAGGAAAGTCTCGTGCTGGCCGGCGAAGCTGGCGGTCGGCAGGTCTTCTGCGGTCGCAGAACTGCGCACGGCGACAGTAAGTTCGGGTCCATATTCCTGCCGAAGCGCCGCATAGGCATCGAGGATCTGTGACACCAGGTCATCCGGAAGCGGCGCGGCGTAAATGATCTCGCGCGCCCGTTGCGCCCGCCGCGCCAGGTCATCGACATTGTCGATGTCCAGTCCCTCCAACGCCTCGCGCAGCTTGCCCCAGGCACCTGCCTTGTCCAGCACATACCGATATGCCTCGGCAGTCACCGCGAAGCCATTTGGCACTTTCACGCCTTTGGGAGTCAGCTCGCGGTACATCTCCCCCAGCGAGGCGTTCTTTCCACCGACCAGGGGCACATCAGCGATGCCCAGTTCGGAGAACCAGCGGACATAGGGTGCGGGACTGTTTGCCATGGAAGCTCCATAAGTATCGAGCGCGCTGACAGCAACGCGCCAAGGGTTGCGTACTGGGTAAGGAGATCAGCGTCTAGATTACTCCACGCGCTAGAGTTTTTGCTTAACCGGCTGCAAATAACTTGATCCGCATACCGACATCCGGAACTCATCTAGCTTTACCGCCACAGCTCCGTCCTGCTGGGAATGTTGCAGCTGCTGTGACCGTTTTTCCAGGGGGCTCGAAAGCAGCCCCGTACTACGTTAAGATGGTCGGGCTTGAAGACTATAAAAAAAGGAGCATCAATGACTTACAAAACCATCCTGGTACATGTCGACGACGCTGCAAATGTCGAGGCCCGTATCGAACTCGCCGCCAATCTCGCAAAGGCCGAAGATGCGCACCTGATCGGCACGGCAATGACCGGCGTATCCCGATTCCTGTTTGAAACCATGTCCGCAGATGCGGGCACCGCCGGCATCGCGCCGTTCCTCGATACGATACGGCAGCGCACCGAGCGCCAGCTCACGCCTTTCGAGAACATCGCCCGCCGAGCCGGTGTGGGCTCGTTTGAAAAGCGCATGACGGACGATGAAGCGGCCGGCGGCCTCAGCTTGCAGGCGCGCTATAGCGACCTCGTGATCGTTGGACAGTACGATCCGGAGGGCAACGCCCCGTCCACCTACGCCGACCTGCCCGAATATGTAACGATCAATGGCGGCAGCCCGGTGCTGATCGTGCCTTATACCGGCGCATTCAAAGACACCGGCGAGCGCGCGTTGATTGCGTGGGACGCAAGCATGGAAGCGACGAAAGCCGTGCACAGCGCGATCCCACTGCTGCGCCGCGCGAAGAACGTTGATGTCGTGGTCTTTAACGCGCGCAAGGATGCGGGCGTACATGGCGAACAACCGGGTGCCGATATCGGACTCTATCTGGCACGCCACAACATCAAGGTGAATGTGATCGACCAAAGCACCGAGGTCGATGTCGGCAACGCGTTGCTGTCGCTGGCGGCGAACCAGAACTCCGACCTGCTGGTGATGGGCTGCTACGGACATTCGCGCTTCCGCGAAGTATTGCTCGGCGGTCCGACCCGGACGGTGCTGCAGACCATGACGATCCCGGTGCTGACAGCACACTGAAACTGACACAGGCGCCGGATCCTTGCATCCTGCGCCAATGTCAAAAGGGCGTCTTACGACGCCCTTTTTCCTTGATGCTGACCGCCCGTTTGTAAGCATGCAGCGGCTATTAAAGGAGTTTCTAAGCCGCCCGCCTCGAAGTGGCGTCTGGAAAAAACACTGAAACGACCGTCCCCTGCCCGTCTTTCTTTCTGTGCACGCTGACCCTCGCCTTGTGCTGTTCCGCGATTTCCTTCACGATGGCCAGACCGAGGCCTGAACCGGTTGTTTCCTTGCCGGACAACTCCCTGCGCGGAATGCGGTAATACGGCGTAAAGATCTTGTCTATTTCCTCTTCCGGGACCGGATCGCCGTCGTTACAGACACGCAGCGTCACGCCATCGGCTTCGTTGACGATCTCCACCTGGATTTCCCCTTGCGGCGAGCCATACCGCGACGCATTGTCGACCAGGTTCTGCACCAGCCGTTGCAGCTTGTACGGTTCGCCGCGCACATGGCACTCGCCCTGCGCATCGAGCCCGATGTTCTGCCCTCGCCGCGCGAGGAGCGGCTCCTGCGCCGCGATGACTTCCCGGCACACCTCATTGAGCGATACCAGTCGGAACTCCACGTCATCAACATTGGCCGTAATGCGGCTGAACGCAAGCAGCTGTTCGGCCAGCTTGGTGGTGCGGCGCAGGCCGACTAGTGCCTCGGCGAGCGAATTCTGGCGCTCCTCCGCCGTCTGTGCGCGGATTGCATTCTCGATGTGGACCTGTAAGGCTGCAATCGGCGTGCGGATCTCATGCGCCGCCGCGTCGATGAATCTTTTCTCGCGCTCGAACGCCGCCTTCACGCGGTCGAGCAGGTCGTTAAGTTCGTGGACGATGGGAGCAAGTTCTGCCGGTGTGTCAGGCAGTTCAATCTTTGCCAACGACTGCGGCTCCCGCTTGGAAATGCGATCCGCAAGCTCACGCAGCGAACGCGTGTTAAAGGACAGCACGATGTTCACTGCCAGCAGCATCAGCAGGCCGCCGGCCGCCAGCGGAACGAGGATGGAGGTGCCGAGTTCACTCGCCAGTTCATGGCGAACCTCTTCCTTCTCTGCCGCCAACACCCACACCTTGCCGGAACGTAGCGCAAAAACCTCCCAGAATTCGGATCCGATCGTGTTGCTGCTGAATCCTGCCCGCAGCGGGCCCAGTGCCGTAGCCGGCGCCAGTGCGGACTTCACCAGCAAACGGCCTTCGTCGTCCCATACCTGGAATGCGATCTTTGTCTCATAGGGATGGCCGTAATCTTCGGGTTCATCGTCTTCGGCGCTCTCCAGTTCCTTCGGCAGGCTGATCACAATCGGCTGTGAGATGCTTGCCATCTCGATCTGGCGTGCCACGAGCGCCTCAAGCACCCGCGCCGACGTGGCCAGCCGGGCACTGAAAATCTCTTCTGATTCGTGCCGGGCCGCGTCGTTTACTGCATAGCCGATGCCGCCCAGAATGAGGACCATGCAGGCCAGCGTGCCGGTGACCAGCCTGCGGCGGACCGAATACTGGGCTGTCGTCATGCCTCCACCTGCCCGATGCGATAACCCACGCCGCGTATCGTGCGGATTACCGAGGGCGAGATTTTCTTCCTGATGTGGTGCACATGCACGTCGATCGCGTTGCTCTCGACGCCTTCACCCCAGCCGTAAAGGGATTCTTCCAGCTGAGTACGGCTGAAGATCTGTTGCGGGTTTTCGATCAGGCGCTTGAGCAGCATGAACTCGCGCCGCTGCAACTCGACCGGCTCGCCTCTCCAGATGACGGAGGAATTGGCCAGGTCGAGCACCAGCCCGCCGATTTGCAGCTGGTTGACCGGAAGGCCGCTGCGGCGCCGTTCCAGCACGCGGATTCGCGCGAGCAGTTCATCCAGTTCGAAGGGTTTGACCAGGTAATCGTCAGCCCCAAGGTCGAGGCCAAGGATGCGGTCCCGCGTAGCGTCGCGCGCCGACAGGATAAGGACGGGAACGGTACTTCCGCCCGCACGCACTGCCTTGAGCACCTCGGTGCCATCGAGCTTGGGAAGGCCGAGGTCGAGGATCACGAGGTCGAAGGAATTGTCAGCCATTGCCCGGACAGCGGTCGGGCCATCCTGCACATGCTCGACAATGTAATGCGCCCTTTGCAGCGCCACCAGCAGGCCTGAAGCCAGCAGCGCGTCGTCTTCTACGAGAAGTATTCGCAATTTTCTATTCCCGTTCCCCTGGTCTGCACGTAACGGGCATTATCGGCGCTTCTCTGCGATCTTTTCAAGAAGCTGGTTGATTTCCTTGCGGCGGCCTTCGTCGGCCAGTTTGCGGCCGGGCCGTGCGGGAGCGGCGAGTGCCTTGCGCAGCGCTTTCTCCGCGTTGTCGAGGTCGCCGGAACGGTAGAGGAAATCACCGTAGAAATAGTTGGGATCAATACCGTCCGGATTGACTGTCAGGCCTTTCTTCAGCAATTCCTGTGCTTTCTTGTCATCGCCGAAGCCAAGCGGCCAGCCGGGCACCTGGTAGTACAACGAACCAAGGCTGGTATAGGCGGAGCCGGCCAGCGCATCGGGATTGATCTCCAGCGCGCGCTCAAAGGACTTCTTCGCATCCTTGACCAGCGACAGCGCGCCCAGGCCGCCTTTTGCGCCTGCCTGGCTGGCTTCGATGATGCCGTGCCAGATCAGCACTTCCGCGCGGTTGGGATTGCGGGCAATTGCCTTCTCGGCTTCACCGACGAGGCGACCGAATTCCCTCTCTTGGTCGGCGGCCGGCATCTGGTATTTCACGCGCTCCCACTCGTGCTGGAGCTTGGCGACATCCTCGTCCACCGAAGCAAATGCAGGATTCACGGCGAGTGATGCTGCGGCAAGGAGTGTCGCAAAGAGTCTTGTCATTACATTCATAAGGACCTCTGGTTGGTTTGAATCGTTTGTTTATCTGGGCAGGTATTTCCGGATCACCGGGAGCTGGGAAAAGATGGCCTTGTCCGGCATCTTCGGCAGCAGGTGGTTAACCAGCACAAAGAAGGATTCCTTCGCGCCGAGCTTCGTCTCCCATGCGGAGCCACGCAGGAACTGCATGAACTGGCTTGCGACATGCTCCGGCGTATCCTGCGCATTCTTCAGTTCGCGGTTCATTGCCTCGACCGGCGCGCTATTGATCGCCGTAGACGTTGCACGCGGGGCGAAATGGCGCACGTTGATTGCCGTGTCGGACAGTTCACGTCGCAGCGCCTGTGTAAATCCGCGCAAGCCGGACTTGCTGGCGCAGTAGGCAGCAAAACCGGGGTAACCGACGTAGCCGAAAATGGATCCGATATTAATGATCTGTGCCGCCGGTGCGCGCCGCAGCAAGGGCAGCAACTGGCGCGTCAGCAGCATCGGCGACAACAGGTTGGTGTTGAGCAGTTTCCGGATCTCGTCCACGCCCTGCGTCTCGAAGGCATGAAAATCGCTTGCTCCCGCGTTGTTGACCAACAGGTTCATCCCGCCGAGTTGGTGTGCCCTGTCCTCGATCGCCAGCAGTGTCGACTGCTCGGTCAGGTCGCCTGCAACGACGTGCACATGTGGCCCGAGCTCTTTCTTCAGTGCGCTGAGTGCTTCGACATTGCGGCCGACGAGGATCAGCCACTCGGCATGCGGCGCCAGCTGGCGCGCAATTGCCTTTCCAATGCCGCCGCTCGCGCCGGTCAGCACGGCGCGCAGCCGCGTATCTGCAAGATCGGCGTACATCTCAGGCCTCCAGCTCAAAGAATTTTTCCTTGGCCGGCAGGCTGCGGAAAATGTCTCCGTACAGCCGGTAGAACATGCGGGCGCAATGGATCACCGTTTCCTTGTCGTCCGTATCGCTCAGCTGGTTCATCAGGCTTTCAAAGAAGCGCACATGCTCGAGGTCCAGCGTCCCGTGCGACGTGAGGTAACTGAATGCATTGGCAGGCAGGCCGAGCGCGCTCTGGATCGTTCCTGCTGCGTTGGTCGCCAGCGCCGTGCTCGTGCCTTCCAGTACGTGCACCATGCCGAAGAATCCGACCGGATTGCCGCGGTCGATCTGGTGATAGGCATAGGCGACCATCAGTTCGGTGGAGGCATGCGGGCGCGATGCGCGCACCTTGTCGGCGTCACCGCCGCAGGCAGCGATGTCGGACAGGATCCATTCCTCATGGCCGATCTCTTCCTCGATGTATTCGGCAATCGCCTTGCGCAGCCACTCATGCCGGCCAGTCAGCCTGCTGCCACAGGCCATCAGCAATGGCACGGTGTGCTTCACATGATGGTAGGCCTGCCCCAGGAAGGCGATGTATTGCCCGGTCACGATGTCGCCGCGAAGCGCATCGCGTATCACCGGTACACTGAAGAGCTCCTGACGGCTGTCCTCGGTGCGTTGTTGCAGTTGCTGAAAAAAGCTCATTTCATTCTCCACGGGTGTCGTACAGGGATTCGATTTGTTGCTGGTACCGCTGCCAGATCGCATCGCGCCGGGGGCGGCCGTTCGCGGTGGCGAGCCCGTTGACCGGAGCGAATGGCTCGACGGCGATCCAGCGCCGGATCTGTGCGTAGTCCGGCAGGTTCTCATTGACTCGGTCAACTGCTGCGTGCAGTGCTGCCGGGGGGACTTGCGCTGACATGGGGACGATCGCCGCCACGAGATACGGACGCGCATCGCCGAAGACCACCGCCTGCGCGACCAGACCAGTGCCGATCAGCGCGGACTCCGGCCATTCCGGCGACACGTTGCGGCCGAAAGCCGTGATCAGGATGTTTTTTTTGCGCCCGCTGATGTGCAGGAAACCAGCTGCATCAAGGCGGCCGATATCGCCTGTCGGCAGCCATTCGATCTGTTTTCTCGTTTCGCCGAGGTAGTGCGCAATGCCCTTCCCTCCGACCTCGATTTCGCCGCCAGCGGCAATTCGCACGAGACGGTTCGGCAGCGGCTTGCCCGCGCTGCCGGGAAGATCCGCGCCGGGAAGGTTGAGCGAGACGACCGAGCCGCACTCCGACAGGCCATAACCTTCATACACCGGAAAACCTTTGTCGCGCGCAGCCTTGATCAGGGCCGCGGGAGTCTTTGCACCGCCTACCGCGACAAACTTCAGGCTGCGAATGCGCTCGTCATTCGACGCGGCGACTGCCACCAGCGCCTGCAGCATCTGCGGCAGCAGGATGATGCTTTCGGCTTCATACCGCTGGATGGCATCGAGGCATACGCGCGGATCGAATTGCGACGCTCCGCTCAGTCCGGTTTCCGCCAACGGCGGACAGATCGTGGTGGCGCCGGCGAGCAGCGCGGTGTAGACGCCGGCGATGTTCTCCAGCAGCACGGGCAATGGCAGCAAACAGAGATGCCGCTTGATTCCGAGGCTGCCGAGGCTGGCATGCAGCGCCTGGGCAACATCCCACTGTTGTTCGCTGCTCAGGCATACGCCTTTCGGCTCGGACGTAGTGCCGGAAGTAAAGGTGATTTTCTGGACGCTCTCCAGGTCGAGCCTTGCCTTTTCCTGCACATTCTCTTGGGCATTTCCCTGCGGCCTTTGGCACAACAGCAGAGTGCTGTCGCATGGGACCACGTCGCTGAAACCAAGCGCAGCACCATGGCTGGCCTGTGCGCAAAAGACGGCCTGAACGCCGCTTGCTGCGATGGCATGCATCCACTGCGCAGGCGTGAAGAACGACGGCAGCGGGATGAACGTGATGCCCAGTGCCTGTGTCGCGAGGTCGACGGCAATCCACTCCGGTGAATTGTCGGCAAGGATGGCGACCGGCGCCTTCGGCTGGCGGCGGGATTGCAGCGCTTCGCAAAGGTGGCGTACGCGCTGCTCCAGCACGGCGCGATTCCACGGCGCGCCGGTGCCGTCCGTCAGGGAAGCGGAATCGGGAATATTACTTGGATAGTTGTGCATAGCCTGCGCGGATGTCTCCAAACATCACTTGTGGTTTGGTGTCGTAATAGCTGCCCCAGCTTTCGCCACCGTCAGGGAGCCGCCGGGGATCGGCGACGGCCAGCGCGGTCGGCTTGAGGCGCAGCCGGGTAAATGAATTGAGCAATGCACGCGTTGCGGTAAAGGCAACCCAGACCATGCCCTGCTGGTGCAGATAGCGCGTCATGCATATGATCAGTTCGCGTGCGGCACCCGCGTGCGTTGCAGCCAGATTGCCAACCTCGACGATCTGATCGCGGCTCACGGGTGTGTTGGTGCGGCCCGCGATCTCGCACTCGAGCGGCGCGTCGAGGTATTGCTCAAGAAAGGTCTTGCCGTCGCGGGCCAGCGAGAAGCCGAGCGCAGCCACCCATTGACCAGTGCTGTCCTTGCAGCCGACCAGCATGCGGGAGAACTGACGTACCTGTGCCCCGTACATCTTGAAGAAAGTCTCGGCGATAAACTGTTGCAGGGACGCGCGCTCCGGATGTTCGGCGCCGACCCATTCCAGTTGATAGTCCGGGCTGTCAAAGGTGTCAGGCACCTCCGCGCCTGCCGCCGAGGGCGGAAAGCTGTGACGGAGTACTGCGGGTGGCTTGGCCATTCAGACCTCCCAACGTTGTTGCGATGGGAGAAGGCTATGCGGCGAAGATTAAGGCGAAATTAAGTGTTGGCAGGCATACTCGTGACCTTTGTCACAAATTGCAACCGGGAAAGATGATGCACTGGCAATAACGTGCCGCGTTTGCAACTGTTTGCGCCTACGTGCCTTGCCATTTGAAGGGCTCGGATATATATTCCCCCAAATACATTTAAACAGGGAAAGTCTTTCTCGAGGCGAGGCATTACATCAATCGCACCACTTGCCGACACGCAGAATCGACAACCGCGACACGATTGCGGACTGTTCATTTCACGAATATGCGGTGTCCTCAGTGCAGTTTTCATCTCTTGTGACGCCTCATGCCGCCACCCGGCAGCGTTACGGAAAATTCATGAATCATGAAAGGAACTATGGATCGGGTCCCCATTCCCGACGACGTATCGCGCTTCATCCTGCTGGCCATTCCCTCCGTGCCGTACCTGGAGGCGATACTCCTGCTGCGTCGCGACACGTCCCAAACATGGGACTACAAGCAGATCGCACGACATCTTTACCTCGGCGACAAGGCGGCACAGGCGCTGCTCGCCGAACTGCATGCCGGCGGCATCGTCACTGCCGCCGACCCGGAGCTGCTGCGCTATCGCTACCACCCGCAATCTGCTGAACTCGAACAGATGATCTCCCGCGTCGCGGAGGTCTATTCACAAGACCTGATCGGCGTAACCAACCTGATCCACGCCAAGGCCAATAAAAAAGCGCAGCTCTTCGCTGACGCCTTCATCTGGCGAAAGGAATCCTGATATGGCTGCCGTTGTATACATTCTTTGCGCACTCACCGCCTTCGCGTGCGCCTGGCTACTCCTGCGCAGCTACTTCAGGCAGAGGCACCGCCTGCTGCTCTGGAGCGGACTCTGCTTCTCGGGGATGTTTCTCAACAACCTGTTACTGGTCTTCGACAGGCTCATTTTTGCCGCAGGCGATCTTGCGACATGGCGCATGGCGACTGCGCTGGTTGCCCTCCTCCCGCTGCTGTATGGGCTGATCCTGGAGGAAGGAGAATGAACCTTAACCTGCTCCTCGCCGGCGCCATTGCAATGGCCTCCGCCACGGCGAGCCTGTTTTTCCTTGGTTTCTGGCGTGCGACACAGGACCGTTTTTTCCTTTACTTCGCCATTTCATTCGGGCTTGAAGCGGCGAACCGTGTAGCGCTTGCAATGAGTGTTTCGCCCAGCGAGGACGAACCGGTCTATTACATGGTCAGGCTCGTTGCGTATGCGCTGATCCTGTTCGCCATTATCGAGAAAAACCGCCGACCAAAGGAATGAGTCACGTGACACAATCAACTTCCATCAGCAGCATCAGGCAACTTACTGCCCGCTTTGTGATTGCATCAGGAGCACTGATCCTGAGTGCCTGCGCCACGTTACCATCGTCCGTCACCTCATCACCTGCATCAGCGGCACCTGCGCCGTCCACCGCGCGAGGTCCGGGTCCAGCTTCGGCTCCTGCTGCAATCGCAGAAAGGACCGCCCCTGCAGCCCCTGTCGTCCCTGACCCCGCTGCAACGGCAACCATACCGGCCGCGCCACCGGAGCAGACCGAGATAGCTGTTGAAACACCGGCGTCACCACCACCTTTCGATAAGGCCGCCGCGCTGCGCACGTGGGTTGAACAGCAGGACCGGCTCTATCGCGTCGTGGCGCCGCTGCTGGTCAAGAACACCGAACTCTGCCCCGGACATGCCCGCAACCTGCTGGGCTTCACTGCGAAAACGAAGTATTCCTATTCGGATGACTTCATCGACGTCGCCCAGGAAGTGCTCGGGCTGGACGAACGCCTGAAGGTTATGAGTGTGCTGCCCGGAAGCGGTGCCGCGCAGGCCGGTGTGCAGCCAAGGGACATCCTGCTGGTAGCCGGGATCGAACCGTTGCCGGAAGGCCGCGATGCGGAGCGCAATGCGGCCGCACTCATTGCTTCCGAGGTCCAGGGAAGCACGCAGTTGAATCTGACCGTACTGCGCAACGACGAGCGCATCGCACTGGACATCCCATTGACACCTGCCTGCGCAATGGTCGTCGATCTCGGCAATACCGATGGCGTCAGCAGCTATGCCGACGGCCACCGTTTGATGATTACACGCGGCATGCTTGCATTTGCACGCACGGATGAAGAACTGGCTTATGCCCTGGCAAGGGAAATTGCGCACAACGTGCTGACCGCAGCGCCGCGTGCGGATATGGGGGCAGTAATCGACGGCCTGCGCACGCTGGATGCGCGCACCGCATCGCCACCGCTTCTCGGTGGCATCACGCCCTTTACACCGGTGCTCGATGCGACCGTCGACAAGCTTGCGCTGTACCTGCTCGTGCGTGCCGGATACGAGATCGACAATGTGCCTGGTTTCTGGAAACGCCTCGCCGCAGAGCACCCGGCCCAGGTTCCGAACAGCCATACCGCGCTGCATCCTTCCACCGCTTACCGCCTGTCCGTCATCGCCCAAGTCACCAAGGCCATCGGGATGAAGCGCAAGCACCGGTTGCCGCTCGTTCCCTGAGCCCAGCGGTGTTACCCGGGAGTGCGGGGCAGTACGTCGCGTATCCTGCGCCGGCGATGCATGAAGCAAGGTAAGATCGCTCTATGGATAACCTCACTCACTCGGTAGCCGGCCTTGCCGTCGGCGAACTTGTTCATCGCAGCCTTCGGCAGGAAACCGACAGCGACCACCAGAAAACCCGCCATCGCTTGCTGCTCGTGACGTGTTGGGCGGCAAGCAGCTTCCCGGACCTCGACCTTGTCCTCACCTCGTTACTCCCCGCGCCGCTCGGCTATCTGCTTCACCATCGCGGGCACACGCATACGCTCCTGTACGCGATTCCGCAGGCACTCTTCCTGTGGGCATTGATATGGGTGTTGTGGCCAGCGGCACGCAGGCTGCTGAAGGAAAGCGCCAGCGCGCGCAGCGGTTTCCTGCTGGCCGGGATAATCGGCTTCACGCTGCACATGCTGATGGATTATCTGAACTCTTACGGCATCCATCCATTCCATCCCTTCGATTCCCGCTGGCTGTATGGCGACATGGTGTTCATCATCGAACCGATGTTCTGGATACTGCTAGGCGTACCGCTGGCAATGATGGTACCGAGCGTCCTATTGCGGGCACTGATTCTCGTGTCGCTTGTCGGCGCACAGGTGTTCTTTTCCCTCAAAGGCTTCCTGGCGCCCGGCTCGCTGGCAGTATTGATTGCGGCAGCTGTCCTGCTGGCTGTGCTCCAGCACAAGGCAGGCCCATCCAGCCGGCGCGGCCTGTTTGTCGCGCTCATGCTGAGCGTTGGCTTCGTCGGCGTACAAGGCGCGGCGTCGCGGCATGGCAGCAATGTCATTGCCGCCACCTTGCACAAGCTCGATCCGGACAGTCGCGTCCTCGACTCTGCGATGACATCGTTCCCGACCAACCCCTTGTGCTGGTCCTTCGTTTCCGTCGAGAGCAATGAAGGTGCGGGAACTTACCGGCTGCGCCGCGGGATACTGAGCATCGCTCCGCGCGTTGTTCCAGCGTCCGGGTGCCCGGCGACGTTAGCCGAACATGTGCAACAGGACGCCACCTCGCCTGCAATTGCATTCGTGCTGGAGGAGCAAGGCAGCCTGGCACAGTTGCGCAGGTTGAAAGACGAGAATTGTCATTTCGCTGCATGGATGCGCTTTGCGCGCGCGCCTTCGGTCACTGAAAACGAGGCCTCGGATATCCGCTTCCGTTCCACCTTGCGGAAGAACTTCACGACGATTACTTTCGCCGAATTCAGCGACCGCGAATGCCCGCAACAAGTGCCGCAATGGGACTTCCCTCGCTCCGATCTGCTCACGCCGCAAGGCTCCGCTTCGCATTAATTGGCAAACCAGAGCCGTGCCTCAAGGGAAAACGAAACAATCAGACACACTTTTCAGCAAACTTTTGGTCGCAGCCTGCTATCGAACTGGAAAGCGTCCGTACGGAAATGCGCAGCTCACCTGCAGCGGCGTACGGATCGACGAAAGTCATTGTGATCTGATTCCCTGAGGAGGTCTGCATGAATACGTCGAAGAAGAAACCGTCGAACAAGAAGCGCAGCGCAGCCGTTCTTGCCCTTGCCTGCTGCCTCGGCGCATCTGCCTGGGCCCATGAACCTTCCGGCAAGCCGGGTTCGGCCCAGGCCGCCAGCCAGACATTGAAAAAGCCGCCGCTCGATCGCAGCGGCGCGGCACGCACCGGGAAAGCGTCTTTCTACGGCAAGCAATTCCATGGAAAGAAAATGGCGGATGGCACGCCGATGAATCCCGACGCCAATATCGCCGCAAGCCGCACCTTGCCTCTCGGTACAAAGGCAGAGGTGACCAACCTGGCAAACGGCAAGAGTGAGGTCGTCGAGATCCGTGACCGTGGTCCCTATGTCGATGGGCGTATCGTCGACGTATCGCCGAGAGTGGCCGAAAAACTGGACATGAAAGAAGTCGGCGTCGCGCCGGTCGTCGTCAGACCGATCGAAGTGCCGCAACCGGATGGCAGCATCAAGCTCGGCGCAGGTGCACCGACGGCAGAAACCAGCTCCGGTCAATAGCCTCCACGACTTTCGCATCCGATGCTGCAACCGTTGAGCCGGCATGCATTGCGTGTGTTCCAGGTGCTCGCGATATAACTCGATCGAACGTTCAGCACGCAATAGCGAGCATCACTTCAAGGCTGCGAGGCCGTGCAAGCACGCCTCGTATCGCACCATATCGCTTCGACAACGGAAAACATGATGTCTTTGCCAAGAGGAACCCATCTCTTGGCACGCTATCGCTCGCAGGCTTCTAAGCACCTATTGCGGTTGGAAACCGCCTGCATCCGGGTTTTCCAACCCCATCGCCCCTCACGCGCCGTCTCCTTTTTCCACCATCCTGTCTTGACCCGAGTCAACAGATTCGAAACTCCCATCCAGCGCAAAAACTTTCCGTGGTTAAATTCTTTCCCGACGAATACATGTTTTGCACTGGAGGTTTCCCAATGTCCAATTCACTGATGCCGCAGCAGATGGATATGCAGTTTTTCTCTTGGTCGGAGGCGCTTGCGATTGGCCACGATGAGATTGATGCGGATCACCAGGATATTTTCGAAATTGCAAACCGGCTGCAGGAAGAAATGCAGGGTGAAGAACCAGAGCACTCTATCGTCGGCGAAGTGCTGGTCGAACTCATCGAACACACGGGTGGGCATTTCCAGCGTGAAGAAGCGCTGATGGAATCAAGCCACTTCCCGCATCTCGAGCAACACCGACTTGAGCACAAGCTCTTGATGGAAAAGGTAAATACGCTGCACCGGCGTTTCATGGACGGACGCGGCGATGTGGTCGCCGAGGTCTACGAATTCCTGCGCCGCGCGATGGTCCCCCATATCCTGAATTCGGACATGGCGCTGGGCAAACAGATGCGCGGCGAAAAGTAACCAGGACATTCAACACATCACGTTCTGCGCAGTCGGGTTAATCTGGCATCCCCAGCTAAGCCGAATCGGCAATTCCATGCGGCAGTCATGATGGCTGGCGGCACCGCAATTGCGCCGCCAGTACAACCTGCCTGAATGTCTTGCGTGCCGTAGCACATCGTGTATCCCAAAGACCGGTTGAACCGGTCGAAACATCAGGCGCGCTATGGTCTTTAATGGGCAGTTGCACCCACTCCAGTCGTGCTCTGGATCCCCTGCCCCATTCCGGCCATCCGGCGGCATTCCTCCGCACAGCGGCGACATGCCTGCGCGCACTCCAGGCAATGGGCCATCTGATGCCTTGCGCATTCATCACCGCAGGCGTCGCATACATCAGCGCACATCTGGCAGATGGCTGTTGCGAACTCACTGCCACGTGCCATGTAGGCTGCAGCCATGCGGCATAGCTGCGCACAATCCATGTCCAGCGCAATGCAACGCGCCATCATTTTGACGTCCTGTTCCTGCAGGCAGGACGTCGCGCAGTGGTCACAAGCCGCAGCGCAGTCGTAACAGGCTTCGATACAGGATTGATACTGTTGGTGTGCCATGATTCAGTCCTCTCAATTGTCGGATTCCATGGATCACCGCGTCCTCCTTGAGCGTTTATGGCTTGTAAAAACCGTACAGCACTAGAGCCTTATGCACTCCAGAAGAGGCTTGGGATACGCCAGAACGCACCACTGCTGCGTTGCGATTCCTTGTCGTAACTCGCGTCACTGCCGCGTCGTCGCGCCTTGCATCTGGCACGTTCTGGCGCTCCCCGGCTCCCCTTCCGGAGTACATAACAGGCTCTAGAGAAAATTTGTACCAATTTAGTTCAGCCCGAGCCGGAGATCATCGAGAGCATCGGTTCGGACGACCGACGAAGCGACATCGCCCTTTCGCTTACAGGAAGAAGGCAGAACGCCATATACAGGTTGGGCGCTAAAGCTTGTGGCGACAGGTATTGATGCCGAGGAGCTTGTTGAGCGGACAGAAGCCGACGACGGCAGTCACGAAAGAAATGGCTGCAACAACCCAGGCGACGATACGCCATCCGGTCGTCATGTCCGCGAACATGGCGAGTGTGATCATGACGACGCCAACCACAATGCGAATAGTTTTGTCGGCACCGCCGACATTTTTTTCGATTTCCATGACGGTCACCCTTTCGTAATCAACACTGTCATGAACTGTTGCGATACCGATTTACATGTTCACGTTGCTGCAGCGCCAAGTGCAACGGTGATCGCTGAAAGCGCTTCGCTTAACGCAATGCGCTCGGCAAACTCAGCGTTTACATCCGCAAAATGGGACAACACCCTGTTGCCGAAAGTTCTTCTTCCGGCACGAAGGGTGCAACGTTGCCGCCGCCTGTACATGGGACGCCGACTGTCAGTGCGCTGTTAAATCGCCCGAATTTCGCTTGCGTTTGGCGGTTCCGCGAACGGCCCGCGCGTTTCCAGCCGGTCTTCGAAGTCTTCGGAAATCTGGCCATGCTCGCGCAGGAAGTCGCGCACTTCATGCAACCACAGGCGCTTGTCGCTCAGCCCGGAATCGTCTCCGAGCGTATATGTGCGGCGGTCTGCAAACAGGCGATCTGCATCGACTTGGCGCAATGCGAACACGCGCGCCATCACTTGCGGAACGGAGTCGGTTCCGGTCGGCTGGCCATTCAACGCGAGCTGGCTGTCATCGTCCGCCAGTCCGAGGCCTAGTGCCTTGAATGCGGGATGCTGTGCCAGCCACGCTGCGGGCGAACATACCGTTCCCTGGTCGAGCGCTTCGCCGCGTGCAGTTACCAACTTGTCGAGGTCAATTGCTGTTTCCGGAAGGCCGTCAATGATTGCGTAGGCATCCTTGAGCAGTTCGTAATCGGGTCCGGTATCCATTTGCACATCCTTTCTGAAGTCATGTCTGTGAAATCGTGTTTTTGAATTCGCCGCAACGTCCCCAGCATGCCGTCGATCGCTACGCCCCTGCATTAGACCGTGACCGCAATTGCCGGTGCAGCGCAGCATAATGCTGCGCCCCTTCGCACGCGCCCAAACCCACGCCACTCTTGACTTGAATCAACCAAATCCATCTCCGTGCGCCCTATATCTCTCTTGCCTGCTGGCAATCTCTTATAGTTGAAAAAATATGCGATCGGAGAATTTCTTCCCGGCCCTTAGCGGCGTGTTCCGCACACCCATTTCAACCACATATCCATCGACAGCCATCCGGCACAACCGTTTGTGCTTTCAGGAGAAATCGCAGTGAAGCCAACAGACACAAGTCATTCCGATCATTTTCATCGGGTAATCAATTGCCAGTGGTCCTGCCCCGCTCATACGCCGGTGCCCGAGTACTTGCGCATGGTGGCCAACGGCCGCTATTCCGATGCTTACATGCTGAACTGGCAAGCCAACGTATTCCCCGGTGTGCTCGGCCGCGTATGTGACCGCCCGTGCGAGTCCGCCTGCCGCCGCGCACGTGTGGAAGGCACCGACGGCAACGAGCCGGTCGCGGTTTGCCGACTGAAGCGCGTTGCCGCCGACCACAAGGAAGACGTCCGCGCCCGCATGCCGGCCGTCGCACCGAAGAACGGCAAGAAGATCGCCTGCGTCGGCGCCGGCCCCGCATCGCTGACGGTGGCGCGCGACCTTGCGCCGCTCGGCTATGACGTCACGGTATTCGACGGCGAAAAGAAGGCCGGCGGCTTCATGCGCAGTCAGATCCCGAAATTCCGCCTGCCGGATGAAGTGCTGGATGAAGAAACCGGCTACATCCTCGACATGGGCATCAACTTCCGCAGCGGCGAGCGCATCGACAGCCTGAAGACGCTGCTGGCGCAAGGCTATGACGCGATTTTCGTCGGCAGCGGCGCACCGCGCGGCCGCGACCTCGACGTGCCGGGCCGCACCGAAGCTGCGAAGCACATCCATGTCGGCATCGACTGGCTGGCGTCCGTGTCCTTCGGCCATATCGAACAGATCGGCCGGCGCGTGATCGTCCTGGGCGGCGGCAACACCGCGATGGACTGCTGCCGTTCCGCGCTGCGCCTTGGTGGCGAAGACGTGAAGGTTATTGTCCGTTCCGGCTTCGACGAAATGAAAGCGAGCGCATGGGAGAAGGAAGATGCGCAGCATGAAGGCATCACGATCATGAACTTCATGGTTCCCAAGTCCTTCACGCACGACAACGGCAAGCTCACCGGCATGACCTTCGAAAAGGTCAAGGCCGTCTACGACGACAAGGGCCGCCGCAACCTGATCCCGACCGGCGAACCGGACGTGCTGGTCGAATGTGACGAAGTGCTGATCGCGGTCGGCCAGGAAAACGCCTTCCCGTGGATCGAGCGCGACATCGGCATGGAATTCAACGACTGGGACATGCCGGTGGTCGACAAGAAGACCATGCAATCGACACTGCCGAACGTGTTCTTCGGCGGCGATGCGGCATTCGGCCCGAAGAACATCATCACGGCGGTGGCGCACGGCCATGAGGCGGCGGTGTCCATCGACCGCTTCTGCCACAACGAGGACGTGAAGCTGCGTCCGCTGCCGCAGGTAACGATGGCCAGCCAGAAGATGGGCATCCACGAGTGGAGCTACGACAACGTCGTGTCGCTCGACCACCGTTTCAAGGTGCCGCTGGAAGACTTCAATGTCGCACGCAAGAGCATCGAGATCGAAGTCGAGCGCGGCTTCACGCCGCAAATGGCTGCCAAGGAAGCGCAGCGCTGCCTCAACTGCGACGTGCAATCGGTGTTTACCGCCAGCCGCTGCATTGAATGCGATGCCTGCCTCGACATCTGTCCGATGGACTGCCTGACCGTTACCGACAACGGCGAGGAAGCCGAATTGCGCACCCGCATGAAGGCACCTTCCCTGCATCCAACGCAGCCGCTGTATGTCTCCGCAGCATTGAAGACCGGCCGCGTGATGGTCAAGGACGAGGACCTGTGCCTGCACTGCAGCCTGTGTGCAGAACGTTGCCCGACCGGTGCATGGGACATGCAGAAATTTACCTTGCAGGCGACGCATGCCGGCCCCAACAGCCGCGACCACCACGCCAAGCAAACGAGCAAAACCGCATAGAGGAAGTCATGATTCAAAAAATCCAGGCGACCAACGATTTCGTCATCAAGTTCGCCAATATCAACGGTTCCGGCTCGGCTTCCGCCAATGAGCTGTTCGCCCGCGCGATCCTGCGCATGGGCGTGCCGGTCAGCCCGCGCAATATTTTCCCGTCCAACATCCAGGGCATGCCGACTTGGTACGAGGTCCGCGTATCGGAAGACGGCTATCTCGGCCGCCGCGGCGGTTGCGACATGATGGTCGCGATGAACCCGCAGACCTGGGATGCCGACCTGAAGGAAATCGATGCCGGCGGCTACCTGTTCTACGACAGCACCCGCCCTATCCCGGCAAGCAAGATGCGCGATGACATCACCGTCATCGCGATGCCGCTCACGCAGTTCTGCAATGAAGCGTATACAGACGCCCGCCAGCGCCAGCTGTTCAAGAACATCATCTACATCGGCGCACTGGCCGCCCTGCTCGACATCGATCCCAAGGTGATCGAGCAGTTGTTCGCGGAGATGTTCAAGGGCAAGGAAAAGCTGCTCGACTCCAACGTGCAGGCACTGCACATGGGCCGCAACTACGCGCTGGAGCATCTCGACTGTGCCGGCATGGGATTGAAGGTCAAGCGTGCCGACAAGGTCGGCAACCGCATCTTCATCGACGGCAACCAGGCTGCCGGCCTCGGCGCAATCTGGGGCGGCGCGAACGTCTGCGCGTGGTATCCGATCACGCCGTCGTCGTCGATTCCGGAAACCTTCGACAAGTACTGCCACAAGCTGCGCGTGGACAAAGAAACCGGCAAGCACAACTTTGCGATCGTTCAGGCCGAAGACGAGCTCGCCTCGATCGGCATGGTGATCGGTGCCAACTGGAACGGCGCGCGTGCCTTCACCGCAACCTCCGGCCCCGGCATCTCGCTGATGACGGAATTCCTCGGCCTCGCGTATTTTGCGGAAGTGCCGGCCACGCTGATCAACGTGCAGCGCGGTGGCCCGTCGACCGGCATGCCTTCGCGCACGCAGCAGTCTGATCTTCTCTCCTGCGCCTATGCGTCCAATGGCGACACCAAGCATGTCTTGCTGTTCCCGCAAGACCCGAAGGAATGCTTCGACTTTACCGCCGCCGCGCTCGACCTCGCAGACCGCCTGCAGACGCCGGTGTTCGTGATGTCGGACCTCGACATCGGCATGAATACCCGCTTGTGCGATGCCTTCGAATGGGACGACAGCAAGGTCATGGATCGCGGCAAAGTCATGACCTATGACGACCTGCAGTCCGGCAAGGATTTCGGCCGCTATCTCGACGTGGATGGCGACGGTATTCCTTACCGCACCTATCCCGGAACGCATCCGACCAAGGGCGCGTTCTTCACGCGCGGCACGACCAAAGACCGCTACGCGCGCTACAGCGAGGAAGGTCCGGTCTATGTCGACAACATGGAGCGCCTGCAGAAGAAGTTCGAGACGGCGAAGAACCTCGTGCCGAAACCCGTCGTGAAGCAGGCATCCAAGCCGACCAAGTTCGGCGTGATCTACTTCGGCTCGACCACGCCGGCGATGCACGAGGCGCTGGATACGCTGGAAAAACAGGGCATGCACCTCGATGCATTGCGCGTCTGCGGCTTCCCCTTCCATTCCAGCGTAGTCGACTTCATCGAAGCACACGACCATGTGTTCGTCGTCGAACAGAACCGCGACGGCCAGCTGCGCCACATGCTGACCATGGAATGCGGCCTCGACCCCGCCCTGCTCGTCTCCGTCGTGCACTATGACGGCACGCCGATTACCGCCCGATTCATCACCAAGGCCATCGCTTCACGCCTGGCGTTGTTCAGCCCGCTCAAGGAGGTGGCGCAATGACTTATATCGCCAAACCCAAACTGCATCATCCCAGCCTGCAAACCAACAAGGCAGGCTATACCCGCCGCGACTACGAAGGCCCGGTATCGACGTTGTGCGCCGGCTGCGGCCACGACTCGATCTCGGCGGCGATCATCCAGGCCTGCTTCAACATGGATATCGAGCCGCACAAGGTCGCCAAGCTGTCCGGCATCGGCTGCTCGTCCAAAGCGCCGACCTACTTCCTCGGCGGCTCGCACGGCTTCAACACCGTGCACGGACGCATGCCGTCGGTGCTGACCGGCGCGGCACTGGCGAACCGCGACCTGATCTATCTCGGCGTGTCCGGCGACGGCGACTCCGCCTCCATCGGCCTCGGCCAGTTCGCGCATGTCATGCGTCGCGGCGTGAACATGACGTACATCACGATGAACAACGGCGTGTACGGCCTGACCAAGGGACAGTTTTCGGCGACCGCGGACTTCGGCTCCAAGTCCAAGAAAGGCGTGGTCAACACGGATTCGCCGGTGGACTTGGTCGCGCTGGCGCTGCAGCTCGGCGCCACCTTCGTCGCGCGCAGCTTCTCCGGCGACAAGGCGCAATTGGTACCGCTGATCGAAGCCGCGCTGGCGCACAAGGGGGCTGCCTTCATCGACGTGATCTCGCCGTGCGTGACCTTCAACAACCACCACGGTTCGACCAAGAGCTACGACTATGTTCGGGAACACAACGAGGCGGTCAACCGCATCGACTTCTTCGTTCCGGGCCATGAGATCGTCACGGAATATGCGCCCGGCACGGTGCAGGAAGTGACCCAGCATGACGGTTCGGTGCTGCGCCTGCGCAAGTTGCATGAGAGCTATGACGCGAGCAACCGTGTGGCGGCGATGAACCATCTGCAGGAGCACCATGCGAAGGGTGAAATCGTCACCGGCCTGCTGTTCGTCGATCCGAGCGCATCTGACATGCACGAGCATCTCAATACCGTGGACAAGCCGTTGAACACGCTGGGCGACGACGTGCTGTGCCCGGGATCTGCTGCGCTTGAGAAGATCAATGCGTCGTTGAGGTAATACGCGTCAAACATGCTGCGGCGGTGCGCGACCAGCTGTCCGGTTGCTCATCGCCGCAATACGGTTCTCCTACACTTCCACCGGCATTTTGAAGCCGCCGGTCGGCCGATTCCGGACGGACGACTTTTCCGAAATCCGCGCTGGCATATCAGCTTGCCAACTTCCCGCACTATCACAACATCGTGTGAGGCTCGATTGACCTGAGTCAATGTAATCGGCTGCCACTCCAATGCAGCATAGGAAATCGCGGAACAAAGCTGGGTGCCGAGAGGCAGAGAATTCCCGCAGCACGATCTCGCCAGCAGCAATGCTCCCGATACGGTTTCCCAGCATGGCCGTAGCGCCGGCACATCAACGATGAAAGACTGAAGAAGGATCTCCCATGCTATTTCAAGTTCGCATCCACGGCCGCGGCGGCCAGGGTGTCGTGTCCGCAGCCGAAATGCTGTCCGTCGCCGCCTTCCTCGAAAACAAGCATGCGCAGGCCTTCCCCAGTTTCGGCTCCGAGCGCATGGGAGCGCCGGTGATGGCCTTCTGCCGCATCGACGACAAGGAAATCCGCCTGCGCGAGCCGGTGATGCACCCCGACGCGCTGATCATCCAGGACCCGACCCTGCTGCATCAGGTCG
Source organism: Noviherbaspirillum sp. (assembly GCA_035654275.1). Classification (GTDB taxonomy): domain Bacteria; phylum Pseudomonadota; class Gammaproteobacteria; order Burkholderiales; family Burkholderiaceae_D; genus Noviherbaspirillum. The sequence goes on from DASRXG010000061.1 coordinate 36,318, forward strand.
ACCTGTTCTCCGGCGTCGCGCCGGATGGCTACATCCTGATCAATTCCACACGCAATTTCGATGAACTGGGGATTGGGGAATTTGTAAAAGGCTATCGGCCGGAACGCCTGTGCACGGTTCCAGCAACCGAACTCGCCATGAAACACGTCGGCCGTCCGCTGCCCAATGTCGCCCTGCTCGGCGGCTTTGCGGCGATCAGCGGCATCGTGCAACTCGACTCCGTCATCGCAGCAATCCGCGACAAGTTCCCGCCAAAGATCGCGGAAGGCAACGTTGCCGCCGCGCGCGAAGCGTACGCCTTCGTACTGGAAGAAATGAAGGAGGCTAGCCATGCTTAAGCAAACAGAGGGATCGCACGCCATGGCCGAAGCCATCGCGCTGTGCCGGCCGGAAGTGATTTGTGCCTATCCGATCACGCCGCAGACGCACATCGTCGAAGGCCTCGGCGAAATCGTAAAGTCAGGCCAACTGACAAATTGCGAATACATCAACGTCGAGTCCGAATTTGCCGCGCTGTCGGTCGCCATTGGCGCTTCCGCTGCCGGTGCGCGCACCTATACCGCGACCGCCAGTCAAGGCTTGCTGTTCATGGCGGAAGCGGTCTACAACGCCGCCGGCCTCGGCCTGCCGATCGTCATGACCATCGGTAACCGCGCGATCGGCGCGCCGATCAATATCTGGAACGACCATACCGATTCGATGTCGATGCGCGACGCCGGCTGGATCCAGATCTATGCGGAGAACAACCAGGAGGCGGTCGACCTGCATATCCAGGCTTTCCGTCTTGCCGAGGAATTGTCGATGCCGGTGATGGTGTGCGTGGACGGCTTCATCCTCACGCACGCCTACGAGCGTGTCGACATCCCGAGCCAGGAACAGGTGGACGCCTTCCTGCCGAAGTTCGAGCCGCGCCAGATCCTCGATCCGTCCGATCCGGTATCGATCGGCGCGATGGTCGGCCCGGACGCCTTCATGGAAGTGCGTTACCTCGCGCATCAGAAGCAGATGCGCGCACTGGAGCTGCTGCCGCAGCTGTCCGCCGAATTCAAGGAAAAGTTCGGCCGTGAAGCTGGCGGCTTGCTCAAGACCTATCGCACCGAGGACGCAACAACCATCGTCGTCGCACTCGGCTCTGTGATCGGCACCATCAAGGACGTGGTCGACGACATGCGCGCGCAGGGCGAGAAAATCGGCGCGCTGTCGATCTGCTCGTTCCGCCCGTTCCCCACGAAGGAACTGCATGACGCGCTCGCCCATGCCGACCGCATCGTGGTGCTGGAAAAATCGCTGTCGCTCGGCATCGGCGGTGTCGTGTCGCATGACCTGCACATGGCGCTGGCCGGCACTTCGCTGAAGGCCTACACCGTGATCGCCGGCCTCGGCGGGCGCTCCATCACCAAGGCGAGCCTGCGTGCACTGTTCGACAAGGCTCAGAAGGATGCACTGGAACCGCTGACCTTCCTCGACCTGAACACGACCGTTGTCGACCGCGAACTCGAGCGCGAGAAGGCGCTCCGCCGCTCCGGCCCGACTGCGGAAAACATCCTGAAACAGCTCGGCACTGTTGCCGCGACTGTTCGCTGAGGAGCCGGCCATGGATAACAAATCAGTCAAGCAACCCGTCAAGTTCTACCAGACCGGCACCTTCACCGTCGGCAACCGCCTGCTCGCGCCGGATGAACGCTCGGTGCAGGCCAATATGACACGCACCAATTCGCTCAATTCCGGGCACCGCGCCTGCCAGGGCTGCGGCGAAGCGCTCGGCGCGCGCTATGCCATCGACGCGGCAATGCGCGCGGCAAACAACCAGGTGATTGCGGCCAATGCCACCGGCTGCCTCGAAGTATTCTCCACGCCCTACCCGGAAACCTCATGGCAGATCCCGTGGATCCATTCCCTGTTTGGTAACGCCGCCGCAGTCGCGACCGGCGTTGCGGCAGCCCTGAAAGTAAAAGGCCGCAAGGAAGTGCGCGTGATTGCGCAAGGCGGCGACGGCGGCACAACCGACATAGGCTTCGGCTGCCTGTCCGGCATGTTCGAGCGCAATGATGACGTGCTGTATATCTGCTACGACAACCAGGCCTACATGAACACCGGCGTGCAGCGCTCGTCCGCGACACCGGGTGCGGCACGCACAGCCACCACGATGGCAGTGGGAGAGGACCCCGGCGCACCATTCGGCCAGGGCAAGAACGTGCCGCTGATTGCGATGGCGCATGAAATCCCCTACGTCGCCACCGCATCGGTCGCCTATCTGCATGACCTCGAGACGAAGGTGACGAAGGCCATGTCGATGCGCGGCGCGCGCTATATCCACATCCTCGTGCCCTGCCCGCTGGGCTGGGGTGCGGCGTCGCAGGACACGATCAAGCTTGCGCGCCTTGCCGTCGAAACCGGCCTATTCCCGCTGTTTGAAGCGGAACACGGCGAAGTCGTGAGTTCTTACAAGATCCGCCGGCGCGAACCGGTGGAGGAATACCTGAAGATGCAGAAGCGCTTCGCACATTTGTTCGGCAAGCAGCCCGCGGTCGAGACCATCGCCCGCATCCAGGGCATCGCCGACAAGAACATCCGTAAGTTTGGTTTGTTGAGTTTGTCATGAACTGTTTTAGGGGTCGCGCAACCACGAGAACCGGCCGCATACTAGGCGCTACGACGCGACGTGGTGGTTCCACGGCAAGGAGTCGTAACAACGTAGGCGGCCGGTTCTCGTGGTTGCCCGCAGGGTTTGGGCGAGAAGGGCCCATCGCTGCGTTGCGACGCTTGCACAGGGGCCCACCCTGAGCGGCGCGTCGCGCCTTACGCTGCATCCCTTCTCGCCCAAACGCGACCCCTAAAACAGTTCATGACAAACTCGAAGGACCCTGAGATGGACAAGCCGTTTGCAATCACCCTCGACGTCGGTTCCTCGCTGGCCAACCGCACCGGCTCCTGGCGCACCAACCGTCCGGTCTATGTCGACCGACTGCCGCCCTGCAACAATGCCTGTCCCGCAGGCGAAAATATCCAGGCCTGGCTATTCCATGCGGAGTCCAGTGACTACGAAGCCGCCTGGCGCGAACTGGTGAAGAACAACCCGATGCCCGCGATCATGGGCCGCGTCTGCTACCACCCCTGCGAGTCTTCCTGCAACCGCGGCCAGCTCGACGAGGCGGTGAATATCCACGCAGTCGAGCGCTTCCTGGGTGACGAGGCGATCCGCCAGGGATGGAAAGTGGAGCCCGGCGTATCGACCGGGAAACACGTGCTGGTGATCGGTGCTGGCCCGTCCGGCCTGTCCGCAGCCTGGCACCTGCGCCTGCTCGGCCATGCGGTGACGATCATGGAAGCCGGCCCATACACCGGCGGCATGATGCGATTCGGCATCCCGAAATACCGCCTGCCGCGCGACGTGCTCGATGCGGAAGTAAAGCGCATACAGGAAATGGCCGTCACGATCCACCTCAACCGCAAGGTTGACGATGTGCTTGCAACGATGAAGGAAGGCGGATTCGACGCCGTCTTCCTCGCTGTCGGCGCACATGTGGCCAAGCGCGCCTATATCCCGGCAGGTGACGCGAGCAAGATTCTCGATGCAGTGTCGGTCCTGCGTAGCATGGAAGGTGAAGACAAACCGTTGCTCGGCCGCCGCGTGGTGGTCTACGGCGGCGGCAACACCGCTATTGACGTCGCGCGCACAGCAAAGCGCCTCGGTGCAGAAGAATCCATCATCGTCTACCGCCGCACGCGCGAGAAGATGCCTGCGCACGACTTCGAAGTCGAGGAAGCGCTGCAGGAAGGCGTGATGATGAAATGGCTGTCCACCATCAAGGAAGCCGGCGAATCGTCGTTCACCGTGGAGAAGATGGCGCTGGACGCAAACGGCTTTCCGCAACCGACCGGCGAGTTCGAAACCATCGAAGCCGACTCGCTGGTACTGGCGCTCGGACAGGACGTGGACCTGTCGTTGCTGTCTAATGTGCCGGGCCTGTCGATGAACGACGGCGTGGTGCAGGTCGACCGCAGCATGATGACTTCCCATCCCGGCATCTTCGCCGGCGGCGACATGGTGCCGGCGGACCGCACCGTCACCGTCGCGATCGGTCACGGCAAGAAGGCAGCGCGCAACATCGACGCGTGGCTGCGCGGCACGACGTACGCACCGCCGCCCAAGCATGAAGTCGCGACTTACGACAAACTCAATGCCTGGTATTACGCCGATGCGCCCAAGACCGTACAGCCGGTGCTCGACATCATCCGCCGTCAATCCACTTTCGACGAAGTGCTCGGCGGTCTCGATGAGGGCAATGCGCAGTTCGAGGCGCGGCGCTGCCTGTCGTGCGGCAATTGCTTCGAGTGTGACAACTGCTACGGCGTCTGCCCCGACAACGCAGTGATCAAGCTCGGCCCCGGAAAACGCTTCGAGATCAATTACGACTACTGCAAGGGCTGCGGCATCTGCGTTGCGGAATGCCCGTGCGGCGCAATCAGGACCGAACCGGAGACGATCTGACCTTTATTTGAACGCCAGATCGAGCGGACGCAGGAAATACCCGGGATAAGGACGGGCATCGCAGCGAACGGATAGTAAGCGGATGCCCGTCTTCCTTTGTGTGTAAAGCAAATCACGCTGACTTTCCACGGCCTGGCAGCCTTACAGCTTGAGACTCAGGGAGAGCCACGCTCCGTACGGTGAGAGAACATAGGCCAATACGGCGATGTTAACGAGGAAGGTCAGCCAGAAGACCGTCAGGAATGACCGCTTGCTCGACTTGTGCCGCAGCAGCTGCTGCGCATACATTGCACCCGGCCAGCCGCCCATCAGTGACAGCATATGCAGAGTGTTCTCAGGAGTGCGCTGCCGGCGATTACGCGCAGCGGACTTGTCAATCGCGTAGACGCCGAACGTCACGGCGCTCATCCCCAGATAAGCCCAAAGGACGAACGCATGAATAAATCCAAAAGCGGCCGCCGCCGCGAGGGTTGCAAGGAAAACGCTGGGGATCATGTCTCTATGAGATTGTGTTCGGCACGAGGTACTGTGGCGTCATCACCGCCATACATCCGTTCAGTCGCCGCCTCCGCCATCTCCTCCACCGTCCCCACCACCATCACAGCCACTATCACCCCCATCGCCACCACCGGAAGACCTGTGGACACTGCCGTCCCGACCAGCATGGCTCTTTCCACTAAACATAAGAACCAGAGCAATCACCAAGAGGGCCACCCCGAACAGCGATGCATGGAAATAGAACAATACCGCTGCGACCGCGAGTAAGAAACCGCCGATTGACTTGCGCATGTGTGCTCCTGGGAAGGAAAAGGTATTTCTGGCCGGCGTCTGTTCCATGGCCGTCCGGTGAAAAAAATCCACGACGTCCCTGCGGCACCAGACCTTGCCATTGTCTCAGACCTCCGAGAGACGCCGCTTGTCGGCCTCAGGAAGATCGCGCTCAATCTCGTGAAGCGCATCCTTGACGGGAATACTGAATGTACGTTCTTTCGCACGCCCTGCGCGGGCCTCTTGTAGCCAAAGGTCGAGGTGTTTGCGGTAAGGCAGGTCTACTGCCTGACTCCATTGGAAATTTCCTAAACTGCCTGTTAGCGCCTCGTGGGTAAAGACGAGCGGCCACACATCAGTCGTATGCATTTTTCTTCCAAGACGGTGGACATCGAGGGCGCGCACGCTGACAAAGTAAACGTCACCAAGAGGCGTACCACGTTCGATATGGAGAATCTGAATCGTTGAGGCGCCTTCTCCCGAGCGTGCGTCATAACTCCATATTTGCCCTGGCGCCAACTCACGCTGCTGTTGGCAACCGCTCGCGAATACCAGCGTAAGCACGGCTACGGCTGAATAGAGGTATCGTCGAATGATTATGAGTGATGTCCGCATTAACAGGCCTGGTTTCGCGATAGTAGATGATAAAAGTGGAGATGCCGTCCTGCTCGCCACGTCAGCAGATGTAGCGGCTGCGCAAACCACCTCCTTGCTGGTCACGCATTACGTCCTGTGTACGATCCGGCCAACTCGATGTTCATGCGGGAGGATGGTATATCTGCTCCAGCGGGATAAACCATCCCATGAATATGGCGCGAGCCTGGTTTCATCCCGAAGCGAAAACGCTCGCTCGCCGTGGAGATCCGTGCGGCGAATGCCGCGCAGCGCGTCGTCTGCCTACTATCGTTGAAGGAACGTCAGGCGGTGCTCAATCCCCGATTCAGAGCTGGCGGGTCGGGTTCAAGAGCAAACAGTACCAAGACCAACCGCACAAGGTAGCCTTGTGCCGAGCGTAAATCAGCATACAAAAACCTACCGCAAACTCCAAAAATAGTTATCTAGCGACATTAAAGCGAGAAGGTGCACCGTACTTGAAGAGCCAAACATTGGCATAAACTATTGCTTTTTCGCAAGTTTTGATGCAATTTGTAAAAAAGGAATTCACCAAATACTTCGCTGCATCACTTTCAACGTCGAGTTTGCGACCCAGTCCGGAGGATCGCAAAAGCAGCGGATGCCAACAAAGAGGGAGTAAAGCCATGACGTTTACGAGTTGGTCCGACAACTATGCAATTGGTATCAAGGCCATCGATGACCAGCATCGCTGGCTATTCGATGCCACCGATAAGCTGCACCACGAGCTACAGAAACCGCAGGTCGACCGCGCCGTCGTGCAGGAATTCCTCCAGGGCTTGATGGACTATACGATGAATCATTTCATCGTCGAGGAAGAGCTTTTTGAGCGCTACAAGTATCCCGAAGCGAAGGAGCACAAGGCGCTGCATGACAAGTTCAACGCGGCAGTGATGGACCACCTGATGAAGTTTGAGGACGGCGCTGATCTCGGCAACGAGGTTCTTGAGCTGGTGAGAAACTGGCTCGTGCATCACGTCCAGAATGCGGACAAGAAGTATGCGCCGTTCTTCGCGCAGCATGGGATAACAGTGCCCTGAAACGCCTTCGCGCCCTCCCGTCGCCAGGACATGCTGGAGGCGGTGCCCCTGCCCGCTTCCCTATCCCGCTATCGCCTTCTGCTGGTGAGCGCCGCTTGTCTCCAAATTTTGGTCGCTCTACCTGAAGTCGAATCTGATCGCTGCCTATCACTGCTTCTTTGCGGTATTCACTCAATACCGTTAATTGTTGGCATTGCCGTTTTACACACGCACAACCAGTGGTGATCTGAGAAGCTCTGTCGTGTTTGTCGTTTTTGTTAATACTGGATGCAACTACAGTATATCTGCCGCAAATCCAAGCGCGATGCGGGTTTGCGGCCACATGGATATGGGATGCTATACGACAGGTCGCCATGTTAAATTGGCATTTTGCGATTTATAACAAGTTGGGCAGCAACAAACCGATGAACACAGACCTCCGAAACGCCGACTCGCGCGCACTTCACGAACCTTTTTCGCAATACCTTCACGAAAGCGGCCCGCGTGTCGCGCTTGCATGGTTGGTCAGTGTCCTTGGGAGCCAGTCTCCTGCGTTGCGATCATCCAATTCTCATCTCGTAGCCTATACCGGCTGTCCCGAAGCGATCGACTGGCTCGAGGTCAACGTTGCATCGCCTGTAACAACCAATTGGGGGGAGGGAGCGGCGCTCTTGGGCACCCCCTGGTCGCGTATTAAGGCGTGGCTGGCTTCCGGCGGCCCAAAGCAAATGATGGCGCTCGATACACTTATTGCCTATCGTGCTCCTGCTCCCAACATGGCTCCGTTGGCACAGATTGCTTCGCCGGTCCTACCTGAAGCGCCTGAATTAAGCGAGTACCAAGCATCACTCCGTGCTGTTGTCGCTGAAGCAGATACTCCTCGCATAAGAAAAACGGTGGAGAGTGCGCTCGCTTACGCCTCTGAAATTCTTTCGCGCAAGAATCGAGCGGTGGCTGTCGCTGACCTTCCTATGTTGTTTCTCCAGCCGGAGCAATTCGCAAACGCATCCGAGATACTGAGTCAGCATAACGCGGTTATTTCTGGCGTGCGGAAGTCCATTCAAGACATGCTTGCGCAGCTTCCGTCTCGGTCATGAGTTGCTGCCCAACCCATCATTCCACCGGACCTGCGCGAAAACCAGCGCAGGCCGGTGAATTCAGACATTAGAACTCATGAAAAAGAGTCGCCTGCCTATTTCGCTTTGCCATACGGACTGCCCAAAATGTCGAATGCCAGTCGATTTTCGGATGTTCGAAAGTGGGCTTGGCGGCGATTTCTCAACATACATGGGGCAAGCGACACAAGACGTATATCGCGTGAACCTTGGAAAAGCGCACTATAAAGATAGAACGCTAAAGGACGTGCTCTCTCCAGCAATTGCACGTGAAGGAAAGGTGGAATTACTCCGGGAGATACCTTCTCAAGTTAAGTGCAAGTTGTGTGGCCACATTTTTGAGGCAGACCGGTGTGCCGTCGATGGGGAGGAGATGATCGATGCTTACGAGCTTTAAGATGCGCCGTTCTATCTTGCAATTGGCCTGGGACACGCAAACATGTCTGTTAATCGGACGTGATGCATTCAATGAACATCGATCGTAAGGACGTACATTAGGTATGAGTGGCGCGCAACCGAATAACCCCTTGCATGGAGTCACTCTTGAAAGAGTCGTCGTGAGCCTTGTTGATCACTACGGTTGGGATGAGCTCGCCAAAAAGATCTCTATCAATTGTTTCAAGAATGATCCGTCTGTGAAATCCAGCTTGAAGTTTCTACGAAAAACGCCGTGGGCTAGAGAGCAAGTGGAGACTCTGTACCTATCCACATTCGCATCACGACACGAGCCCAAAAATGCATAACCAGGCGCACAGTTGGGCGCTAAATAGCGGTGCACTTTGCGCCGCAGAATTATCCCGGGGTCACCCAAGTTCACTCATCAAAAATAAGAGAGATTCGACACCCGAGTTTCTCGGCAAGCATCGACAGCGCGTTCCTGCGTCAAGCTCAATCCGTAAACGCGTGCGCTGTGCTCGCGCATGATTGCAGCGTGTAGGTGGCACGCGGTCTTGCCACAGCCCTCTGCGATCAAGACCGGCCTCGTTTTGATTACCGGCTCGTGTACCGAGCCAGAACAGCGGCACCAATGGCGCCGCCGCTACATCATCACAAGTACCCGTACCGAATGACTATGGGCGCGCGCCTTGCTGCGACGCCTGGGCCTGCGCATGGACAAGGTTTGCCTCAAAGGCCTGCATCTGCATGCCGATCGGAGCCATATCCATGCTTGCCTGTTCCAGTGTCGGAAAGAATTCGTTTTCTTCTTCCTCGATGTGATGCATGGTCATGTCGATGAGCTGAAGCAGCATCTGCTCGGCCTGCGGGTCGTCCATCGGCATCGCCTTTAGCGATTGCAGCAGGTCATCGGCTTTTTGGTGCTCTTCCTCAAAGTGACTGACCATTGCTGTATCGACGTTGCGCACTGCCGGATAGAAGACCGTTTCCTCCAGGCGGGAATGTACTTCAAGGAGTTGCAGGATTTGCGCCGCAGCCTGTTTCTTTACCTCCATGTCTTGGGAATTGGAAAACGCATCTGCCAGCTTGCGTACCGTGTTGTGGTCCCTCAGGAGCGCTTCTACCGGCCGGTCGACCGGGAAGGCGCCGCGATTTTCAATCGTATCGATATCCATTCAGTACTCCATTTCTCCGTAGCTTGATCACGCCGCATGGTGGTATCGGCGGTGGCGGACACGCCGATAACAAAGTTCGATGGAAGGCGACTTCCGAAGTTCAAAAGAAACAACTGCGTCAGACTGTTTCTTTTCACTGCAATTTCCGGGCACGTGCCACGTATGAATTACGGACGAGTAGCTTTACGCAAAATGAGAGGCGCGAGTACGCCCCCGCCAGGATCCGCAACGCGCTCGGGCAGCGGGAGAACGTGCATATCATGCAAACGCTTTGTATATATCGCCATGCTGCCGACGTGAAATCGCGTACTCAAACAGGCCGACCTCTTGGTGTTGCCTTGCTGCCCCCAATCGCGTTCCGGCGACCGGAATCCGTCCGCCCACTAGAGCCGTGCGTGCCCAGACAATTTGGTCGAGCCGATGCGGCACGCCTCCGTGCGAGATCAGTTATTTCCAGTCAGATGAACGTCCATAGACTCATGGGGGCATGAGATTTGCTACGTTGCTATCGGGCGTAATGCCTGATAGTAGTCTCCTGATCAGTTTGTCCCGCCCCAGGGGGCGGGATTTTTTCGGCGCAAGTAAAGGAGCAAAGGAGCGACAGATATAGACAGCGGCGCGGTCAAGGCAACGTCCGCAGCGCACGCAAGACGACCGAACCCCTATTTAAAAGAGGAAGCCCCATGCGAAAAATCGGCATTGCAGGAGCTGGATTCTCGGGCGCAGTGATCGCCCATGAGCTGGCCAAGGCCGGCTATCAGATTGACGTCTTCGATTCCCGACCACATATCGCAGGCAATTGTCATACGGAACGCGATGCGGAAACCAGTGTGATGGTGCACGTATATGGTCCGCACATTTTCCATACTAGTAACGAGAAGGTTTGGAATTACGTTCGCCAATTTGATGAGTTCATGCCTTTCACCAATCGCGTCAAGGCGATCACCAAGGGACGCGTGTTTTCCCTGCCGATCAACCTCCTGACAATCAACCAGTTCTTTGGCAAGACCTTCAATCCGAGGGAAGCCGAGTCCTTTCTTTCCTCCCTCGGCGACCAGAGCATCGCTGACCCGCAAACGTTCGAGGAACAGGCGCTGCGCTTTGTCGGCCGTGAGCTGTATGAGGCTTTCTTCAAAGGCTACACGACAAAGCAATGGGGAATGCATCCCTCGGAGCTCCCTGCCAGCATCCTGCGCCGCTTGCCGGTGCGCTTCAATTACGACGACAACTATTACGCCAGCACCTTCCAGGGCATGCCCCGGAACGGCTATACGGAGATCGTCGCCCGCATGCTGGACCATCCGAACATCGAGGTCCATCTCGCCACGAAGTTCGAGCGCAGCATGGCGGGCGAATACGAGCACGTGTTCTACAGCGGGCCCATCGATGCGTGGTTCAACCACAGTGCGGGACGGCTCGGTTATCGCACGCTGGACTTCGCGTCGGAACGCCATCGGGGCGATTACCAGGGCAACCCGGTGATCAACTACTGCGATGAAGAAGTGCCATGGACGCGTATCTCGGAACACAAGCATTTTTCGCCATGGGAGTCGCATGAGAACACGGTGATCTTCAAGGAGTACAGCCGCTTCTGCGAACAGAACGACACGCCGTACTACCCTATCCGCCTGGCGAAGGAAAAATCGCAGCTGAAGCGGTATATCGACCTGGCGAACGAAGAACGGCATGTCACCTTCGTCGGCCGGCTCGGCACCTACCGTTATCTGGACATGCATGTCACGATTGGCGAGGCACTCGACGTGGCGGAACGTTTCCTTGCCTGCAGGTCGGGCGGCGAGCGGATGCCGGTGTTCGTAGTCAATCCGCTCGGCTAGGAATGAGGAATGAGCCCGGTGCGGCCCGGTAGTGCTGCATGCCGGGCCACGCGGGCCCGTTCAAGTCATTTCAGCATCGCGGTTCTGCTCGCGACGACTGCGATCACAACGCTCAGGCCGCCGACGAAGGCCATCGCAGCCTGTATGCCCAGCCCGTGTGCCAGCGTGCCGACAACCGGCGGCCCCATCAGGCTGCCGCTGTATGCCATCGTTGCGACACCGGCAAGAGCAACAGGACCTTCCTTGCCCGCGGCGCTGAACACAAACGGGAACACGAGTGCCAGGCCAAGTCCTGCAATGCCGAAGCCGGCCAGTGCCCAATAGGCATTTGGCGCGAGCACCGCGAAGAACAGGCCGGCCGCTGCCAGGCTTGCGCTGGCGCGCACGAGGCTGTGGGCAGTGAAGCGTTCTTTCAACCGGTCTCCGCCGAGGCGGGCAATCAGCATCATCACGGAAAACGCGGTGAGCGCCAGCGGTGCAAAACCATCACCCACACCAAAATGATCCTTCAGGAAGACGCCGCTCCAGTCGGCGATGCTGCCTTCGGACATCGCGCACAGGAAGCCAAGTGCGCCGAGCAGTGCAAGAGGTCCACGCGGCAAGGCAAAGGTCTTGCGCTCGATCTTTTCTGACGGAGCATCCGCATCGAGCCACTGAATTCCCATCCACAGCAAGAAGGCCACAGGGGCGGCGATCATCAGGAAGTGCAGGAAGGGAGGGATCTGCAACGATGCCATTACGCTGCCGAGCGTTGCCCCAACGAGACCGCCGGCGCAACCCCAGCCATGCAGCTTCGACATTTCCGACTTGCCGGTGGTCTTTTCATATTTGGTTGCGACGGAGTTCACACCGACGTCAAAGCAGCTCGCTGTAATGCCAAGAGCGAGCACGGCCATCATCAGCAGCAGCATGCTGGACGCACCGCCGATGCACAGCAGCACGGCGAGCAGCGCGAGGCCGGAAAAGTACGTCGTGCGCCGTCCGCCGAACGTCGCCATCAGACGCGACGTCAGCGGATAAGAAATCACCGCGCCAAGGCCGCCGCAGAGCAGCACCATGGACAAGGCAGTGTGCGACAGCTGCAGCGCATCGCGCAAGGCGGGAATACGGCCAGCCCACGACCCCATCATTACACCAAAGACAATGAACAATGTGGGAAGAGCCAGCTGGGGGCGGGTTTGGTAAAACGGAAAGCGTTGGGTAAGTATCGCGGCGCTCATCTTGATCACGGAAATTTTTCTTTACGGAATGCTGTGATGATTCCGCTTGGGAATAGTTTCCACATTGCAGGCCGAATTTTGAAAGAAAACGTTTAATGCGGCGTCGGCTTGTTAACCAGTTCACGGAACAAGGCCGACCGTTGGAGGCGGATTCATGGCGCATGCCCGGCGATGACCAGAAAGTAAGTGAAGAACCCGCGGAGCTAATGGTGAATTGATTGCTGCGAAAGACCTTGCCCTGATTACATGCCCTCAACCACAGGCTCTTAACCACAGGCTCTCAGCCGAACTTTTGCCCTACCAATCAATCAACTTGATTTTTGGGCAGGAGATATACCGTGGATCCAGTAGCAAATGGCATGAATATCGCCATACTCGTAACCGATGGTTTCGAGCAAGTCGAGTTGACCGAGCCCAGGAAGGCGCTGGAGGCGGAAGGCGCGTTGACGAGAATTGTTTCAGACAGGTTCGACAAAGTGCGCGGCATGCATCATGACAAGCCCGGCGACGAGTTCACCGTGGACCTGTTGTTACGTGAAGCCGATGCGAAAGCATTTGACGCTGTGTTGCTGCCCGGTGGCAAAGTCAATGCGGGCGCGCTGCGCAATATGGAAGAAGCGCAGCGCTTCGTTCGCAACATCGACGAAGACCACAAGCCTATTGCGGCAATCTGCCATGGCGCCTGGCTGCTCGTCTCAGCAGGCTTGGTGGAGGGACGCACGCTGACGGCCTATCCCGACCTTGAACAGGACATCCGCAATGCCGGAGGAAACTGGGTTGACCAGGAAGTCGCCGTGGATGGCAACCTGATCAGCAGCCGCAAGCCGGAAGATATCCCGGCATTCACTGAAAAGATGCTTGAAACGATCGCGCTCCGCATGCAGGCGAGCTTGCGCGGGACACCGGACGAGCATGCGGTCGGGATTGCATCAAGCTGAACAAGTGCATCGGGAGCAGGGAGCGCGACACATGCTCCCTGCTGCCACCGACCTCCCGCGTGCCGGCACGCGCCCCGTATTGCAAGAAGAGGCGACGCACGACACGTGTCAACGTCTCTGCGCTTTCTTCCCCTGCCCTCACCGCTCACCGGCGCGAACAGTCACACAGTCACATACAAGCGCGCAAGCTCAATAACCCAGCCGTGACGTCCATTGCTTGATCAGCTCCGCGCTGGCGCGCAGCGACTGCGCTTCCGCGCCATCCATCTGGGGCTGAATCTGCTTGTGCACGCCGTCGCGGCCGATCACGAGCGGCAAGGACAGCGCGACATGCTTCACCCCTTCCACCTCCGCCGTCATCGCGCACGCCGTGAAGACCGCACGTTCATCATGTTCGATGGAGCGCACCAGGCGAGCCAGTGCTGCGCCGATGCCATAGTAGGTGGCGCCCTTGCCCGCGATGATGCGATAGGCAGCACGGCGCACGGCATCATCGATTTCCGCCATCACGTTGGCATTGAAAGGCTCAGCACAAGAGGCGGCGTACTGCTGCAACGGCACGCCCGCAATCTGCGCTGTTGACCAGATCAGCACCTCTGAGTCTCCGTGCTCTCCCAGCACATAGGCATGCACCGAACTCGGGGACACCGAGAAACGTTCACCAAGCAGCGAACGAAAGCGCGCCGTATCAAGTATCGTTCCCGACCCAAGCACGCGTGACGGCGGCAGCCCGGACAGCACCGTGGCGATCTGGGTCATGATGTCGAGCGGGTTCGTCGCAACAAGCAGGATGGCATCGCTTGCATGGCGCACGATATCCGGCACCAGTCCGGCGAAGACGTCCGCATTACGCGACAGGAGCTGCAGGCGCGACTCGCCCGGCAACTGCGCGACGCCGGCCGCGAGTATCACGACATCGCATCCGGCGAGATCCGCCAGTCCGCCGGCATGCAGGCGAACGGGAAATGCAAACGGTGTCGCATGCAGGATGTCCATGCGATGCGCTTCTGCCCGCTTCACATCCTGGTCCACCAGCACGAGCTCGGTCCCGACGCCCTGCAGCGCCAGTGAGTAGGCTGCCGTCGCACCGACATTGCCAATGCCGACGATACCGATCTTCATGCCTGTCCCTGCTTTCGGGGCTTGTTTGCCAGGTTGGAGCGCCTGAAAAAAAAATGCCGCTAAAGGCGTTGTGCCTTGCCATCTGCATTCCGTGAAACACTCCCGGGACAAGGCGATCGAATGAAATTCGACACCGGGCAACAGGAATAGTTTGTCCTTGTTGACGCATATCTGACTTGCTCCACGGCGCGCGCGCGCCTTTGCGCGACGACAAAGCAGCTGGCACCTCCCGCAGGCAGCATCTTCCGTCATGGACTTCGCTCTGTTTCGTGCGCTGCACGAGCAGGCGATGCTTCATGCCTATGTGGAGAGCCGGTGAAACAGTACCGCAGATTGTTCATTGCCTTGGTCATGCCCATGCACGCAACCGCAGTTGCAACGGCGACGACCGGAAGACGAAGCGATGCAGCCTTGCAGCGTGCCCCGGCCTGCTCCCCTGAGTTACGACGCGACGGGCCACCTCTGCGGACCGCCCGCGGCATGGCCGGCCTCTTTCCTGACAGGGCAGCGCACCGCGCAAGCATCCCTGCCAGAACACGGCATGCGGGCACCTCCTCCCTGCCCTGCAAGATCAACCACGAAACAAAGTACCCCGATCTTTCGTTGGCCAATGGTGCGAAAGCACCGTTAACGCATCTCGTACCCCAACCCTGGAGGATGAAAAAATGATCCGGAAAAAGAACACGCTGTCGCTGATCGTCGCATCAGCGCTTGTGGCGGCATGTGGCGGCGGCGGTGGTGGTGGAACGCCGACCGCCACCGACAATGCCGGCACGCCGCCGGCGAATACAACGCCCACACCCACCGGCAACACGCCGCCTGGCACACCGCCATCCGATCCGGTGCCGACGCCCGTGGCTGACCAGCGCTTCAACGGGCACATGGAAATGGTCGCAAACCAGCTTCTGTACATCCGTGCCAACCGCGTAATCTATCTGCCGGTGCACATGAGCCTCTTCGAAGGATCAACCGGCATCGTCGATGTGGCATCGGGCAGCGCGGTGGCCTTCCTGCCTAACCTGCCCGCCGAGGCAGCAGCTGCGGGTTGCAGCATCGCGGTGGACGGGACATGCGGAGTCCAGCCTTCCGCCGCTGCGCCGGCCGCACCGATCGCCGCATTCGGCATCCGCGTGGGTAGCCATATCCTGCCGTCCGTCGCCGGGCAGCGGGTCGGCAACCAGACGGTTGTTGGCCGCATCGCATTCGACCTGACCGAACAACCGGGCACACCCGGCGTGGGAGCCGGCCAAGTCCCGGAGATCATGCGCTTTGTGATCGACAACGTTGAAATGGCGACGGACCAGAACGGCCAATTGACCACCGTCCGGATGCGCGACGGGGCACAGATCCATGTCTATGGCCGTAGCGCGAGCGGCGCCGAGGTCAGGGAAAGCATTCCTGCTCCCGCCGGAACGGTGCGTTTGCTGCCGCTGTCGCAGATCCCTGATGGCTATGGCGATACGACTAGCACCATCCTTTTCATGGATCTGGAAACCGGCTTCTCTCAGGCCGGTAACAAGCTGGCAGCGCTGCAAGGCATTGCAGGCCATTTCACAATGAACGTCACGCTCTCGCACGTCGAGAAGATCGTACGCCCCGCCGCAGCAGCCACTCCGGAATTCCCGGCTGTAACGGCGAAGGACTTGGTCGGCCAATCGATCACCGTCAATTCGCAGCCGCCGGTGACCGGTGCGGGAATCAGCGGCAGCGCATGGATACGCATGTACCCGCTATAACGGCAAGAACCAGCAATCAGCATCATCGACTCGCCATGTATGGAGCGGCATCGCAGCCCGCTCCATTTTTTCATTTCCTTGTGGTGCCCGCTCGGCCGATCCCTCACTATTCCCGTTGGCAAGCGAAACAAGCGGCGATTTCCTCAGTGCAGTGCCTGCAGGCGAAACACATGCCGTGCAGGGAACTGTGCAGGCAAAAAATTGTATTACGAGGGGAGTCGTTTTCCGCCGCGGGCTTCCGCGGTCTTATTCCGTCCCACCAAGAATGATGAAGAAAGGAATCGCGATGAAAACTACGGGTCTTCTCCTCGGCGCAGCCTTTATCTTGGGCGCCTGCTCCTCCACACCGCAGTCTCCCGACGCCAAGATGGCTGCGCAAATCAAGAAAGAAATTGCGCAAACGGAAGGAATCGGAGGTGCGAGCTCGGTCAATGTCGAAACGCATAAAGGCGTCGTGATCCTGTCCGGCTTTATTGATAACGAAAAACAGCGCTACGACGCAGGACAGACCGCTCTCAAGATCTCCGGCGTGCAACAGGTCTTCAACAATATCAAGGTGCGGAACCAGGGGACGGCGTCCGGAAAGTGATGCACCGTTCGTAGACTGATACGCCACCACAGTCTTGATGGGTGCGACGCTCTGACTGGCGTTGCGCGTGGCAGTTTGATACCGGCAGCAAGCAAGGCCGCCGTGCGGTGACTCTGCTGCCCACGCAATCGTGTTCTCCGGTTGTTCGGTGCATTATTTCGTCTGTTTTATATCGTCCGCCTTATCTCGTCACAGGGCGGCGTGGACAGCGCGCCGGATGGCCGCCATTGCATGCCGATTCAATGCGAAAATCTCGCCTGTCACCACGGCTGACAAGATGCCGCTTGCTGCATTGCGACGCCTTGCCGTCGGCATTTGGTTAGACGTTCTTAGTTTTCTTATGCGGGAATGCGATGAATCTGGCTCGGATGATGACCGATAAGTTCTTTATCGAGGACCAATACGGGGTGCGCAGCGGCCCCTTCAAGACGAAGTTTGGCAGCGGTGCGCTGATGGTTTTCCTGGACGAACTCCGGATTACGGAGGGAGACCATATCATCCGGCCCATGGCCGATGGAAGCGAACGCGCCTATCGCGTCGACGGCTGCTCCCACAATGCGGGCTCGCGTAATATTCCGGCGCATTATTCGATCAAGATATCGGAGGCGATTGCTACACAGGCGGCAAGTGCGCATATCGTGATGGAATGCCAGCACCTGCCATCGGGAGAAGTCCATACCAATCGCCCCGCCCTCGCTGCATCCATGCAGTCGCTCGCACAAGCGATTGATGAATCCGCTTTTCCGGCCGAGCAGAAGGACGAGGCCAAGGCGATCCTGCGCAAGCTCCTTGAAGATCCCGTCGTGGCTGCTGTACTGGCCGACACCGACCGCAGGGGCTGAAGCTCGGCCTCGGCATCCCTTTCTGCAAGTGCGATACCGTGAATGGTGTCCGCCGCACGGACTATTCGTCCGAACCAGGCCAGGCCGTTTTCGTCCAATCAGTACCGGCTAACAGCCCATATTTGTCAGCTGCGTGTAAATTTCGCAAGGCATGATTTCCATTGAAAGGGATCTGTTCCCTTTCAGATGCATGTTGGTGGTGCCTGCCGGGCCCGCCACAATCAATTAGAAAAAAGGCATCGAAATGGAGACAAAACGCTATACCGGAGCGGATCGCGGGCCGCACGTACGTATGCAATGCGGGAGCCAGCCATGATCCTGCTGACCGTCTTTTTCCTCCTTATCACGCTCGACAACGCTTACGAATCCTGGCAGGTCGGCATGCGGCAAATCGGCGTGCTCATCGCCATCTGCAGTGTTCTCGGCTTTGGCGGCGCACTGTTCTCCACCTCGCCCCTGCTCTTCTTTCCACTTATTGGCGTGCTGGTGTTTTGTTCGATCGCCAACTTGCAGATGCGGAAATACAGCGTCGGCCCTTACAAGGCACGTCCCGTGCGCCGCGCAAAGCAATAGCCGGTCGCGCAAACGGGCAGACAGAAGGCACCGGGGAACCGGTGCCGAATATGTACACTCATCGTCAGCCCGGCTGGCCGGAGCTTCAATCATCACGCACCTTCCTCTGCCAGATGAGTTCGCCGTTGCGCCATACCTCGCGCACCCGATGAAACGGCACCATATGTACTCTGCCGCCTTCATCCTCCACATCAAATGAAAAGTGCTCGCCGCGCGCAAGATGAACGCGCCGGAATGGCACGCGCACGATCCCGGCGTCGACGCGGTCGTAATAGCCGATCATGAAAGTCGCGCTACCGAATCCCGGATCCCATTGAACACGGTGAATCAAATCCTGAATCGGAATCATTGACGTGCGGGAGATTGAGCAATAGTGGTATCGGGAAAGGCGGATCGTGGCGATATCGAAGCAGGCAGTACGTCGTGTACGACAGGAGGCGCAACGCCACCAGCGGTATTGTGTTCGACGCCATCATTTCTCAACCGAGCCGCATAGCCGCCCCTTCCATTGCGGGTTGTCAGCCGGTTCCTGCGCTATATGTTCCTTCGGCAAATTCAATCAAACAAAAGCCGTGCCCAAACGGATCGGAGAAGGTAATGCATTTCGATCCCATCCACTCAACACATTCAGATTCCTGCTTCGCGCCGGCATCGAGCGCGCGCTTTGCTGCCTCTACAACATTGTCGACGACAAAGTCTATGTGAACCGGTGTCCAGTGCCTGGTGTATTGCCGCGTAGCAGTTGCCGTCGAACTCGTCACTGACCCGGGATCATTTCTCAACAAGTACAGGACACAAGATCCTCCGACAAGCTCTGCCACCTCATCGTCGATTACACGATTGAGAGTCAAACCAACAGCATCTCGGTAGAAGGCCACAGCCTCGTCGAGATCTGGCACATCGATATTTATGAGCGTTCTCATTGTTTGTACCAGCCGCGCTATCACCGAATGGGCCCGGAGAAAAAGTCATTTTGATGATTTTGAGCACCGAAAACCATTGGGGTTTCTCGGTTGAGAAGCAGCAAAAGCAACGTTTTGTGGCTTTACCACCGTCGCCACGCCCAATATCTAACGTTGAGATTCCGAACGTAGCTTTCGATGCCCGAGCCCTGATCACGCTGAAGGACATGATTTGCGGAAAAAAACAACCCTAACGGCATGCAAAAAAGTGTGAGAAAGGGGCTTGACAGAAGTCCGGAAAGCTTACTTATGCACAATGTGTAAATGGCATGAAACGGAAATGGGATTTACACCTCTTCCGGAGTCCCAAACCAGCACATCGCCATCAAGTCGTTGATTTTAAATGACTTTTAATTCTGCTTATTTATTGAGCAATTTATAGAAAAGCCCGAAAAATCGGGCTTTCGAATCGGCAAAACTGGGTTACTCACAAAGTTATCCACAGGAATTGTGGACTAATGGAAAATTTCCTTATGTTACAAAGACTTAGGGGTAATTTCTCAACTTCTTCGGACAATTCCTACTCCACTGCTTCCGAAAACCTCAGCGTTCGAATTCAGAGAGCTTTCCACATGGAAATATGGCTGTACTGATGTCGCCCAACGATCTCATCCGTCGCGCCTTCCTTTTTTCTCAAGCGCGCGGTGTCGCCCTCTTGATGATTGCGGCGCAATCTGCGCCACGCGGCAAATTGCCATAGACAAGACCGCTGCTCTCCCCGGCAAGGCGTGACGCACAGAACGCATCGGCCACAGCTGGATGGCCGTTCCGCACCAGTAGCGAGCCCTGCAAGGCCAACGCCATCTTCTCCACGACAGTGCGCGCACGGTACTCGATATCGCCGAGGTCGCTGAATTCGCGCACGAGCTGGGCGACGTACCGGTCGAGATGCTTGTTCGCGCCTTCGGCAAGCCGCACTTCGCGCATGTAGGCCTCCAGCGATGCGGGCTCGCGCTGCATCGCGCGCAGCATGTCGAGGCACTGGACGTTGCCGCTGCCTTCCCAGATTGAATTGACCGGGGACTCGCGGAACAGGCGCGGCATGATGCTGTCTTCCATCACGCCGCTGCCGCCGATGCATTCCATCGCTTCGTAGGCGTGTCCCGGTGTGCGTTTGCAGATCCAGTACTTGCCGACGGCGGTGCCAATGCGCATCAGCAGCTTTTCGGATTCGTCGTAGTCGCTGCGGTCGAGCGATCGGGCAATGCGCATCGTCATCGCGAGCGCTGCTTCACTTTCGATCACGAGGTCGGCCAGCACATTTTGCATGAGCGGCTGTTCAGCCAGCAGCTTGCCGAATGCGCTGCGATGCGCGCAGTGATGCAGCGCCTGCACCACGGCTTGCCGCATGCCTGCCGACGAGCCGATCATGCAGTCGAAGCGCGTCATCGACACCATCTTCAGGATGGTGGCAACGCCCCGTCCTTCACCGCCAATCATGACGGCGTAGGCGCCGCGCAGCTCGGTCTCCGACGAGGCATTGGCGACATTGCCCATCTTGTTCTTCAGCCGCAGGACCTGCAGCGGGTTCTTGCTGCCGTCCGGGCGCCAGCGCGGCAGCAAGAAGCACGACAATCCGCCCGGCGCCTGCGCCAGCACGAGGAAGGCATCGCACATCGGTGCCGACACGAAGTACTTGTGGCCGACCAGTTCATAGGCCTGTCCGGGTCCGCCGCTACCAAGGGGCAGCGCACGCGTGGTATTGGCGCGCACGTCGGAGCCGCCCTGCTTCTCGGTCATCGCCATGCCGATGGTGACACCTTCCTTCTGCGCGTCGGGGACGTTACGCCAGTCGTAGTGGCGCGCGAGGATTTTCTGCTCCCATTGCGCGGCGACCTCCGGCTGCAGGCGCAAGGCGGGGATCGCGGCAGAGGTCATCGTGATCGGGCAGCAGTGTGCGGCCTCGACCTGGCTCTGCATGTAGAACTTCGCGGCACGGGCGACATGCGCGCCATCCTTCGGGTCGCTCCAATGCGAGCTGTGCAGTCCATGCTCGATGGAGATCTGCATCAGCCGGTGATAGCCCGGATGGAAGCGCACCTCGTCGACGCGGTTGCCGTAGCGGTCATGCGTATGGAGCACCGGCTTGTTTTCATTGGCTTGGAAGCCGAGCTCGATCAGCTCGCGCGAACCGGTCAGCGCGCCAAAGGCCTGCAACTCGTCCTGCGCCCATGCCCCACCCTCGCGCAGGACGGCTTCCTGAAGAGCCACGTCCTCCCCATACAGGTTGTAATCCTCCAGTGGTTTCGGCTGGTTTTTGACTTCATGGGTTTCCGCGAAAAAGCGGTTTTCCGGCGTGGCGTCCAACATGGCAGTCTCCAATGGGTTCAGTCTTACGGGCACAAAATCCGACGCCCGATATCAATAGTGTGAATTGCGGTTCACTTTATTGAAAGGGAGTTAATCACGCCTTTCGGCACACGTCAAGGATTGCCTTGCCGGACACGGGACCGGGCGTTACACTCGCTTGCAAAAATTGACACGGGGATGCATCCAATGGCTTACCGGCCGACCGAAAAGACCGTCGCGCGCAAGGCTGCCCTGCGGCAGCAGATCCTCGACGCCGCTTTATTGCAGGTATCCACCGGCGGCTTCGGTGCACTCACGATCAATGCGGTCGCCCAGCAGGCAGGCATCGCGACCGGCGCGGTGTACAAGCACTTTGACTCCAAGGCGGAACTCTGCGCGGAAATTTTCCGCTTGGCCACCGAAAAGGAAGTCGCCGTCGTACGCGAGAACGCGCTCGCAGACGGAAAGCCGACACAGCGCCTGCTGAACGCCATCGAGGCCTTCGCGGCGCGCGCGATCCGCGGCCGACGCCTGGCCTATGCGCTGATTGCGGAGCCGGTCGATGCACTGGTGGATGTGGAGCGCCTGCGCTATCGCCATGCCTATGCGGAGATCTTCCAGCAGCTGGTCGAGGACGGCGTCCGCAGCGGCGACTTTCCGCCGCAGCTGGCACCGGTATCGGCGGCAGCCCTCGTCGGCGTTATTGCCGAAGCACTGGTCGGACCGTTGACGTGGCAAGGCGGCGACCAACCCGTCATTGAAGAAAAAGAACTGATCCGCTCCATCCAGGCGTTCTGCCTGCGTGCCGTCGCCATGCAGGACATTACGTTGCAGGAATCTGCGCAACAACACGCCACCGGCTGACCGGTTTGCCTTCCCCTTATGCCGGTATGAGTACCGACACCGGCAGCAGCGCAAGCGCATCGGACAGCCGGATCCGTCCCGACTCCGCGCGCAGCACGCGCCCTGTATAGAGATCCATCCATGCCGAGTCACCGGGCACCGTAAGCACTACTGCCGTGTCGCGCCAGTCAGCCGGCAACACAAGCGGCAACTGCGCCTGCGCAAGCAGCTTCGCCGGCAGGTGCGTTGCCAGCACGATGATGGAGCGCTCCTGCAGGCGCCGCGCGAAGCTGATCGCGTGTGTATTCAACGCCCCTTCCAATGCCAGCGGCACATATTCACCGCGCGAAAACAGTTCCGGCTCGCGTGAACGCAGTCCGAGGCTTGCGCGGATCACCAGTTGCTTCACGCGGCCGCTCTGCCAGCCTTCGATGTCCCTCAAGTATTCCGGCTGCGCATCGAGCGCTTCCCGGCGTGCCGCATAGTCAACGGGCCGCCGGTTGTCGGGATCGACCAGGCTGAAATCCCAGAAATCGGTGCCTTGGTACAGGTCGGGAACGCCGGGTGACGTCAGGCGCAGTACGGTTTGCGCGAGGCTATTGGCGACGCCGGCAGGCGTCAGCCGCTGGACACTCATGACAAGCCGGCGCAGGAAGGTGTTTTCCGGCTTTACTTCCAGGATGCCGAACAGGAAGCTGCGGCACGCCGCCTCGTATTCCTCATTCGGCATCACCCAGTCACTCACCAATTTTGCTTCGCGCAGCGCCTTGGTCTGCCAGCGGTCGATGCGCTCGGCAAACTGCTGCACACCGTCGCGATCTGTCGCCTCAAGGCCGATGGGCCATGCGCCGATCAGCATC
Source organism: Noviherbaspirillum sp. (assembly GCA_035654275.1). Taxonomy (GTDB): domain Bacteria; phylum Pseudomonadota; class Gammaproteobacteria; order Burkholderiales; family Burkholderiaceae_D; genus Noviherbaspirillum. Next base: position 59,725 of record DASRXG010000061.1, read on the forward strand.
TGGTAGAGCATCATCTCATCCGCAGGGTTTGGTGCGGGTGCGGGCGGCGCGCCGTTTTCGCCTGCTACCTCGGTGCGCCACGGCGCATTCATGTCCATCCAGTCGCGCACGGTGCGTTCCCATTCGCCGGGCATTTCGCTCAATGCAGCAATGCGGGCACGCACGTCTTCGCCGCGCTTGTGGTCATGGGTTGCGGTGGCAAGCAGGGAGGCCGGGAAGCGCGAAGCGCGTGTGACATTCGCCTCGTGGAATTCGGCCACGCCCAATGCAAACTGCGCGGGATCCGATCCGACTTCGTTGCGCGACAGCAGGCGGCCATAGCGGTAGAAGGCCGTATCCTCCACCGACTTCGCGGCCAGCGGCGGCGTCAGTTGCTGGAAGCGCGTGATGGCACGCTGGTGAAGCTCGTGTACCTTCGGGTTTGTGGCATCGCGCGGCGCGTCGCCAACCAGCCAGCGGGCGATCACGTCCAGCAAGGGCACTTCAGTGCGGTCTACGCTGCGCCGCGCCTGCTCGAGCGTACGGTCGATCACCTCCCGGTCGCGCTCATCATGGCCGCTGCTGATGGCATAAGTCCGGTACACCGGAAAATGCACCAGCAGCTCCGTGAAAACACGGCGGATGGCACCGAGCGAATAGTCGCGCGTACGCAGGTCGGTGCGCGCCACGGCATGCAGCGCGCGTGCGGCAGCCTCGAACTCGCCGGACAGGTTTGCCCCCAGCAGTTGGCGTCGCGCCTGGCGCACCTCATCCCCGAAATCCAGTTCATGCCCGGTCAATGCTGCCCATGTCGCCGTCAGCGGCGCTTCACCGGCCGGATCGTGCAGCAATGCACCGACGCGGTCCATGAAGTCGTAGCCGCTGGTGCCGTCGATATCCCAGTCGGTACGCAGCTGCTCGTGATGCGCGAGGATCTTCTCGACAATGATGTAAGCCGGAGCCGGTGGCAGCTCGGGAGGGCGCTGCGAGGTCAATGCCGCCAGACGGCTGCGCAGTTTTCGGCAATACCCGCCGGGATCGGCGAGCCCGTCCACATGATCGACCCGCACGCCGTCGATGAGGCCCTCCGTGTACAGGCGGAAGATCAGTGCATGGGTCGCCTCGAACACATCGTCCTGTTCCACCCGCACGCCGGCCAGGTCCGTGACCTCGAAGAAGCGACGCCAGTTAATGCCGTCGGCAGCACAGCGCCACCATGCAAGGCGGTAATGCTGCCGTTCCAGCAGCGCATGCAGCGCTTCCATGCCTTGCGGTGTCCCGGCCGAAAACGCGGCGACTGCTGTAGCGATGTCCGCTGCTCCTTCTTCCGTGCGCCCGATCTCGCGCAGCAGGCCGAATCCCATGTCGGCATTCTGCTGCGTGATGGCTTCCCTTGCTCCGCCCTTCTCTCCGCCTCTTTCTCCTCCGCGCCTTTCCTCAAAGGTAGCGATGGCCGGGATCAGCCTGTCGGAATTGGCTGCCCGCAAAATGCCTGCATAGTCAGCCGGCGAGATCGGAAAGCAATGCGAATAGTAGGCAGCGAAGAACTTGCCGCGCGCGGCGTTGTACTGCAGTTCGATCTCCCCGGTGGCAAGCGCTTCGCCATACGGCTTGCCGAGGAAAGGCGCCATCACCTTGTTGTGCAGGCTTTCGTCGGCAGGATGCCAGTCGATGTCGAACCAGTGCGCGTAGGGACTGCGCCTGCCCCATTCCAGCACATGCTGCCACCATGGGTTCTCCGACCCGATGCCCATATGGTTGGGCACGATGTCGAGGATCAGGCCCATGCCGGCGGCGCGGATCGCGGCCACGAAGCGTCGCAGGCCTTCCTCCCCGCCCAGCTCCGGATTGATGCGCGTCGGGTCGACGATGTCGTAACCGTGCGTCGAACCGCTGCGCGCAGTAAGAATCGGCGACGCGTAAATATGGCTGACGCCGAGCGATGCGTAATACGGCACCACTTCCGCCGCCTGGTCGAACGTGAAGTCCTTGTGCAGCTGCAGCCTCGCCGTGGCGCGTGGAATGATCATCGGTCACTTCCGGAAGGAGCGGTTGCGGTTGACGGCATCGAGGCGGGATACGACTGCCGGATCATCGAGCACGCGTTCCACCTCCCCGGACAGCCGTCTGCGCCAGTTGGGATGCGTGTCGATGGTGCCCGGCAGGTTCGGTTGCTCGACCAGGCCAAGCGCGTCCTCGATCGGCAGCATCGCCAGCGGCGCCGGTGTGGACGACATGAGTTTGATCGCGGCGTCCAGCGGCACATCCGTGTTGTTGCGGTCGGGCTCGCCGCCGTGTGCGCATCCGGAAGCGGTCAGCGCATTCCACAAGGACGTGCGCTCGCGTGCGCGATCCTGCCGTGCATCGTGTTCCGACTGTCCCGGTGCCAGCAGGTCGAGCTTGACGCGCCAGTCGATGTCCCGCTCCTGCCACCAGCCGGCAATTGTCGGCAGGTCATGCGTGGTCGTCGTCGCAATGGCGTGCGGCGACCATTCGTCGGGACGGAAGAAGCGCCCGCCGTATTGCTGGAACATCAGGACCCGTATGCCGAGCAGACCCGCCTGCGCCAGTTTCGTATCAAATCCCTGCGGCACGGTGCCGAGATCTTCACCAATCACGATGGCGTGGTGCCGCCATGACTCCAGTGCGATCAGGCGCAGCAAGTCCTGCAGCGGGTATTGCAGGTAGGCGCCGTTCTCGGGTGAAGCGCCGTTCGGCACGAGCCATAGGCGCGACAGGCCGAGCACGTGGTCGATGCGCGCACCGCCCGCATAGTCGAAGATGGCGCGCAGCATCTCGATGTATGCCCCGAAACCCTTCGCCTTCATCGCATGCGGCGAGAAGGCGCCCAGCCCCCAGCTCTGGCCGCGGGTATTGATCACGTCCGGCGGCGCGCCCACTGACAGGCCGTTGATGATCTCCGCCTGCCGGCTCCATGCCTGGCTGCCGTCATTGTCGGCGCCAACCGCGAGATCGGTGATCAGGCCGATCGGCATGCCTGCGTCATGCGCAGTCCGCTGCGCGCCCGAAAGGCCGGTTGCCGCTTGCCACTGCAGGAATCGATGAAACTCCACTTCTTTCGCCTGCTGGCGTGCGAACTCATCGACCTCCGCGCCGCGCGGATCACGCCAGCCTTGTGGCCAGGTGCGCCAGTCACCGCTTTCGCCATGGCCGAGCCGCCAGGCATGCAGCGCCTCAAAGCGTGCATGGTCCTGCAGCGCGCCGCCACCACGCCGCCGGAATTCCTCGAAGTCGCTATGTCCGCCGGATGCGGTGAACTGCTCGTACAGCCTGCGCAACAGGGACAAGCGCAGGGTTGCCGCTGCCGGCCAGTCGATCAACGGCTGCTGTTCCAGAGCGGCATACCGTGCTGCTGCGTCGTTGCCCAAGGCATCCAGGGCTCCCGCCATTGCCTCCGGGCCCAGCACCCTTGCCGGGTCGATGTGCAGTGCATTGAGAAACAGCCGACTCGACGGGCCGTATGGGCTGTAGCGGTTGACGTCGGCGCTGAACATTGCATGGACCGGGCTGATTGCGACTGCCGCAGCGCCATGTGCAGCGGCGGACCGGACCAACGATGACAGGCCCGTGAAGTCGCCGATGCCGCCGTCGCCCGTCCTGCGCAGTGAATACAGCTGCACACCGAGGCCCCACAGGCGCGCATCGCCGTGCGCACCACCGCTCCTCGCCAGTGCATCCGCGACGCCATAGCACCGCCGTGGCGCGACGGCGAGCGTCATTTCTGCGTCGCCCACCTTGAGGCGGTGGTATCCGTAGCATTCGATCGGCGGCAAAGCGGTCTCACCGTCCACCGCGTCGGGAAACCGGCCGTCAATATAGCGACCATCTTCTAGCTCGATGCGATAGGCCTTACCCGCAACGCTGTGTACCGCGCCAAGCTGTATCGGCTCGCCGACCGTTGCCGTCACCAGCACCGGCAGCCCGCGCTCCCCCCGCACCGCAGCCAACCTGGCATGGCTGTCCCTGCAATCGGCTTCGCTTGTGCAGGGAAAGCCGAGAGCCTCCAGAATCGTGCGCAGAGCATCCGGACTGACCTGCTTCTGCTTCCCGAATGCGTCTGTCCATTCATGCGTAAGACCCGCTGCCGTAGCCAGTTTGAGGATTTCTGCATCGTTCACGGTGTGTCCTCCAGGAGCGCAATAAAGGACTGTGGCGGCAACTCATCGCGTACTGCGGCATCCTCCACGCCTTCGGTTGCGAAAAGAATGGCGCCGCCCTGCCCGTCGGCCAAACGGTTGTAGGGGATCTTCACCGGCTGGTCACCGAGATTGATGGACGTCATCAACACCTTTCCGTCGCCCATGTGCCAGCGTGCCTTCACGGCCGCCTTCCCCAGCACCTCGGCTGACAGCGACCGTGCACCGTCCAGCCGCGGCACGATATGTGTATGCCGGATCGACAGCAGGTTCCGAACCCATTCCCGCCACAGCGGCGCGAGTTCGCTGTCCGGCTTCGGAATCGAATCGAGGAAAGTCTGTTCTGCATTCGGATCGGGGATCAGTGCCCGCTGCGCCGGATCGTTGAAGGCGGAAAAGCGCGCGAATTCCTCGCGCCGCCCCTTGCGTACCGCGTCGGCAAGCTCTTGCGTCAGGTGGCTGGTGAAGTACAGGAACGGCTGGGTCGCGCCGATTTCTTCCCCCATGAACAGCAATGGAATTTGCGGCGAAAGCAACAGCAGCGCGGCCGCCGCACGCAGTGCATGTGGATGGGAAAGTGAGGTCAACCGCTCGCCGAAGGCGCGGTTGCCGATCTGGTCATGGTTTTGCAGAAAGAAAACGAAGGAAGACGGCGGCAAGTGCGCACTCGGCTCGCCGCGCAATGCACCGCCCGGGTAAAGCGATGCCTCGCCCTGATAGATGAAGCCTTCCGTCAATCCTCGCGCCAGCTTCTCGGCAGACTGGTTGATATAGCCTGCGTAATACCCTTCCCGGTCGCCAGTCAGCATCACATGCAATATGTGATGCATGTCGTCGTTCCACTGCGCATCAAACAGCAGTGAGGGCGAGCGCTCCAGCAAGCTCGCGGTGTTGTCGTCGTTCTCCAGCACCAGATGTACATGGCGGTCATCCGGGATCACGGTCCGCACCTGTTTTGCCATTTCCACCAGCCAGTCTTTTTCGCTGATCGCGTGTACCGCATCGAAACGCAGGCCGTCGAAGCGGAACTCGCTGAGCCAGTAGATCGCATTCTCGGTGAAAAAATCGCGTACCGGGCGCTGGCGGAAGTCGATCGCCTGCCCCCACGGTGTCTGGATATCGTCGCGGAAGAAGGATGGTGCATAGGCGCCGAGGTAGTTGCCGTCCGGCCCGAAATGGTTGTACACCACATCCAGGAAAACCATCAGGCCCAGCCCGTGTGCCGCGTCGACCAGCGCCTTGAGCTGGTCCGGCGTGCCATACGCCGCATCGGGCGCATACGGCAGCACACCGTCGTAACCCCAGTTGCGCGGCCCGGGAAAGTCCGCGACCGGCATCAGTTCGATGGCGGTGACGCCAAGGTCGGCCAGCGCAGGCAATTGCGCCATCACTCCTTCGAACCCGCCGAGCGCCCCGACGTGCAGTTCGTACAACACCGTTTCATGCCAGGGCCGTCCGCGCCAGACGGTGTTTTTCCATTGATAGGTGTCGGGGTCACACACGATGCTCGCGTCATGCACGTCTCCCGCCTGCGCACGCGAGGCCGGATCCGGCACGGCAAGCGATTCGCTGACCCGATAGCGGTAGCGGGCGCCAGCGTCGCAGTTCGCCTCGGCCTCGAACCAGCCGCCATCCAAGGATTGCATCGCCACCGGCGGCATGCCGTCGATCTCGACGCTGGCCTGCTGCGTACCGGGCGCCCACAGGCGGAACCGTGTGCGGCCGGGTGCGACGAGATGCGCGCCAAAGGAAAATGCGAATGAAGGGTTAGAGAATGACATTGTCGGCTACCAGTAGGACGGCGCAATGTGCGCCGACGGTTATTCGGTTGTTTTCGGGCACGTTGCCCGTGCTGCTTTCCGGGAAAGGCTCCGCCGCATCGAGCAGCACGCGCCACGGCATCCTTGGCTCCGGCAGCATGAATTCACGGTCTTCCGAGAAGGCATTCAGCAACAGCAAGGCTGCCGATAGCGCCCCGGCATTGAGATCGGTGGCAACTCGGCGCAGCGCCAGCAGGCGACCGTCCGGGTTATTCCATCGTTCCGGCGTCAATTCGACGCCGGCTTCATCGAACCAACTGATGTCCGGGATGCTTTGAAATGTCTTCGACCGCGCTTTCAGGAAACGGTTGCTGCCAAGCGTGGGTATCACCATCCGCGCAGCAATGCAGCGCCGCGTGAAATTCAGTAATGCTTTGCCTGCCGGTGTATCGGTCAGGGTCCAGTCGAACCAGGAGATGTCCGAATCCTGGCAATACGGGTTGTTATTGCCGTGCTGCGTACGCCCGAATTCGTCGCCACCCAGGATCATCGGCGTACCGTTGGAAAGCATGAGGGTCATCAGCATGGCGCGCTTGACCCGCTCGCGCGTCGCGAGAGTTCCCGGGTCATCGGTCGGCCCTTCCACTCCCCAGTTGCTGCTGCGGTTTTCATTGCTGCCGTCGCGGTTATCCTCGCCATTGGCCTCGTTGTGCTTGGTGTTGTAGCTGACCAGGTCCTGCAGCGTGAAGCCGTCGTGCGCAGTGACGAAATTGACTGACGCCCAGTTGCGGCGGCGATGATGGTTGAACAGGTCGGCCGAACCCAGCAAGCGCCCGGCGATGGCGCCCCGTTTCCCGGCATCGCCGCGCCAGAACATGCGCACATCATCGCGGAATCGATCGTTCCATTCAGCAATGCCAGGTGGATGGTTCCCGACCTGGTAACCACCGGGGCCCAAATCCCAAGGCTCCGATATCAGCTTCGCGCGCGCCAGCACCGGGTCTTGCAGCAATGCATCGAAGAATCCCGCTCCGGGATCGAAGCCGTGCGGCTCGCGTCCCAGCGTCGCGCCGAGGTCGAAACGAAAGCCGTCGATGTGGAATTCCTGTACCCAGTAGCGCAGCGAATCCATCACCATGTGAATCACGCGCGGATGCGACATGTTGAGCGTGTTGCCGCAGCCGGTGTCGTTCACGTTGTAGCGCGGGTTGTCGGCCTGCAGGCGGTAGTAGCTGGCATTGTCGAGGCCGCGGAAAGAGATCGTCGGACCGAGTTCGCTTTCCTCGCAGGTATGGTTGTAGACCACATCGAGGATTAATTCGATGCCCGCAGAGTGCAGTTCGCGCACCGCATGCCGCATTTCATCGGGGTTGCCGTCCGAGAGATAGCGCGGTTCCGGGGCGAAGAAGGACAAGGTGTTGTAGCCCCAGTAATTCGACAGTTCCGCCTGCACCAGCCGCCGATCCTGCAGGAAAGCGTGCACCGGCAACAATTCCACTGCGGTGATGCCGAGCTTCACCAGGTAATCGATGACATAAGGGTTGGCGAGACCGGCGAAGGTTCCGCGTTCGACTGCCGGGATGCGCTCGAGCAGACGGGTCAGGCTGCGCACATGCGTCTCGTAAATGACAGTCTTTTCCCACGGCACATTGGGCCGCTTGTCGCCATGCCAGTTGTAACCCGAATCCATCACGACAGCCTTCGGCATGAACGACGCACTGTCGCGGTGGTCGAATGACAGGTCGGCGCGCGGGGAATGCATGCGGTAGCCATAGAGTGAGTCCGTCCAGCGCACTTGCCCAGACAGTTGCCGCGCATACGGATCCAGCAGCAGCTTGTTCGGATTGAAGCGGTGCCCCTGCTCCGGCTGGTAAGGGCCATATGCGCGGTAGCCATACAGCGTGCCGGCATGCACGCCGGGCAGATAGCCGTGCCACACTTCGTTGGTACAGTCCGGCAGGGAGCAGCGCGCCAGTTCATGCCTTCCTGTCGGGTCGAACAGGCAGAGCTCCACCGCGGTCGCATACGCGGAGAACACCGCGAAGTTGGTCCCGGATCCGTCATACGTCGCGCCCAGAGGATACGGCGAGCCTGGCTGAACGGGACGCAGGGGAAGATGCAGGGCCGGCATGCTCGACTGAACTATTGCGCCGCTTGTGCAGTCAGCACGGGTTTCAGCACGATGGCAGACAGCGGCGGCAGCCTGAGCACCAGCGACTGCGCCATGCCGTGCGCCGGCTGCACGTCCAACGTGACGGAATCCCCGTTGCCCATGCCGCTGCCGCCATAGACAGCGGCATCGCTGTTGAGGATTTCACGCCATGCACCAATCGATGCACCGCCGAACTCCGGCACGCCGATCCGGTAATCCTCGCGCGGCACCGGCGTCATGTTCAGCACGACCAGCAGCGGCGGATCGCCTTTATCACCGCGGCGCAGGTAGGCGAACACGCTGTTGTTGCTGTCGTCACCGATCACCCATGCAAAGCCGTCGGCGCTGAAATCCTTGCGGTGCAGCGACGCCTCGCCCGCATAGATGCGGTTCAGGTCGCGCACCAGCCGCTGTATGCCGCGGTGCGCCGGATTGTCGAGCAGCCCCCAGTCCGGCGAGCCGTCATGGTTCCACTCGGCGTACTGGCCGATTTCGCAACCCATGAACAACAGCTTCTTGCCGGGGTGCGTCCACATGAAGCTGAGGTAAGTGCGCAGATTCGCCAGCTTTTGACTTCCGTCACCCGGCATCTTGTTGAGCAGCGAACCCTTGCCGTGCACTACTTCGTCATGCGAGATCGGCAGGATGAATTTTTCCGAGTACGCATAGATCAGTCCGAAGGTCATGTCGTGATGATGGTGGCGCCGGTAGATCGGGTCGTAACTCATGTAGCGCAGCGTGTCATGCATCCAGCCCATGTTCCACTTGTGCGTGAAACCAAGGCCGTCCTGCTCCACCGGGGCCGATACGCCGGGCCATGCTGTCGATTCTTCGGCGATCATCAGCGCGCCGGGGCAACGTTGCGAGATCACCTGGTTCAGGTTGCGCAGCAGCGCGACCGCCTCCAGGTTCTCGCGCCCGCCGTGGATGTTCGGCACCCACTCGCCTTCCTTGCGACTGTAGTCACGGTACAGCATCGATGCCACCGCATCCACCCGCAGGCCATCCACGTGGTAGTGCTCCAGCCATTCCAGCGCGCTGGCAATCAGGAAGGCGCACACCTCGCTGCGGCCGAGGTTGTAGATCAGCGTATTCCAGTCCTGGTGGTAGCCTTCGCGCGGATCCTGGTGCTCGTACAGCGCGGTGCCGTCAAAGCGCACGAGCCCGTGCGGGTCCGACGGAAAATGTGCCGGCACCCAGTCGAGGATCACGCCAATGCCGGCCGCATGGCAGCGGTCGACAAAGGAAGCAAAGCTGGATGGCGGACCGAAACGCGCGGTCGGCGCGAACAGCCCGAGCGGCTGGTAGCCCCAGGAACCGCCAAACGGATGCTCCATGATCGGCAGGAACTCGACATGCGTGAAGCCCATGTCCTGCACATAGGGAATCAGCCGGTCTGCCAGTTCATGCCAGTTCAGGCTGCGGCCGTCTTCCTCCAGGATGCGCAGCCATGAGCCGGGATGCACCTCGTAGATGGACATCGGCGCGCCGGCGTCGTGACGCGAAGTACGGGTAGCCATCCATGCATCGTCCGTCCAGCGGAACGGCACGTCGGGCGCCACCACCGATACGGTTGATGGCGGCATTTCCGTCGCGCGCGCGAACGGGTCGGCCTTGAGCGGCAGGACGTTGCCGTCGATGCCGGCGATCTCGTACTGGTAGCGGGTGCCGCTCCTGATACGCGGGATGAAGAGCTCCCACACGCCGGCTTCTACCCGCAGGCGCATCGGATGCCGCCGCCCGTCCCACAGGTTGAAGTCGCCGACCACCGATACCCGGCGCGCATTCGGCGCCCACACTGCAAAGCGCGTGCCGGCCACGCCGTCGATCACCATCGGATTCGCCCCAAGGCAGCGGCCCAGCTCCCGGTGCGTACCTTCCCGCAGCAGGTGCATGTCGATGTCGCCCAGCAGGAGCCCGAAGCGGTACGGATCCTCCGTGTACTGCACATGCTCGCCGCCGGATGCAGTCGGCCAGGTGATCCGCAGCAGGTAGTCGCCCAGCTCGCGCAACGGCGCCCCGCTGACGAATAGTCCGCTCTGGTTTGCGTTATACAGCGACGCCAGCAACTCGCCGCCCGCATCATTGGCGGGTATGCGGGCAACGATGTCCACCGCCCGCGCGCCCGGCTGGAAGGTGCGCACGACGATCCCCTCACCCACCCGGTGCGGGCCGAAAAGTGCAAAAGGATCGGCCAGTTGACCGTGGAGCACCGCATCGATGGTGCTCTGGTCGAGGCTGCTCAGCTCCTCGGTGTGCTCGGTCATGCGACTGCTCTCCTTGTATTTCCTTTTTCGTTCCTAAAAGGCCCTGTGCTCAAATGCCCACCGCTTGGTGGCGTCACACCGATTCCGCGTCGCCACGTCCTTCCCGGCGCTACTCCCCGCCTGCCACGTTCAGCAGTTCGTCCGCGATCTTCGCCAATCCGTTCATCGGCACCGGAATCCAGGCAGGCCGGTTGGCGGCCTCGTAGCAGATTTCGTAGCCCGCCTTTTCCAGCACGAACAACTGCAGCAGACTGCGCTCCTGCTCCGGCGTCAGCTTTAGGGGACCGGTGTACGCTGCGGCGCGGTAAGCCTCGAGGAATGCCGACTGGCAGGTCGGCGCAAAGCTGCGGATGATGCCCTGCTTGCGCAGCTCTCCCGCTTCGTCCAGATCGGCCGGCCCAGCGCCGCTGCCGAATGCCGCCGCATAGTCGAAGGACCGCATCAGCCCGGCGACATCGCGCATCGGGCTCGCCTTGCCGCGCCGCTGTTCGAGGGGCCTCGCCGGTTCGCCTTCGAAGTCGACGATATAGACGTCGCCGTGCGCCACCAGCACCTGGCCGAGATGGAAGTCGCCATGGATGCGGGTCCGCAGCGTCCCCACGCCGACGGCGGCAAGCTCATCCAGTCTCTGCAGGAGCTGCTCGCGCATGCCGATCAGCCACGACACGCGGCGCGCCTCGGCATCGCTGCTCCAGTCGCTCTTGGCACTGATCACATCGAAAGCCGCCTCGAGCTGCCGGCGTGCCAGCTGCGCCCAAACCCGCGTGTCTTCTTCTGTCGCGGGATCCGGCGCGAAGTCGGGATTGTCGGTAGGCGTCGCAAGTGCCGCATGCATCTCTCCCAGCCGCTGGCCCAGCTTGGCAGACAGCTGCACGAGGTCGTCCTGGGGACTGGAAATATCGGTTGCCGCCTCTGTCGCCGCAGCGGTCTCCGGCATGGCCGCCAGCTGTATCCAGCGCGCGAGCGTGTCGAGCATCCACTGCCATGCATCGCCCTGGTTATGGATGAACTCCTGCAGCATCATCATCGTGTGGCGCGTGCCGTCGGCGGCGATGCGCGTGACTTCGCCCAGCATGCGCGGTGCATTGGCGTAGCCAAGCGCGGTCAGGTAGCGTCCCATTTCCGCTTCCGGGTGCATGCCCGGCAGCAGGCGCCGGATCACTTTCAGCACCATGGTGTCGGCCAGCACCAGCGAACTGTTCGACTGTTCTGCCGACAGTCGGCGCACCACAGGTTCCGGACCGACGTCCACCGCATCCAGCGCTTCGGTCGGCATGAAGCGGATCTCGCCGTCCTGCGCGGGAATCGATGCGCGCGCGCGCAGCAGCTCGATGACCACATAGGCAAACGAGTCCAGCACATAGCCGTCGGTGAGCAAGCCGACATGGCGGCCGCGCCGCACGCGTGCCAGCGCGAGCTGTTGCGGCAGCGCGGTCACGATGTCTTCCTCACGGATGTAGCCGAGCGGCATGAGATAGTGGTCGGTGCCTGACGCGGTCGTCGTTTCCAGCTCGGCGAGCATCGCGGGCATGATCTGCGGGCGCACTGCGGAAGCCGGCAACACTGTGGACAACGCGACGCGCACGGATTGCAGCTTTTCCTGCTTGGCCGCATACCAGCGGCGGATCGGCAGGTAGCTCGGCAGGATGTCGTTTTCCAGCAGGCTCCGCCGCGGCGCTTCTAGTATCTCCCCGATGCCCTGCCGCAGCACCAGCGTCTGCAGTTCGGGCAGAGGTTCCGGCGACGGGGTATGCCACGCCGGCATTCTCGCCTCCGTCGCCAGCAGGAACCAGTAGAAGCCATAGGGTGGCAAGGTCAGCAGGTAAGGCAGTTTGCCGATCGGCGGAAAGGCAGAGCCGCCCAGCATCTCGAGCGGTACGCGGCCCGCAAACGCAGACAGGTCCAGCTCCACGGCCTGGGCGGAGCGCGACACATTGGCCACGCACAGGATGGTCTCAAGCGCCTCGCCATCCTCCTTGCTGTGGTATTCGCGCAGGTAGGCAAGGATGCGGCGGTTGGCCGGATAGAGCAGCGTCAGCGTGCCGCGGCCGAAGGAGAAATGCTGCTTGCGCACCGCCAGCATGCGGCGCGTCCAATTCAGCTGAGAATACGGGTCGGCCGTTTGCGCCTCGACGTTCACTGCTTCGAAGCCGTACAGCGGATCCATGATCGGCGGCAGCACCAGCTTGGCGGGATCAGCGCGCGAAAAACCGCCGTTGCGGTCCGGCGTCCATTGCATCGGCGTGCGCACGCCGTCCCGGTCGCCGAGGTGGATGTTGTCGCCCATGCCGATCTCATCGCCGTAATAGAGGACCGGCGTGCCAGGCATCGACAGCAGGAAGCTGTTGAGCAGTTCGGCACGGCGCCGGTCGCGTTCCAGCAACGGCGACAGCCGGCGGCGGATGCCGAGGTTGATGCGTGCGCGCCGCTCCGACGCGTAGAAGTCCCACAAATAGTCCCGCTCACGGTCGGTAACCATCTCCAGCGTCAGCTCATCATGATTGCGCAGGAAGATCGCCCACTGGCAATTGGCAGGAATTTCCGGCGTCTGCCGCAGGATATCCGCGATCGGGAAGCGGTCTTCCTGCGCCAGCGCCATGTACATGCGCGGCATCAGCGGGAAATGGAAGGCCATCTGGCATTCGTCATCGTCACCGAAATACGGCCGCACGTCTTCCGGCCACATGTTCGCCTCCGCCAGCAGCATGCGCCCCGGATAGGCGGCATCGAGTTCGGCACGGATGCGTTTCAAGATCACATGCGTCTCGGGCAGGTTTTCGTTGGTCGTGCCCTCGCGCTCGATCAGGTAGGGCACCGCATCGAGCCGCAACCCGTCCACGCCCATGTCCAGCCAGTAGGACATGATGCCGAGCACCGCCTTCACCACCTGCGGGTTGTCGAAGTTGAGGTCCGGCTGGTGCGAATAGAAGCGATGCCAGTAAAAGGCGTTCGCCACCGGATCCCAGGTCCAGTTGGATTTTTCGGTGTCGCAGAAGATGATGCGCGTGCCGCTGTAGGCCTGGTCGTTGTCGGACCAGACATAGAAGTCGCGCGCCGCGGAACCCGGCTTGGCCTTGCGCGCCCGCTGGAACCAGGGGTGCTGGTCGGAGGTATGGTTGACGACCAGCTCGGTGATCACCCGCAGACCGCGCCGGTGCGCCTCCGAAATGAAGCGCCGCACATCGGCCAGCGTGCCGTAGTCCGGATGCACGCCGCGGTATTCGGCAATATCGTATCCGTCATCCTTGCGTGGCGACGGATAAAAAGGCAGCAGCCAGATCGTGTTGACGCCGAGATCCGCAATGTAGTCGAGCTTCTCGATCAGGCCGGCAAAGTCCCCGATGCCGTCGTTGTTCGAATCGTAAAACGACTTGACGTGCACCTGGTAAATGATCGCGTCCTTGTACCAGAGCGGGTCGTCACTGAATGGGCGGCTTTTCATTGCGGGCGAGGCAGCGACGGCTCGGCGGGCTGACGTTCTGCGGTCCATGGTTGTGGTGGGGCGATCCATATAAAACTCACTTCGTTCGTGCGCGCCAGATTGCATAGGGCTGGACAAACGGGTCCAGCCGCAGGTGTTGCCGTTTCCCATGCCAGGTCAGGTGCGCGCCATTGACCAGGTCATCCACTTCCAATGCCCCGTCGTCCGGCAAGCCGAACTCCCAGAACGGGACGTCCAGCATTGCCTCTTGCGCGGCAAACGGATCGAGGTTGATCGCAACCAGGATGACGTTGTCGCCAAAGTGGCCAGAGTGGCCGCAGTCGCCGACTGGTGGCGTCGCCTTGATGAAAAACAGGATGCTGTCGTTCGACGCCGGCAGAAAGCGGATGTTCAGGTGGGTCTGCAGCGCCGGGTTCTCCGCACGAATGCGGTTGAGCTGCGTGATCTCGTGGATGATGTTGCCCGGACGGTTCCAGTCCCATGCCCGGATTTCGTATTTCTCCGAATCGAGATATTCTTCCTTGCCCGTCACCGGCGTCCCCTCGCACAGCTCGAAGCCGCTGTACATGCCCCACAGCCCGGACAAGGTCGTTGCCAGCGCAGCGCGGATCAGGAAGCCGGGCCGGCCGCTGCGCTGCAGGAAGTACGGGTTGATGTCCGGCGTGTTGACGAAAAAGTGCGGGCGGAAATACTCGCGCACCTGCGTCGTCGCCAGCTCCGTCATGTAGTCGATGAATTCCTGCTTCGTATGGCGCCAGGTGAAGTAGGTGTACGACTGCGAGTAGCCGATCTTGGCAAGGCGGTACATCATCTTCGGCCGCGTGAAGGCCTCCGACAGGAAGATGGTGTCCGGATAGCGCCCGCGGATGTCGGCAATCATCCACTCCCAGAACGGCAGTGTCTTGGTGTGGGGGTTGTCGACACGGAAAACACGCACGCCCTCCTTCACCCAGAACAGCACCACGTCGCGCAGCGCGACCCACAGCTCGGGAACCGCGCCCGGCGCATAAAAGTCGACATTAACGATGTCTTGGTATTTCTTCGGCGGGTTCTCCGCATAGCGGATAGTGCCGTCCGGCCGCCACGAGAACCAGTCCGGATGCTCCTTCAGCCAGGGATGGTCGGGCGAGCACTGGATCGCGAAGTCGAGCGCCAGTTCCAGCCCGTGCCTGGCCGCCTCGTCGCGCAGGCGCCGGAAATCCTCCAGCGTGCCGAGCTGCGGGTGGATGGCGTCATGGCCCCCCTCTTCCGCCCCAATCGCATACGGGCTGCCCGGATCGTCCGGTCCAGCCGTCAGGCTGTTGTTGCGGCCCTTGCGGTGCTTCCTGCCAATCGGATGGATGGGGGTGAAATACAGCGTGTCGAAACCCATCGCCTGGATCGCAGGCAGGCGCTTCTCGACATCGGCAAAGGTGCCGTGCCGGTTGGGATCGCCGCTCTGCGAGCGCGGGAACAATTCATACCAGCTTGAATAGCGCGCGGCGAGCCGTTCCACATCAATGCGCATCACCGGCTCGCTGCGCACCGCGAACGGTCGCGCATCCGCGGCGCGCATCGCTTCCATCATCGGCTCCGACAACAGGACGGCAACGCGCTCGGCGTCGCGTGCGGCCGCCTTTTCCTTGTCCTTCGCCTGTGTCTTCGGCACGCCCTTGAGCGACTTCGCCATCTCCTTCAGTGCGACAGCAATCTCGCCCAGCTCGCTTTCCTGCGCATGCCGCGCCGCCGCTTCCACCAGCAGGCGCCCTTCTTCCAGTTCCACCGACACATTCAGTCCGGCGGTCGTTTTCTTTTCCAGTTCGTCGCGATAGGTGGAGAACACGTCGCGCCAGGCTTCCACCGCAAACAGGTAGCGGCCGATGCGCGTCAATGGCAGGGAGGCAGCCCAGCGGTCGTTGCCAATCGGATGCATGCGTACTTCATGCCACTCGGCCTCATCCGCCGTGCGCCACAGTGCGGCGACCGCCAGCTTGTCGTGGCCGTCGACGAAGACGTCGGCTTCGATCGATACCGATTCCCCGACTGTGCGCTTGACGGGGAATTTGCCGCCATCGACAGTCGGCATTACTGCCTCGATCGCGATGCGAGGCGACTTTGCTGCGGCGTTAATGGCCGTCTTGCCGCGGGCGGGCGGGATCAGCACAGGGGGCAGGCGCCGTGCGCTAAACACCTGCAATGCGCCCGGGGCGAGTGCCAAGGTATCCGCGCCTTCGGTATCGACGCCCTCGTCCTCGCCCTCCTCCGGCCAGGCGCGTGCGGAACGTACAAAGCCGCCGGCACGCTCCAGCAGCTGGCTTTCATGCACCGTGCAGGGCTGCATCGTGTCGGCATTCGCAGCGATCAGCAATGCCTCCTGTGCCGCTGCAGGCGCGGCAGACGTTACCGCGCGCAGCAGCACGGCGACGCCCGCATGCGCGCCGCTCAGCATCCTGACCGGACTCCCGTAGAATGCAGCCCCTCGCGCGGCGATAAAGGCATTCGCCCGCCGTATCTCCTCGTCGAGAACGAACGGCGCGCCGCCGGCAATATCCTTCCAGGCAAAGCGGTCTCGGTTGACAAGTGCGGTCAGGCCGGAGGCTCCATACTCAAAACCCATCGGAACAAGGATGCCGTTGCCCGCCGCTGCCGCGAGCCCGAGCGCCCGCAGATAAATCTGCCGCCGGATAGCAGCCTCCTCGTTTCCCGTGGAGCGCCCGATCACTGGGTCATCCGGACTGTCGGGAAACGCAATCGGCGGTGCGATGCGCGCAAGGCGAGTCTGCTCATCCGCCAGCCAGTGCGAGCGGTAATCCCACCACGCCCCCGAAGAGAACGTCGCATTGAAACCGCAGCCGGCGAGAGCCTCGATTTGCGCTGGCGTGCATCCCGGCGTCCATGCAAGGAAACGCACGCCCGGATGCGATGCCCTCACCTGGCTGATGAGCTGCTTCCAGACGGATGCCGGCGCCTCGCCGAGGCCAATGCAGCGGAATCCGGCGACACCGCGTGAAGCCAGCCCCTGCAACAGCTGCGCCCAATGCGCGACGATTTCCGTAACGATGTCATCACGGTCAAAGCGCAGGTCACGCGACGCCGTGCGCCGTACCGGACGGCGTGGATCAGGCAGATCGTCATCCGCATCCACCGGACGGAACCAGTCCGGATGGCGCTCCACCAGCAAGATATCCGCGCCGGTGCAGCGCAGATCCACATCGAGCAACATCTGCAGGCCCTGCTTCGCACACGCCTCGGCTGCTTTCACCTCCATGTCGTCCGATGTTTGCTGCGAGACAAGCACATGGTCGAAGCCCATTGCCGCGCACCGCTCGAGATGTCTTTCCAGTTCTGGTGGCGGACCAGCCAGTTGCGGATTCAGGTAATAAATCCGGGGCAGGAAAGGCATCGCTTTTGGCATTGTTGGTATCCGGCTCACAGGGAGTTGAAAAAGTCGCATTCGCCAAAAACGTCGGCGTGCGGCCATGTTTTCCAATAGAGCAGCGAACGCCGCAGTTTGTTCGCGAAAAGACATTCAGATTTCGCAAGCCTTTACTGCGCCTTGCATCACAAGCGTTGCCAATCGGTTCATGAAAACACGCGCACGGCCCTGTGGCAGTTGCTTGTGAGGCACAAAAGCATCCGTTCTTTCCTGTTCGACATTGCGAATTTCCGTGCGTCAACAGATAGTGACGTTGATGCCTGCTTTCACATTGGAAAGCTCTCAGCAAATAAACAAGAAACACCTTGACGCCCGGAACAGCCAATGCCAGCCGGGCCGAATTGAAATTGTGAGCAGTAGATGATCATTTATCAGGTATACCCACGCAGCTTCTTCGATACCAACAACGATGGCATCGGCGACCTGGCCGGCATCGAGCAGAAGCTTCCCTATATAAAGAGCCTCGGCGTCGATGCGATCTGGATCAGTCCCTTCTTCAAGTCGCCGATGAAGGACTTCGGTTACGACGTCTCCGACTACCGCGCCGTCGATCCCATCTTCGGCACGATGGCCGACTTCAAGAGCCTGATGAAACGCGCAAAGGCGCTCGAGCTTGGCGTCATCGTCGACATGGTGATCTCGCACACTTCGGAAGAGCACAGCTGGTTCAAGCAAAGCCGTGCGCGCGAGAACAACAAGTCCGACTGGTATCTGTGGGCCGATCCGAAACCGGACGGCAGCCCGCCGAACAACTGGGTGTCCGTTTTCGGTGGTCCCGCCTGGCGTTGGGATGCGGAACGCCGGCAGTATTACTTCCATTCATTCCTGTCCAGTCAGCCTGATCTGAACATGCACAATCCGGCAGTGCAGGATGCAGTACTTGCGGAAATGGATTTCTGGCTGGATATGGGCGTATCGGGCTTCCGCTTCGATGCCTGCAATCACGTCTTCCAGGATGCCTTGCTGCGAAACAACCCACCTCGCGACAATCCTGCAGACGCGCTGCACCCCTATGGCTTCCAGGTGCATGTGTACGACCAGGGCCGTCCGGAGATGCTTCCTTTCCTGGAACGCATCCGAAACCTGCTGGATGCGTATGGCGCTTTCAGTCTCGCCGAAGTCGGCGGTATCGACCCACTCAAACTGATGGGACAGTACACGCAGCCGGGTCGCCTGCATTCCGCCTACAGTTTTGCACTGATGCGACCTGACAATAGTGCCGCCTACGTGCGCAATGTGATCGCCACCCTGGAAGAACACATCCATCCCTTCAGCTCCGCGTGCTACGCGATGAGCAACCATGACAAGCCGCGCGTCGCCTCGCGGTGGCAAAACGGCCGCGACCGCGACGACACCGCAAAGGAAATGCTTGCGCTCCTGTACTCCATGCGCGGCGACATCTGCATGTACCAAGGGGAAGAACTCGGCCTGCCACAGTCCGACGTGCCGTTCGAACGCCTGCAGGATCCGTTCGGCATTTCCTTCTGGCCCAAATTCAAGGGCCGCGACGGCTGCCGGACACCGATGCCGTGGACCTATGCCAAGCACGGCGGCTTCACCCAGGGGGAGCCGTGGCTGCCAGTCGATCCCGTCCATATCGACATGAACGTGGAAAAGCAGGACGCCCGACAGGATTCCGTCCTGCGCTTTGCACGCGACATGATCGCACTGCGCAAGTCGCGCCCGGAACTCAGTAAAGGGAAGATCACGCTGCTCGACGCACCGGAAGGCGTACTTGCCTTCTCGCGCACGCACGAAGGCCGCTCACTGGTCTGCCTGTTCAATATGGATATGTTCCCGAAGATGGTGCGGGGCGTCCATATGACTGAGATGGTGCTTGGCCAGCATGCTCATGTGGAAGGCGGCGTCGCATCACTTGGTGTGAGCGGGTTTTGCATTCTGCAGGACTGAACTCCTCCCACTGTCTCTCCTGAACCACACTGCCGGCGTCCTCAAGTGCCCGGCAGTGATGGCCATCCCCCTCGCCATGTGCGGCATAACGCTTCCGCGACGCATGCCGCTCAATGCGCATCTGGTTTCCATATAGACATCTCGTCGAAACCGCCTTTACACTGCTGGCAGTCCGTTAGCGCCGAAAGCCTTTTGGAATGGCCGGGATATTCATATCTGTATAAGTCGCCGCGATACGGGAGAATTCCCGTTGCATGCGGGTTTGTGGCGGGTGCATCACCGCATTTAGCGGATGGGCTCGGTGTGTATCGGACACCGGGTGTTTGTTTAATTAATCAGTTAGGGATTACATGCCAATCTGGCCGCTAAAGTTGATCGCTGCGTTTATGGCCTTGTTCGGGGTAACGGTTCTTATCGCGCTTCTCGGTCCGATATCCGCGCAATTTATGAACCCAAAAATCCCAATAACGATAACTGCTGCACTGGTGATGGTAGTTGGCGCAGGCCTTTTCGCGCAAAAACGGTGGCCGGTCTATCTGTTTTTTCTATCGGGTCTTCTCACCTACGTTGCTAATCTGATTTCATTTGGTCAACCCCTCGTTGGCAAATCATGGATAGGCTTACTCGTAGTCGGTGTTCTCGCGGCGCTCTACTGGAAAAGGCTTTCATGAACTGCCTCCTAACGTTTTATTCGTTCGACCCGGACGCTACGTCCCGGTCAACGTGTTCCTTAAAAGGCGCACAGATGAGGATTGCCGTCTTGATTGCTTCTTTATTGTTTAGCCCGTCGTCCTTTGCGATGGATGTATGGGAGTTCACTCTGGTCGGCCTGAATAAGCAATCGAAGCTTGTGCATTTCTATCCAGATGCTCATGAAGAGGAAGATACATTTGTACGTGATGCCCAAGGTGATTTCGTAAGAATAAAAATAAATGCGTTTATCGATGAGAATAATCGAATAGTTCTGAAGCAGTGTATTTGGGACAAAGCTGCGGCGTTACTTGAGTGCAAAGGAACAGCCAAAAGAAGTATGTCAGTCAAATACGAAGGTGCGCGGCTTAAGATTAAGAACGCAACGGATATGGTAACGGCGCCAGTTGAGGCAAAAAAAATTCAATTGGCGTTGGCAAAGTCAGAGACGTGTACGCGATTAGATGCGTTTTTTGTCTGCAAAGACGACTGCCCCCCGGACTTACCGAAAAATCTATCAATCGTTTATTGCGGAGATTAGCGTTGTTCTTTGCAGCGATAAATCCATGGCCGCTTATTAACTTGTGATAACCGGTCCAGTTCAGGGCCGTAGGGTGGAAAAGCGAAACGCCTTCCGCCGCATGTGCTGCGATGCTCAAGGAGATTGACGATAAAAAAGTAAGTCCCGCCCGGGGCGCGGGTGCGGCGGCAATCTGGCGTGAGCGGAGTGTGTCAGAGATTCGCGTGCGGCGGAAGGCGCTGCGCTTTTCCGCCCTACCGGGCTGCGTTGGCCTTATTAGCATCAAGGGAAAAGTCTCCCGACTCCATACGCGATGTGCGCATGGCAATTAAATATAGTGAGAAGCCGAACATGAGAACTATGGAAAAAAGAACAGTGAAGTCTTCACTTTATGCCCCCATCCTTTTATTAGTCTTCGTTACTTTAGTAAGTGGCGCCCATGCGGCAAATGAATCGAGGGGGCTACACGAGAGCACTACTGATTCGCCCCATGGTTGTAATCTAATTAGAGCTATGCTTGATACCGACGGCGCTTATGAATTGTATGAATGCCAAAGCGACAAGGTAGAAAACAGGCACTATCTCTTTCAGCGCTCGCCCGCGAACAATACTCGTGATGAAATGCAGATACGATGGCGGAGCTATCCGCGGAACTCGTTGTTATTTGGTTATTGTCGCCGGAAAGATAATGACGAAAAATTCATTCGAGCGATCCTCCCCGATGACGGAAAAGATGATTTTGTGCCGATTAAAAGGGTGCTCCTAGCATGGGAGATTGATGACGCGACTGGAAAGATGAAGCAAATCCCCAAAGATATGCTTAAGGAGTGCTTTTTGCCAGGATAGAGAGCCACGCATGACTCTCTGCAATTCTGGGCGAAATTGGACGGTGAGACCAACTTATTTCACGTAAACAGGTGTAGGGTGCGCTCTGCGCACCGCGGAGCATCAATGCCGTGTTACGTTAAGCACCCTGCACACACTAGACAAGGCGCTCCACGATCAGCAGCCAAGACCTATTGCTTGACCAGCCCTTCCTCGATCATCGCCTTGCGCACATTCTCCCGACCATTCATGCGGGACATGTACTTCTGAATGTTCGGCCATTGGCTGACATCCACCTTGTGATAACCGGTCCAGTTCAGGACCGTGATCAGGTAGGCATCCACCGCCGTGTAGCGATCCCCCATGATGTAATCGCGTCCCGCCAGCATCTTGTCCAGCGTTTTCAGCCGGTGCGAGATGGCGCCGATCTGGACGTTCCGCATTTCCGGTGTCAGTGTGGGATTGAATAGCGCGCCGATCTGCTTGTGCACCTCGGCCGACACAAAATTGAGGGCTGCCATTTCCTGATAACGCTGCATGCCGCCAAAAGGAGATATGAGTTCAGCTTCCGGATGTTGGTCCGCAATGTACTGGCAGATCGCCGGCACCTCAGTCAGCGCTTCGCCGTTATCGAGGACGAGCGTGGGGACGTAACCCTTGGGATTGATCTTCCAGTAATCGTCTCCGTGTTCCGTCTTCTTGTTCGGAATATCCACTTTGACGAGTTCGAGCTTTTGACCAACGTCCAATGCCACAATGTGCGGCGCCATCGAGCAGGCGCCTGGTGCGTAATACAGTTTCATCGCGTTCCTTTCAATTTGAGACAGTGGTAGTACGGATCGTGCAGAGACGAAGCTGCAGGAATGGCAAATCATACTTGCAATGCATTTTCAGCATATTGAGGTATGCCGCCCGTTCGATGCGCCACTTGCGTCTGACCTTCTCCATTTTCCGGCCGCTATGGCTTGGCACTGATGCTTATTGTCATATAGACATTTCGCCGGAAGCGACCTTACACTGCTGCAAATTCGGTGTCGATCCTTCTGTTCGTGTAACAAGAGTCATAGATTCCGCGCTGCGCGCCTTGTGAAGGCAGAGAAAGTGATGCCCCAAGTGCATGCCGCGCTCGCTCAATGTCAGCCCATTTCATCGGGCACCCAATAAGATAGAAGAATGAAAAAACTCTACGAAGCATCAAATTCGGTTGAAGCGCACATGATCCTCAACCTGCTGGAACAACAAGGACTTTCCGGCAGAGTTGATGGCGAGTATCTGCAAGGAGGTATTGGCGACCTTCCCGCCACAGGTCTCGTCAAGGTGATGGTTGCCGATCACGACTATGACGCCGCCAAAGAAATCGTGGACAAGTGGGACGCGGCGCAACGCAACGAAGCACCTCAGCCCCAATCTAAAAGCCCACGCAGCAGGTTCGGTGTATTCGCCTTTGGATTGGCTCTCGGGATCGCCGTGACGTCGGCATTCTTCCGAACCTCGGTAGGCACCGAAGGGATTGACCATAATCGGGATGACGTACTGGATGAGAAGTGGACCTATGCGCCAAGCGGTCTCCTGCAAAAGAATGAGGTGGACCGGAATCTGGACAAGAAGCTTGACTACGTTGTGACATACGGCCGCGATGGAACCGCGGATTTGGTAGAGTCCGACGACGATTTCGATGGCATCTTCGAATCAAGAATGACATACCGCCGTGGCAATCCTCATCTCATGGAGGTTGATACCGATGGCGATGGCTATAGAGATTTCAAAATTCACTTTCAGCACGGAGTGATCGTGACGAATGAGTACATCTATCCCGCGACAGGTCTTCCCGAAAAAGTCGAGTATTTCAAACTCGGGAAACTCACGCACGCCGAGATAGATATGGACAAGGACGGAACGATGGATATCCGTAGACGCTACGACAAGCTGGGCGAGCTGACATCATCCGAGGAAATCCTCCCGTAAAATCCATACCTCCTATTCCCTCTAACGCAGTAACGAACCCATAACGACGTGCGTCGCCCGTCTCAATCGCAGGAGTTTTTTGATGTGGGACTACCCCAACCCCCATACCCTTTCTGTCGTTCCTCAAGCCGGCGACATCGATGGACTCAACCATACCAATAACGCCGTCTACGTGAAGTGGTGCGAACAGGTCGCGTGGTCGCACTCCGAACATCTTGGCCTGAGCCTCGACGACTATCGCCGCCTGGACCGCGCAATGGCAATCCGGCGCAGCGAGTACGACTACCTGCTCCCCACTTATCAGGGCGAAGAGCTGACGCTCGGCACCTGGCTGGTAGGTGAGGAAGGCAACGTGTCGATGGAGCGTCGCTTCCAGATCGTTCGCCCGGCCGATGGCGCGACGGTGTTGCGTGGCCGCTGGGAACTGGTGTGCATCCAGCTGGGCACCGGGCGCGTGCGTCGGATGCCGCAGGAATTCGTCGATGCCTACGTCTCTGCGCTGACGGAATGCGGCAACTGATAGGCTGCCTGTTCATGCACCGATAATGCGACGCTAAATCGCCCAACAAATCTGCGGGAGACCAACCATGAGAACAATCACCACCCTACTCGGCTGCGCGCTGATGCTCCTTTCCGGTGCCAGCATGGCAGAGAACCTCGTCGGCTCCATCGTGCCGCCATATCCGGAAGGATTTCGTGATGGCGGAGGTGCCTGCATCTCCAAGGCACTTGGAGACAAGAACATCTGCCAGTACAGCCTCGGCATATTGCGCCGGCGCGGCGAGCATCTCCTGTATCTCGGCAAGTCGGCGCCCCGCATCGATCCGAAGAAAGCGCGCTGGACGGTGACCGATCAACTGTCGATCAAGGATGTCCCACGCGGGCACGATATCTCTTTCGGCCTGTGTGAACAGAATGGCGTGCAGGACGAGACAATCCTCGCGATCGTGAAGATAACGGACACCGACTGGTTTACCAATGTGCACAGCGCATACAAGGTAAATCTGACGACCGAACGATTTGAGAAGATCCCGACCAAGGGAATCCGCTGCCTCAACGAGGGCTGGGGTGCGTAAGAGTAAGAACCTGCTTAGTGTCTTTTTGGCAGGCGCGTTCTGCCAGGAAGGGATGCAGTGCAAGGCGCGCCGCGCCGCTCAGACCGGGCGTCTGTGCAAGCGGCGCAACACCGCAATGCGCCCTTCCCGACAGAACCCTCCGGGCAGCTATCGGAATCGGCCGCCTACGTTGTTACAGCTCCTTGCCGTAGCACCGCTACGACGCGTCCCTGCGCCTAGTATTCGGCCGGTTCCGGTAGCTGCGCGCCTGCCAAAAAAACACTAAACAGGTTCTAAGCAGGAGACGCACATACGCGATACCAGTTCTTCAGTGGGGCAGGTTGGTCAAGGGTAAAACCCTTCTCTTCTGGTTGAAGAATTCCGGCTGGATCCTGCTGCTCGGCGGCGTCCTGTCCATCGCACATAGTTGTTCGACACTGTCCGGCGCAGCCAGCACATGGGCGAACGGTGCGACGGCGAACGGCAAGGTCGTGGAGATCAGCAAACGGGAAATGGTGTCGCCAAACGGCCAGCGACGCCTCATTGCATCCGCGGTCGTCCAATTCACCACTGCCCACGGAAAAGTAGTCACCGTTACGGACAAGGTGGGCTCCACAAGCGCACCAAACAGGGTCGGCGAAAAAGTGAAGGTCGTCTATGAACCAGATGAACCCGAAGCGGCATTGATTGCCGGCTCCGCACCGGCGAACGCGGCACTTTTGCTGTTCCAAGGGGTCAGCGGCTGGATCGCGCTGCTCACCGGCGGCGTGCTTATCCTCCTTGTGAAACTGCCTTGGGTGGAGCAAACAGCTCGCAGGCGTCACACCGGGTAGACATTACGCGGTTTGACATCTATGGGGACGCAGCTATTACGGGGCCAACCTCGCCACACCCCCTGCCGCCGATCCCGGATTTCCTCTAAAATTATTGCAATAAAGAAATTGTCTTGGTTGTTTTCCCGTGGTGGCATCCCAAGGGCTTACAAAAGCACAAAGATGCCGGCAGCAGGCAAGGAAAACGCCGGAGGACCTCATGAAGATCCCTGAAACTGGCCGGGTGCCTGGCTTCACAGCATTACGGACCTATCTACGCCTGCCCATCAGTCTGCAACTGGCGACTTTTCTGCTTCTCGCCCTGCCCATCGTCTGGGGCATGGTCTATTTCCAGGTACGGCAATTGCACACGATTGCCGAAAGTGAAAGCAAGACCGACACCCACAATCTCGCACATGCCTTCGCCGAGGAGGTCAATTCATCCGTCAATACGATTGACCTGTCGCTGATCGACCTGCGCACGCACTGGCTGTTCAACCGCCATGATTTCCGGGCCATTGTCGAGCGCCTGCACTTCCATCTCGAAGGCAACATCATTTTCCAGGTCGCGGTCACCAACAAGGACGGAAAGCTGGTCTTTTCCAGCGCCGATCCGAACACAAAGCCGATCGACCTCAGCGACCGCGAGCATGTCCGGGTGCATCGTAACGGTGGCGGCGCCGACCGGCTGTTCATCAGCGAACCCGTACTCGGCCGCGTGTCGAAGCAATGGTCGGTGCAATTCACGCGGCCACTCTACTCTCCTTCGGGCGAATTCGATGGTGTGATCATTGTTTCCGTCTCGCCGGGCTACTTCTCGCGTTTCTATCAGCAAATCGATCTCGGATCCGATGCGGCAATCGCTGTCGTACGGTCCGGCGGCATCATCCTTGCACGCTCGCCGCAACTTCCTCAGGGCGGGGAAACGGGAAGGATCCTGAACAGACCCCGGATTGAACAATCGAACACGCTCACCACGGGACATTTCCGAGGCATTTCCGAACTCGATGGTATCGAACGTTTCTTTGCATGGCGTACTTTGCCGAGGTATGGATTGGCCGTCATTGTCGGCCAGTCCGTGGATACCGCGTTTGCGCGCTTCCGCACGCAAAGGCAAATGTATGTACTCGGTGGCGCAGGCATTTCGGCTTTACTTGTCATCTTTGGATATATCGTCCTGTCGGCAGCGCGCCAGCGCGCGAAGGCGGTCGCTGCGCTGGAGGAAAGCGAGGCGCGCTGGAGCTTTGCACTGGAGGGGTCCGGCGATGGCGTGTGGGACCTGGACCTGCGCGACAACACTATCCATCTGTCCCAGCGTGGTCGCGAAGTCCTGCATCGCAGTGAAGAATCCCTCCCCGGGACACTGGAGTCCCTGCAACAGCTCGTGCACCCCGAGGATCTTCCTGCCGTAAATGCCGCCCTTCGTGCGCATCTGGAAGGCCAAACTCCTTCCTACATTAGCGAGCATCGCAGCCGGGGCAGCGATGGCACCTGGGTATGGATCCTCTCCCGCGGCATGGTGGTGAAACGCGATAAGGACGGCCGCCCGCTGCGCATGGTGGGAACCTACAGCGATATTTCCGAGCGCAAGGCGCATGACGAATTGATCCGCCACCTCGCGCAGCATGATCCGCTCACCGACCTGCCCAACCGCGCGCTGTATAACGACCGGTTGCGTCAGGCACTGCTGAAGGTACGCCGCGAAAACGGTTCGCTCGCGGTGATCTACTTCGACCTCGACAAGTTCAAGCCGGTGAACGACACCTATGGCCACGAGGTCGGCGACCTGCTGCTCAAGGCCGTTGCCGCACGGGTGCGCGGCTGCCTGCGGGAGTCCGATACGGTGGCACGCGTTGGCGGTGACGAGTTTGTCGTGCTGCTTCCCAGCATTTCGGCGGAGGCGGATGCAGTGACGGTCGCGAACAACATCCTGCTCCAGCTGAATACGCCGTTTGACATCGACGGGCATACGCTGAACATTTCGGGCAGCTTCGGGATTGCCACCTATCCGAGCGACGGACAGGATGAAGCCAGCCTCATCCGGTGCGCAGACCGGGCGATGTACCAGGCAAAACAGGACGGGCGCAACAAGATACAGGTGCACGAGATTGCCGCATGAACGCGGCTTGATCCTCGACTGAGCACCTCGACTGGGTGCCGTTTGATTGACGCGCTATCGACGCACTATTGCCACTCATCCCGGTCACATCGGCGTCAGGAAACGCTGTTGCGCAAGGCCTTGGGTACATAGTTCGCCAACAACACGACGCTATGCCCCTGTAGCTCCAGCGCTGTCTCTTTCACCTCGCGGCTCACTGTCTCGTCCGTCGCCGTATCGAGGAGCAGGTACCAGGTCCGAGGCGGCTCCGGGAAGCTGAAGCTGATCGGGTCATGCCCGGCGTTGACAAACATCAGCAGCAGTTCCATCCTGCCTGATTCATTGATGCAGGCGCGCTGCAGCGCCAGTGCGCGAGCTTCCGGGTTTTGCCATGCCTCCGGGGTGAGCTCTACACCGCGTTCGTCGTACCAGATGACGTCGCGCACACCTTCGTCAAGATCCTGGCCGCTGAGGAAACGGTGCGACTGCAGCGACTCAAAGCTGTGCCGCAAGGCGCCAAGCCGACCCACAAATTCGATCAGCGACTGGCCATCCGGCGATTGTGCGTGCGTCCAATCTACCCACGAAATCTCGTTGTCCTGGCAATACGCATTGTTGTTGCCCTGCTGTGTGCGGCCAAATTCGTCGCCGGCAAGCAGCATCGGTGTACCCTGCGCGAACATCACGGTCGCAAGCATTGCCCGCCGCACACGGTTGCGCAGGTCGAGGATGGCGGGATCCTCGGTCGGCCCTTCCGCGCCCCAGTTAGCGCTATAGTTTTCCGAATGCCCGTCGTTGTTGTTTTCGCCATTGGCTTCGTTGTGCTTTTCGGTATAGCTGACAACATCCTGCAGCGTAAAGCCATCGTGCGAGGCGACGTAGTTGATGGAGGCCCAGGGTTTGCGATGCCGGTGGTTGAACAGGTCGGCAGACCCGCTCAACCGCGCTGCCAAATCGCCACGCATGCCGGAATCGCCCCGCCAGAAGCGGCGCACGCCGTCCCGGAACTTGTCATTCCATTCTGCAAAGCGTGGCGGGTGGTTGCCGAGCTGGTAGCCGCCCGGCCCGATGTCCCAGGGCTCGGAGATCAGCTTCAGCCGTGACAGGACCGGATCCTGCAGGATCGCATCGAAGAAGCCCGAGCCCGGATCGAAACCTGTTCCTTCGCGCCCAAGCGTCGCGCCAAGATCGAAGCGGAACCCGTCGATACGGAACGACTCCGCCCAATAGCGCAGTGAATCCATCACCATCTGCAGTACGCGCGGATGCGAGATATTGAGCGTATTGCCGCATCCGGTCTCGTTGATGTAATAGCGCTCGTTGCCAGGCACGAGCCGGAAGTAGCTGGCGTTATCGAGCCCGCGGAAGCAGATTGTCGGCCCCATCTCGTTGCCGCTGCTGGTGTGGTTGTACACCACATCCAGTATGACTTCGATCCCGGCTGCATGCAGGCGGCGGACCGCCAGCCGCATGTCGTTCAGCCCGCCTCCGGACAGGTAGGCGGGTTCCGGCGCAAAGAAGGAAAGCGGACTGTAGCCCCAGTAATTGCGCAATCCCTTTTCCAGCAGGAAGCGATCCTGCATGAAGGCGTTGACCGGCATAAGTTCCAGCGTCGTGACGCCGAGCTTGTGCAGGTGCTCGATGAAGCGCGGGTTCGCCAGCGCGGCGAAAGTGCCACGCAACTCAGCCCGCAGGTCGTCGCGCAGGAGGGAAATGCCGCGCACGTGGGCTTCGTAGATGACTGTCTTCGCCCACGGCACATAAGGACGGTGGTCGTCGCCCCAGTTGAACACCTCTTCCTGCACCACCGCCTTTGGCATGGCTGGTGCGCTGTCCCGGCGGTCGAAGCTCAGGTCCGCGCGTGACGATCCGAGGCGGTAGCCGAACAGCGCGTCGGACCACCGCAACGGCCCGCTCAGCAGGCGCGCATATGGGTCCAGCAACAGCTTGTTGGGATTGAAGCGGTGCCCGCGTTGCGGATCATAGGGCCCATGCGCCCGATAGCCGTACAGCAAGCCCGGCCCGGCTTCCGGCAGATAGCCGTGCCACACCTCATCGGTGCAATCCGGCATAGGCAGGCGCGCGACTTCCTTGCGTCCGGCGGGGTCGAAGATGCACAGGTCTACCTGGGTGGCGCTGGCAGAAAAGACGGCGAAGTTGACCCCCTGCCCGTCATATGTTGCGCCCATGGGAAAAGGTCGCCCGGTCAACAGGCGATCCGGTATTTCAAAGAACATGGCCTGATTTTCCTTGCATCACACAAGTCTCTCGGCAACCCGCCAGCACGACATGCGGTTGTCTCTTCATTGTTTTCTCAAGGCGTGTCGGCAATCTGCAAGCGCTCCACGCTCTCAAGCGGTTTTCGTTATGTATTCCGTCACGTCCGCAGCAATTGCCTCATGCGTTTGCAGGCCTTGCTGCTGCACGAACAGTGCCCTTGCCGCCTCCGGTGCGATGTCGCGGTAGGCCGTGATGTATTTCTCCGTCGGTTCCGCCCACGAAAAATCAGCGGACATCGCGTTGCGCTGCATCGCATGCCATTCGTTCGGATTCACATACAGCTCGAACGCGCGGCTCACCGCAGCCGTCATGCCAGCCGCATTCTCGCCATCGAACAGGATGCCGCTCGCACCGTCGGGCAACGCGCCTGACAGTCCGGCGTCGACCACCGTGTCAATGATGCCGCCCACGCGTGACGCGATCGGAATCGTTCCATAGCGCATCGAGTACAGCGGTGTCAGGCCGAAGGGCTCAAAGCGACTGCCATGCAACAACATGTCGGCACCAGCGTGCAAAACATGTGCACGTCGTTCGTCATAACCGATATGTACGGCAACGCGGCCGGGGAAACGTTCCGCAAGTTCAACGAATCCTTTCTCGTAGCGATGATCGCCACAGCCCAGCACCGCGCATTGCGCGCGCGGATACTGCTCCAATACTTCCGGCAACGATGCCAGCGCCACATCCGCCATCTTCTGGTGGGTAATCCGGCTGCCGACGGCTAGAACCGGCGCAAACGGATCGGGCGGCAGGTTGAACAGGAGCTGCAGCTCGCGCTTGCAGTTGGTTTTTCCACGCATGTCATCGAAGCTGAACTGCCGCGCAATCAATGCGTCGCGTGCCGGATCCCAGGTGCTTGTATCGACGCCGTTACGTATGGCAAGCAGGTCGTTGCGCCGTTCATTAAGCAGCCCTTCCATGCCGTGTCCGAAACGCGGCGTCAGTATTTCCCGTGCATAGGTTGCGCTGACGGTCGAGATGCGGTCCGCATAGCGCATGCCGGCTTTCAGGAAACTCAGCTGCCCCCAGAACTCCACGCCATCCGCTGCGCACATGGCATCGGGAATGCCGAGCGCGCCGGCAAGCGTGAGTGGATAGTTGCCCTGAAAGGCAAGGTTATGGATCGTGAACAGCGAACCGACTTCGTTGCCCGGATTGAGGCGGAGCAGCGCCGGCACCAGGCCGGCATGCCAGTCATTGACATGCACCACATGCGGCACCGGCAGCGCGGTGCCGCCAGCACAAATGCGCGCGGCTGCATGCGCCAGCGCACCAAAACACATGGCATTGTCGCTGTACTCCTCCCCCTCTTCATTCACATAGGGATTGTCGGTGCGGCAATCAAAACCTGGAGTGCGCAACAGCACCACAGGCACGTCGACATCCGGCATCACCCCATGCAGCAGGCGCCCTGGCCCGCCGGGCAAATCCGGGAGCACGCCCGCATCCTGCAGGCCCTGTGCGTGTTCCAGTGCGGCCGGATAGCCAGGCATCATCACCGTCGCATCAATGCCGCATGCGCGCAGGGTGCGTGCCAGTGAGGTAATGACATCGGCAAGGCCGCCGGTTTTTATTAGGGGAACAGCTTCTGAAGTAATGATGAGAACGCGTGCGTTCAACGTGATCGCTCCTGGATATTGTGGGTATGCGAGCTTCACAGGCTTGCTGTTCTGTGTGACGCCCGCTCCGGGTGCATGCAGCGAAGTGGCGCAAGCATTCTGCGCTGCGTAGCGCACTGTCGGCATCGTGGTCAAAACCGCAGGCGTATCCACAATAAATCGAGAGCCTGCGCGGGCTCCTGTGAAAAATCAATTCACCAGTCACAGCCAGTACGCGGGAAGCGCCACCAGATTTGTATTTGGATTGATTGGGGGGAGGAGATCACGCTTACTGTGGCTGCGGGGGCGTCTATCAATCTATGCGACTTCAGGCGCTCAATAAGATCGCACGCACAGATCACACGTACTGCTTGTTACTCAGCGACTCACTCTTTCCGCACATTGGAAAGAATTCAGTTTCACGTTTAGACATTTCTCAACGTCAAGTCTCCACCTAATATTCGTCCGGATGCCTTTGTGCATCCACGAAGCCCTGTAAGCACTTGATGTGCGTACACGACTTGTTATTGAACCTATTTTTGGAGAACCCTTGCCATGATCGACCTGTTAAATCCCGTAACCGACACCCTCTCGCATGAGGCGGACCGTGGGGCCACCCAGACAGCCTTAAGGGAAGAACTTTTGCCATTTACCGTTAAGCTCGTTACCACCGAGGATGACCTTTATAAGGCTGTTTTGATTCGCCATGCCGCCTACGGCCGGCATGTGCCGCAGTTTGCAGAAACGCTCAGAACGCCAGAACCGGTGGACAAAGAGAACGGGGTGATCATCCTGCTCGCAGAAGCCAAATTAAATGGCCAACCGTTGGGCACGATGCGTATTCAGACCAACAGATTCCGGCCACTAAACCTTGAGCAGTCTCTTCAGCTGCCTCAATGGCTTCAAGGGCGACGACTGGCCGAGGCCACCCGTCTGGGAATTACTGAAGATCGCATCGGTCGCGTTGTCAAGACGGCACTATTCAAGGCATATTTTCAGTATTGCGCACGCTCCGGGGTCGACTCCATGGTCATCACCGCGCGCTCTCCACTGGACCGCCAGTACGAGCGTTTGCTGTTCAAGGATGTTTACCCTGAGATGGGCTATATCCCATTGCGCCACGTGGGAAACATGCCGCATAGAGTCATGGCTCTGAAAGTCGCGGATGTCGAACCGAAGTGGCGAACGAACAGACATCCCTTGTACGACTACTTCTTCAAGATCTGTCACCCCGATATCAGCACGGACTCGGGAGCGTCGTTGGATTTTACGCCGCTCCTAAAGAAGGAAGAAAGCCAGCTGAGTACACTTGCTTTATAGCGACTTCTTAGCGACATGTCACCAAAACCGGCGGCTGGATGTTCCCCTTACGCAATTTCAAGGGTAAGGTGTCGGTTTTGGGGCCATCTTTCATGTCACGGGAGCGCCTGCTCATGTTCAATCAATTTAATCACCATAAACGATGGATTGAGAGAATTAACCTCCGCTTTGACTATTGGTTATACGCCTTTGCAACCTACGTTCTCCCCATCGTCATTGCGCTGCTCTCCTTAATGGCCTTGTTTTTTTGGGAGGCGGAATACACGAACCTTAGTCCCCGGAAAGTTAATTTTCAGGTTTTCGAGCAGGACAGTCGTTCGTTGTCCCCAAACGAAGCGCTTAATGAGCTGACAAGGCGGGAGGCCTCTCCCCTACCTCGATACAAAGCGTTCTGAATCTCCGTTCTGGATTTCGTTTTCTGTTCCGGCAAAAACACAAAATGAGCCCACCACGATTGAATTCCCTTCACGGCATGCGACCCAGATTCAGTGCTGGGACCGTTCAACTCTTGCCTCTGTAGGACGTGGCGACCGTTATGGCACCACGGGAAGTATTTCTGCAGCCAAGGCCGGATTTTCGCTTTCCCTGAACGGCCCGACCACTTCGGAAGTCGGAATCCTCTGCCAGACAACATTTTCCGGCCCCGCGCGAATCTCCGTGACACGATGGCCAACCTCCGAACTGCTCCTATCAAGCGCGGATTTTTATCGCAAGTCCGGTTTGCTGGATGGAGGCCTGATCGTTCTAGGCGTGTTCATGCTCATCACGGCACTGATCGTCAAGCAAAGCCGCTACTTGTTGTTTGCCGTATGGCTCATTGTCAACCTTCGTGTTGGTGCGTTATCCGCAGGTTGGGATATGCAATGGCTCGGCCACACCGTACCGTTCGACTGGATGCTCCGAATCCGAGCAGTCACGATGGCAACATACGTTCTCGTGACGATTACCCTTTTCAATGCGCTCTTCAAGGATGATCTGGCCAGCGTAGGGCATCGTGGGTTGCTGCGGCTACTCCAATGGATGACCCTGCCGCTCATTGCTCTCTCGGTCACTGCTACATACAAGACCTTCTTGCCATTTCTTTGGGCTGCCTCGGCGGCGACAGTCGCTTCCCTCATCTACCTGCTCGCGCGTCTACTAATATACAAACGCTCGGCGGCTGCAATTTGGTATAGCGCGTCACTTTGCATCACCCTTCTTGCAAGCCTGGCAGAGGTATTATCGGCTGCGCTCGGAATGCGCGGCCTGATTAATGCAGCCGATAGCGTTACAGCAGCCTTGTCCTCAAGCCTGCTTGCCGCCCTCGCCATCGCCGAACAGATGCGTCAGGAGCATGACCAGCGCATGGAGGTGCAAGCCGAACTCGAACATACCTATGAAGCCATGCCGATTGGAATGTTTACACTTGATACTGGCGGCCGTTTCGTGAGTGCCAACCCGGCGTTGATCGGGATGATTGGCGCCAATGTGCTTGACCCAGAGCACAACTATTGGGACCGCCACTTCAACCGCGGCAGTTTCAGCCAGCTGCTCGATCTCGTACATACGCAGGCTGACGGGGAAATCGAAATCCGGAACGACGACATCGCGCCCGAAGGCCGGGCAAAGCGCTTCCTAGTGAAGGCGACGCTCGCGCGCGGCAAGATCGAAGGTTCGCTCCAGGATGTCACGGAAAAATCCAAGGCCGTCGAAGAGCTGCAATTCATGGCCAACAATGACCCACTGACCAAGGTATTCAACCGCCGCGGCATCGAAAAGATGCTCGACAGCGCGATGCAGCAGCTGGCGGAAGGCAAACCACTGGCGCTTGCCTATCTCGACCTCGACCGATTTAAGCTGATCAACGGTTTGTTCGGCCATGCCGCCGGCGACGAAGTATTGCGCAAGGTATGCAGCCGCGTCTCAAGCATGCTCACCGGCACGCAGCAGATCGGTCGCGTGGGCGGCGACGAATTCATCATCGTGCTGCCCGATACGCCGATCCAATTGGCTGCGTGGACCTGTCGCGGCATCATCAACCGGATTGCCGCCGAGCCCTACCAGATCGGCGACAAGGCGTTCCAGCTGCGGGCATCGATCGGCCTGATCGAGATTGCCCCCGGCACGAAGATCAAGGATGCGGTCGCTACCGCCGACCGCGCATGCCGCGAGGCCAAGCGCAGCAACAGTGCCGGCCTCGTGGTCTATGACAAGACCGCTGCCGCCTTCCGCGAGCGCGAAGCGGAATTCCAGTTGATGGAAAGGCTGTCCTCGCAAGCCACCCCGCTCGGCCTGTTCCTCGACATGCAGCCCATCATGTCGCTGAAGTCGCCGCACGGTTCGCTCAACTTCGAAGTGCTGCTGCGCATGCGCGACCATGACGGCAGCGTGATCCCGGCCGGACGCATCGTCGGTGCAGCAGAAAACAGCGGCCGCACCGGCGTCATCGACCGTTGGGTGCTATCGACCACGCTGGCGTGGATCGACACGCATTTCACAAGACTGTCGCGTACCGAATTTGTCTGCATGAATCTAAGCGGCGCGTCGCTCAACGACGAGCGCTTCGTGCAGGACGTGTTCGTGATGCTGGAGAAAAGCCCGCGTGGGGCGAGCCGCCTGTGCATCGAGATCACCGAGAGCGTGGCGCTACACGACATGGGCAATACGCGGCGCTTCATCGACAAGGTGCGCAGCCTTGGCGTGAAGGTCGCGCTGGACGACTTCGGCGCGGGCTACACCTCCTTCAGCTACCTGAAGGACCTACCGGCCGACGTGCTGAAGATCGATGGAAGCTTCGTTGTCAACATGAACAGCCATCCGGCCAACGTCGCAATCGTCGAAGCCATTGTCAGTCTTGCGCGCAGCCTTGGCATGCAGACGATCGCGGAGTGGGCGGAAGATAATGCAACCGTCGAGACCTTGGCTGAAATCGGCGTCGACAACGTGCAGGGCTACGCGGTGTCACGGCCGCAACCGCCCGAGAAGATCCTTGCGGCAGCCTCTGCGGCGAGTTTCATTCAGGACCCGGAACTGGCAAAGTTTGTCTGCTCGCTCGGCGAAAAGCAGCTTTCCATCGCGCAGATGGACCTTATCGGCCTGCTCGACAAAAAGAACCTGCACTGAATCGTCGGTACGGCTTTCCGTACCGGCACCTCCCTCGCCATCCCTGCCTTGCCGAAACGCGGCGGGGCTTGTTTCATTTCGATATTTCCATTATTCTCAAATTATGGAAATTAAAAACGTCATCTCCGCGCTTTCCGCGCTGGCACAGGAATCCCGTCTTGCCGTGTTCCGTCTGCTGGTACAGACTGGGCCGCAAGGCATGGTTGCCAGCAAGATCAGCGAACACCTTGGCCTTGCGCCTTCTTCCTTGTCCTTCCACCTGAAGGAACTAACGCACGCCGGGCTCATTTCCCCAAAGCAGGACGGACGCTTTGTGATCTATTCAGCAAATTTTGCGACGATGAACGAGCTGCTGGCGTTTCTCACAGAAAACTGCTGCAACGGTACGCCGTGCGCGACTGTGTGCACACCGGAGTGTTCGACGGAAGACAAGACAGCCTGATCACGCCCCGCTATCGATTACTCATCCAAATCAGA
Source organism: Noviherbaspirillum sp. (assembly GCA_035654275.1). GTDB lineage: Bacteria > Pseudomonadota > Gammaproteobacteria > Burkholderiales > Burkholderiaceae_D > Noviherbaspirillum. The sequence goes on from DASRXG010000061.1 coordinate 95,550, forward strand.
AAAACCAAAGGTACCACAATGACCGACAAGACCTACAACGTACTCTTTCTCTGCACCGGCAATTCCGCGCGCAGCATCATGGCCGAAGCGCTGGTCACCACCATGAGCAAGGGCCGCTTCCGCGGCTTCAGCGCGGGCAGCAAGCCGGGCGGCAAGGTGAATCCCTTCGCGATCGAGCAAGTCAAGGCAACCGGTTATCCGGTCGACAACCTGCGCAGCAAAAGCTGGGACGAGTTCGCCGCACCCGGTGCACCACAGATGGACTTCATCATCACCGTCTGCGACAACGCGGCTGGCGAGCAATGCCCGTACTGGCCCGGACATCCAATGACGGCGCACTGGGGCTTCGAGGACCCCGCCGCCGTGGAAGGCTCGGACGAAGAAAAGCGCACGGCCTTTTCCAAGGTATTCCGCCAGATCATCGGCCGGGTCAACACCTTCGTGAACCTGCCGATCGACATGCTGGAAAAAAATGCCATTCAGAAGGAGATCAAGGCGATAGGAGAAACTGCCGTATGAGCCGTATCCGCCGCGTTTCAGAACCTGTACGAGGAGTGATCCACCATGTCCGCGCAGTGTGAAGTGACCGCCAAGCGCGCTGCCGGCGCATCCATGAGTTTCTTCGAGCGCTACCTCAGTGCCTGGGTCGCCCTGTGCATCGTCGTTGGCATCCTGCTCGGGCAGTCGTTGCCGAACGTCTTCAAGGCGGTCGGCGCGATGGAGATTGCCAAGGTCAATCTTCCGGTGGGCCTGCTGATCTGGGTGATGATCATCCCGATGCTGCTGAAGATCGACTTCGGCGCGCTGCACCAGGTGCGCGCCCATGCAAAAGGCATCGGCGTCACCTTGTTCATCAATTGGGGCGTAAAGCCGTTCTCGATGGCGCTGCTCGGCTGGCTCTTCATCCGCCATTGGTTCGCCCCTTACCTGCCGGCGGAACAGCTCGACTCCTACGTGGCCGGACTGATCCTGCTGGCGGCTGCACCGTGCACGGCGATGGTATTCGTCTGGAGCCGTCTCACGGACGGAGACCCGTATTTCACCCTGTCGCAGGTGGCGCTCAACGACTTGATCATGGTATTTGCGTTCGCGCCGCTGGTTGCGCTGCTGCTCGGTGTGTCCAGCATCACGGTGCCGTGGGAAACCCTGATCACGTCGGTAATCCTGTACATCGTCATCCCGGTCATCATCGCGCAGGTGCTGCGCCGCCTGCTGCTCGCACGCGGACAGGCGACCTTCAACACTGCGCTGGCGCGTATCCAGCCGTGGTCGATCACCGCGCTGCTGCTGACGCTGGTGTTGCTATTCGCCTTCCAGGGAGACGCCATCCTGCGCCAGCCGCTGGTAATCGCACTGCTTGCCGTGCCGATCCTGGTTCAGGTGTTCTTCAACTCTGCCCTCGCCTACTGGCTCAACCGCAAGGTCGGCGAGAAGCACTCTGTCGCCTGTCCCTCGGCATTGATCGGCGCGTCCAACTTCTTCGAGCTTGCGGTTGCTGCGGCAATCAGCCTGTTCGGCTTCGAGTCCGGCGCGGCGCTGGCCACTGTCGTCGGCGTGCTGATCGAAGTACCTGCGATGCTGCTGGTCGTAAACATCGTCAACCGCACCCGGGGCTGGTACGAAAATGCGCCCGCAAAGAATACGCCCGCAACGCAGTCCTGATTCGTGAACAAGGAAACCATCCATGAAAAAGCTCGAAATCTATGAACCCGCCATGTGCTGCCCGACCGGTGTATGCGGTGTTGACGTTGACCAGACGCTGGTCCAGTTCAATGCGGACCTGCAATGGCTGGCGGAACAAGGCATCGCCGTCGAGCGCAACAACCTGTCGCAATCGCCGCAGGCCTTCGCTGCCAATCCGGCGGTCATCAAGGAGATGGAAGCCGGTATGGAACGCCTGCCGGTCATCGTCGTCGATGGCCAGATCGTGGTGACCGGCATTTATCCAACCCGCGCCCAACTCGCGCAGAAGCTCGGCATTGCAACGGGCAAACCAGTAATCAAGCTCGCCGCTTCGGGCGGTTGCTGCGATCCTGAATCCGGCTGCTGCTGAGGCGATGATGACGCTGCCGACCGTATCGACGCGTTACCTCTTTTTCACCGGCAAGGGTGGCGTCGGCAAGACCTCGCTGTCCTGTGCGACCGGCCTGTCGCTGGCCGAAGCCGGCAAGCGCGTGCTGGTCGTCAGCACCGATCCGGCGTCCAATCTTGATGAAGTCCTTGGCACGCCGCTATCGCAGGCCCCGACCGAGATCGCCGGTGCTCCCGGTCTCTTCGCGCTGAATATCGATCCCGAAGCGGCGGCGCACGCCTATCGCGAGCGCATGGTCGGCCCTTACCGCGGCATCCTGCCGCCGGCGGCAATCGCCAGCATGGAAGAACAATTTTCCGGCGCCTGCACGGTCGAGATCGCCGCGTTCGACGAATTCTCCAAATTGCTGGGCGACCCGCAGGCGACCGCCGGCTTTGACCATGTGATCTTCGACACCGCGCCAACCGGCCACACATTGCGCCTGCTGACGCTGCCTTCGGCCTGGGATGAATTCATCACCTCCACGACGGGCGGCGCGTCCTGCCTCGGTCCACTCGCCGGCCTGGAGAAACAGAAAAGCCTGTATGCCGCAACAGTCGCCCGCCTGGCCGATCCGCAATCCACCACCGTCATTCTCGTGGCGCGCCCCGACACTGCTGCACTGCGCGAGGCAGAACGCACGCGGGAAGAACTGGCCGCCCTCGGACTGCGCAACCAGACGCTGGCAATCAACGGTGTTTTCCGTGCCAGCACTCCGGGAGATGCGATTGCCGATGCAATGACCTTGCGTGCAAAGGATGGATTGGCTGCGATGCCCGAGGGACTGGCGCAATTGCCTCGCAGCGAAACACCTTTCCTGGCGCGTGGCCTCACCGGTCTTGATGCGTTGCGCGCGATGCTTCATCCGGAGGCGGCGGGCACACTGGCTCACCCGATAATCGACGCGCCCGAAGCAACCACTGCAGCCTCCCTGCCCGGTGGAATGCAACCGCTCATCGACGAGATCGCCAAAGCCGGCCGCGGCCTCGTCATGACGATGGGCAAGGGAGGCGTCGGAAAAACCACCGTTGCCGCGGCAGTCGCGCTGGAACTGGCACAGCGCGGCCACAAGGTCATGCTGTCGACGACGGATCCGGCGGCCCACATCGATGCAACCGTCGGACAGACGGTTCCCGGCCTGACGCTCAGCCGTATCGATCCGGTCGCCGAGGTGGCGCGCTATCGCGAAGAAATCCTCGACAAGGCAGGCAGGAACCTGGATGCCAATGGCCGCGCGATGCTCGAGGAAGACTTGCGCTCGCCCTGCACGGAAGAAATTGCCGTGTTCCGTGCCTTTGCCCGCGCCGTGGCAGCCGGATCCGACGGCTTCGTCGTGCTCGACACCGCGCCGACCGGCCATACAATCCTGCTACTGGATGCTGCCGAGACGTATCACCGCGAAGTGTTGCGGACCCACGGCGATGTGCCCGCAGCAGTACGCGAGCTGCTGCCAAGATTACGGGACGCGAGCTACACGCATGTGCTGATCGTGACGCTGCCCGAGGCGACGCCCGTGCACGAGGCGGCGCGCCTGCAGCAAGACCTGCAGCGCGCCGGCATTCATCCGCACGGCTGGGTCATCAACCAGAGCCTGCTTGCCAGCGGCAGCCGCGATGCGGTGCTGGCCGAGCGCGGCAGATACGAGCTGCCCTACATACGGCAAGTTGCCGACGAACTGACAATACGTTGTGCGCTGATCCCTTGGCTTGCGCAGCGGCCGGTCGGCGCCGAGGGATTGCAGCAGCTAATCCGAAAATAGAAACAGCCCCATACCACGCGCGAGGTGAACATGGAGCAAGTGAAAGAAGCAATCCGGATCGCCCACCAGGTTTCTGCGGAAAGCCTGAATCGCGCATGCGCCTGCCGCACGCTCAACCCGGAGAAGCTGCGCCGGCAGCTGGAAGCCGAGCCGTCGCTCGCCGGATTGTTCGACGAGATTGCCGCAAGCCGCCCGCACCTGTTCTCAAGCACGGCGGTGTTCATGTCTCCGCAGCAGCTCGGCCAGATCAAGGCCGTCATCGCTGCCGTGGAAAAGCTTGCACACTTGCCGGCCTATCGCAATCTCGTGCTGGCACGCGCCCCTGCCATTGCCGCCGCCGAGCACGGGCCGCGCAGCGTCTTCATGGGATACGACTTCCATCTCGGCGAAAATGGTCCGCAGCTCATCGAAATCAATACCAATGCCGGCGGTGCACTGCTTAATACCGCCCTCGCCCGTGCACAACAAGCTTGCTGCGCCGAGATGGAAGCGTTGTATCAGGCGACCGGTGACCTTTCGCAAGCCGAATGGACGTTCTGGAGCATGTTCGCCGAAGAATGGCGACTGCAGCGCGGCAGCGCCCCCTTGTCACGCATTGCGATCGTTGACGATGCGCCAACAGAACAATACTTGTATCCGGAGTTCCAACTCTTTGTGCGACTGTTCGAACGCTTCGGTATCGAAGCTGTAGTCGCTGACGCGCGCACGCTGGAGTGGCGCGATGGGCGGCTCTGGCATCAGGATCTGCCGATAGATATGGTCTACAACCGCGTGACGGATTTCTACCTGCAGGATGCATCGCACGATGCGTTGCGCTGTGCCTATGAAGCGGGTGCGGTCGTCGTCACGCCGCATCCGCATGCGCATGCGCTGTATGCCGACAAGCGCAACCTTGCCATGCTGACGGATGCGGCATTGCTCGAGCAGCTTGGAGTCGATGCAGACACGCGCGCCATCCTGCAGGCAGGCGTGCCGCGCACCGAACTAGTCACGCCGGAGCATGCCGATGATTTGTGGACACGGCGGCGCCACCTGTTTTTTAAGCCTTCGCACGGTTTTGGCAGCAAGGCCGCCTATCGCGGGGACAAACTCACGCGCCGCGTGTGGGAAGAGATCGTCGCCGGCAACTATGTCGCCCAGGCATTGGTGCCGCCGAGCGTACGACTGATTAGCTGTGAACAGGGGCAAGTCGGCCTGAAGCTCGATGTACGCGCCTATGTGTACAAGGACAACGTCCAGCTGGTCGCTGCGCGCCTCTACGAAGGACAGACGACAAATTTCAGAACGTCGGGCGGCGGTTTCGCGCCAGTGTTCCTGGCCCCCTTGTAATAACGCCTGATCAGTGCCGCAGATAACACAGACAACATCGCACCGCCAGATCATCGGCAGCGCTCGACGTTGGTGCAGGTATAGCCGATCAGACCGGCAGGCGCAGGTTAAAGCGCACGGCAGCAAGCCGCAGTGCGACGGTAACGAAGATGCTGCTAAAGAGGCTCACCGCTTCCGGCACATCAAAGCGATTCAGCAACAGGTAAACCCAGCAACCGGCGAACGAACAGGTTGCATAGAGATGCCCGCGCCGGAACACGAGCGGGATTTCATTGCACAGCACATCGCGCAACACGCCGCCGAAAATCCCCGTAATGACGCCCATCATGGCTGCCACAAAGATCGGCATGCCAAGATCCTGCGCGAGCGATGCACCGACTGCACTGAACAGCCCGAGCCCCAAAGCGTCGGCAACGACGATCAGCCGTTCGGAGAAGGAAAACTGCAGGTGCCGCACGAACGGTGAGATCACCAGCGTCAGCGCGAACACCAGCAGGGAATATTCTTGGTGCTCGACCCAGAACAGCGGCCGGCGGTCGAGCAGCATGTCACGTAATGTGCCTCCGCCAAAGGCGGTGATGAAGGCAACGGTAAACACGCCGACCAGGTCCATGTCCTTGCGGCGCGCTTCGACGAAGCCGGAAAAGGCGAATGCCACAATCCCCAGTGTTTCAATCACCTGCAACAAGGTGCTCATCCCCGCTTGAACGCCGATTGCCATGCATCCCTTTCCGGTATTTTTTTGCTTTTTGATTATTTGGAGTGCCTGCAAGAGCACCGACAACGGCATTTCTTCCCTAAACGCCCTTGTTTACGAGAACGCGTACACATCCATTGCCAATACGCCGTATTCCACGCTTGAATGGATCCGTTGCGTCTGGACGCCCTCGCCTGACGGACCAGCGCCCCCTGCTCCCATTGCAACAAACAGCGGCAGCAGGTGTTCCTCGGTCGGATGGTTGCGCACTGCGTGCGGGGCCTTCCTGCGATAGTCGAGCACGTCGGCGCGTCGCCCTTCACTCAGCGCCGCGTTCATCCAGTCGCTGAATTCGTTGACCCACGCTGGCACCTCGGCATCGATGTGGTGGCCGCGAAACTCCGACAGGTTATGCGAGAGCGATCCGGAGCCGATAACAAGCACGCCTTCGTCGCGCAGACTGGAAAGCGTCCTTCCCAGTTTTTCATGCTCCTCCGGGCTGGCGTCGCGTAGCAGGGAAATCTGCGTGACGGGAACGTCGGCAGCCGGATACATCAGCCGCAGCGGCACCCATGCGCCATGGTCCAGCCCGCGCGTGTCGCTGCGTCTCACCGTATAGCCGGCTTGCTCCAACAGGCTTGCCGCCTGCATCGCCACTGCTGGCGCACCGGTGGCCGGATACTGGATCGCATACAGGGCGTCCGGGAAGCCGCCGAAATCATGGATGGTTTCCGGCTGCGTTGCCAGGCTGACTGCAGGCCCGCCGATCGACTCCCAGTGCGCGGAGAAAACGATGATCGCACGCGGCCGGGGCAGCGTCTCGCCCAGACCCTGCAGGAAAACGCGGGCCGGTGTGTCTTCGATGGCCAGCATCGGCGATCCATGCGATATGAATAGTGTCGGCATCCTTGACATGCGATCTCCTTCTCTTATCTTCGCTTCGTCTTCCGGTAAGGCGCAGGCAAGCTTGGTGTATCAAACGCAGTGGTTGATTTCGATCGTCGCATGGACGATTTCCTCATGCACGGCAAGGCGCTCGCGCAGCAGGTCCGGCGTCAGCGTCTTGTCATGGGTGGCCACGCTGATCGCACAGGAATAGGCTTGCTTTCCCACCCGCCAGACATGCAGGTCGACGATGCGGGTGTCGCCCTTGTCCGGCCCGGTTTCCACCACCTCGCGAATTTCTTCGACAACGGGATGATCCATTTCGCGGTCGAGCAGCACTTTGCCGGTATCGGTAATCAGGTTCTTCGCCCAAACAGCTACCAGTACCGCACCGACAATGCCCATGGCGGGGTCCAGCCACGCCCAGCCATAGAGCCAGCCGCCGGCCAGCGCGACGATCGCGAGCAAGGATGTTGCGGCATCGGTAATCACATGGATGTAGGCAGACCGCAGGTTCAGGTCGTGATGATGGCCATGATGGTCATGATGGTCATCATGGTGCCTGTCGTCGCCATGATGGTGATGGTGCCCATGCCCGTGATGATGGTCATGCGCGCCACCGAGGATGAACGCACATACGACATTCACCATCAACCCAATCGCGGCAACGATCATGGCTTCCTGATAATGAATGGGTTGCGGCGACAGCAGGCGCTCGACGGAACCGACCACCATCAGGGCGGCAATGCCAATAAGGAAAACCGCGCTCGTGTACCCGGCCAGTACTTCGATCTTCCATGTACCGAATGCAAAACGCGGATCACGCGCATACCGCCGGGCCGCGGAGTAGGCAAATGCGCTCAGGCCGATTGCCAGCGCATGCGAACTCATATGCCAGCCATCCGCGAGCAGCGCCATCGAGTTGAACCACCAGCCTGCAGTGATCTCGACGGCCATCGTGGCAAGGGTAATCCACATCACGAGGCGCGTGCTGCGCTCCGCAGCCTGGCTGCCCTCATCGAAGACATGGTCGTGGATCCATTGAGAAAGCTTGTCTGTATGCACCGGATAAAACCTGACGATAGATGAATTAAAAGAAAAGCAACATCGAGAAAAATGACGGCGGGATTACTGCATGCGGCGTCGGCGACTTTTCGCGCGGGCGTAAATTGTCGCATTTCTGCATGACACACGCATTGATCTCCACATCGATTTTCGTACGGAGCGCCTCCGGCAAACAGCCGCATGACGACGCGTGCCGACAGGCGGCAACGAATGTAGCCGTGATGCCATTGATGAAATGAACCTACGCCGCAGTTTCCAGCCAAAGGGAGAGATTGGTGCAGGACAAACAACCAGCCAGAACCGTTCGATGCCGCTAGCCAGCCTGAGACAACTCATCCCGGAAGATCGCCGTCATCCTTACTTGCTGGCCTTTATCCTCGTCCTCGCAGCAGTCGGCGCGCGCTACGTCCTGCATCCGATCCTGCACTGGAATGCGCCGCTTCTGCTCTTTACGCTTCCGGTCGCGATTTCCGCCATGTATGGCGGTTTCCGCCCCGCACTCTTCGCCACCATCCTCGGCGCGCTGGTGGGTACCGTGTTTTTCATCGAGCCAGCGTTCACGCTGAGGGGACTCGCGCCTGCGGACGGGGTCCGGATTGCCCTCTTTCTCCTGATCGGACTTTGCATCAGCTACCTCGGCGGCTGGGTCGCCGAATCCCAGAAGGCCGTGCGCGACAGCGAGGAGCGCTTCCGCCTCGTTATCCAGGGCGCGCGCGACCTTGCCATCTTCTTTGTCAGTCCGCGCGGGCGCATCGAAAGCTGGAACAAGGGCGCAGAACGCATCAAGGGTTACACCGCGGAGGAAATCATCGGCCAGCCGATATCGATTTTTTATACTGAAGAAGACCGTGCTGCCGGCCACCCGCAACGCTTGCTCGAGGAAGCTGAAAGACAAGGCTATGTCACACGCCAGGAGTGGCGCATACGCAAGGATGGCAGCCGCTTCTGGGCGGAAATCAGCCTGACAGCCTTACGGGACGAGGCCGGCAAGCTACGGGGCTTTTCGAAGATCACGCGCGATCGTACGAAGGAACACGAACTGTACCTGTCGCTGGAGGAAAGCGAACACACGTCGCGCGCGCTGCTCGAGTCGGCGACGCAAGCGGTAATCGGGATAGGCGACGACGGACGGATACGCCTGGTCAACCGGACTGCGGAAAGCATGTTCGGCTACACGCGCGATTTCCTCATCGGTCAACCCATCGAAACCCTGATACCGGAAAGCTCGCGCAAACGGCATATCGCGCAACGCAAGGACTACTTTGCAGAAAGCTATCCACGCCCGATGGGCCTCGGCATGGAATTAAAGGGCCTGCGCCATGACGGCACCGTGTTCCCGATCGAGGCCAGCCTGAGCATGACCGAAACGCAGTCCGGCCCCTTGGCGGTCAGCTTCGTCACCGACATCACGGTACGCAAGCAGATCGAGGACGATCTCTTGCGTGAACGTTCCCAACTGCAAAGCATTCTCGACAATTCTCCGGTGCTCGTGTCCATCCGCGACTTGAAAGGTAATGTGATCCTCGCCAACAAGGCGCTGGAGCGGATTTCCAGCGCCGCGTTTTCCCCGCTGGTCGGGCACAACATCACGGAACTGTATGCACCCGACATTGCGGCAGAGATCCGCAGCAGCGACCGCGAAGCGCTGAAAGCCGGTGCACCGATCCACCTGGAGCAGGATATGCGCCATCGCGACGGCATACTGCGCACTTACCATACGATCAAGTTCCCGGTTAGCTACCTGAACACGACGGATCCTTTCGGCATTTGCTCTTTCTCGCTCGACATCACGGAACAGAAAAAGGCGGAGCAGCAAGTGCTGCATGCTGCGCGGCATGATCCACTGACCGGGCTGCCGAACCGCGCGCTCGTGTATGAACTTGGAGGGCACCTGATTGCGGCAGAAAAGCGCGGCAAGCACAAAGTCGCGGTGCTGTTCTTCGACCTGGACCGTTTCAAGCCGATCAACGATACCTACGGCCATGAAACAGGCGACCTGATGCTGCAGGAGGTGGCACGCCGCCTGGAAACCAGTGTGCGCAGCAGCGACATCGTGGGACGCCTCGGCGGGGATGAATTCATCGCGCTACTGACCAATGTGCAGACGGAACAGGACATCGCCCGCGCGGCCAAGCACCTGCTGGAGCGCCTGTCCGAGCCTTACCATGTGAATAACCTCGAGCTGCGCACCTCCCCCAGCATCGGCATTAGCGTCTACCCGGCCGATGGCACTTCGGTCGACGTGCTGATCCGGCATGCCGACGCGGCGATGTACCACGCCAAGGCCAACGGACGCAATACCTATCAATTCTTCACACCGGAAATCAATACCAACACGCAGCGCGTATTTACATTGGAGCAAAAGCTGCGTCAAAGCATTCATGAAAAGAACTTCGAGCTGTTCTACCAGCCCATCATTGACACGAAGACGCGCCAGGTTTCCGGCGCCGAAGCATTGATCCGCTGGCGGCAGAGCAATGACGATGTCGTGATGCCGGGCGAATTCATCATGGCTGCGGAAGCAAGCGGCCTCATCAACCAGCTCGGGCAGTGGGTGATCGAAGAGGCATGCCGCCAGCATCATGCATGGCGCAGCCAGGGCTTGCCGCCCATCAGGGTTGCGGTCAACGTTTCGCCCATCCAGTTCCGTGCACAGGATTTCTCCCGCAAGGTTGCAGATGCGGTCGCTGCATCGGAGATTGATCCGTCATTCCTGGAACTGGAAGTCACCGAAAGCACCGTGATGAAACAGGTGGAAGAAGCGGCAAAAACCTTGGCCGGCCTGAAGCAGCTCGGCCTGCGTATTTCTCTTGATGACTTCGGCACCGGTTATTCCAGCCTCAGTTACCTGTCGCAATTCCCGATCGACAAGCTGAAAGTGGACCAGTCATTCATCCGCAATATCGATACCGACGAGCGCTCGCTCGCCATCGCGGAAACCGTTATCGCACTTGCGAAAAGGCTCAGCGTCGAAGTCGTCGCCGAAGGCATCGAATCGGAGGATGCGCTTGACCTGCTGCGCCAGCGCGACTGCGACCTGGGCCAAGGCTATTTGATCAGCCCGCCGATGACTGCAGGACAGTTTGTTGACTGGTATCGGCAGGCGGATCCGCGGCAGCTCTACCATTGACTGCAACGGCCAAACATGGACCGGCATGCCCTGCCTTTTTTGGGCATTCGATCATGGGTTCGGCAACACGATCGCCCCCTGCCTGATTCCCCAGATCCAGGAAATCTCCGCCTTCCCCGGTTCAGGGAAGGCGGGAGAGTGTAGGCCTGTTTGCGCCTTGTGAGCACCGAAAAATCTTACTGCTGGGCCGCGGGAATGTGCTTCTTTTATTTAGCGCAAATCCGAACTTTAGGAGAATAATCCTCTGCGCTTGGCTTGGATGATGGATAATATTTCTTCCCGCGTTAAAAAATGAAGAAAGGTCGGCAGTGAAGGAAAGCCAGCTCGATGAGATTGACCGCAAGATCCTGCGGACACTGAGCCGCGATGCCCGCATCAGCAACCAGAAGCTGGCCGAGGCGGTGAACCTGTCCCCGACACCTTGCTGGAATCGTGTAAAGGCATTGGAAGAAGCCGGATTCATCACCGAGTACGTTGCACTCCTGGACCAGCGCGCACTCGGGCTGCCGGACACGGTCATCATCGAGGTTACCCTCGACAGGCATGATGATGAGATCTTTGCGCGCTTTGGCGAGGCATTAGCCCAGTTGCCGGAAGTGATGGAAGCCTACCTTCTCACCGGCGAGTATGACTACCTGATCAAGGTTGCAGTCTCGGGTACTGAAGGGTACGAACGGTTTCTGCGGCAAAAGCTGTACAAGATTCCTGGCATTCGCCATAGCCGGTCGACCTTTGCATTGCGCTGCTTAAAACGCGTGCATTCCGTAACGCCTTGAGCAAGCTCCGGGTAGATCCAACTGGGGTAGATTGAGCGACGATGATGTGCGCCGCACTGGGTACATGTGCGCAGCGCACCCAGGGTCGGGCCACAACGGTTGACCTGGATGTTTCTGAACGTCGCCAGAAAGCGCGCCGGTTGAGATGAAAAAGAAGTCTGCGCCCCCCTTAGCGGCGCGCGCGCACTGCCGGCACATTATTGCGCCCAAAATTATTGCGCCCAAAAATGACAACTGGCCCAACGGGGCCAGTGTCTGAAGGCGGAGGTATTACGCCAGCGCCTTCAACGTCTCAATCTGGGACTACCAGTAAGAAATCGCATCTTACTAAGCCGCACTAAACGTGCAGAAGATTCATGCCTCTGTGTGCCAACAATCGAGTGCCTTCTATATCGCCTCCTGAGATGACTGCTGTCAGTTACAGTGTAGAACATTATTGCCAATGTTCAAGAAGAATCGAGGTCGGTAGGCTCCATGCATGTTCGAGTTTCTGAACCATCCTGCTGACACGCTTTATATGCCGAACGCGGCGAGCTGGAGTATCACCGTCCGTCTCCATATCGTGTGCGTCCCTTTTTGCATGCGTGTCGACTGTCAGCATCTGATGCGTAACGCCGGGGAACAAATCCATACGCTCATAGAGTTCGACGCAAGTTCTGCTATTACCGGTCGGGCTGGCAAGAAGGCTTTCGTCATCGGATCAGCGCTGAGCACCCATGCCGCAGCCGAAACGAAAAAATCCGCAATAACGCACGGCGCAAAAACTTTTGCGGCGATTGCGCTTCTATACGAGATCGATGTCCTGCCAGATGTCGGTCTGACCAGCGAACAACTACCGCGCGCAGGATGCCGCCAGCAAGGGGACATGCATGGTCACTGCTCAAGACAAATCATCATCCATTGACGGGCGCCGGCGGATACTGAAGCTCGGGATTGCCGGTATCTGCAGCGCCCTGCTACCCGCCGCGCCGCTTGCGCAGACTGGCATTGTGCGGCAACTGGATGTTCCCTATGAGCCTACACCGCATCACGTGGTTGACGGGATGCTGGCGCTTGCGAACGTCGGACCACATGACCTTCTCTACGATCTTGGCTGCGGCGACGGGAGAATCGTCATAACGGCAGCGCAAACGCGCGGAGCGCGCGGGGTCGGCATCGATCTGGATCCGCGCCGCATTGCGGATGCCATCGCTAACGCAAGGAAGGCCGGCGTCGAAGACAAGGTGAAGTTCATGGTCGGAGACCTGTATGCAAGCGAATTCTCGGACGCCACAGTGGTAACCCTTTTTCTGTGGCCGCATGTCAATCGCAAGCTGAGGCCCATATTGTGGCGCCAGCTTCGGCCGGGTACACGGGTTGTCTCGCATGTATGGGACATGGGGGAAGAATGGCCTCCCGATAGAACCGAGGTGATTGACGGCAGAAAGATCTACCTTTGGACCATTACCGATGCACAAAAGAAGCTTGCCGGGAAATAGATCGACCAGCGGGAAGCATGCTCGACGTGAAGCGACAGCACCATTCGAAAATTACACCATACGGCGCGGGCAGCAACGTGCCCTGCAGTCACTATCACGCCAATGCGCGACTACGAGACCGCTCGCTTGTGTTCTTCCTTGAGCGTCCAAAAATAGATGGTGCTGCCATCGACAACTTCGGTCTTTTCCGGTGGCCATTCGTCACCCATATCGAATGCATGCGACACAATCCTGGTGCCGACTTTCAGCTGGCGCCATAGCTGCGGGCGTAGTTTGCGATTGACGCTGTTTAGCAAATACAGTGTGACAACCGTAGCATCGGAGAAGTCTGTCTCGAACAGATCAGCGACCTTGAACGTCGTACGGTCCGATACCTTGGCGCGCCTGGCATTCTGCCTTGCCTCTTCCACGCGCTCCGGATCGAGATCGATGCCGACACCTCGTGCACCGTATCGCTGTGCTGCCGTCACGACGAGGCGGCCATCTCCACAGCCCAGGTCATAGAGCAAGTCGTTTTTTTTGACGCTGGCCATTTGCAGCATCTTATCGACGACATTTTGCGGCGTTGGTACATACGGCACATCGATTGGACGCACCGGACCGCTTTTTGCCGACAACGCGCCACCGGCCAATCCGTACAATGCCGTCGCGCCACACCACTGCAATAATTTGCGGCGGGAATAACGGCTCACGTCGTGGAATGGGTCTGGCTGCATGGCACCTCCTTCTGGATATTGATGACGGATGATGACGGATGTGGACGGATCGCCGTGCAGGGTCGTCTCCCATCGAACAGCATGGCACGGTAATCCGATGTATCGGTCAAAAGAAAGTTCTGCTTCTTTGCCGGGAGCTGGAGAAAGCTCAAAACCCCAATGCCAGGCAAGAACAATTCCCAAGGGATGGCTTATCTCGTGAGCTTTTGAATGCGTAGAGACGGCTAGAGCCTGTTGCTAGGGCCTGTTATGTACTCCGGAAGGGTAGCCGGGGAGCGCCAGAACGTGCCAGATGCAAAGCGGGATTCGTGTCATCACGCCTCGAACCGTACAGCGACCGCGTAACAGCGATCGCGCCTTCTATGCACGTCCATACCCGGCTGGAATTACCGCTCAGTACGACAACCGCTTCGAGCGAAGTCACAGACCTATGCATCCAGCTCGAGAAACGGTGCACCCGGCCCAAACCGGACGGCCAGACATTCGAAATGCTTGCCCCTGCCGTCGGCCTCGCCATTTCCCTTGATCAGTCCATGCGCAACCGCGCGAGGCCAGTATTGACACTCGTCAGGCCTTCTTCAGCTGCTCGCCGACAGGGAGCTTGCGCAAGCGCTTGCCAGTAGCGGCGAAAATTGCGTTGGTCAACGCCGGCGTCACAGCCGACGTGCCGGGTTCGCCAATGCCGCCGGGCTTGTCGCCGCTTGGAATGATATGGACCTCCACGCGCGGCGCTTCATTGATGCGCATGACGCGATAGTCGCCAAAGTTGGTCTGCTGCACGCGCCCCTTGACGAGCGTGATCTCCCCCCAGAGCCCTGCGGAGAGGCCGAAGACAATTCCACTCTCGATTTGCGCCACGACGGTGTCGGGATTTACAACCTGACCGCAGTCCACGGCGCACACAATCCGCTGTACCCGCACTTGCCCCTCCGCATCAACCGAAACTTCCGCCACTTGCGCCATATAGCTGCCGAACGCAAACTGCACCGACACCCCACGTCCGATCCGCACACCGTTCGCTCCCGACATTGGCTTGCCCCAGTCCGCCTTTGCAGCAGCAAGTTCGAGCACGCGCCGCATGCGCGGCTCCTTGTCAAGCAATGCGCTTCGGAAGGCGACCGGATCCTGCTTCGCCGCCGCGGCCAGCTCATCAATGAAACTTTCGACGACCCAGATATTGTGCGTCGCCCCTACGCCACGCCAGAACGCGGTTGCGATCGGTGGCTCGTGCCGCAGAAACTCCACTCTCACATTCGGGATCGCGTACGGTACGTCCTTCGCTCCCTCGACCGCATCGGTGTCCACGCCGTTCTTCATGGACTCAGGAGCAAAGCGCGACATGATCGACGAACCGGTAATCTTGTGCACCCACGCCAGCGGCCTGCCGTTATCGTCGAGTGCAGCTGAAACGCGGTCGTAGTAGTAAGGGCGGTACATATCGTGCTGGATGTCTTCCTCCCGCGTCCAGATGAACTTGATGGGCGTGCCTTTCATCTGGCGGGCAAACTGCACGGCCTCGTTCGTGAAATCCACTTCAAGCCGGCGGCCGAAACCGCCGCCAATGTAATGGTTATGCACTGCCACCTTTTCAGGCGGCAGGCCGAGGAGCTTTGCAGCCTCGCCCTGCACGGAGGCCGGGACCTGTGTACCAACCCAGAAATCGCAGCGGTCGTTTTCCACCTTGACGGTGCAGTTGATCGGCTCCATGGTCGCATGGGCGAGGAAAGGCATTTCATATACTGCTTCGATGCGACGTTTTGAGACAGCAATTGCCTGAAGCGCGCGGCCATCATTTCTTGCTATCGCGCCAGGCGACTTCGCTGCCCTGTCTGCCATGTCCTTGACGATCGCCGCGGTGTTGGCATTCGCATGTTTACCCTCCTTCCAGGAAGGTGCCAGTGCCTGCAGCCCCTGGTGCGCGGCCCACATGTGGTCGCAAACCACGGCTACCGCGTTATCAAGCTTCAGGATGCGCCGCACGCCAGGGACCGACTTCGCCTTCGCCTCGTCCACGGCATTGATGCGCCCGCCTGGCACGGGGCTGTGCCCCACCGTGGCGACCAGCATGCCGGGCAGACTTGCATCAATACCGAACTTCGCGCGGCCGGTTACCTTGTCCGCCGAATCGAGCCGCCGTACCGGCTTGCCAATCAGCCGGAATTCGGACACGGGCTTGAGTGTCACTTCCTCCGGCATCGGCATTGCCGCCGCGGCGTCAACCAGTTCACCATAGTGCAATGTTTGCCCCGTCGGAACATGTGTCACCACGCCCAGTCGCGCGGTGCAGGTGGAGGGTTCGACTTTCCAGTGCTGGGCCGCTGCGGACACGAGGACTGTGCGCGCCTTCGCGCCCGCTTGGCGCAGCGGTTCCCATGCGCCTCGTACCGAGGTCGAGCCTCCTGTGACCTGGCCTCCCAGGAGCGGGTCGGCATACAGCTTGTTGTTTGCCGGTGCCTGTTCCAGCTGCACCTTGGCGAGATCCACTTCGAGTTCCTCGGCAAGCAGCATCGGCATGGAGGTGAATGTGCCTTGTCCCATCTCCACCTTATGGACGACGAGCGTGACCAGACCGGATTTGTCGATGCGGATGAAAGCATTGTGCGCGAGGCCCGGCGTCTGCTGCGACGCTTCAGTCGATGCCCGTCCTGCCGCACTTTCCGAAGGGCGCTCGTTGCGGCTCCTTTCTTCGGCGCGACTCGGCAGGTAGAAGCCGATCAGCAGAGAGCCTCCCAACGCCGCTCCTGCTCCCAGAAACGATCGACGTGATGGCGATTCAAGGGCCGCGGCGGGCTCGATGGGAGACGTATCTTTCCCTAGTCCAGGATGCCTCATTTCATGCCTCCTTCTGCGGTGCAGCCCCCGCGATTTTGATCGCAGCACGAATGCGTGAGTACGTGCCACAGCGGCAAATATTGCCGGCCATTGCAGAATCAATGTCGCTATCACTTGGCTGGGGATTGGACTTCAGCAGTGCCGTCGCAGCCATGATCTGCCCGGACTGGCAGTAGCCGCACTGCACCACGTCGATCTGTTGCCACGCGTCCTGCACGCGCCGCCCCACCGGGTCCTGACCGATGGCCTCGATAGTCACGATGTCCTTGCCGACGACTGAGGAGACCGGTGTGACGCAGGAAGGCGTCGCCTTGCCATCGACGTGGACGGTACAGGCACCACACAAAGCCGCGCCGCACCCAAACTTGGTCCCGGTCATGCCGGCGACGTCGCGCAGTGCCCATAGCAGGGGCATGTCAGGCGGGACGTCGAGACTGACCGGTTTGCCGTTGATATTGAGCGTTGGCATAAGGACTCCTGGGGATTTATTTACTAACAGAACTAGCTGGGACGTTTTTCAAAGACGCTTTTTGCGACCGGCAAGGCCGAGAAGACATTTGGCCATCCCGCGTAAAACGCCAGGTGCGTCAACGCTTCAGAGGCTTGTGCTTTTGTCAGGCCGTTATCCATTGCCCTGTTAAGGTGATAAGGCATCTGGGCCACCTGCCCCGCGGCAATCAGCGCGCTGACGGTCACCAGGCTGCGGTCCCGGGGCGCGAGCGCGGGACGCAGCCACAGGTCACGGAACAGGATCTCGGTGGTGTACTGTACGACGCCCGGAGCCACTGCTCCGTAGTCTTGTTCGACACGTGCCGCGCGTTGCGCTTCGGCCGATTCGTCAAGCGGAAGAAGTTTTTCCGCAGCGGGAGGAAGCTGGTTTGCATTGACCTTGCGCTGCGCGAAAACCTCTTTTGCCGCGCCAACGGCCGCCATCGCATTACCCCAGCCGGAGTAGAAGGCGAGATGCGTAATGATCTCTGAGATCTCGGCGGGCTTGACGCCGTGATCGAGCGCCAGGTTGAGGTGGTGCTGCATCTCGGCCATCTGGTTGCGTGCAATCAGCGCCGCCAGCGTCACCACACTGCGGTCGCGTGGCGATAAATCCGGGCGCTTCCATACATCCCCGAAAAGGCGGTCCTGCGCGTATTTCTCGAGCGCCGGGGCAACTGTCCGGACGTCGCCAACTGCTGCGATCGCCTTTCCTCCTTGTGCCGGTCGCGGCTGCTGCGCATGCGCCAACGCCGTCATTATCGAGACTGAGGAGACAAGAGCGAGTGCCGCTACGTGAATCGGTTTGCTATTCATGCCTGACAATCCTTATTTGCGGTATTGATCGTCGGTGACCTTCTCCAGCCATTCCACATTCTGGCCGTTGACGGTTCCGGTGATGGCGATATGTGTCATGGATGTGGAAGGGGATGCCCCGTGCCAGTGTCTGACTCCCGGCGGGCACCAGACAACGTCGCCTGCACGGATTTCTGCAACCGCCCCTCCCCATTCCTGTGTCCAGCCGATGCCGTCGGTAACGATCAGATGCTGGCCGGCGGGATGCCTGTGCCATGCGGATCTGGCCCCCGGTTCAAATGTCACGCGCGCCCCGGAAGCCGGGGCAGAGTCCTTTGTCGGGAACAGCGGGTCGATATGGACGTTGCCGGTAAAGATTTCGGCCGGCCCCTTGGATGACGGTTGAGAGCCGGCACGCGTGATGATCTGCGCCGTCTTGCGTTGCTCGCCGCCGGAAATCGAGGCCCCCGTCATGGCGGCATCGCTTGCGTGAACTCCCGTGCAGGCGAGCAAGAGAAGCGGGAGTGCAGCGAATGGAAGTACCTTCATTTGTTGCTCCTGTTATGTGCCGGCCTGCAGTGTGGCCGGTATTTCTAAGCCATGACGCTGGCTCGCTGGGCGCATGGTCGCTAACCTGCCAGTGCCCCATACACCGTTCCTCACCGCCGTCATCTGCGCGAGGACGGCAATGGCTATTTCGGGCGGCGTGCGGCTTCCGATCGGAAGGCCTACCGGGCCATGCAGCCGGTCAACTTCCTCCTGCGTCAGGTCGAAATACTGCACAAGCCTTTCGCGCCGCCGCGCACTATTGATCGTCGAACCGAGCGCGCCGACATAAAAGGCTGGCGATTTCAACGCTTCCAGCAGGACCATGTCGTCCAGTTTCGGGTCATGCGTCAGCGCCACGACGGCACTGCGCGGGTCGAGATTCAGCTCGATGACGGCATCGTCTGGCATGCAGGTCAACAGAGTTGTACCAGGTAGGTTCCATTGCTCGGTGTATTCGCTGCGCGGATCGCACACGATGACCTGATAGCCGAGTGCCGGTGCCATCTGTGCAAGGTAGGTCGAGATTTGTCCCGCGCCGATGATGAGAAGCCGCCAGGCGGGACCGTGTACGGTGGTAAGCACGCGGCCATCCCAGCTTACCGTGTCCCCGGCCGAACCCAATGCAACGGTGGTGATGGTTCGTCCTATGGTGATCGTTCGCTTCGCCAGCTGGCCGTGCTCAATCATGGCCGACAGGTCATTCAGAACGCCAAGGTCCGGACTGGATTCAACGACCAGCTCCATCGTGCCGCCGCACGGTAGCCCGAAGCGGTAAGCCTCGTCTTGCGAAATACCGTATTTCACGAGAAACGGTGTTGTAGACATGAACTTGCCATCTCGCGCACGTTCTACCAGATCCGCCTCGATGCACCCACCTGACACAGAACCTTGTACCTGGCCGTCTTCACGCAAGGCCATCCAGGCGCCTGCTTGCCGCGGAGCCGAACCCCAGGTCTTGGCGACAGTAACCAGGGAAAAACGGTACCCGTCGCCGGCCCACCTGCGTAACGCGTCAAGCACTTGTTGGTCACTGCTTTGCATGGGTGCACTCCATCCGTCCTTTTGTGCAATCACTGTAGGTTGTGCGTTGTCCTTGAGCGTTATCTTTTTCGTGCTCGTCAATCAAGGAGAATTGCCTGAAACAAGTTCGATTGTTACGTTCAGCTGCCCGGAGCGATTCAACGCGTCGAGGCTGGACGTGATTTTCCCCAGCTTGATGAGCCCCTGAGAATATGCAAAGTCCCTGTAGTACAAGGCCAGATTTCCCCACGGAGCGTAGTAGGCGATGTCTCCGGCGGAAGGATCGGCTCCAGGAGGCGCATCCTCTGTATTCAGTTTCCTTGGCAGGTCGCTGACCTTTTCAGTCGAGGCATAGTCTTTTAATGTCAATGCCAACGGGAGCAAGGATGCGAAGTCCCTGGACGTCGGGTTGTCGAACAAGGTTGCGGTGATTGCCGTACCACCTGCTGTCATGCGAATCTTCACGGTTTGTTCCTTCTGGGCGGAGCTCCCCTTTGCTGACGCGCTGTCGGCAGCACTGCTGCCATGGATACAACCCAAGGCCGCGGCAATGCAAAATCCCATTGCCAGCCTGTGTTGCGAAACAGTTCGTTGTTTCATGATCGATCACCTCCTTGGTAAGCAGCGCGCTATTAACAAGAACCTTGTCCTTTGAGGCGTTCGCCATTCCCGACAGTGAGCGACGCCAGTACCAGCAGAACTGATCCGCCGAGGAATGTTGCGGCGATCGATATATGGTCCAGGAGCAAGCCGCCGAATGCAGCGCCCAGCATGATGGCGAGCTGGATGGCTGCGACGATCAAACCGCCGCCGCTTTCCGGCTCATCGCGGATGCCTTCGCTCAGCCAGGTGGACCACGCCACTGGAATGGCCGAATTAATGGCGCCCCAGGCGATCATTGCCAGCCCCACCGGCCATAGCGCATGGCCGACGGACAGCATGACGACAGTGACCGCTCCCAGTGCCATAGGCAGCCATTTCAGCATCGGGTAAAGATGTCGCCCGAGCAGCGTACTCGCTCCATACGTGCCGACGAATCCCGCAACGCCCAAGCCCAGGAGCAACAGGGAGAGCTGGGGCACAGTGACGCCGGTATAGGCTTCGAGGAAAGGTCGCAGATAGGTAAATGTCGCAAATGCTCCTGCAAAGGTAAGCATGACTCCCAGCATGCCGAAGGCGACATTGCGACGTTTCAACAGGCCGACAACTTTGCTGACGGAATTCGCTGCTTGCGGCGGAATGAAAGGCAGGCTGGCCCATTGCCAGACCAGGTTGAGCACCACAAGAGGGACCAGGACCCAAAATACGCCGCGCCAGCCAATCATGCCGCCCAGGTAGCTGCCGATCGGGGCGGCAAAGGCGGTTGCCATCGCGTTGCCCATATACATGACGCCCAATGCCTTGGGTACGGCCTTCCTCGGAACAAGGCGCATGATCGTTGCCGTGGCAAGTGCCCAGAATCCGCCAACCGTGATACCCAGAAGAGCGCGGGCGGCCATCAAGACGCCAAAGTTCGGTGCCTCGGCAATCAGGAGTAATGACGCCAGCATCACCCCGGTTAACGCCATCAGCACGGAGCGTCGGTTGAAGCGGCTGGCAAAGGTTGGAATAAGCAAGCTGGTGGCCACGGCAAAAAGACCCGAAATCGAAATTGCCTGTCCCGCCATCCCCTCGGTTGCATGAAGATCGGCAGAGATCGGTGTCAGCAGACTGACCGGCATGAATTCCGATGCGATCAGCATTGCTACGCACATGGACATTGAGCCGACAGCACTCCAGGTGTGCCGCTCGGAAAAGGGAAGATCGGTAGCCGACATCGTCATATCGTTTCTATAAGGGCTTTGCTCAGGATTGGCCGCATATCGCGCACGTAATGCAAGAAGATCTTGCGAGTCGTGCTCAGTTGCCAAGAATGGTATCGGTTTGCGGTCGTCAAGAGACTATTGAAAATTGCATGCCCTTATGAATGGGGCGCATGAATACCCATGGGCATTACCACCCGGATCTTCATGAATCAATTCGACTGGTAGAATTTGCGTAGTTCACCGATCTCTGCGTTCCTTCGATGCTGCGCGACAATATTGATGCCGTCCTGGTGTTTTTGGCAGTAGCAAAAGAGCGCAGCTTCACGCGCGCGGCTGCAAGACTCGGTATGTCGCAGTCGGCGCTCAGCCACATCGTGCGCGATCTCGAAACACGGCTCGGTGTACGTCTCTTAACAAGAACGACGCGCAGCGTCTCTCCGACTGACGCCGGCGAGCGATTAATCGAGACCGTGGCCCCGCGCCTGGACGAGATTGAAGCCGAAATTGCCGCCGTGAGCGAACTGGGCGACAAGGTAAGCGGAACCATTCGCATCACTGCCATCGACCATGTGATTGACGCCATTTTGTGGCCCCGTCTTGCGAAGATACTGCCGCAGTACCCGGATCTGCGCGTGGAGATCAAGTCTGAATACCGGCTGGTCGACATCGCTGCCGAACGCTTCGACATCGGCGTCCGCTATGGGGATCAAGTCGAAAAGGACATGATTGCTGTACGACTGACGCCCGACGTCCCCATGATGATCGTCGGCTCGCCCGCGTATTTCGAGCGACACCCGGTGCCGAAATCACCCAAGGATCTCTTGAAGCACAACTGCATCACACTTCGGCTTTCCGGGGGCGGCATCTATGCGTGGGAGCTTCGAGATGGAGACCGTGACCTGGAGCTCCGCGTGAGCGGCCAAGTCACCTTCAGTAGCGCATACCAGATGCTTAACGCCGCGCTCAGCGGCTGCGGCCTCGCCTTTGTTCCCGAAGACATGGCTGGGTCTCATGTGCAAGATGGACGCCTTTTAAGCGTGATGGAGACGTGCTGCGCAGCATTTCCTGGGCTGCACGCCTATTATCCGAGCCGTCGGCAATCGTCGCGGGCATTGACGCTGGTAATCGACGCGCTCCGAGTTCAGGGCTAGCGCATGTGATGCGAGCGCAATTTGACCGGCAAGTGTCGGCGTACAGAAACACGCTCACGTAAGCCCTGATGTCTCGCACTCCCGGCTTTGGACGCCAGTCGCCGGAGACACCCATGTCCGCCTCTGGTCCCTCCACGCCTCTCATAAAGCTGTACCAACGGACACCTTCATTTCGCATTTCTGCCGGTTACAAAATGTGGATGCCCGCTACGTTCGGTTCTCTGCCGGCTTTTCGTCTCTTTACGTTCAATGGCAGGTAACCGAGAGGCCCTGACATTTGAAGCGGCTCCCGATAGTTCCCGATAGTCAGCATGTCGGCCGTCGATTTCGTCGCCCGCCACGCCACATCAGCAGTGTGGCCGGATGTCGAGCCCCAATCTAGCCAGCCCCGTTCGGTTTTCCGAACGCTCACTCATCGCAATATCCGGATATGCGAACGAGCCGCATCTTCGACGAATACTTTATCTTGAGAAAACAACGGGTTAGCAACTGAGTAAGTCTGGCATGCCCTGTGCGATGTATTGCCGTAGCGATAGCTATTTACCGCGCCCGATCCGGGCGTTCCTCCACCCTGCACTCCAAGGAAACGCGCATGAAAATGAATCGCCTGACCACCTGGATTGGCATCGCCATGGTCCTCGGCGTCATCGTCGGCTATACCTGCAACGCGATGGCTCCCACCCCCGCCGCCGCCAAGGAAATTGCCGGCTATTTCGGCATCTTGACCGACATCTTCCTGCGAATGATCAAAATGATCATCGCTCCGCTTATCTTCGCAACGCTGGTCGCCGGACTGGCCAACATGGGCGATTCGAAGGCGGTCGGTCGCATCGGTGCAAAAGCGATGGGCTGGTTCGTTGCCGCGTCGTTCATCTCGCTGTTCATCGGCCTGCTTCTCGCCAACCTGCTGCAACCTGGTACCGCACTCAATGTGCCGCTGCCGGAGTCCGCAGCCGGCCTGAACCTGAAGACCAGCGCGCTGAACCTGAAGGACTTCATCACCCACGTCTTCCCGAAGAGCATTGTCGAGGCGATGGCGAGCAACGAGGTGCTGCAGATCCTGGTCTTCGCCGTTTTCTTCGGCCTCGCGCTGGGCCATCTGCATAACCAGACTGCCCGCTCGCTGGTGAACACCATGGACGAGATCGTGCATGTGATGCTCAAGGTGACTGATTACGTGATGCGCTTTGCGCCGGTCGGCGTCTTCGGCGCGGTCGCCGGTGCCATCACCACGCAGGGCCTGGGCATGCTGCTCGTCTTCGGCAAGTTCATGCTCAGCTTCTACATTGCGCTGGCCGTCCTGTGGACCGTTCTGATCGTCGCCGGCTACGTGGTCCTCGGCAAGGATGTGTTCCGCCTGCTCAAGCTGGTGCGCGGCCCGATGCTGGTCGGTTTCTCGACGGCGAGCAGCGAATCGGTCTATCCCAAGCTGATGGAACAGCTGGAGAAGTTCGGCATCAAGAACCGCGTCACCGGCTTCGTCCTACCGCTCGGCTACTCCTTCAACCTCGACGGGTCGATGATGTACACGACCTTCCTCGCGCTGTTCATCGCCCAAGCCTACGACATCCCGATGAGTCTGACCGCCCAGATCACCATGCTGCTGGTGCTGATGGTTTCGTCAAAGGGTATCGCCGGCGTGCCGCGCGCTTCGCTGGTCGTCGTCGCGGCCGTGCTGCCGATGTTCGGCCTGCCGGAAGCCGGCCTGCTGCTCATTCTCGGCATCGACCACTTCCTTGACATGGGGCGCACCGTCACCAACGTGCTCGGCAACGCGATTGCCACCGCCGTCATCGCCAAGTGGGAAAACGCCATCGAGCCGGTCGACCCAACCCTGGCCGAATCGGAGGAAGCCCTGCCGGTCGCCGAAGAAGAGGCACTCGCACAAGCGGCCTGAGTAACACTGTTTCGTCGCCTCCGGATGGCGAACATGTTGCGTAGCCCTGCCCGGCGCATTGCGCCGGGCATTTTGCCTTCCTGGCATGATCAAATGCGCCACTATCGCTTCGCCAGCCATGGTCCCATCCTGTCGCGTATCAGTCTGGTCATGGTGCCCGGCAAGCTGGTGTCCACCTCCGGCCGTGGTTTTATTTGCAAAACCTTGTCCTGCATGGTGATCGCCCTGATTGCCAGCAACTTGCCGCGCTGGGCGCAGTAATATAGGGTATTCCGGTTTCACCGCTTTCCAATGCCCCGACTTCGTACCCTACAACTGCTCCTTGTCTGCCTGCTGCTGGTTGCATTGAGCGGTTTTTTTTCCTACCGGATCGCACAGCGCGTGGGCACAGCCGACTTGCAGACAACCGGCCTGCACCGGCTTGAGCTCTACGCCAACAGCCTCGAGCGCGAGATCGGCAAGTACGCCTTCCTGCCCGGGACACTGAGCCTGGAGCCGGCAGTGCTCGATCTGCTTGCCGGAACGGGAGGCGACGGCGCCGCTGCGCATGTCAATAACTATCTCGAAAAGCTCAATGAACGGGCCGGCACACTGTCGCTCTACGTCATGGACACCCGCGGCCGGGTTCTTGCCACCAGTAACTGGCGGCGACCGGACAGTTTCCTCGGGGAGAACCTGTCCTTCCGCCCTTATTTCCGTGACGCCCTGGCAAGCGGCAACGGACGTTTTTTTGGCATAGGCACGACACGCAGCGAGCCCGGCTACTATCTCGCCTCGGCACTGACGAACGACGCGGGGACGCTCGGCGTCGCGGTCGCAAAGGTAAGCCTCGAACAGCTGGAAAAATCGTGGGCGACGGTCGAAGCCCCCGTATTGGTCGCCGACGAGAACGGTGTCGTCATCCTGTCCTCAGTCGCCAGCTGGAAGTTCACCACACTCAGGCCGCTCGACAAAAGCACCCACGCCGCCTTCGACTTCACCCAGCAGTACAACCGGCGTGCGCTGCAGCCCCTTGGTATCAGGCCCATGGCCGAGATCGACCACGGTGTCCGCCTGGTGCGCATCACCGCCGGTGCACCGGAAACCGTGTCGGTGTACCCGGTCGCAGGACGTTTTCTTGAACAGTCGCGCAGCCTGCCGGGAACGCCGTGGACCTTGACCGTACTGTCCCACCTCGAGCAGGTCGACGATCTCGCGCAGAGCCGTGCCGCGCTGGCCGCCATTGGCGCCGCCTGCATGTGCTTGCTGGGCGTCATTCTCAACGAACGGCGCCGCCACCTGCGCGACCGGCTGGCCGCCCGCGAAGCCTTGCAGCGGGCGAACGACGAGCTGGAGCGCAAGGTCGTGGAACGCACCGCAGACCTCTCGGCCGCCAACCAGCAATTGCAGGACGAGATCGGCGAGCGCATCCGCGCCGAACGCACCCTGCGTGCTGCACAGGATGAGTTGGTTCAAGCCGGCAAGCTGGCGGTCATCGGTCAATTGTCGACCGGCATCGCGCATGAGTTGAACCAGCCGCTGGCCGCCCTGCGCACCCTGTCGGCCAATGCCGAGCGCTTCCTGGAGCGCGGCGATGTCGCTACGACGCGTACCAACCTCGCCCGCATCGCCGGCCTGGTGGATCGCATGGGCAGCATCACCAGCCAGCTGCGCAACTTCGCCCGCAAATCCAGCGGTCCGCCGGCACCGGTCGCCCTCTGCCATGCCCTCGACAATGCACTGGCCCTGCTTGAAGCCCGCATTCGCCGTGCCGGCGCGGTCGTGGAGCGGAGCTGTCCGGCCGACGAACCATTTGCGCTGTGCGATGCCAACCGGCTGGAGCAGGTGCTGGTGAACCTGATCGGCAACGGCCTTGATGCGATGGCAGGCCAGTCCCGCCCCCAGCTCGAACTGGCTTGGGAGCGCGCCGGCGACATGGTTCGCCTGCATGTGCGCGATCACGGCCCCGGCCTGAGCGACGATGCGCAATCACGCCTGTTCGAACCCTTCTTCACCACCAAGCCCGCCGGCGAAGGATTAGGCCTCGGGCTGGCGATTTCTGCCGGCATCATCCGCGACTTCGGCGGCAACCTGCACGGCGCCAACCATCCCGACGGCGGTGCCGTCTTCACCCTCGAACTCCCCCTCGCGCCACACCATGAATGACAACCTGAAGATACTGATCATCGAAGACGATCCCGATGTCGCGCTCGGATGCGAACAGGCGCTGCAACTCGACGGCCTTACTGCCGAATGCGCAACCAGTGCCGAACAGGGACGCCGTCGCCTGAGCGCCGACTTTCCCGGCATCGTGATCAGCGACATCCGCTTGCCCGGGAAAGATGGCCTGAGCCTGCAGCGCGACCTGCATGCCCTTGACCCGGAGCTGCCGGTCGTGCTGATCACCGGGCACGGCGATGTGTCGATGGCCGTGCAGGCGATGAAGGACGGCGCCTATGATTTCCTGCAGAAACCCTTTGCACCGGAACAACTCGTCGAGGTCGCCCGCCGTGCGCTGGAGAAGCGCCGGCTGATCCTCGAAGTGCGCGCCTTGCGCCGTCAGCTCGACCAGCGCGACTTGCTCGAAGCCCGCCTGATCGGCAATTCCCCCGGCATGATGCGCGTGCGCGGCCTGATCGGAGCGCTGGCAAGCAGCGCCGCCGACATTCTGATCCAGGGCGAGACCGGCACCGGCAAGGAACTCGTCGCCCGTTGCCTGCACGATGCGAGCCCGCGCCGCAACGGCAACTTCGTCGCCATCAACTGCGGCGGCTTGCCGGAAAGCCTGTTCGAGAGCGAAATCTTCGGCCACGAGGCCGGTGCCTACACCGGCGCCGGAAAGCGGCGCATCGGCAAGATCGAATATGCCAACGGCGGCACGCTCTTCCTCGATGAAATCGAAACCATGCCGGTGTCAATGCAAATCAAGCTGCTGCGCGTGCTGCAGGAACGAACGCTGGAACGGCTTGGTTCGAACATATCGATTCCTATCGACTGTCGCGTCATTGCCGCAACCAAGGAGGACCTGTCGGTACTGTCCGACCAAGGCCGCTTCCGTGCCGATCTGTATTACCGCTTGTCCGTCGCCACCCTGCCGCTGCCGGCGCTGCGCGAGCGGCGCGAGGACATCCCGCTGCTCTTCGAACACTTCCTGCTGCAGGCGGCAGCCCGACACGAACGCCCGGTGCCGCCAACCACGCCCGGCCGCATCCAGCAGCTTGTTGGCTATGGATGGCCGGGCAACGTGCGCGAGCTGCGCAACGTCGCCGATCGTTGCGTACTCGGCATTGAGGTCGGCTCGCCGCCTTTCGGACAAGCGAGTGCCGATACCCCTCGCCCGCTGAATGAGACGGTAGAAGCCTTCGAGCGCGCCCTGATCGCCGACGCTTTGCGTCGACACGGTTCCCTCGCCCGCACAGCGGAGGCGCTGTCGGTCGCCAAGACGACGCTGCACGACAAGATCCGCAAATACGGCCTTGGGGATGGCGTGTAGAAACACCTGACGTCGCCGCATTTTCGGTACACGTCATCAGGCATTGTCTGGAAAATATCCGAAGTATCGGAAGTATCAAAAGGCCCGAGGACATTGGTGGTTTAAGTAATAGGTTAATGAAGTCGTCCTCTCCGCCATGCACCGTTTTCCCGCCATTTCGTTTTCTCTTTCGTGCTCCGCGTTGTGGGGGCGAGAAGCGAGCATTGCAAGAGAATCCCTGTGCAACTTGTTATCCCCACGAGCCAAGCATCAGCATGGAGCGCTTTATATGGCAGCATATCGACGTTATCGCTCTAAGCCCGCCCTCCCCAGACACGTTGGCGACTAACATCCATGAAATCGGAACGGGGGAGCCTTTTTTCTGAATGGTGATTCCCATGCGTGCAGTACGGACGATCTGTGTTGCTATGTTTGCCGCGGCCTTTTTCAGTGCATGTTCTACACTTGCCCCAGCCCAATTACGTGCGCAGTTAACGGATTACGGGATCTTCACGACAGGGAAAGACGAGATTCGCCTGGATCCGAAAACGCCAACCGGTCTCTCCAGACGTCCCTCGGAAGTACGGATTTCCAAACAAACCACACAAATTCCGCTCTCCATGGGTACGCGCTTTGGCGTCTGCTATGTCGTTGACGGGTTAGAACCGAACACACCTTTTGATCTTCGCAAGACGGTTGTGCACCCTAAACTCACTCGCCCGGATGGTTCAGTAAGCACGTCGTTTAGTGCGCTCCGGCGCGGGCGTGCACACTCTAGCCGCATTGAAGGCTGCGAAGGCTATGGATTTGACCATCCCTTTGAGATGGTTGCTGGTGTGTGGCGCATCAGTATCAGCATTGAAGGCCAAGAACTAGTTTCGCAGGATTTCGAGGTGCGATAAGAAGCATCCATCAGGGTGATAGCACGATCAACAACGGCCAGTACATGACTGGCTGAAGCGTTAGCATCGGCTAAGCATCTATTTTCCTCGGTGTTACGCCTCACCTAGAACCTGTCTCAGTAGGACGGCCAGCCTTAACAACGTCGGTCATTCAGTGCCACGTTGGACACCATGCCCGCAGGTTCTTTTTCCAGTCGACTTCGAGGCGGCGGACCGTTGGTTCTCTGTCACCGCGGCCCGGACCAAGGCCCTGAATGCCTCAGCGTCGATCACCTCTCCTTCATAAATGTCAATGGCACGGCGCATGTTTCCGTCCTGCCGTTGTGCCGTCGTGATCTAGCGCAGTGCAGGCATCTGTCGTCGGTGTCAGCTCAACCGCGTCACTCTTTGCGACACCCTGGTCTGCAAAGTCAATTGATCAATATCACCCAGCCTGCTTCGACATAGGGAAGCCTGATGGTGCGTAAATTTCGTTCATTTATATTCGATCGTGGAACTCATCAGTACCACTTGTTCGTTCAGCTAATCGACAGCGGTGAGACGTGTGAGGTCCGGACGTTCAGGTAATGAAGAAAAAATTCAACTAATAGGAGACAAACATGAACAAAAAAGTGCGCACCACGTTGCGCAGGATGATGCCTGTCCTTGCGCTACTGGCCATTGGATCGGAAGCGGCGGCCAATACGCTGAACCAGAATGCTTCCTGGACTATCGATCGGTCTGGCACCGCGACCAAGTACCGCGTGGTGTCCTATGGCGACTCGATTTTTGCCGGCTACAACGGCTCGATCAGCAATGCGGCGAAGTATGCGGGTCCCGTCGTGCAGTCGGAGTATCTTTCAGCGCTGTGGAATGCCGACATGGAGCAAGTGCGCCGTACCAAGTCCGGCGCGGTCGCCTCGGACGTCTACAACAACAAGATTGTGGCCGAGCGGTCTTACATGCAGCACAGCGCGACCCGCGTGGTTGCCTTCGAGATGTGCGGCAACGATGGTCTGCAGGCGCGCACGGCGTTCAGGAACCAAACCGGCACTTGCGATACCAGTGTGCTGGAGACGGCATTGAACAACTGCAAGACCTATGTGGCAAGGGCGATGGACTACATTAACGCCAATGCCTATGCCGGCACCAAGCTGAAGGTCATCTCCAACCTGCACTACCCGGGCTATGCCGCCGACAACGTGCAAAGCTCCTGCAAAAGCGCGTCGACCGGCGCTACAGTGAACATGCAAAGCACGCTCCTGCCATATATTGCCAAGATGAACTTTGCGATGTGTGACTACGCCCGGCAAAAGGGCTTTGCATGCGTCGACGCGTTCGCGCAGTATATGGGTGCGGACTACGACAGCAACGGCGACGGCAAGATCGACTCGGAGGCATTGCGCTACGTCGCGGGAGAGACTGAGGCGAACTACGTGAACCGCATCACCACGGCACTGCGTTCGACGATCCGTGACTCCAATACGCACTTCGTGTCCGCAAGCAGCAGCTATGACTACATCCAGTCCGATGACACGCACCCGACCTATACGGGTGGCACTGTCACTGCCGGCCTGTGGGGCGGCAGCACCGGCTCGGGCGCGCCGCGTTACACGTCCTTTACCGCTGGCAAGAATCCGATATGGAACCAGTATGGCCATGAGCGCCTCGGCTGGGGTCTGTCGACCTTCAACCCATCGGCACCTTGATTAGCACCTTAGGGACAAGGAGTAGTCACTGATGAAAACGCCACGCCGTTCCGGCAAGCCACGGGCCAAACCGGTCGCCGACCGGGGCGGCTGGCGCCCGTCCATCGGCTACCTCGCCATCGCGCTCGCGCTTGGTGTAGTTAGCCTCATCTTTCTGCTGAAGTCGTCCGCCGAGGACGATGACAGCTCGACATCGAAGAGATCATCAGCTTCGGAGCGCGACACCTTCGCCACGTGGACACCGCCTCCCCTGCCCGCACCGCCAATGGAGCAGGTAGCGTCGTCAGGCGAACCGGAACACGTCGAGGGGGATGCGGATCCGACACGCGATCTTTCCTTTTACGTTGCCCGCGGCGAGAAGCCGACAATGCCGGAGGTGATCGAACGCCTGCATCAGGCCGGCATCTACTCCGGACTCGGCGCATTCAACCCGCCTGGCACCAACCCGCCCCTGGTCGGGATTGCGGTACCCGATGACTTTGAGCTTCCGCCAGGCTACGTCCGCCACCATCAGGCGACGGATGACGGCCAGCCTATTGAACCGATCCTGATGTACTCGCCGGACGTCCAGTTCGTCGATGCCGCCAACCAGCCGATTGCGATACCGAAGGACCGCGTCGTGCCGCCGGAGCACGCTCCGCCCGGGCTGCCCATTCGGCGCATTACGATTCCTGCACCGACGGAACCGCAGTGATCCGCATTCTGAACGTCATGTCGCCTTTTACCTATTCCGGCGGGCGCATGCTGGCTGGCATCCTCGCCAGCGCGCTCCTGGCCGGCCTGTACTTCCGTGGCGGTGCCGGCTGGATCCTCGGCTTCATGTTTCTCGTGCCGTGGTTGCGTGTGCTCGATGTAAACCGGACGCTCGCCGGCACGCTGGTCTGCGCCGTCACAATGTCGGTTGCATATACAGCAGCGGTCTTCGCCTGGTTCGGGACCGCGATCGGCAGCTATACCCAGATAGG
The DNA here is from genome assembly GCA_035654275.1 of Noviherbaspirillum sp. Taxonomy (GTDB): domain Bacteria; phylum Pseudomonadota; class Gammaproteobacteria; order Burkholderiales; family Burkholderiaceae_D; genus Noviherbaspirillum. The sequence goes on from DASRXG010000061.1 coordinate 127,000, forward strand.
AACGGCTGCCGGCGTGTCATTCCTGTTGCTCGCCGCGCCGCTGTTACAGCCGCAATTCCTGGCCTTTGCACTCGTACGCTACATCGCCGGCCGGCGGCACGGCCAAGCCGTCGTCGCATGTGCAGCCGCAGCGGCATGGGTCGCGGCGGAATGGCTCACGGTCAAGCTCCTCGGCCATACCCTCAGTTATACGCCCGGCTACGGGCTTTACCCGTCCCGGCTCCTGCGCCAGGCCGCCGACGTTGGCGGCGCACCGGGCCTCACGGTCCTGCTGCTGTTGGCGAACCAGGCAGTCACGGCAGCCATCGCGCACCGTGCGGATGGCGTTCGCGCAATAACTAACGCCCTTGCGTTTGCCGCACTTGTGCCACTTGCGCTGGCGGGCTACGGCTATGCCGCGCTCTCCAGCTCGCCCACAACGACGAACGAGTCACTGCGCGTCGGAATGGTGCAGTCCAACATCGTGGACTATGAACGCCAACGTCAGGAGAAAGGCGCTCACGCCGTCGTCCGCGAGGTGCTCGACACGCACTTCGCGATGACCTACGACGCCGTCGTACGGCAGCGTGCGGACGCGGTGCTCTGGTCAGAGACAGCGTACCCCACGACCTTTGGCAATCCCAAGAGCGATGCAGGCGCTGAATTGGATCGTGAAATCCTCGCCATCGTCAATTCGGCCGGGGTGCCGTTTGTGTTCGGCACTTACGACCGCGACGCCACCGGCGAATACAACGCGGCAGCGTTCGTGGAGCCAGGCACTGGCCTGCTCGGCTTTTACCGCAAGACGAATCTCTTCCCGCTTACCGAGTACGTGCCCGACTGGCTCGACGGACCGGCATTGCGGCGCTGGATGCCGTGGACCGGGACCTGGCAGCCCGGCACAGGCGCGCGCGTGTTCCCCCTGCGCCTCGCTGGCGGCCGCGAGATCCCGGTGCTGCCAATGATCTGCCTCGACGACATGAATACCAGCCTCGCCATTGAAGGCGCGCGGCTGGGCGCGCAAGCGATCCTGAGCATGTCGAATGATTCCTGGTTCACTTCCGCCCCGGGCATGGAGATGCATCTTGCCGCCGCGGCATTCCGAAGCATCGAAACGCGTCTTCCGCAGTTCCGTGTCACGCCGAACGGTTACAGTGCCGTGATTGATACGACAGGCACCGTGCTTGCTGACGCTCGCCCAGGCGAACGTGCGCTGGTGGTAGGCGACGTGCCCGTTAGCCCACCTCCGCGCACTCTCATGGTGACTTGGGGCAATTGGGTTGGGTTGGTGGCCACCACATTCCTTGCGCTGCTGGCAGTGGCGGCGGCATTCCGCACGTTGCGCAAGCCCAGTACGGAAGAAGCGCCCGAACCGGCTGCTGCAATGACGTTCCCCATCAAGGTCGCCGTGTTACCGCCCGCTGCCCGCCTCGCCGCAGGCCTGTTGCGAGCGTTCGCGCGCGCGAGCCTGCTCTGGATGGGTGCGGCAATGCTGCTCAACGATGCCTTGCGTGGAAACACGCTGGCGCAAATTCGTACTTTTGCAGCGCTCTTCATTGCCCCGGAGGTAGCGTCGTGGTGCGTGCTGTATGCGTTTGGCGCATGGCTCTCGATCGAAAATGGCAAGCTCGTGCTGGCGCGGGGCGCACGGCGCCTGGAGCTTGCGGTGCGGGACATCGTCGCCGTCAAACCGTGGCGCATACCTGTCCCGGGTTCTGGCGCGACGCTGCAGCTGGTGTCGGGCGAGCGCTGGCGGTATGGGCTCGTGATCGCCAACCCGGCTGCTCTGGCGTTAGCACTGGCAAGCGCGGGTCGCGGCGCGACGCAGGTTAGCATGCCTGCTAACAAGTCCTCGCCTGACATGGCGTATGCAAAAGTCCGCGCGGCAGTCAGGTACCGCCGCCTCGGCCATCCATTTGCGAAGTTTGTCCTTTTCCCAACCGTGCTCGCCATCCCGGCGTTTCGCCTGCACCAGCACATCGCCTTTGGCGACAGTTTCGGCGAGTACTACATGTTCGGGTTGAAGGCCTACCTCATTGCCTTCTCGCTCTGGTGGGCCGCTTGGGCAATTGGTGTCGTATTGAGCGCAGCGGCATTGCGCGCAGCGATCGAAGGCGGCACGCTGCTTGCGGTACTGCTGCAACCAGTACAGGCGACAGAAGTAAGGCGCTGGCTTGAACGCTTCGGCCTCGCGGCGCTTTACCTCGGCCTACCGTCGTGGCTGCTTCTGCGGGTTTATGGGGGTTAGTCCAGGCTTGTCATGATGCGTCACTGAGACGCACAAGAAATATTAAGTGACTGGCTGTGAGAGGGTTTCACCACGCACACCGTCCTGTTATCAGATGCGTTCCGGCAATGAATTCAGTTTTCTTGATGGCGCGTCACGGCCAATCGTCGGTCACTTGCGGTCAGTAAGTGAAAGAGGAGATCGACGAGGCCAGTCACTTGGACGTCCGAAAAACGGACATTCAACCTTGCGATAACCCGCGAGTTAGCGTCTGCACTGATTTACAAGTGAGGATGCCCGCGAGCTGTGGCAACTACCCGGCGTGACTACAAAATATCTACATCTGTCGCCCGAATGAGGATCGTGTCCTGACTGAAGCGCTGCTCCAGATCCTGGCGGTAAGTAGTCCACCAGGCTGCATCTGTGGCATCGACCATGACCTCGACAAGAATGACGTCGTCCCGGCAAACATCGCCTGACTCGCTCTCCCAGGCGCCCACGGCGGGCGAGCGCAGGTAAAGCGTTACTCCGCCAAACATGTCAGTAAGCTCTTGTCGAACTCGGTCCACGAGGCACTTGGGAAAAGGCCGATCGGCGTTGTCGTACAAGGGTAGAAAAATTTGAACTAGTCTCATTGCGAAGCCTGACGATATATTTGACCGCCGTCGCGCGCGCAGAACGTGACGTCCGTATTGAACGCGAGGTTAGGCTGGTGGGAGGTGAAGTGGAACGGCATTTCAGGTCGGGTTACTGAGTTCGGCCGAATAGAAACAGAATCATGCCATAGCGCATTTCTTCACCGTTTCAAGAGTTCGAGTGGTGATATTTGAACCGAACGTGCGTTCGAGCAGGTTCATGAATACCGGTCCCTTTGCCCCTGGAACATACACGGTAAACACTTCCCGATTGGTTACTTTCAGGATGCGTGCGCCCTCACGCTCGATGGGCAGCCCAATGTCTGATGGGCCGGTGTCGCGAAGAAACGTGATAACACGCTTCGCATTCGAAGCAAGTTGGAAGGCAGAGTATGGATCGGGCTCAATCAATTCTTGAAGATATGCCACCGACCTTACGAAAGTGCCAAATGCTTTGCCAAGTGCGGCTTGCATCGCCTCTTCAGCCTTCCGCTCAAGTGTGTACTCCGATGTCGAGCGAGAGGTGAAGACAACATTACCGCTAGATAGTACAGTTCGGACATCAGAGAAGCCAGCAGCCTCAAAGCATTGCCTCAACTCCGGCATCTTGGCGTTCATTGGACTGACGCCGCGAAGGAAGGCTACATATCTCGGCATGTTTTATTACTCCCATGTTCCTCTATGTCGCATTGGCAGAACCTAACGCCAAATTCAGTGGCCATCGGACCAGGTCCGCTGCAATGGCAAGTTAATCATGGCGTTCCGTTTCGGCCATGGAGCTGATAGCCGCGCCTCTGGGTGAGACGATCGTAGTAGGCCTGCACTGCGGGCAGTTCTGGGCGGTCCATGGGCGTCATAAACCAGCGGTTCGTGGACAGGCCAATGACGATATCGGCCAGCGTGAATGACTCACCAGCCATGAACGCACCCGAACGCGCAAGTTGCTCTTCAACCATGAGCATATGGCGATTCCACTCGGCGATGCTTGCCTGGATTGCCATTTGGTCCCGGTGGGCCGGGCTTTGCCGCACCAGGGCCATGAACGCATAGCGCCAAGAGTTGTTGAGCTCCGTGGCCTGCCAGTCCATCCACTTCTCAACGAGAGCCCTTTCCTTTGCGGATGCGGGCAGCAGATCAAACCGCTGCTCCCGGCCCGAGAGATAGCGACAAATGGTGTTCGACTCCCACAAGACGAAGCCATCATCAATGAGCACCGGCACCATCGCATTCGGATTGAGCGCCTTGAACTCGACTGTGCCAGTTGGCTTGAACCCAGAACCGTACTGTTCCTGCTCGTAGCTCAATCCGAGCTCTTCACAGAGCCAGAGAACCTTGCGAACGTTTATGGATGAGGACTTACCGAGGATTTTCAGCATTTGCAACCTTTGGGAGACCATATGCTTCGACTACTGACGTCTAACGCCGCGATAACGGGCGCGGATTTGCGTCCCAGTTCATTGATGTGTTAGGCATTTCTATCCGGTACGGTCTGGAGACATAGGTAACAGTTTAGTCCGGGGACATGGGTAACAGTTTTGCCAAACTAAAAGGGTATCTCAAGGAGGTGCCCTATGCCTTGGAGCGAAACAACACCTATGGACCAGAAGACACAGTTTATTG
>DASRXG010000062.1:0-3077 GCA_035654275.1 Noviherbaspirillum sp.
TGGTAAAGCTGATCCAGGATTCGTGGAAAGTACAGTTGCAGGATGGGGCAGGAAAAGCGATCTGGTGACGCGACCTAAGCATCTTGATGTTGTACCGGAACCTTGCGTGCCGGGCGGCGCGCAAGGCGCTCATCCTTGAGATGCGAGATGCTGGCGCGTGCCGTTGGGAAGACAGGAACACAAGCCAGGAGAGCCAGGTTGCCGTGCGGGTAAGACTGTCGGCTACCCGCCGCAACATCACTGCCGGCTGGTGCCGGCATTCTTCATGCAAGTCATACCCCCCGACGCCGGTCCCCGGCAATGCCCGAGCTTGGGTTTCTCCGCTTGCATTTGCGACTGCCTCGGATGCGAAGACGGGGGCGATCAGGCGGGCAGCGGGCGATTCAGGGTCATTACATGATTTCGATGGGGCAGGGAGAGAATTCATAACGAGGTCACAATTCCTTATCAAAATTGCGACATGAAAACTCGTGACGCAAGGAATATTGTGATGATGATTCGCACACCCGTCGTCGTGCTGTTACAGCGGCTGCGTTTACTCCCGAAATTCGCCCTGGTAAGCGCGGCTTTTGTCTTGCCCCTCGCAGTCGTGACTTCCCTGTTGTTTGTACAGCTATATCGTTCGATCGAGATGACCAAGAAGGAACGGGAGGGTCTCGCATTGACTCTGGAAATCGGTACGCTGACTCGCCTCGTGCAGCAGCATCGCAGCTTGCGGCATATCGAGCTCTCCAACAAGTCGGCAGACACGGCGGGAAGCGCCGGTGTGCAGTCTGCAATCATGCAGAAGATCGGTGACGTCGAGCGGTTTTCGCGTTCACTGTCCTTGCTAGCGCCGCCGGTTGACCTGCCCAAAATCCCAATTGCATGGGAAAGCGTGAGGCGGATGCCTGCCAATAGCAAGGCTAAAGACGTTTATGCAGCGCACACGGAACTGATTGCAATGCTTGGACGTCTGTCGGAAACCGTGGCTGATCAATCGGGACTCGCCTTGGATAGCCATGTCGAAAGCCGCCGCCTCGCCGACCTTGTCGCCGGCACATTTCCACCGGTTTTTGAGAATCTGTACGTAATCGCGGGGCGCGGCGCTGCCTATATCGATACCGGACTGCTCGAGCCAAACGAAGACGTGCTGCTCAGTTCCAGCGTTATTGTGCTGGCACGTGACCTGAGTCGCATCACCGCACAACTTTCTATCACGCGCGAAGGAGAATCTGATCGGGCTTTGCCGCTTGACGCGCAGTTGGCTGCCGTCCGGCAGGCGGAAGATTTTCTTGTGCGCACGAAAAGCGAGGTACTGAACTCGGTCGACCAAACATCGGGTGCGCAGTTTCATGACGCCGGCCGCAAATCCGCAGAAAGCCTGGGTGACGCGTATACCGACGCTGCACGCCGCCTCGACGCACTTCTTCTGAATAGAATCGACAATGATTGGGCGAACCTGAGGATCATCGCAATAGCCGTGATGATCTCGATGGCGCTTGCAGGATACCTGGCGCTGGAGGTATACCTGTCTTTCCTGCATGAGCTTCGCAAGCTGGAAGATGCCGCGGCACGCATGGCGAACGGTGACCTGACGACCGAGGTTGTGTCGGATGCGCGTGATGAAATGGGCAGACTCATCAAAGGATTTACAAGGATGCGCATTGGCCTGCTCCACCTTGTTCGGGAAGTAAAGGGGAGCAGTGAGGAAATTTCGCAAGCAGCATGCGAAATCGCCGAGGACAGCGCTGCGCTCGCCACCCGCACCGAATCACAAGCCGGATCGCTGCAGCAGACAGCAAGTGCGATGGAGGAAATGACCGGTGTTGTTCAGCGCAACAGCGACAGTGCCGTCGATGCAAATAGTCTTGTGCTTGCATCGACGGCAGAAGCGGCAAAGGGCGGTGATGCCGTCCGAGAGGTGATTGCCACCATGGGTGCCATTCGGGATAGCTCCAGGCGTATCATCGACATCATCCGATTGATTGACGGCATCGCGTTTCAGACCAACATTCTTGCGCTGAACGCCGCCGTCGAGGCAGCGCGTGCCGGTGAAGCGGGGCGCGGTTTCGCAGTCGTCGCCGCCGAAGTGCGCTCTCTTGCGCAACGTTCCGCGGCGTCGGCAATGGAAATCAAGGCCTTGATCGAGCGCTCTGTAGAGCACGTAGAACACGGCAGCGTGGTTGCCGGCGCGGCAGGTGTCAGGATGGAGGAAATCATTGAAACGGTGCGGCGCATGAGTGTGATCATGAATAACATTGCTGCGTCCGGGCGGGAACAAAGCCAGGGCATTGCGCAGATCAGCGATGCCATCAATCACCTTGACGAGAACACGCAGCGTAACGCGACGATGGTCGAGCATACTGCCGCGGCATCAGTTTTATTGAAGAAGCAAGCCCAGCGCTTGGCGGCTGCGATCGCGGCGTTCAAGATTGATTCGCCGAATGGAAACGGGAAAGTCGTGTCTTTACCGGATGCGGCCTCGAGCCGCATGCGGCCGTCTCGGGCAACAAGTGAACTTCCTGCGCGGACTAATAGATCGAGCAAGCAGCGGATTGCCTGAAGAGAGGTCTATGTCACCGCTGTCGATCTACATGTTGGTGAGCACCCGCGCAGCGTTTCGTGAACAACGAAAAAAAAGCCACCGGAAACAACCGGCGGCTTTTGTCTTTTGCAGTGGCGCGTTTTTCTCAATGCCGCGACAGCAATGCGGCCGTCTCCAGCGCAGCGTGGACATCGTCGACGCGCAGCACGATGGCATGCTTTCCATTCCTGCTTTTCACGAATGCCGCGTTTTCCTTGACCTCGATCGGATCGAAGGCGAGCAGGGCGCGGATCTTTGCGAGATAGGTGTTCCACCCCGGCCCGGCGTCGCGGCAGTGGATCACGACCACCAGCCGGCTGGCGTCGAACACCACCTGGAAGGCCATGATGCGCCGGTCCTGCACGAACAGGTTGGTGAAGAAGGACGCGTGCACCACATTGCCTTTCTGGTCACTCACGAGGTCGGTAGTGCGTCCCAGCACTTCGTCGATCAGGGGGAAGCCGCGCCCGCAGAGGCACTTCCGCCCGCTCATGCGGACCAGGTCGCCGGT
>DASRXG010000063.1:0-6524 GCA_035654275.1 Noviherbaspirillum sp.
GGGATCGACGTCCCGGCCCTGATGGCGCATGTGGCGAAGAACGGTAGCGTGGCAGGCTTTGGGAACGCCGAAGCGATCAAGGATCGCAGCGCATTCTGGGAGACTGACTGCGATATCCTGATTCCGGCGGCACTGGAGCAGCAGATTACCGAGGCCAACGCCAACAAGATCCGCGCCAAGGTCATCCTGGAGGGGGCGAATGGTCCGACGACCCCTGCCGCCGATGATATCCTCCACGAGAAGGGCGTGCTGGTGGTTCCGGACGTGATCGCCAATGCCGGCGGCGTGACGGTCAGCTACTTCGAATGGGTGCAGGATTTCTCCAGCTTCTTCTGGACAGAGGACGAGATCAACCAGCGCCTGACCCGCATCATGCGCGATGCCTTCGCAGCCGTATGGCAACTGGCCGAAGAGAAAAAGGTGTCGTTGCGTACTGCGGCATTTATCGTTGCCTGCACTCGCGTACTGCAGGCGCGTGAGTTGCGCGGGCTGTATCCATGATGTTGCCGTAGTAAGGTGCGGCACGCCGAACGCAGCTAATTGAATGGTACTGAGGGGGGCATAGCCCCCCTTTTTGTTGTTGGAACGAGTATTGCTTGCCTGTCGTCAAGGACGTGAATACCTTGGATATCGCTTCAATGCGGCTCAATGATTAGAGAAAATTCACTTTGAAAACAAAGCTTTTTGGTACACTTAGCCGGTAACTTTTTATCAGGAGACGTTATGAAAATATCGAAGCAGATCGCTGTTCTTATCGGTGCAGGTCTGATCGCTGTTGGTGCAGCTCACGCACAAGAGAGCGGCACGCTGAAAAAAATCAAGGACTCCGGCACCATTACCTTGGGCGTGCGTGATTCCTCTATCCCATTTTCCTACCTGGATGACAAGCAGTCGTATCAGGGGTATTCGATTGATCTTTGCATGAAGGCGGTCAGGGCTGTGCAGAAGCACCTCGGCATGACGCAGCTGAACGTCAAGATGAATCCAGTGACCTCGGCGACGCGTATCCCGCTGATGGCAAACGGCACCATCGACCTCGAGTGCGGTTCCACCACCAACAATATCGAGCGTCAGAAACAGGTGGCGTTTGCGCCGACGACCTTTGTGGTTGGCACCCGTTTCCTCGCCAAGAAATCGTCGAACATCAATTCGATCAATGACTTGAAGGGCAAAACGGTCGTGTCCACCGCCGGCACTACCTCCATGAAACTGATCACTGCGTTGAACGGCGAGAAGAACCTCGGCATGAACCTTCTCTCCGCAAAGGACCATGCAGAATCGTTCCTGATGGTTGAAACCGGCCGCGCTGTCGCGTTCTTGATGGATGACATCCTGCTGGCCTCGCTGGCGGCCAACTCCAAGAACCCGGGCGACTACTCGATCACCAAAGACATCATGGAAGTTGAGCCGTACGGCATCATGATGCGTCGTGAGGACCCCGCCTTCAAGAAGATTGTGGATCAGGCGATCATCGACGTGTTCAAGTCCGGCGAAATTAACAAGATCTACGCGAAGTGGTTCCAGTCCCCGATTCCGCCCAAGGGCGTGAACCTGAACTGGCCGATGAGCGAGCAACTGAAAAAGGTCATCGCCAACCCGACCGATTCCGGCGACCCGGCGGTCTACAAGTAAGCGACTCCGGTTGCGGCGATCTATAAACGGGGGGCACGTGCCTCCCGTTTTATTTTTTCGCGATGAATTTGTTGCACAGCACAAACAACAATGGAATTCCGCCTTCTCCAAGCACATAAGGCTTGCAGAAAAGGCGAAGTAACAACAAGCCTATATAAGACAAAGGTTTGACATGAACTACAACTGGAACTGGCGGATATTCTGGGAGCCATCTCCCGACGCCGTAGGCACCTACATGGACACGCTGCTGTCCGGTCTCAACTGGACATTGGCCACCGCACTGACTGCCTGGATAATGGCGCTCATCCTCGGCGCCATTATCGGTACATTGCGGACGGTGCCCAATAAATGGGTGGTCCGCCTCTCCAATGCATACATTGAACTGTTCCGGAATATCCCACTGCTGGTGCAGATGTTCCTTTGGTACTTCGTCATGCCGGAACTGGTTCCGACCGCACTCGGCGACTGGCTGAAGTCCTTGCCGAATGCCCCCTTCGTCACGGCAGTACTCTCTCTCGGCTTCTTTACGTCGGCACGGGTAGCAGTCCAGGTGTCGTCCGGCATTCACGCACTGCCGCGCGGCCAGCGCATGGCGGGCACTGCGCTCGGGCTGACCTTGCCGCAGACCTATCGCTATGTGCTGCTGCCTATGGCGTTCCGGATTGTCATTCCGCCTCTTACCAGCGAATTCCTGAATATCATCAAGAACAGCGCAGTCGCGCTGACGATCGGCCTGATGGAACTGACAGCACGTGCACGGTCCATGCAAGAGTTTTCTTTCCAGGTATTCGAGGCCTTTACCGCAGCGACCATTATCTACGTGCTGGTCAATATCGTCGTGGTCAGCCTGATGCGCTTCCTTGAGCGCAAGGTGGCCGTGCCGGGCTTCATCAGCTCCGGCGGGAAGTGAGGGAACTGATCATGATGAATTTCGATTTTGATGTCATCCAGCGCTCCTGGGTTTACCTGTTCCAGACCGGCATGGCGTTCACACTGCAGCTGACAGCATTGGCAATGGTGGGCGGCATTGTCGTCGGCACGCTGCTGGCGATGATGCGCCTGTCCAGCAACAAGCTCATCTCCACGGTGGCGACGACCTACGTCAACCTGATTCGCTCGGTACCGTTGGTGCTGGTGATCTTCTGGTTCTACTTCCTGGTGCCTTACATCGGTGCATGGATCATCGGATCCGAAACGCCGGTCCAGGTCGGCGCATTCACCTCTTCGCTGATCACGTTCATCCTGTTCGAGGCCGCGTATTACTGCGAGATCATGCGTGCCGGTATCCAGTCGATCCCTCGTGGGCAGGTCTGGGCCGGTCAGGCATTGGGCATGAACTATTGGCAGACCATGGGCAATATCGTTCTGCCGCAAGCCTTCCGCAACATGATTCCGGTGCTGCTGACACAGACCATTGTGCTGTTCCAGGACGTTTCTCTGGTCTATGTGCTGTCGATCACCGATTTCGTTGGCGCTGCATCCAAGGTCGCGCAACGTGACGGCCGGCTCGTGGAAATGTACCTGTTTGTCGCCGTGGTGTATTTCGTGCTGTGCTTCAGCTTGTCCTTATTGGTGAAGCGGTTGCAGCAAAAGGTCGCCATCATCCGATAAATCGCATGCCACATCCCTTATCGCCAGTAATCCGATAAGGGACCGCAAGGGAAAAGAAAAGAATTCAGGAGTAGAAAATGATTGAAATTAAAAACGTCAGCAAGTGGTACGGCAGCTTCCAGGTATTGACCGATTGCTCAACCAGCGTGAAAAAGGGCGATGTCATGGTAGTGTGCGGCCCGTCCGGCTCGGGCAAGTCAACGCTGATCAAGACCGTCAACGGCCTCGAGCCATTCCAGAAGGGCGAAATCCTAGTGGATGGTATCTCCGTCGGAGATCCGAAGACTAACCTTTCCAAGCTCCGTGCACGCATTGGCATGGTCTTCCAGAACTTTGAACTGTTCCCGCACCTGTCGATTCGCAAGAATCTCACCATCGCGCAAGTGAAGGTGCTTGGACGCAGCGAGGAAGAGGCAACCGAGAAAGGGCTCAAATACCTCGATCGCGTCGGCCTGCTTTCGCAGCAGGACAAATTCCCGGGGCAACTGTCCGGTGGACAGCAGCAGCGCGTCGCAATTGCCCGTGCCTTGTCGATGGACCCGATCGCAATGCTGTTCGACGAGCCGACATCGGCACTCGACCCAGAAATGATCAACGAAGTACTCGACGTAATGGTCGGCCTCGCACAGGAGGGCATGACGATGATGGTCGTGACCCATGAGATGGGATTTGCGAAGCGCGTTGCAAACCACATCGTGTTCATGGACAAGGGCTATATCGTCGAGGATTGCACGAAGGAAGAATTCTTTGGTTCACCCCGTTCCGAGCGCGCACGGGACTTCCTTGCGAAAATTATTCACTAGCATTTGCGCCGTTTCATTTAAAAGCCGTTTCTGCCTTGTGCCGAAACGGCTTTTTTGCTTTACGGCGGTGACGCGATGCGGCGAGCCCGGCGCAGGTAAAATAGCGGCAATCTCAAGAAAGACCCGCCATGTCTACTCAATCCACTTCCAGCCAAATCAACAGCCTGACCATCACCCGCCCCGACGACTGGCACCTGCACCTGCGCGATGGCGCGGCGCTTGCCAGTGTCCTGCCTCACAGCGCCCGCCAGTTTGCTCGCGCTATCGTCATGCCGAATCTCAAGCCGCCCGTCACCACTACGGCACAGGCGGCGGCCTACCGCGAGCGCATCCTCGCGGCACTTCCGGCTGGCATGACCTTCGAGCCGTTGATGACGCTATACCTGACGGACAATACGCCACCTGATGAAATCCGCCGTGCGAAGGACAGCGGTTTCATACATGCCGTCAAGCTCTATCCAGCCGGTGCCACTACCAATTCCGATGCCGGTGTCACTGTATTATCGAAATGCTACAAGACGCTGGAAGTTATGCAGGAACTCGGCATGCCCTTCCTCGTGCATGGCGAAGTGACCGACCCGACGGTCGACATATTCGACCGCGAGGCGGTCTTCATCGACCGCGTGATGCAACCGCTGCGTCGGGACATGCCGGCACTCAAAGTCGTGTTCGAGCACATCACGACGAAAGACGCTGCACAATATGTGTCCGACGCGGAGGGGCCGGTGGCTGCTACCATTACTGCACATCACCTGCTGTATAACCGGAATGAGATCTTCAAGGGGGGTATCCGTCCTCATTACTATTGCCTGCCCGTCCTGAAGCGCGAAGAGCACCGGCAAGCGCTTGTGCGTGTCGCCACATCCGGCAGCACCAAATTCTTCCTTGGGACCGACTCCGCACCGCATCCGAAGGGCCTCAAGGAGCACGCGTGCGGTTGCGCCGGCTGTTACACCGCACTGCACGCCATGGAGTTGTATGCGCATGCATTCGACCAGGCCGGGGCACTGGACAAACTTGAGGCATTTGCTAGCTTCAATGGACCGGCCTTCTACGGTTTGCCCCGAAATAGCGGCACGATTACTCTCAAGCGTGAAACCTGGTCCTTGCCGGCCGAGCTTCCCCTTGGGGACACGACAGTTGTGCCATTGAATGGCAGTGAAACGATTGACTGGAAGTTCGTCTGACTGTCAGCCGTTGTCGGTTTTTAGATGCGTTGGTTCTAAAAGGCGGTATTTGAACCGTGCCTGCAAGCTTCCTAGATGTAATTGACTGGAGCCGCCCATGGCTGGCTCCATATCGGACAATTGCCGATACCTTAGTACGTGCGTCCGATTGGCGTCAAACCCTCAATGCGCTTGCCAGCGAAATGGATTTACGCAACCACCGTGGTCTGCCGATCCACTTCGTTCCCCAAGCTCATCTCCCGCCGGGAATGGCCTACGAAGAATTCATCAGCACAACCGGTGGTGTGCCGACGCGCGAAAATCTTCATGATTTTTTCAATGCGTTGATGTGGCTGAGCTTCCCGAAAATAAAAGTCCAGCTCAATGCTCTCCAAGCGAAGGAAATCGAGAAGGCTGCCAACCTGCCGAAGGTAGGGGGGCGTGGCAACGTGCGCGATGCCGCAACGATTTTTGACGAGAATGCGGCATTGCTAGTGACGCGTGATTCTGAATGGATTGAAGCTTTGCGTGCACGACGCTGGACTGATGTGTTTCTTATGCAAAGAGAAGTTTTTGAGTGCAACTGCGAGGTCAAGCTATTCGGTCATGCATTGATGGAGAAGCTAGTTAAGCCGTACAAGGCTATTACTGCGCATGGGTGGCCACTTGCTGTGAACAACAATTTTTTTCTGCTATCGCCTATAGAGAAACGTTTCTGGTTGGATGAAGCCGTAGCTCAACAGCTTAGTAGCGGGATTGATAAGTCGACATTCACGCCCGTCCCGGTTCTTGGCATTCCGCACTGGTGGCGTGGGCAGAATCGCGAGTTTTATACGGACCCTGTTGTTTTTCGCCCGTCAATCTGTACTGCCGAAAGTTCGACAAGAGCCCGTAGGGTTTAAAGCCGGAGCCCAAACGAAAGAAAAAGGCACCCGAAGGTGCCTTTTATAACGGCATTCAATCAGTACAGGCTTATGCCTGTATATGATTAGAACTTGTGCTGCAGACCAACGTTGAACAGATTGCCGTCAAAGCCGACATCGCGGTTGAAACGAGCGTAGGACGTGTATACGTTGGTGCGCTTGGACAGGTTGTGGACATAGCCGACCGAGTACTGATCGACGTCCGCATTGGCGTCCAAACGGTCATCGCTGCGCATAAAGGAAGCGCGAACCTCGCCTGCGCCAACCGGTGCGCTCACGCCGAGCATGTAGTTACGATCCTTGACTGATTCTACGCCAGCGGCTTCAGTCTTGTTGGTCTGGAACGCTGCATGCAGTTTCGCGACTTGCAGATCATAAGTGCCACCCAG
>DASRXG010000064.1:0-47238 GCA_035654275.1 Noviherbaspirillum sp.
TGAGCATGCGGCTGCGCATCATGAAGCTGACCGCGCGGCGCGTGTCCATCATGTTGCGGCGGATGCGGCCGTTCAAGTCTTCCTCGCGCGCGATCGCGGACAGCGCCTCGGCGGCGTCCTGGTCGGTGAAGTGTTTTTGCAGCACGCGACCGGAGACTTCTTCCAGGTCCTGGTAGATGCCCTCCAGCGCGTCCGCCGAGTATTCGGCGTCGGTCGCGTACAGGTCCAGCAGCACGTCCATGTAGTCGGTGATCGAGCCCGGACGCGAGCGCGCGCGCATGCGCACCAGGCGGAATACCGGCAGGTCGTCGGTGTGGACCGAGAAGAGCATCTTGCGCGCCAGGATGAACGCGACCGTCACGATCCGCGACGGGCCTTCGTCTTCTTCGAGCAGGAAGTCGGTGCGCAGGTGGAGGTCGCCGTTCTCCGCTTCGAAATAGCGGGACGAGGCTTCGATGTCCTGCACTTCGTCTTCGTCCGGCAGGGTCACGCCGTAGATGGACTTGACCCAGGCGCGCTCGTCTTCGTTCGGATCGGTGAGATCGACCCATACTGGCGCAACCATCTCCAAGTCGTTCTTGGACTCAATGTTGACTTGGTTCAGCCGACCGTTCTGCAAGACGAATACATTAATCATGTGCTCTCCCGGCCGCGCTTGGGTTGTAAAGCACAGCCAACCTGCAGAGGGTTTCTGCAGGAAGATCAATTATTACAGGGAACGCGGCCATGAAGGTGGCCTGGACGCGCCCACGCTTTTGGCGAGAGGCGCTCTGGGAAGTGTGCCGTTATCTCGCCGGTCCACCGTTTACTGACGGCCGACAATATGTACTGGGACTACCCAAGACGGGTCTCCGAAAACGAAAACAGCGCAAGTGTACTTATATCGATGGCGGCAGGCAAGCGACATTCGGCACCTCCCAGCGCACCTCCGTTTTTTGCAGAATACGTGCGTTACCGCCCCAAGATTTTCTCAATTGCCCGCTCCTGCGGAGAAGGTTCCATGCCCGGCTGTCCTGGCACAACCGGTGCTGGCTTGGGCGGCTCAAAACCTTTGGTTTCCTGCAATGCAACTTCCTGGCTCGTCGGGTTCGACTTGTCGCATTCGACATTGGAATAGACGACCTTGCCTGCAACGGTACATTTGCGCACGCCGGCGTGGCCGGGAACGCTCGGGGTTTGGACTGCCTGCTGCAGTTTCTGCCCCGCTCCGCTGGAAAGGTATTGCCAGACTTCGGCAAAATAGTTTCGCTCATGGCGGGCGGACAACAGGGCAACCATGGCCATGGATGCAACGCTGCCTACGAACACCGCCGCCCATAGCAAGCTAACGGCCCCACGTTGATATTGCAGCATCCTGGCTCCGGCTGGGTTTATTTTGGGAGTTCCGCAGCGTTCATGCGGCGCATGATCAGGTCCGTCCGACGCGCCAGATAGCCGGAACTCCGGTTCTTGTCATAAAAGCGCGGCTTGGGAAGCATGACAGCAAGGCGGGCTGCCTGCGCAGAACTGAGGTTGGCAGCCGATACACCGTAATAATGCTGGGCCGCCGCTTCGGCCCCGAAGACGCCAACACCCCACTCAACGACGTTCAGGTAAATCTCGAAGATGCGCTCCTTGTCCATCAGCAGCTCGAGCATGTAGGTAATCACCACTTCCTGTGCTTTGCGCACATAGCTGCGCTCTCCGGACAGGAAGAGGTTTTTTGCCAGTTGCTGCGTGATGGTTGAGCCGCCGGCGACCACCTTTCCTTTTTTAGTGTTTCGCTCGAAGGCCTTTTGCATGGCTTCCCAGTCGACACCTTCATGATCGGAAAAATTTGAGTCCTCGGCAGCGATGATGGCGCGCTTGAGATGATTTGAAATGCGGTTGTAGGGAACCCATTTGTGCTTGAGCTGCGCCTTCGGGTTCTTTTCCTGCAGGATCTCAAGTTGCCGGCTCATGAAGGCGGTCGAGCTTGGATTGTGGTCGACCCACCACCAGATCTGGACAAAGAAGTACAACTGAATCGCCAGGACGATGGCAATCGGGGCGAGCAGGAGCCAGAGCAGTAACTTGCTCAGTTTTTTTTTCATTTCGCTTGAAGCGCGGCACGCAGTTCCGCAAACACCGACGCGGTATCGGGACGCACCCCGCGCCATACATAAAACGCCTCGGCCGCCTGCTCGACGAGCATGCCAAGACCATCCCGAACCGCTGCACCATGCTGTGCAGCGAAGCGCATGAATACAGTCGGCTCTTTGCCGTACATCATGTCGTAGGCCAGCGCGCCGGCTGCGAAGACCTTAGGTGAAACCGGTGGCAAGTCAGCAGTGAGGCTCGCAGAAGTTGCATTGATAATGATGTCGAACGAATCCGGCAATGCCTGGAATGAACAGGCGCTGACCGGACCATGTTTCGCGAAGTACGTCGCAAGTTCCTGCGCCTTCTCGACGGTGCGATTGGCAATCACTAGCTCAACGGGACGCTGCTCGAGGATCGGAAGAATAACGCCGCGTGCAGCACCTCCTGCACCAAGAAGCAATACCCGCTTTCCGGCGATGGCAAAGCCCGCATTGCGCACGATGTCTGTGACAAGGCCAATGCCGTCGGTATTATCGCCAGCAATTCCGCCGTTCTTAAAAGACAGGGTATTGACGGCACCTGCCGCCTGGGCGCGAGGACTGAGCGAATCCGCAAGCGCAAACGCTTCCAGCTTGAAGGGAACTGTCACGTTTGCGCCCTTTCCGCCTTCACGGATCAGGTTGCGCACCGTATGCTCGAAGCCATCGAGCGGCGCCAGCAAGCGTTCATAGACCAGGTTTTGCCCTGTCTGCGCGGCAAAGCGCGCATGAATGTCAGGGGACTTGCTATGCGCGATGGGATTGCCGATCACTACGTAGCGATCAGGTGCTCCGGTCAATTCGCACCTCCGTAGAGTTGCGCCTCCAGCGCATCATCGCGCGTGAATTTGAAGCGCGTCGTCATGACCCACACATCGTCCTTGCCCGCAGAGCGCATGTTCTGCGCGAACGCGCCGAACGGAGCGGCGCGACGCACAATCCTCCGCGCGGCCTCATCCAGCGCCGGGTTACCAGAGGAGCGCTCCACCATGATTCCATCGTCACGGTCCTTGACATAGATGGAGCCGTCCTGATAAATGGAAATTGACATGGTGAGTTCGCCGTAGAGCTTCTTGCCGTCTTTCTGCGGGAAGTTCAGCGTTCCGATCTTCTCGATGCGCTGACGCACACTGTCGAAATACATTGCATAACCCACCTCACGCGTGCTCGGCGAAATGAAGGTTTTTTTCGGACGTTTGTTCTCGTCCTCGATGCGCTTGTGGATCTCGGCTTCGCGCCGCAGGATCTCGCGGGTGCTTTCCGTGATATCAGCGCCCTCCGATTGCGATTCCTTCGGCTTGACCTGGTCTTTGGTGGATGACGCAAGCGGCGATTTCTTGGTGATCTGCGCAAGCATGCGCTGCTGCTTTTCGAGCTCTTCAATGCGGCGTTGCATTGCCTTCAGGCCTTCGCCGTCCTCGTTCCTGCGCATGTCGGGCAGCGGCGACTTGGCACGCCCGGACTCGGCGCTCCCGCCGCCGTCAAGGTTGGCCTGTGCGAGCGCCTCTGCCTTCAGCGGTTTCCTGTCGTGCTTGGCATTGACGAGAATGACTTCCAGCCCGGGATCCATCGGCTTGAACTGGAATGTGTCGGGAGGAGCAAACCGCACTGCGAGCAGAGCGCCATGCACCAACAGCGACGCCGCAACAGCGATGGACAGGATGCGGTTTTCTAGAATGAGCTTCACGCGCGATAGGACTAGCGATTGCAGAAGGTTTGAATTTTACGATAAAGCCCGCACGGCTCAGCCGAAGTTTTCACTCTTGTATCGATTCGGCATCGGACTCGCTGTCGGACGTGGGGTTTTCGTCAATTGTACCTATTGCGACCTCGGCAACTGCCGTTGTCACTTCGATCAGTCTCGCCTCCACCGTCAGGTCAATTTCATCCCAGCGAATCAGGTCCAGCTTGACCTGCGCTCCGCGCGGAGCTGCCGGCATTCCCGGCAGGCGAATGATTAACGGAATATCAACGAGGCGCAGGACTTCCTCCTTCAGCACAACAGCATCGACCTGCCTTGCGTTTTCTTGTGCGAGCCAGCGCAGACACCAGTAGCGCTCCATGTTCGACTGGAAGTCGGCATAGGCGGCATAGGCCGCATCGAACGCAGACACGACCGCAAACAGGTCCGCGTCCTTCGGCTTGAACGGCGCTGCCAAAGGCGCTGTCACGCCGTGCTCGACGCAGGCCAGGATTTGCCACTGGTTGACGAGGTCGGTATAGCGCCGTAGTGGCGAGGTGCTCCAGACGTACTGGTCAACGCCGAGCCCCTGGTGCGGCGCCGCGTGCGTGACCATGCGCACCTGCATGCGTGCCGCCCAGCCGCCTCCGGATGCGCCCTGGCTCCGGTAGATGCCAGGCACACCATGGTCGTGCAAGAATTTTCCCCACGTGCTGTTGGCAAAGATCATCAGCTCGGCAACGATCTTGTCCAGCGGAGCACCGCGCTTGCGGCGGACGATCGTGACCACATCGTCTTCGACATAGAAATTGAAGTCGACACGGTTGGTCTGCTCCGGCTTCAGGCCGAATGCCTCGCGTTTGGCCATGCGGCCTTTCTCGAGTACCTGCGCCCATTGCCACAGCAGCTTGATGTCGGCCTTGTGCGCATACTCGCCGGCATCCGCAGCGAGATTTTCCTCGGTGACGATTTCATCGAGGTCGTTGTGGCGCAGGTTGGCGGCGATGGGAACTGCTTCTGCCTTGGTTTCGGTTGCGACCAGCGACCAGTCGGCAGGGTCCAGCGTTGCGTACAAGGATAGTGCGGGACAGGTCCGGCCTTCCGCAAGCGTATAGGCCTCGACCAGTTCATCCGGCAGCATCGTGATCTTGTCGCCCGGCATATAGACCGTGGACAGACGCTGACGCGCAATGGCGTCGAGGGCATCGTCGCGTTTGATCGCCAGACCCGGCGCCGCAATATGTATACCGACGCGGACCTTGCCGTCCGCCTGCATAACGACCGAAAATGCATCGTCGATCTCAGTAGTCGTCACATCATCGATCGAGAATGCCTGCACGTCAGCAACGGGCAGCGAAGAGGCCATCGGAATATCTACCTGAGGGAAGCCGGTCCCTTTCGGGAAGTATTCAAACAGGAATTTCGACAGATGCAGCTGTTTGGGCGAAGCGATGCCGCCAACGTCGAGCATCAGGCGCTGTGGCGTTGTCTGCAGTTCGGAACAGGCAGTATCAAGTGCCTTGTATTCGATACTGTTCTTGTCGGGCTTGAACAGCAGCTGCAATGCAATGGGCTTGAACGCTTCCGGCAGCTGGCGCGCCTTCAGCTCTTCCACGTACTTCGCCTGGATCTGCGCCTGCTGCCGCTTCTTTTCAAGTCCGGCAAGTGCCGCCTTCAGCGATGCTTCTGGCGCTGCCTTGTAACGGCCCTTGCCCTTCTTGTAGAAATAAATCGGCGCGTTATGCAAGCGCAGCAGCAGACCAGCAGCCTCGTGCGGCTTCGGGTCGTGCCCGAAATATTCTGTACCCAGTTCCGCAAAACCGAACTCTTCCTGCCCGGCGACTTCCCACAGGAAGTCGAGATCGATGTCATCGGCAATAGCTTGGGCATCCGCCAGCAATTGCGCCAGTTCAGGCGAAGAAAACTGCAGGAGCACGTCGCGCGCCTTAACCTTGGTCCGCTTACCGCTCTGCAGTTCAACCTGGTAAGCCTCGCCTTGCTGGGACAACACCGCGCCGGCCTTGAAATCGCCGGACTCCTCGAAGAATAGATTCATTGAATGTTTTGCTTGTCAGCGTATTAGTTCATTAGGCCGGCTTGGAACCGGGAGGTCGGCAATTGCCGGCAGAAAGAGTTCGGTCACGAGCAATACGCCCCTTTTGCGCCGATACAGGCAACGGCGCGCAAAGAGCGGCGAGTCAAAGCGCATGCCACCAAGCGCGGCACTAGCCCGCTGCACCAGTGGATGCTGCTGCCGCAACCGTGCATATTGCATCGAACCGCGCTTCACGCGCGGGTCGCCAAACAACGTCGTTCCCAGCGAGCGCTCACCCAAAGTGCCGAAGAATGGCCAGTCGGACGTCGTCGCGCTCAAGGGGACGATGGTATGCGCGAACACAACCGGCCGGCCGTCGCATTGCAGCAGCACCTCGCGCTCTTGCACACAGGTCCGTCGCGGCAAGTCGACCAAAGCGAACTCGTCGGCGAGGCAGCGGCCGTGATCCTGGCGCAGGCATCGCACCCGGAAGTGATTGCTGCGCGCAATCAGCTTCTTCGTCAGCGACGCCGTATCGGTAAGCCAACTGCGCATGTGGGGCGCCGCGTTCACGCCATTGACATGGGAGAACCAGCGCGCATACGCCACCGCGTACGACCTCACCTTGCCACCCCGGCAGAAACGCCGCAGAAAGCGAGCACCTGATCGAGGTACTGCTCAAACTCGGAGATGCCATGATCGCTGCCCTCGATCACGCAGTGGTGCGCACCGGGATAATGGGCAACCATTTCGCGCCAGTCGAGCACCTCGTCGCCGGTCGCCGCAATCAGGAAATAACGTTCAGGTCGAGCAATCCTGTCGACGGCAAGCGCCTTCAGTTCGTCTATATATTCACGCTTGAATTCAAACGGCTCGTCCGAGTGAAACGCAGTGGTGACGCCGACGTATTTTTCCAGGTCGCGCGGCGGCTTCACCGCCGGATTGAGCAGCACCGCGCGGCATCCGATCTCTTCCGCCAGACAGGTAGCGTAGTAGCCACCGAGGGAAGAACCCACCAGCGAGAGCCGCTCAGGCCCCACTTGGGCAGCAATATTGCGCGC
This sequence comes from Noviherbaspirillum sp., assembly GCA_035654275.1. GTDB lineage: Bacteria > Pseudomonadota > Gammaproteobacteria > Burkholderiales > Burkholderiaceae_D > Noviherbaspirillum. The sequence goes on from DASRXG010000064.1 coordinate 6,877, forward strand.
AAGCGCGATTGCCTCCTTGGGCGAAGCCGGCAACTGCGGACAGCAATATTCGCCCCCCAGCCCAAGGGACTGCATCCGCTGTGCGATCAGCCGGGCCTTGAACGATTGGGGAGAAGAGCGGAATCCGTGCAGGTAAAGAATCATTGTGCGAGTGCATCCAGAATCTTTTGGTGCACGCCGCCAAAGCCGCCGTTGCTCATCACCAGCACATGGTCGCCCGGGCGGGCGGCCTGCACGATGGCCTGGACCAATGGTCCAAGATCGTCGAACGCGGCGGCCTTCTGCGCTAACGGAGAAAGCGCTTCACCCAGATTCCATCCAAGCGCATCCTTGCCGGACTTGGCGCCATAGCCGAACACGAGGTCAGCATCGGCCAGGCTGCCAGGCAAGGCCTCCTTCATCGTGCCGAGCTTCATCGTATTCGAGCGGGGTTCGAGCACCGCGAGGATACGCGCCGCCCCCACCTTCTTGCGCAAGCCGCCAACTGTCGTCGCGATGGCGGTCGGATGATGGGCGAAATCGTCGTAGACAGTCACGCTATTGACGACGCCCCGGATCTCCATGCGGCGCTTCACACTCTCGAATTTTGACAGCGCTTCAATTGCCACGACCGGCTGCACACCAACGTGGCGGGCAGCCGCAATGGACGCTAATGCATTCAGCCGGTTATGTTCACCCGTGAGCCCCCACTGCACCGTCCCCTGCAGCTCGCCGTTGAAGATCACGTGGAAGCTGCCGTCCTCATGTTCCTTCAGCGCCCAGCCCTCGTTACCCTCCACGCCGAACCACTCTTTTTCGCTCCAGCAGCCGCGCGCGATCACGCGCCGCAGTGATTCTTCCCGACCGTTGACGATCAGGCGGCCGACACCGGGAACGGTTCGTACAAGGTGGTGGAACTGGGTCTCGATCGCAGCAAGATCGGGAAAAATGTCTGCGTGATCGTATTCGAGGTTGTTCAGGATCGCCGTCTTGGATCGGTAATGGACAAACTTGCTGCGCTTGTCGAAGAAAGCCGTGTCGTATTCGTCGGCTTCAATCACAAAAAACGGGGAATCCGCGTCCTTGCCGGCCAGGCGAGCCGAAATTCCAAAGTTCACCGGCACGCCGCCGATCAGGAAGCCGGGACTATAGCCGGCGAATTCCAAGATCCAGGCAAGCATCGACGACGTTGTCGTCTTGCCATGCGTACCGGCGACGGATAGCACCCAGCGGTTGCGCAAGATGTGTTCGCCGATCCATTGCGGCCCCGAGACATACGGCAAACCGCGGTTCAGGATTTCTTCCATCAACGGGTTGCCGCGCGAGACCACATTGCCGATCACGAACAGGTCAGGCTGCAGGTTAACCTGCTCTGGGCCAAAGCCCTCGATCAGCTCGATGCCCTGCGCCTGCAACTGGGTGCTCATCGGCGGGTAGACGTTTGCGTCGCAGCCGGTCACCTTATGACCGGCCTCCTTGGCCAGTACCGCGAGTCCGCCCATGAAGGTGCCGCAAATGCCGAGAATATGGATGTGCATGATGCCGTTCTAGAAAAAAAGAAAATCTGACTGAAATATGCATTGGAAGGTCCAAGAAGGAACATGTTTCAGCAGACCCGAGATTTTACCCGACCCACGTTTCCCCGCCTTACGAGTATCATCCTCGCCATGAACAATTACTCCTCAAGCACCGACATGCTGCGCGCGGAAATCGCCACCGCCGCGGCCCGGTTGATTGCCGAAGACGGCGCCGACTACGCTACCGCAAAAAAGAAAGCAGCCAAGCAAATCCTCGGAAACGCAAAAATTCGAGGAGAAATCATGCCGGATAATGCGCAAATTGAAGAAGAAGTACGTATATACAACGAACTCTTCCTGAGTGACTCGCAACCGGCGCGCTTATTGCATCTTCGAAAACTGGCAGTCCGCCTCATGGATGATCTGGCACAGTTCTCCCCTTATTTGACCGGTGCCGTCCTGAATGGGACGGCGGGCGAGCATTCGGACATCCATCTTCAGCTGTTTGCCGAGAGTCCGAAAGAGGTCGAGATTTTCCTGATTAACAAGAATGTGGACTTCGAAGTCTCCGAGTCCGCGCACTTCAAGGGGCGCGGCGAACCGGTGGAGACCGTCAGTTTTATATGGAACAAGGAGGGCGTGCATCTTTCCCTATATGAGAGAGATGACCTGCGTGGCGCAACGAAGGCAGGTCCGGATGGAAAACCGGTGCGCGCCAATATCGAAACAGTACGTGCATTGATCGCAGATACAGACGAACAATGAAAAAGAACCTCGCCATTTTTTCTGCAGTTGCCGTTCTCTTTGCCGCAATTGGCGTTTTTTTTGGAATGCAGCGACTCGAGCCCCAAGCGCCACAGGCCTCCGCGACAGGCGTCCTTTTCTCCCAAACGTTTGCCGACTCCAAGGGCAACGAACAGGAATTCGACCAATGGAAAGGAAAATTCCTTATTGTTAATTTTTGGGCAACTTGGTGCGCTCCTTGCGTAGAGGAGATGCCTGAGCTCGTTGCCTTGCAAGCGGAGATCGCTTCGCGAAACATGCAGATTCTCGGGATCGGCATCGATTCCGCTGCGAACATTAAGGAATTTGCTGCGAAGCATCAGATTTCCTACCCTCTATATATAGGCGGAATGGGCGGTACGGAGCTGGCACGGCAACTCGGAAATCAGGCTGGAGCATTGCCTTTCACCGTGCTGATCGGAGCCGATGGCGCAGTAAAGAAGACATATTTAGGCCGCTTGAAAATGGAGGAGTTACGTCGCGATCTGCAAAGTATGTAACAGCAGAAATATCTTTTTTCTTGCCAGCGAACATCATTTGGCGGCAAAATGCGGCATCCTCGTCAAACGGAGCTATATCTCCATGGCAAAAAACCTCCTTCTGGTCAATGGCCCAAACCTGAATATGCTGGGTACACGTGAACCGGAAGTGTACGGATCGACGACGTTGAGCGATATTGAGCATGCTGCGGCCAAACAGGCTAGCGCCGCTGGTGCAGCACTCACATGTTTTCAGAGCAATCATGAAGGCGCGCTCATTGACCGTATACAGGAAGCGAAAGCCGAAGGTGTGGATGCGATCGTCATCAATCCGGGCGGTCTGACGCACACCAGCGTTGCACTGCGCGATGCATTGGCGGCCGTAGCAATTCCGTTTGTCGAAGTGCATATCTCCAATATCCACCAGCGCGAAGCCTTCCGGCATCACTCCTACCTTTCCGCAATCGCGGTCGGGGTGATTTGCGGGCTGGGCACCGAAGGATATCGGCTCGCAATCGATTTCGCGCTCAAAAAGCTGTAACTCTCTTTATCTCGCCGCAAACCACTTATAATTGTGGCGACTTCAATTGCAACAAAATACATAACTGAGGGATTTCATATGGATCTACGAAAACTCAAAACGCTGATCGACCTCGTCGCCGAATCAGATATCGCCGAACTGGAAGTCACCGAAGGCGAAAGCAAAGTCCGTATCGTCAAATCCTCCGGAACGCCGCAAAACCAGGTTGTCATGATGCAGCCGCAGTCCATGCCGCAAACCGTTGCGGCACCCGTTGCTGCTTCGGCAGCGCCGCAAGCGGCAAGTGCACCGGTTGCTGCTGCGCCGGCAGAACCGGAAGGTCATATCGTGAAGTCTCCGATGGTCGGTACCTTCTACCGCGCATCTGCGCCAGGTAATCCCCCGTTCGTCGAAGTCGGTTCCACCGTCAAGGCAGGTGACACTCTGTGCATCATTGAAGCAATGAAGCTTCTCAATGAGATTGACTCCGACGTCGCCGGCGTCGTCAAACAGATCCTGGTCGAGAACGGCCAGCCGGTGGAATTTGGCCAGCCGCTGTTTGTGATCGGTTAAGAGTCGCGCATCGGCACATATATAGATATGTGCCGCGCATTCTCCAAAACGCTGACCCTTAACGCCTCACATTTCCCCCCGCTATGTTCGAAAAAATCCTCATTGCCAATCGTGGTGAAATCGCCCTGCGCATCCAACGCGCATGCCGCGAAATGGGTATCAAGACCGTGGTCGTCCACTCCGAAGCGGACCGCGAAGCAAAATACGTAAAACTCGCGGATGAATCTGTCTGCATCGGCCCGGCTCCCTCGTCACAGAGCTACCTCAACATGCCGGCGATCATCAGCGCCGCAGAAGTGACGGATGCCGAAGCCATCCATCCCGGTTATGGCTTCCTCTCCGAGAACGCCGACTTCGCGGAGCGCGTTGAAAAATCGGGTTTTGTCTTCATCGGCCCGCGCCCGGAATCAATCCGCATGATGGGCGACAAGGTCTCGGCCAAGCATGCGATGATCAAGGCAGGCGTTCCCTGCGTACCGGGTTCCGAGGGCGCGCTGCCGGAAGATCCGAAAGAGATTATCCGTATTGCACGCAAGATCGGCTATCCGATCATCATCAAGGCGGCAGGTGGTGGTGGCGGGCGCGGCATGCGCGTTGTCCATACCGAAGCCGCCCTGCTCAACGCAGTGACCATGACCAAGACCGAAGCCGGCGCGGCATTCGGCAATCCTGAAGTCTATATGGAGAAGTACCTGGAGAATCCGCGTCACGTGGAAATCCAGGTCCTTGCGGACGAATTCAAGAACGCGGTTTGGCTCGGCGAACGCGACTGCTCGATGCAGCGCCGCCACCAGAAGGTGATCGAAGAAGCACCGGCGCCGGGCATTCCTCGCAAATTGATTGAACGTATCGGCGACCGCTGCGCGGAAGCCTGCCGCAAGATCGGCTACCGCGGCGCCGGCACCTTCGAGTTCCTGTATGAGAACGGCGAGTTCTATTTCATCGAGATGAACACACGTATTCAGGTGGAACATCCGGTGACGGAAATGATTACCGGCGTTGACCTGGTCCAGGAACAGATCCGCGTCGCGGCAGGTGAGAAGCTGCGTTTCCGCCAGCGCGACATCGTTCTGGCGGGCCATGCGATCGAGTGCCGCATCAATGCCGAAGACCCGTTCAAGTTCACCCCGTCACCAGGAAAGATCATCGCCTGGCACGCTCCGGGTGGTCCGGGCATCCGTGTGGACTCCCATGCTTATGCTGGCTACTTTGTGCCGCCGACTTATGATTCGATGGTGGGCAAGGTTATTTCGTATGGCGCAACACGCGAGCAGGCGATTCGCCGTATGCAAATTGCATTGTCCGAGATGGTCGTCGAGGGTATTCTGACCAATATCCCGTTGCACCGCGAACTGATGGTCGACGGCCGCTTCATCGAAGGCGGCACCAACATCCATTACCTCGAGCAAAAACTGGCTGACAAGCCGGATTTGCCGAAGGGCACCAAGAAGTCAGGCAAATAACGGTATGAGCTGGTCCGAAATCGTCATCGAAGTCGCACGCGAACATGCGGAGGCGTTGTCCGACGCATTGATGGACGCGGGCGCCCTGTCGGTGTCGGTGGAGGATGCTGACGAAGGCACCGAGGCGGAGCGTCCGCTGTTCGGCGAACCCGGCATGGAGCCCACGGAAGCTGCGTGGGAACGGAGCCGGGTTGTCGCGCTCGCAGAGCAGGACGCCGATCATGGGGCACTGGTGGCCGAAGCAGCGGCTGCGTGCGGCATCAGCACGGCTCCGGCCTACTCCTTGCGCCCCGTGGCCGAGCAGGACTGGGTTCGCCTGACACAATCGCAGTTCGACCCCATTCATATCGGAAAGAACATCTGGGTCGTACCCAGCTGGCATGACGCGCCTGACCCGAATGGACTTATTCTGGAACTGGATCCCGGTCTGGCTTTTGGCACCGGCAGCCATCCGACAACACGGCTATGCATGGAATGGCTCGAGGCGCACCCGCCCCATGGCCAATCCGTCCTGGACTATGGCTGTGGTTCCGGCATCCTGGCGATGGTGGCGAAGAAGCTCGGCGCGGCGCAAGTCTACGGCGTCGACATCGACCCGCAGGCGATCGAATCCGCCCGCTACAACAGCGAGCGGAATCACTGCGATATCGCGTACTTTCTGCCGGAAGAATTTGCCACCTCTCCCCATCCGCAGGCATTTAACGTCGTGGTCGCAAACATCCTGTCCAGTCCGTTGAAGCTGATGGCGCCGATGCTGTCATCGCGCGTTGCACCAGGCGGCATGCTGGTATTGTCCGGCATCCTGAGCCGACAGGCGGACGAGGTGGCCGCTGCCTACGCTCCATTCATCAAGATGTCAGTGTGGGCCGAGCATGAAGGCTGGGTTGCGCTCGTCGGCCAGGCCGTCAGTGCACGATAACAGCAATGGCGCTCGCTACCCAATGTCCTCATTGCCATACGACATTCAGGGTCGCGCATGACCAACTGAAGTTGCGCGCCGGGCTGGTACGCTGCGGCGCCTGCAAGCAGATCTTCAACGGCATCGAGAATCTGCTACGCCCTGAAGAACTCGAGCACCAGGGCAAGTTCGTACAACCAGTCGCCCCACCACCTGCGCCTTCAGTATCCGAAACAACGCCCCCCGTTGCATCACCAATTCGGCCTGCGTCCCAAGACGTCGAACGCGAGCCCGCACCGCTGCCACAAGTTGAACGGTCTCCCGTCGCAGAAGAGACGCCGCCGGCACCACCAGCTGTTCCTGCTGTGCCCGCCGAAGATGCGATTCAGCGGACGACCACGACGAGGACAGACGATCCGTTGCTGCGCATGACGCTGCTCGAGGTTGCGCAGGAAAGCCGCACTGTGACTGATCACGAGACTCGGCAGGCGACGGAGAACCTGGAAGCAACGGATACGGACGCGCTTGGGCAAACGATCGAAGACCTGCAGAGCAAACCATGGCGCACCAAGGAAGAGGCTGAAGCGGAGGCAGAAACAGAAGGCGACGCGCTGGACCGGGCGGAGGCAGCCGATTACGAAGAGCCCGCCTTCGTCAGGCAAGCACGACGCCGGAAAACGATTGGCCGGGCGCTGCGCATCATGATGGGCGCAGGCTCAGTGCTCCTGTTCTTCGCACTCATTGCGCAAAGCGCCTACATTTTCCGCGACCAGATCGCGGCACGTTTCCCCGAAACGAGACCCATACTGATCGACGCTTGCAGTTACCTGGATTGCCAGGTGGGGCTCCCGGCCCAGATCGAGTCGGTGTCAATCGAGTCGAGCGAACTACAAACTGTTTCGGCAAATGACAATACCTTTGCCCTGACCGTACTGTTGCGCAACCAAGGCGCTACAGAACAGGCCTGGCCGTACATCGAACTCACCTTGAACGATGCCAACGAGAAGCCGATAGCCCGTCGGGTATTCGTACCACGCGAATACTTGCCGTCGCCGCAAGATCAGAGCCGCGGTTTCGCCCCGGATTCCGAGCAGCCTATCAAAGTATTCTTTGAACTTTCGCAATTGAATGCGTCGGGATACCGCGTGTATCTGTTTTATCCTTGATGTTCAAAAAATGCCGCGTCGCTTGGCTGGATCGTCGATGCGTGCAGGACAATTTACTTTTCATCTGACGAGATTCCATGACCTCACTCATTTGTGGTTCGCTTGCGTTCGACACGATCATGCTGTTTGGTGGACGCTTTTCCGAAGCCTTGCTTGCCGACCAGCTGCACAAAATTAACGTCGCTTTCCTCGTACCCGAGATCCGCCGCGAATTCGGCGGTTGCGCTGGCAATATCGCCTATAACCTGAAGCTGCTGAACGGCGACCCACTTATCATGGCGACCATCGGCAATGACGGTGGTCCTTATCTGGAGCGGCTCGATCGGTTGCAGATTTCCCGTCGCTGCATTCGCACCATTGACGCGTCGTATACCGCGCAAGCGTTCATCACCACGGATGCCAACAACAACCAGATCACGGCGTTCCATCCCGGCGCAATGACTTTCTCCCACCAGAACCGAGTCGCTGACGCAGGCGCAGTGAAGCTGGCCATTGTCGCTCCGGACGGCCGTGACGGCATGCAGCAGCATGCGCTGGACTGCCAACGGCTCGGCATTCCATTCATTTTCGACCCGGGCCAAGGTTTGCCGATGTTCAATGGAGCCGAGCTCGAACACTTTATTGAACTGGCCACCTATGTGGCGGTCAATGATTACGAGGCAGAACTCTTGACGGAACGAACCGGCCTCTCCCTCGATGGCATTGCCAAGCGCGTGTCGGCTTTGATCGTGACGCGGGGTGAACAGGGTGCCGAGATTTTCACGGATGGCAGGCGCGTCGACATCCCTTGCGTCGAAGCGGACAAGGTCGTCGACCCAACCGGCTGCGGCGATGCATTCCGCGCCGGCCTGTTATACGGCCTGACCAACGGAATGGACTGGGCCACCACCGGTCGGCTTGCAAGCCTGATGGGGGCAATCAAGATCGCCCATCAAGGTGGGCAGAATCACGCGCCCTCCCGTGACGAAATCGAGGAGCGCTTTCACAAGGCGTTCGGGTACAGGTTCTGACTGATCGCATCCTGGATTGACCGCCTTTAGGCAACAACTGGCAACAAACGCTATGCACAAGTCCGCTCGCCTTTCGACGGGATTACTGGCACTTGCATTACTGGCGGGTTGCGCCTCGCAACCGTCGCAACCCGCCATGTCCACACAAGGGACCACCCTCGTGCAAACGGGCCAGGTGATTAATGTCCGCGATGTGACCGTACGCGGAGGACGCCCGTCCGGCTTGGGCGCTTTCGCAGGCGCGATATTGGGCGGCGTGGCGGGAAGCAGAATCGGAGCCGGCCATGGCAGTACGGCAGCGAGCATAGGCGGCGCACTGGCCGGCGGCATGGTTGGCCAGCGAGTCGAAGAATCCGCCGCGAGTGACAGCAAGACCGAAGTGACGGTGCGTCTCGATAGCGGGGAAATCCAGACGCTCAGTGTCGAGCCGGGTGCAATTTTCCGAATCGGAGACACCGTCAAGGTCACGACCAGCGGTGGCGTGATGACGGTCACCCACTAGCATCGCGGCAGCATTTCACTAGCCATTTCCTGGAAGTACACCACCGCACCAAGCCCGGTCACACGCTTTGCTTCAGAAGCAGGCGCCGGGCGTCATCCACGCTTAAGCCCGGTGACGCCACCTCAATGATCTTTCGTTTATTGGTGTGCCCGTGCGTAATCGTAACGGCGCTTTTCGGGACATCCAGCATGTCTGCCAGATAGCGGATCAGCGCTTCATTGGCCTTGCCTTCAATCGGCTGCGCCTGCAGACGGATCTTCAGTGCATCATCGAGCACACCAGTGACTTCGCTTTTCTTGGCATTCGGCGCAATATGCGTCGTGATGCGAATACCCGTCGGTACACCGGTACACCAATCCCGGCTCATACGATCGACGTGATCACCGTCGTGACGAGCATCAGTCCGATACGCAGCAGCACCAGGGCGACCAGAGGAGACAGGTCGACACTACCGATCAAGGGCACCACACGCCGTAGCGGCCGCAGGAGCGGGTCGTTCAGCGCACGGATGAAGGGCGCCAGCGGTGCATGCGGATTTACCCAGCTGAAGATGGCTTCGAGAATGATAAGTCCCATGAAGCCGTAAAAAACCCATTCGGCGAAACGAAGCAATGAGAACACCACCAGCAGCTGCGGAGCGAATTGGGAAATCAATGCCAGATTGATTGCGACCGCCGCAACGATGACCAGGCACGCGCCAATCAGGCTGGCCCAGTCATACCCGCCAACACCCGGCAGGATTCTTCTCAGAGGGCGCACCAGCCAGTCGGTGAGCTGGAAGGTGAACTGACCAAGCGCCATCGGTGGCCGTACGCGCACTACCTGCATCCAGAACCGCAACAGCAAGACGCCACCCAGTACGCCGGCGATGACATCAACAATCAACGTAAGAATGCTAGTCAGCACTATCTGATCTCCAAATAGAAAGCCCGTCGGGCGACACGAGGTCACACAACGGGCATTGTGCCTGAACTTAATCAGGCGTCCAAGCGAGCTTGGCTATTACGGACGAGTGCCGGTCGGGAACGGCCAAGCCGCTGCCGGGTTCAACACAGTCTTCACAGCCGGAGCTGCTGCTGCAGCCGGAGCTGCTGCGGGCTTCGCTGCCGGTTTGGCTGCTGCCTTTTTCGGAGCGGCTGCCTTCTTAGGAGCAGCTGCCTTTTTCGGAGCGGCTGCTTTCTTGGCTGCAGGCTTCGCTGCTGCCTTCTTCGGAGCGGCTGCCTTCTTAGGAGCAGCTGCCTTCTTCGGAGCGGCTGCTTTCTTGGCTACCGGCTTCTTGGCGGCTGCTGCCTTTTTCGGAGCTGCTGCTTTCTTGGCTGCTACCGGCTTCTTCGCCGGAGCTGCCTTCTTCGCTGCTGCCGGCTTCTTCGCCGGGGCTGCCTTCTTAGCAGCCGGTTTCTTTGCTGTTGCCATTTGTTTCTCCTTCACGTGATGAGAAAGTTCAAACTACGAGGTTGGAAACCCGTGTGTACCATCGCGATGATCCACGCGGATTATTCATCGGCACAAGCAAGCTTCTGCTTGCGCTAATGAATTCGGCACCAGCTGAACTGCTGCATCACCTCATTCATGCAGCACTTCAGCCTCAATTGGTCACGCCTCTCTTCTTGCAATCACCGCCGCGCGTCGGCAGTGAGGGAGGTGTAGCCACGCGCTCAAGAGGCGCTGTGGCAGCCGCGACCAAAAAAAACGCCGGCAACAAAGCCGGCGTGGGAATACTGTTTCTCGAAAACCAACAGGTTTTTCAAAGAAAAAGCCGCCTTGCCCGACAGCGTCAGGGTCAGCGGCACATTCACAGAAGATCGATACGTTCGTCTACTGTCCATCAATGTTGGCGTAGCCTTCTCAGTTTTGCAGTCACCTTGAGCATTCAATTCTTATTCGCTCGCTGACTGCATTCTCTCCAACCGCTTCGCTTAGTAGAGACACTTCGCTTGCGGGTCGCCGACTCAATCCCAATTCAGGGCACCGCCGGTCTGGTATTCGATCACACGAGTCTCGAAGAAGTTGCGTTCTTTTTTCAGATCGATCATCTCGCTCATCCAGGGGAACGGATTCTCTTCTTGCGGGAACATCGGATCGAGACCGATTTGCTGCGCACGACGATTTGCGATGAACCTCAAGTACCCTTTGAACATCGGCGCATTCAAACCTAGTACTCCACGCGGCATTGTATCCTCAGCGTAGCGATATTCCAACTCCACCGCGCGTAAAAACAACGATTTAATCTCGTCGCGGAATTCAGCAGTCCACAGATGCGGGTTCTCCAACTTGATTGTGTTGATGAGATCGATCCCGAAATTGCAGTGCATGGACTCGTCACGCAGGATGTATTGATACTGCTCTGCTGCGCCCATCATCTTGTTCTGCCGGCCGAGTGCAAGAATCTGAGTGAATCCGACATAGAAGAACAGGCCTTCCATCAGGCATGCAAACACGATGAGCGAACGCAGCAACGTCTGGTCTGCCTCGACCGTTCCGGTCTTGAATTCGGGATTGGTCAGCACATCGATGAAGGGAATCAGGAACTCATCCTTATCCCGAATCGACGGGACCTCGTGATAGGCGTTGAAGATCTCGCCTTCATCCAGCCCGAGCGACTCGACGATGTACTGGTAGGCATGGGTATGAATTGCCTCTTCGAATGCCTGGCGCAGAAGGTACTGGCGGCACTCCGGCGCAGTGATGTGGCGGTAAGTGCCCAGCACGATGTTGTTCGCGGCGAGCGAGTCGGCGGTCACGAAGAAACCGAGGTTGCGCTTGACGACGCGGCGCTCGTCCTCGGTCAAGCCGTTCGGATTCTTCCACAGCTCAATATCGCGCTGCATGTTGATTTCCTGCGGCATCCAGTGGTTCGCGCAGCCTGCCAGGTATTTGTCCCATGCCCACTTGTACTTGAAGGGCACGAGTTGGTTCACGTCGGTCTGGCCGTTGATGATGCGCTTGTCGGCGACATTGACGCGGCGTGCGTCCCCGCCGGGGATGGTTTCTTGCGATCGAGAAGCGAGCGCTGGATCAAGTGCCACATCCTTGAATTGCGGCGAACGTGGTGCGGCAGGAGCTGCGGGAGATAGCGCCGGTTGCGGAACCGGGGCCGGTTTTGCTATAGGGGTGACGTCATCGTCCCAACTTAACATGGCTGATCTTCCTTATAGGTATTGTAGTTGTCGTTACGTGTTGTTCAAGCTGGCGCGCTAAAGTGCAGTGAGCAAGCGATGCAGAATTGGCTGTGCGGGTTTCCGCTACAGGAGCGAGCATCGCAGCTCATCTCGGCCGGAGACGATGGTGCGGATGCGACGTCCGCACCATCGCCTTTGCCATCCTCTTTGCGATCCTTATTGGCAAGCCTCGCACTCTTCGAAGCCGGGATCACCGGGGCGCAACATGCAGGCGGGGCCTGCAAGGTCTTCCGTCGGAGCGGCAGCAGCAGGTAACCCGGATGCTGCAACGCCTCCAGCGAGACCGCCAGTGGCAGAGACGGCATTCAATGCACCCGCCTTGGTGGTCGACTTCTCTGCGTGGGTCGCCCCCATCGTACGCAGGTAGTAGGTAGTCTTGAGTCCGCGGACCCAGGCCAGCTTGTAGGTTTCGTCCAATTTCTTGCCTGACGCGCCCGCCATATAGATGTTCAGGGATTGAGCCTGATCAATCCATTTCTGGCGGCGTGAGGCGGCTTCGACCAGCCACTTGGGCTCGACCTCGAACGCCGTCGCGTACAGCTCGCGCAGGTCTTCCGGTACGCGGTCGATCTTGGACAAACTGCCGTCGAAATACTTCAAATCAGCAACCATGACCTCATCCCAGAGCCCGCGTGCCTTCAGATCACGCACCAGATGCTCATTGATCTCAGTAAATTCGCCGGACAGGTTCGACTTCACATACAGGTTCTGGTAAGTCGGCTCGATACAGGCAGATACGTCAATGATGTTGGAGATCGTCGCGGTCGGGGCAATCGCTACGCAGTTCGAGTTGCGCATGCCATAGGCCCTGATCCGCTCGCGCAGGGCCGGCCAGTCCATCGTCTCGGAGGTATCTACCTCAAGGTAGCCGCCGCGCTCCTCCGCCAGAAGCTTGAGGGAGTCCTGCGGCAGGATGCCGCGGTCCCACAATGAACCGCGGTAGGAACTATAACGCCCGCGTTCTTCCGCCAGCTCGGTCGACGCCCAATAGGCGTAGTAGCAGACGGCTTCCATGGAACGGTCAGCAAATTCGACCGCGTCCATCGACGCGTACGGCACGCGCATCATGTGCAGGCAGTCCTGGAATCCCATGATGCCCATACCGACCGGACGATGGCGCAGGTTGGAGTCGCGCGCCTTCTTCACCGCGTAATAATTGATGTCGATCACGTTATCGAGCATGCGCATCGCGGTGCGGATGGTCTTCTGCAGTTTGGCGTGGTCGAGTTTGCCGTCCTTCATGTGGGCCGGCAGGTTCACAGAACCCAGATTGCAGACGGCGATCTCGGAGTCGTTTGTATTGAGTGTGATCTCGGTGCACAAGTTGGAGCTGTGAACGACGCCAACATGCTGCTGCGGGGAACGAATGTTGCAAGGGTCCTTGAACGTGATCCACGGGTGGCCGGTCTCGAACAACATGGACAGCATTTTGCGCCAGAGGTCGAGAGCGTGGACCTTCTTGAACAGCTTGAGCTCGCCACGGGCGGCCCTCGCTTCATACGTCGTGTAGGCTTCCTCGAAAGCGCGGCCGAACTTGTCGTGCAGATCGGGAACGTCCGATGGCGAAAACAGCGTCCACTCGCCCTTTTCCATCACGCGCTTCATGAACAGGTCGGGGATCCAGTTCGCCGTGTTCATGTCATGGGTGCGACGGCGGTCGTCACCGGTGTTCTTGCGCAGGTCCAGGAATTCCTCAATGTCCAGGTGCCAGGTTTCCAGATAGGCACAGACTGCGCCCTTGCGCTTTCCGCCTTGGTTCACCGCGACGGCAGTGTCATTCACGACTTTCAGGAAGGGGACCACGCCCTGTGACTTGCCATTGGTGCCCTTGATATGGGCGCCGAGCGCACGCACCGGTGTCCAGTCATTGCCAAGGCCGCCGGCAAACTTGGCCAGAAGGGCGTTCTCTTTAATGGCTTCGTAAATGCCATCAAGGTCATCCGAGACGGTTGTCAGGTAGCAGGACGACAGCTGCGAGCGCTGGGTACCCGAGTTGAACAGCGTCGGCGTCGAGCTCATGAAGTCGAAGGACGACAGCAGGTTGTAGAACTCGATGGCGCGCGCTTCGCGGTCGATCTCATTCAACGCCAGTCCCATCGCGACGCGCATGTAGAAGGCCTGCGGCATCTCTATCCGAGTGCCGTCGATGTGCAGGAAGTAGCGGTCATACAGGGTTTGCAGGCCAAGGTAGCCGAACTGGAGGTCACGTTCCGGCTGCAGCGCTTCAGCAAGTTGTTTCAGGTCAAATTGTGCGAGCTTGGTGTCGAGCAGGTCGGCCTGGATGCCCTTCTTGATGAACTTCGGGAAGTAATCAATATAGTGAGTCCGCGCATCTGCCTGCGCGACCTCTTGGCCGAATACTTCCTTGCGGATGGTGTGCATCAGCAGACGTGCGGTGACCTTGCTGTAGGCTGGGTCCTTTTCCATCAAGGCGCGGGCGGCCAAGATGGCGGACTTGTGCAACTCCTCGACCGGCACGCCGTCGTACAGATTCTTCACCGTCTCGGCAAGAATGGCTTCGGCATCGACATGCTTCTCCAGGCCGACGCAGGCAGAGGTGATCAGCTTGCGCACCTGCTCAAGGTCAAGCGGACGGCTCTGCCCATTTTCGGTGACATGCAGCTGCGGGATACCGGCGTTAGTGGAGGTCCGCTGCTGCGCCCGCTCCTCCATGCGCTTGGCGCGATAGAGCACATAGGCGCGTGCAACATCATGTTCGCCGGAACGCATCAGCGCCAGTTCGACCTGGTCCTGGACATCTTCAATATGGAAAGTACCGCCCGCCGGCTGGCGGCGGACCAATGCGCTCACAACGGTGGCGGTCAACTGCTCCACCAATTCACGTACACGCGCGGATGCCGCGCCCTGGCCACCGTTTACAGCCAGGAAAGCCTTGGTCATGGCGATGGAAATCTTGGACGGCTCAAAACCAACGACGGCACCATTGCGACGGATGATTTTGTAGTCACCGAGACTAATCGGCAGACTTGCCGCGGACGTGCCCGTAGCGACGTGCCCGGTACCTAGGCCGAATTCGTTCGCCGAGTTAACGGAAATTTCTTGAGTAGTATGCATCTTGCCTCCTTCGACTGTATCGATGACAGCTATGCAGCTGCTTATGTTTATTAATTAGAACGCCCGGTGCGGACCGGGTCCGTATTGACGCAGACGGCTACGGACGACGCACGGTGAAGCGGCTTGGCATCACCATGCGACGTAGCGCCTTTGAACGGGAGATCTGTTCACGGCTAGCCCATGACCACCAACCCGTATTGAGGAACCAACTGAACAACCCATGACATGGGAAATCGCAAACCACTATATATAGTGGTTTTGGTTGCGACATGAACTAATTCTAGTGCCAGGTAGGCAAGGATGCAATATGTTTTTTGCTTGATTCAGGATAATTTTTTGGATGCCATCCTGTTGACTTTTTCACGGGTGCGTGAAAAAGCGCAGTGCATCGGGTGTGTGCGACGCAAGCCTCTCTTGTTGAATCAAGGACTTGCGATAGTGCTCCCAATCGAAGAAGGGACCGGGATCGGTCTTGCGGCCGGGCGCAATGTGTTCGTGCCCCGCAACATCCGTCAGCGGATAGCGGGTACGCAAAGCGGCAGTGAGTGCTGCCAGTGCTTCATATTGGGCTGCTTCAAACGGTTCGAAATCGGAGCCTTCGAGTTCGATCCCAATGGAAAAGTCATTGCAGCGTTCGCGACCGCAATAGTTGGATACACCCGCGTGCCAGGCCCGGTCATTGGCGGAAACGAACTGAATGACCCGTCCATCACGGCGGATCAGGAAGTGCGCCGAGACGCGCAGTGCGCGCAACTGGTCGAAGTAGGGATGCGCGTCGCAGTCGAGGCAGTTGGTGAACAGGTCAGCGATATACGGCCCGCCGAACTGACCCGGCGGAAGGCTAATGTTATGGATTACCAGCAGGTCGACCTGTGTACCGGCGGCACGGGCATCGAAATTCGGAGAAGGAATGCGCTGTACGCCGCTGCACCAGCCGTCCTCCCCAACTAGTAAGGAGCGCATCATTCTGGCTCGTGAATCGACAAGCGCTGCATACGGTAGCGCAGCTGGCGAAAGCTGATGCCGAGCAGTTCCGCTGCTTGTGTCCTGTTAAAGCGGGTCTTCGCCAGTGCGCGCAAGATGATCTCGCGCTCGACCTGGTCGAGATGCTCGGGCAGCGAACTGGGCAAATCATCTCCGCTCGCCGCAACAACCGGCGGCTGAGACGAAACAGCGGCCTGGGGCGGTACTGCCGCAGGCTGCGGAGCGGGTTTGGCCTCTACTGCCGCAAGTGGCTCCGTATGCCCATGCTCCTCATGCAAGGGAAGCGGCGCAACGGGTTTGAGTGCGAGGTCCGCCACTTCAATGACGCCATCGTTCGCGAACGCAAGTGCGCGCTCAAGAATATTCTCCAGCTCGCGCACATTGCCGGGGAATGAGTAGGATCGCAAGGCTTGCAACGCCTGTGAGGAAAGCACTGCCCGGTTTCCCGGAGCTGAAAGCCGCTCCAGGATCGACTCGGCCAGCATGCCGATGTCATCCAGTCGCTCGCGTAGCGGCGGCAGGCGCAATTCAATGACGTTCAAGCGGTAGAACAAGTCCTGCCGGAACTTCCCCTGCTCGACGCACTCGGCGAGGTTCTGGTGTGTTGCGCTAATCAGCCTCACATCCACCGGTTCCTCGACCGTCGCCCCGACCTTGCGCACCCGGCGTTCCTGGATGGCGCGCAGCAGCTTCACCTGCATTGGCAAGGGCAGGTCGGCCACCTCGTCAAGCATCAGCGTACCGCCATTGGCAGCCTGGAAGAAACCGTCACGGTCGTCGCTCGCGCCGGTAAACGCCCCCTTTCGGTAGCCGAAGAACTCGGCTTCCATCAGCGCCTCCGGAATGGCACCGCAGTTGACCGCAATGAAGGGTTTGTCCGCACGGGCACTGTGGGCGTGGATATCACGTGCGGCAAGCTCCTTGCCGCTGCCGGACTCACCCGTGATGGAAACGGGCGCCATGCTGCGTGCAAGGCGGGCGATTTGGGCGCGCAGATCCCGCATCGCAGCCGACTCGCCCTTCAGGCGTGAGGCTGGCGCATTCGCCAGCGTGCCGGCGGCCGGCGTGCCGCCCTCTTCTTTCTGCATGCGCAGCGCCGACTGAACCATCACGCGCAACTGGTCCAGGCCGACCGGCTTGGACAGGTAGTCGAAGGCACCCGCCTTGAGCGCGGCAACGGCATTATCGGCGCTGCCGAAGGCAGTGATGACGGCAATCGGCGTGTTCTTGCAGGTGCTCGAGACCTCCCGAACCAGTTCAATGCCTAGTCCATCGGGCAAACGCATGTCGGTCAGCACCAGTGCATATTCGGTTTGAGCAAGCCGTGCACGCGCAGCTGTCAGGGAGTCCACGCAGTCGACATCCAGCCCCATCTTGACGAGCGTGATGTCGAGCAGCTCGCGCAAATCGGCTTCATCATCAACGACCAGGATACGAGGCGCAGTCATGAAACGGCTTTCAACAAGTATTCAAAAGGTATAAGGCATTGCGCAGGTAATCACGAACCTGCCGCTAGGCTGGTCGCTACCAGCGCCGGAAATATCCGCGCGGTATTCGTAGTCCAGCATCGCACCGTTATTCAAGCACAATTCCCGCGCCAGGTAGAGCCCCAAGCCGGTGCCTTTGCTGGAAGTCGTGTAAAACGGCTCGAACAAATGTGAACGCACCTCCTGCGAGATTACGGGCCCATCATCCTGGACGTGCAGCTCAAGCCGGTTCGCGCTCGTGGCCAGTGCATGGATACGAATACTGGCGTCGCGCCCGCTCGCATAGCGCAGCGCATTCGACAACAGGTTGACGATCACTTCCCGTAAATGCAGCGGGTCGAACCAGACCTGATAGTTGTCTGTTCCCGTCAGCACAATCATGCCGGGCGCGATTGCATGCTGCTCCTTGAACTCGGACAGAAGTTCGTTGAGGAAGGGTGTCAGCCGCAACGGCTCGTTATGGGAATGGGCTTTGCGGGACAGCTTGAGGATGTCCTCGATCATCCGGTTCAACCGAACCACGTTGTCGCCAATGATGTTCAATAGCCGCGATTGCGTCGGATCACTGATATCTTCACGCAAGAGGGACGCCGCATGAGAGATGGCCGACAGGGGGTTACGCACTTCATGCGCGATGCTCGCTGTCAGCCGGCCCATTGACGCCAGTTTCAACTGCTGTGCCTGATTCTCGATTTCGGTAACGTCCTGCAAGAAGATTACCGTCCGCCCTTCCCTCAGGCCTGGAGTATTAACCGTCGCAAACCGGAGCTTCAGGTGGACAGCCAGCTCGCGTCGACTTTCGCGCGAAATGGTGGTTGCGCTCTGGAGGGGGGTGATATCGTTCCCCGGTTTTACCCGAACGAAGGTCGACCAAGCCGTATTGGGCATTCGCTCGCGTTTAGTATTGGTCTGCCATGCAAAGAAGGCGTCCGCAATAGGCGCCAAGGACGGCAGGTCCGTCAATTTATAGCGCGTTTGTCCATATGCAACGGACATGCCGAGCATGCGCTCGACCGCTGGATTGCCGGCAAATATCTCACCGCCGCGTCCCACGACCAGGATGCCGTCTTCCATATCCGCAATTACCAGGCGGTTGATCGCCTCCTGCAACTGCAACTCCCTGCCGCGCTGGACCGCAAGGTTTTCCTGCTTAATCAGCTTTGCCGCAAGGCGGTTGATCATATAGATCGCCGCGAAGAAGGCGGCACCATACAGACCGGCACGGGAAATCGAGGCATCCTCCGAAGCATTCAGGAGCTGGAAGCCGCTCTCCGTCAGCAGTATCAGGGTGACGATAGAAACAAAGAACAGTGCCAGGATCATCGGCGCGAGAATCGCGCAGCCAGCAAGCGGAAACAAATAGAGAATCGCCAGCCCGCTCCGTGCACCGCCTGCCCCGATATACAGCATCGAAATCGCGACTACGTCCACCGAAAGCTGCAATAGCAAGTGCAGCATGAACTGTTTTTGCCAATACACGGAAAGCAGCGCGAAGCCCACTGCCAGGAAGACATAGACGATGGAGGTTTCCCAGTTCGCAACGACATCGGAAGGCCCGAAACCTTTAGCGGCATTCAGTCCCAGATAGCCGAGCAATACCACCGAAATGACAATCCGCGTCACGCTGAACGTCTGCAGCGTCCGCCACAGGGTGTCGCGCGTATCTGTGGGAATGGCGTGCGCCGTCGGCACACCTGCCGCGCGCGGTGAAATGGAGCGCTTTTTACTTGCCATCGCCATGCTGAAGGCGGTGTTCCTGGCTGCAAAACACTGCGCCAGAGGAGGAAGTCACTACTTCGGATGCAGGAACATGGACACCGCAATGGGCGCATGGAAGCATCGGCTCTGCTGCGTCCCCTGCGCTTGAAGTGTCGGTGCTTCCGGGGTCTTGCGTCTTGCCGGTGTCAGCTCGGGCGTCTAGCGAATCCGAGGAAATCTTTTTCGTGCGAAACATCCACACAACAACCATCAACACTACTGCCGACCACAGCAGCAGTTTCATGCAAGCCCCCGGTGCAGCACGACTTCGATCACAAAACGGCTACCGACATAAGCCAACAACAAGGTTGCAAAGCCCGTCAGCGTAAAGCGCAGTGCCGTCTTTCCACGCCATCCTCGCCAGATCCGGCCGATCAGGAGGGCGCCGAACAGGACCCAGGAAAGCATCGTGAAAATGGTCTTGTGATCCCACTTGAATGCAATGCCGAACAATTGTTCCGAAAAGAAGATGCCAGACAATACAGTGAGCGACAAGAGACCAAACCCGAATCCAATCAAGCGGAACAATAGGCGCTCCATCGTCAGCAAGGCAGGCAGCCGGTCAATCGCAAGCGCGAGCCAACCGCCTCGCTCCGGCGCCGGATGGGTATGCAGGCGGGATTCCTGCAGGGCCATCAACACCGCGTGAAAAGCTGCAATCGTCAAGGTGCTGTAGGCCAGGATCGCAATTGCGACATGCCACGGGAACAACGCGGATTTGCCTTCCAGTGGAACGACGCTACCGGGAAATACCAGGGGAAGAACGACCGCGACTGCGGCTGTCGGCAATACCAGAACCCGCAGCCCATCCAATGAAAAATTCCTGTTCTCCAGCCAGTAGGCGCCAACCGAGATCCACAGCGTCGCCGACAGCATGATGGCAAAACCGATACGCAAGGCACCCGGAGTGACCACATCCGCCGCCAATGCACCGCCATGAAGCAGCCAGCCAAGTGCTGTCCCGGCCGATATGGCGACGCGTTGCCGCGATGGCAAAAAGGCACAGACCACATAGAGTAGCGCCGCCAGGACAAAAGTGTATGTGTGCATCGTGCGAATGGGTAATAAGCAGACCCCGAGTTTACACCATGTCCGAGCGCAATCGCGCTCCTCCGCCGCTAGCTGGACAAGCGAACACGCACCGGCGGCAGCATGATTTTTCGCCAACCGGCCAAGGTGCCGTAAGGCGGCTATTTGCGCCGTTCGTCTCTGGTCAAAGGGTGGCATCGGGTAAAATGGCCGCTTGTCCCCGATGCGCCTTGTTTGCATCGCCCAGCCCTACTTCCTGGTACATCGTCACCTATGCTCGACAATCTGACACAACGACTTGCGAAAGTCGTCAAAACGATGCGCGGCGAAGCGCGCCTGACTGAATCCAATACCGCTGAAATGCTGCGTGAAGTTCGCCTTGCGTTGCTGGAGGCGGACGTTGCATTGCCCGCCGTGAAGGAATTCATCGCCCGCGTGAAGGAGAAAGCACTGGGCGAAGAGGTGATCGGTTCACTGACCCCCGGCCAGGCGCTGGTAGGCGTAGTACAGCGCGAACTCGCCGCCATCATGGGCGGAGATCTCGGCCCCGAAGCATCCCAGCTGAACTTTGCCACCCAGCCTCCGGCAATCATCCTGATGGCCGGCCTGCAGGGTGCTGGTAAAACGACGACCGTCGGCAAACTGGCCAAGTACCTGAAGGAACAGAAGAAGAAAAAGGTGCTGACGGTATCGACCGACGTCTACCGTCCCGCGGCAATTGGACAGTTGCAGACCGTCACAAGCCAGGTCGGTGCAGACTTTTTTCCGTCCAAGCCCACGGACAAACCTGTTGACATTGCACTGGGCGCGCTGGACTACGCAAAGAAGCACTACCATGACGTACTGATTGTCGATACGGCCGGCCGGCTGGGCATCGATGAAGCCATGATGCAGGAAATCACCGGGTTGCATGCTGCTCTGAAACCGATTGAGACCCTGTTCGTGGTCGATGCAATGCTTGGCCAGGACGCAATCAACACGGCCAAGGCATTCAACGACGCGCTGCCTTTGACCGGCGTGGTGCTGACCAAGCTCGATGGCGATTCTCGCGGTGGTGCGGCCTTGTCGGTGCGCCATGTGACCGGCAAACCGGTCAAGTTCGCCGGCGTGGCCGAAAAGCTGGATGGCCTGGAACCCTTCGACCCCCAGCGCATGGCCAACCGCATCCTAGGTATGGGCGACATCCTGGCGCTGGTGGAAGAGGCGAAAAAAGGAGTGGATGTCGCTGCTGCCAAGGAGCTGGCTGAGAAGATCAAGGTCGGCGGCAAGTTCGACCTCAACGACTTCAAGGCGCAGCTATCCCAGATGAAAAAGATGGGCGGCTTGTCCGGGCTGATCGACAAACTGCCGGCACAATTCCAGCAGGCAGCCGGCAACGCCGACATGGATCAAGCCGAGAAACAGGTGCGCCGCATGGAAGGCATCATTAATTCCATGACGCCGCAGGAGCGCGCCAAGCCGGAACTGATCAAGGCATCCCGCAAACGCCGCATCGCCGCTGGCGCTGGCGTCCAGGTGCAGGAAGTCAACCGCATGCTGTCCCAGTTTGAGCAAATGCAGTCGATGATGAAAAAGCTGAAGGGCGGCGGCATGATGAAGATGATGCGCAGCATGAAGGGCATGCTGCCAGGCATGCGCTAATCGTCGTCGTTCGGACCCCGTTCCCGCCATTCGTCCCACTGGACGCGGCGGGAACCGCTTCCCCGGCGATCACGGTATCCACTGCTTGTGCCTCGGTTGCTGTCATCAGCAAAGGCTTATTCCCGAAGCATCTTCCCCTCTCTCCAGCCTTCCCCTCCCGTCATTCCATCCATTCCCTCCACGCTCTCGTGCAACAGCCAAAAGCACACAGATGGGATCTGCCTCGCGTCATAAATGCGCTTGTGCTTTCCCCTATGAAGAACAAGTCGCACGGCGCACACAAATTCATGCAAAAACGTTCAAAAAACACTTGCATACCTATAAAAACCGCACCACTATTAGCGTTGCGTGATCTGACGCAATTTCCCAACACATTTGTGAAGGAGGCTTGAAGATGGCAACAGCCAAAAAACCCGCGGCCAAGACAGCCGCCAAGAAGCCCGCTGCAAAGAAAGCCGCAGCAAAGCCAGCAGCAAAGAAAGCAGCTCCAGCCAAGAAGGCCGCTCCGGCAAAGAAAGCAGCAGCTAAGCCCGTAGCGAAGAAGGCCGCTGCAAAGCCGGCAGCGAAGAAAGCAGCCCCGGCAAAGAAAGTCGCCGCCAAGAAGCCGGTAGCCAAGAAGGCAGCTGCAAAGCCGAAGACTCCCCGCAAGCCGAATGCAGCGTTCATGAAGCCGATGACACCGTCCGCCACACTCGGCGCAGTGATTGGTGCAAATCCGCTGCCGCGCACCGAAGTCACCAAGAAGGTCTGGGACTACATCAAGAAGAACAAGCTGCAGGATGATGCCAACAAGCGCATGATCAATGCAGACGACAAACTCAAAGCTGTGTTTGGCGGAAAGAAGCAAGTGTCGATGTTTGAAATGACCAAGCTCATTTCCAATCACCTGCAATAATTTGCCTTTCCAAAGGCCAAACAAAAACGCCCGCATCGCGCGGGCGTTTTTGTTTTTATATTTATTCTTGTCCTGGAGCGGCGTCTCGTTACTCTCTCAGGGCGTGAACTCCCATCGCTTCCAGGCGGCCAGTACGGCATTCGGATACTCGGGGCGGCCACGGCTGCCGTTGTAACGCCCCAGCGCAAGAAACAGGTTCCCGCCTTCCATATCCAGGTACAAACGCAGGATGGAACAGCCATAACGCAAGTTCGTCTGCATGTGGAACAGCTTGCGGCGGTCGCCATCGCCAATCACCCGGGTCCAGAATGGCATCACTTGCATGTATCCATGCGCCCCAACGTGTGATACCGCGTACTTCCGGAATGCCGATTCGACCTGAATCAACCCCAGCACGAGCGCTGGCTCCAGTCCCGCACGCCTGGCTTCATACCAGACAGTTTCAAGAAATTCGCGCCGCACGTGCCGGTCCGGCAGCTTCTTCTTCAACCTCTCGGACATCTCGCCGAGCCAATGCAGGTACTTGATGCGCTCGTTGATGTCCGAGAACTGCGGCTTGGGCGGACGCGCATCGGTAATGGCGTTATGCAAGGCGATCCGGACCGAATCCGCCAGCGCTTCTTCCTTCTGGTTGCCTGCCCAGGCCGGCAGACAAGCCAGCAGTGCTGCGATGAAGGCAAACCGCCCTGCAATCTTCCCAATCACGTTGCGTCCGGCGTCCTCAGGCTGCCAGGCGCGCTTTGACAAAATCATACATTTCCGCGAGCGGCACGGCAGTCGCCGCCGCGTCCCGGCGTCCTTGGTACTCCAGCTTGCCGTCCTTCAGGCCGCGGTCGCCAATTACGACACGGTGAGGCACGCCAATCAGCTCCCAGTCGGCAAACATGACGCCCGGACGCTCGCCGCGGTCGTCGAGAATTACGTCCACGCCGGCTGCCTGCAAGGCATCGTACAGCTTGTCGGTTTCCGCCTTGACGGCTTCGCTGCGGTCATATCCCATTGGGCACAGCACGACTTCAAACGGAGCGATGGCGGCTGGCCAGATAATCCCTTTGTCGTCGAAATTCTGCTCGATGGCCGCACCCAAAATGCGGGTCACGCCGATCCCATAGCAGCCCATCTGCATCAGTTGCGGCTTGCCGGTTTCGTCCAGATAGGTCGCTTTCATGTCTTCCGAATAGCGAGTCCCCAGCTGGAATACATGACCAACTTCAATACCACGCTGAATGGCCAGCAGCCCCTTGCCGTCCGGCGAGGGGTCGCCCGCGACGACATTGCGCAGGTCGGCAACTTCCGGCTCTGGCAAGTCGCGCCCCCAGTTTGCACCGGTATAGTGGAAATCCACCTCGTTGGCGCCGCAGACAAAGTTGCTCATGACGGCAACCGTGCGATCCGCGATAACCCTAACAGGCTTCTTGGTCCCGATCGGCCCAAGATATCCTGGCGGTGTGCCGAACCACTCCACGATCTCCGCTTCGCTGGCAAAGCGATAGTTGGCCAGGCCCGGCACCTTGCTGGCTTTAACTTCGTTCAGGTCATGGTCGCCGCGCAGCAGGAGCAGCCAGATTTCCTTCTCGGCAGGAGACTCCTTGTCGACCGCCAGGACAATCGACTTGACGGTATGTTCGAGAGAAATCCCAAGCAATTGCGCAACATCTTCACACTTGGCCTTGCCCGGTGTAGGTGTCTTCGTCAGCGGTTGTTTGGCTTCGCCATGCTCGGCGGCCGGCGCCATGGCTTCGGCCGCCTCAATGTTTGCCGCATAGTCCGAATTCGGGCAATACACCAGCGCGTCCTCGCCGGTGTCGGCAATTACATGGAATTCATGGGAGCCGGATCCACCGATCGCACCGTTATCGGCCGCCACCGCACGGAACTGCAAGCCGAAGCGATTGAAGATCCTGACATAGGCGTCATACATGATCTGATAGGACTTCTGCATGCCCGCCACGTCGCGGTCGAAGGAATAAGCATCCTTCATCGTAAATTCGCGCCCCCGCATCAATCCGAAACGCGGACGACGCTCATCGCGGAACTTGGTCTGGATATGGTAGAAATTGAGCGGCAGCTGGCGATACGACTTGATCTCGGTACGCACCACGTCCGTAATGACTTCCTCGGAAGTCGGCTGGATAGCGTAGTCGCGGCCATGACGATCCTTCACGCGCATCAGTTCAGGGCCCATCTTTTCCCAGCGCCCTGTTTCCTGCCAGAGCTCGGCCGGCTGAACGACCGGCATCAGAAGTTCAATCGCACCAGCGCGGTTCATTTCTTCGCGAATGATGTTTTCCACCTTGCGGATGATACGCAAACCCAGAGGCATATAAGTGTAAATACCGGAACCGAGGCGTTTGATCATCCCGGCGCGCATCATGAGTTTATGGCTGATGATCTCGGCATCCGAGGGTGCTTCTTTTAGCGTAGAAATAAAAAATCTTGATGCACGCATGGCGGTGAATTCTTTTTAAAAAGAGAGGGTTATAATCGACTCAATTTTAAAGGATTAGCTGGCCGATGCACCCATTCTTCATACAATTGATTCATGCCTGCGCTGTTTGCAAGCAGCCCGTCGTGGCGCTTGCCGGAGCGCGCGTGCCAAATATGTAAGGACTGGGGGCGCCTGCCGCAGAAAGTTTTGAGGTGCAATATGCTGGATCGTGAAGGCTTCCGCCCGAACGTCGGCATTATCCTGCTTAACGCCCATAACGAGGTGTGGTGGGGAAAACGGGTGCGCGAACATTCGTGGCAGTTTCCGCAAGGCGGGATCAAGTTCGGGGAAACGCCCGAACAAGCGATGTACAGGGAGCTTGAAGAAGAGGTCGGGCTGAAGGCGGAACACGTCAAGATCATCGGACGCACACGGGATTGGCTGCGCTATGAAGTTCCCGACCGCTTCATCAAGCGGGAAATCCGAGGTCATTACAAAGGCCAGAAACAGATCTGGTTCCTGCTTCGCATGGTCGGACGCGACTGTGATATCAACCTGCGTGGCACTGACCATCCCGAGTTTGACGCCTGGCGCTGGCACGACTACTGGGTGCCGCTGGATGTTGTCATCGAGTTCAAGCGAGAGGTTTATCAAAAGGCACTACAGGAACTATCCCGCTTCCTGACCCGATCCAATCCAGGCACCCCGCAACGGCACGGCGGCCGCTATCTCCGACATCACCACGCCGGAAAGACTTCGGGCGAGCAAAGCCCGCCGACGGCGAAACCGAAGAACGAAGGCTGATCCACGATAATGACAGATCAAACATCCATGCCACCGGCTTCCATCCGGAGGCTCAAAACGCGGCCTGATTCGATTCTGACAATTACGCTCACGGCGTCACTTATGCTCCTCTCCGGAGCCGTTCTCGCGCAAACGACAGAAGAAGACGACGCGCAGGAGCAACCGTGGAAGGAGGTGGCGATTGAGCTTCCGGCGTCACCGCGGCAAGAAGATTTGCTGTCTTTTTATGTCAGCGCCACCGCTACGCAGTCCTTCGCCGTTGACGCGCGCTCTCTCAGCGTAGGCAGCGATGGTGTCATACGCTATACGCTGATCGCAACCAGCGAAGCAGGCGCAAAAAATGTCAGTTACGAGGGGATCCGGTGTGCGACATTTGAAAAGAAGCTCTACGCCTTCGGCCAGGCGGACGGGACGTGGACACGTTCGCGGCGCGACGAGTGGCAACGCATCAGCGACAATGCCGCGAACCGGCAACATGCCGCTTTAGCCAAGGACTTTTTCTGCCTTGAAAAGACGGTTGCCGGCTCTGCCGCCGACATGGTGAGCCGCCTCCGTCACAAACGGCCGTTGACACCACAATAGCTGAACGCCCCTCAAAAAAAACGGCGAGACTTACTCGCCGTTTTTTTTGCCAATCGCTAAAACGTCAAAGCAAAACCATGTTGTCGCGATGGATCAACTCCGGCTCTTCCACAAAACCCAAGATGGACTGGATTTCCGTGGATGGGCGCCGCATGATGCGACGTGCTTCCGAGCTCGAGTAATTGCTGATACCTCGAGCAACTGCACGGCCTGCCTCATCGATACACGTGATTACGTCGCCGCGCCCAAATTCCCCAGCCACTTCGGTAACGCCAATCGGGAGCAAGGACTTGCCTTCCGCACTGACCTTTTGCACCGCACCCGCGTCCAACACAACTTTCCCGGCCGTTTGCAGGTGATCCGCCATCCATTGCTTACGCGCCGTCAGCTGTGCGGTTTGTGCAAGCAGCTGAGTACCGATCGCTTCGCCGGAAGCCAGGCGGGTCAAAACCTGATCTTCCCGTCCCCATGCGATTACGGTATGTGCGCCGGATGTGGCCGCACGCTTGGCAGCGAGAATCTTGGTGA
Source organism: Noviherbaspirillum sp. (assembly GCA_035654275.1). Lineage (GTDB taxonomy): Bacteria > Pseudomonadota > Gammaproteobacteria > Burkholderiales > Burkholderiaceae_D > Noviherbaspirillum. The sequence goes on from DASRXG010000064.1 coordinate 34,157, forward strand.
GCATGCCGCCGCGTCCAATACCCGTACCCGCCCCACCCGCCATGGCCTCAAGTGCCGGATCGCCGGCTTTTGCTTCATGGACAAACGTCGCGTTCGGGTCCTTTCGAGGGTCCGCCGTGTATAGCCCCTTCTGATCGGTAAGGATGATCAGTGCATCACCTTCGATGAGGTTTGCCACCAGCGCCCCCAACGTATCGTTGTCACCGAATTTGATCTCATCAGTGACAACGGTATCGTTTTCATTAATGATCGGTACGACACCGAGGTAGAGCAAGGTAAAAAGCGTCGACCGTGCATTCAGGTAACGCTCGCGATCTGCAAGGTCGGCATGGGTTAGCAGAACCTGCGCCGTTCGAATGTGATGTTGGCGAAAGCTGGTTTCGTAAATCTGTGCAAGACCCATTTGACCAACGGCCGCACAAGCCTGCAGTTCGTGCACACCCGTTGGCCGCTTATCAAAACCAAGCCGCTGCATTCCTTCGGCGATTGCGCCGGAGCTTACCAGGACGACCTGCTTGCCCATCTTGCGCAACTGGGCAATCTGCTGAGCCCACTTTGCGATGGCAGCATTGTCGAGGCCCTTACCATCATTCGTGACCAGCGAGGATCCGACTTTGATGATGATGCGTTTGGCTTTCTGTATGACGGAGTTCATGTCTTATTGTATTCCGCCGCATCTGCGGCACATGCCGAAAACCGGCGCTTCGCATATCGGCCGCACAATGCGCCTTGCCGCTATTCGACCACCTTAAAGCGGGGATCGTCCGGATCAATGGATACGATGCCGCGCGCCTCCTCGACCATTTGCGTTTCACCCGCACGGTGCTCCTGCTCGCGCTGCTCGGCAAGATAGTCGTAGATGGCGGTAATCAGATCCTCACATCCCTCTCGGGTCAAGGCGGAGATCTCGAAAACCGGCCCCTTCCAGCCGAAGCGCTTGACGAAATCCTTAACCCGCTTCTTCCGCTCTTCCTCGGGCACCACGTCAAGCTTGTTCAGCACGAGCCAACGCGGCTTCTCATAGAGGGAAGCATCGTACTTCTTCAATTCCTTGATGATCGCCTTCGCTTCCTTGACCGGATCCACCGCCTCATCAAAAGGAGCGAGGTCAACAATGTGCAGCAGCAGGCGCGTACGCTGCAAGTGACGCAGGAACTGATGCCCCAAGCCAGCGCCCTCCGCGGCGCCTTCGATCAGCCCCGGAATGTCCGCGATGACGAAGCTCTTCTCGTGGCTAACCCGCACGACGCCAAGGTTCGGATGTAAGGTAGTAAACGGGTAGTCTGCGATTTTCGGCCGAGCATTGGATACCGCAGTGATGAATGTCGACTTGCCGGCATTCGGCATTCCAAGCAGACCCACGTCTGCAAGAACCTTCAGCTCAAGCTTCAATTCGCGCCGCTCACCCGGCTTGCCGTCCGTCTTTTGACGCGGCGCGCGATTGGTGGAGGACTTGAAATGGATATTCCCCCAGCCACCCTCACCGCCTTTGGCAAGCATTGCCACCTGCCCGTGCTCCGTCAAGTCTGCGACGATCTCACCGGTTTCGAAATCCGTGATCAGCGTACCTACCGGCATGCGTAGCGTGACGTCGTCAGCCCCCTTGCCATAACAATCCGAACCCCGGCCGTTTTCGCCGTTGCGCGCCTTGTGCAGCTTGGAATACCGGTAATCGACCAAGGTATTGATATTTCGGTCGGCAACTGCCCAGATGCTGCCGCCCTTGCCGCCGTCGCCCCCATCGGGACCGCCGAACGGCCGGAATTTCTCGCGGCAAAACGACGCGACGCCGTTGCCGCCGTCACCAGCAATTACTTCAATTTTTGCTTCGTCGATGAACTTCATATTTTTGCCGCTTAAAAAACTAAAAAGGCCCTACCGTCGGCAGAGCCTTTTGATGAAAGGCTTTCGCCTTATCCTGTTATGCCGGACCGTGCTTACGCCGGAACTACAGTAACAGTGTGACGCTGCAGTGCGCCCTTGGTGGTGAACTGCACTTTGCCGTCGATCAGGGCGAACAGGGTGTGATCCTTGCCCATGCCGACGTTTTCACCTGCGTGAACGCGGGTGCCGCGCTGACGCACGATGATGCCGCCAGCATTAATGCTTTGACCGCCGTAAACTTTGACGCCCAGTCGTTTCGACTCGGAATCGCGACCGTTACGCGTAGTGCCGCCGCCTTTTTTGTGTGCCATTTCAGACTCCTTGGTATCCGGTTAGCTCAATCAAACAGATTACGCGTTGATCGAGACGATTTGCAATTCGGTGTAATTTTGGCGATGGCCTTGGCGCTTTTGGTAGTGCTTGCGGCGGCGCATCTTGAAAATTTTGACCTTATCATGGCGACCGTGCGCCACTACCGTAGCCTGGACCTTGGCACCTTCGACCAGCGGAGCACCAAATTTGATGGTGTCGCCAGCGCCCACTGCGAGCACTTGATCGAGAGTGATTTCGGAACCAATGTCAGCCGGTATCTGTTCTACTTTGAGTTTTTCGCCAGCAGCAACCTTATATTGCTTGCCACCGGTTTTTATGACCGCGTACATGTGAAACCTCGTCGAATGTTAAATGAAATTTTTCTTCCCGCCCCGCAAAGAATGCATGCCGAATCGAGAAAACTTCTAATTATACATAGACTTAGCTCAACAGTCAAAATCGATCAAAGTGTTCGACTGGAGCACTCCGAGGATTGAAATCGCTTTCATAACACACGGAGACAGATGACAGATCGCCCACCTTGTCGTCGTATAATTCTCCGAATTCACGACCTTGCAGGTTCTTATCTTGTCCGCAGCTCTTCAAATCACGTCGCAAAACACAATAATCCAGCCCATTACCGCTGACATGGAAGCCGTCAATGCAACAATCCGGCGGCAATTGTATTCGGACGTCCCTTTGGTAAACCAGATCGCTGAGTACATCATCAGCGCTGGCGGCAAGCGGATCAGGCCCGTACTGGTTCTATTGATCGCCAATGCGCACGGCTACCGAGGCACCCACCACCATAGTCTCGCCGCCGTCGTCGAATTCATCCATACAGCAACCCTCCTGCATGACGACGTCGTGGACGAGTCCTCATTACGCCGCGGCAGACAAACCGCTAACGCCCTGTTCGGCAATGCCGCCTCCGTTCTGGTAGGCGACTTCGTCTACTCTCGCGCCTTCCAGATGATGGTGTCCGTCGGCGACATGCGCGTAATGCAGATTCTTGCTGACGCGACCAATGTGATCGCCGAAGGCGAGGTACTGCAACTGCTGAATATGCACGATCCGGACGTCACTGAAGAACGCTACCTGCAGGTGATCAGATCAAAGACCGCAAAGCTCTTCGAAGCGGCAGCTCAGCTCGGAGCACTGATCGCCGGAGCCTCGGAGGATGCAATAGACGCCGCGGCAGAGTACGGCCGATCTCTCGGCACAGCATTCCAGTTGATCGACGATGTTCTCGACTACTCCGGAAATGCCGCGGACATCGGCAAGAATGTCGGCGACGACCTGCGCGAAGGGAAGCCGACGCTCCCACTGATTTACCTGATGCAACACGGCACACCGGCACAACGACAACTGGTTCGGTCCTGCATCGAGAATGGGGATGAGCAGCATTTCGGTGAAATCCTTGCCGCAATCACCACTTCCGGAGCCTTGGGTTACACGAAAAATGAGGCGGAAAAGGCAGCCCAACGCGCCGCACACTCGATTTCGGCACTTCCGAATAGCCAATTTAAGGATTCTCTGCTACAATTATGCGCTTTCGCAGTTGATCGCAATCATTGAGCATATCCCGCGCGCTCAAAAGCGATTGACCATATGCATCGGGGTGTAGCTTAGCCTGGTAGAGCGCTACGTTCGGGACGTAGAGGCCGGAGGTTCGAATCCTCTCACCCCGACCAAAATATCCTTGTAAATCAAGGGCTTTAAAAATATTGCAGCCTTTCAAGTACTACAGTATCTTCTGTAGTACAACAGTTAGGTTAGCGATTGCAATTTTCTTAGATTCAGCTGCAGCACTAGCCTGACATCTACTTGAATTGCAAAAATGATAACAATAAAAACAACAGCTCAAGCTGCAACTGCAGCAACCACTCCACCTACCGCTTCAAAAGCTTCTCGTACCGTACCTATTGCTGACACACTTCAGTCAGTAAAAGGCTTGCCTGACAAGGTAAAAATTTACCTGATCGCAGCCAGCCCATTTTGGCAGGTTCGCTGCTACGAAAACGGCAAAACCATCAAACGCAGTACAGGCACGACTGACAAGGCGGCAGCCTTTAAATTTGCCAAAACCTTGTACGATCAGATTCTGTTGAACAGACTCAACGGTGTCGCACTGACAAAGAAGACCCGCTTTGACATTTGCGCCAAAGGCATGATGGAAATGCAAGCGGCACGCGTCGCTCGTAAAGAAATGTCGGCAGAAGCACATCGGAACGATCAGTATTTTCTCGACGCTCATGTCTTGCCCGAATTTCGTGAACTGGACGTTACCGAAATTACCTATGACAAGCTCGAAAAATTTGTTGCCAAAATTGGCGTTGACCGCGCTGGCTCATCTATCCAGCGCTATTTGGGCCTCATTCGGAAAGTGCTCGATTACGCGCTGAACCGCCACCTGCTACAGGCTTTACCCAAATTTCCGAAAATTCAAAAACGCGATGAACCGCGTGGCTGGTTCACACCAACCGAATACGACGCGTTGCTTAAACGCGCTTGGGAATTGGTCGGAACGGAATTCGTAATAAGAGCAAAACAGAAGCCAGGTCAGAAGCAAGGCAATGTAGTGCGGCGGGTAGACCTTACATCTGAGCTTCCACACATGATCGCCTTCATGGCCAACAGCTTTATCCGCCCGACCGATCTGAAAAACATGCAGCACAAGCATGTGGAGATCGTGCGCGAAAATCGCACGTTTCTGCGCCTGACCCTACCAGAGAGCAAAAGCCACGATAAGCCAATCGTGACGCTGGAAAAAGCGGTTGACGTGTACGAGAAACTGACAGCGGCGCATGCCAAGAATAATCTGGCTAAAGCTGATCACTACGTGTTCATGCCAGAGTTCGAAAACCGCGATACTGCCCTACGTCGCTTGCAGCAGCAATTCAACTACCTGCTTGATAATCTGGATTTCAAGCAAGGACCACGTGGCGAAGAGCGAACCATCTACAGCTTGCGCCATACCTGCATCATGCATCGACTGCTTGAAGGCGACAACATTGATTTGCTGACCCTCGCACGCAATGCTCGTACCTCAGTTGAAATGATCGAACGTTTCTATGCCAGCCAATTGACCGGCGAGATGAATATTGACTCCCTGCAGTCAATGCGTCGAAACAAAGGGCTGCAAATTGCAGTCGCCCAAGACACCGATCCAAAACTTAAAGTACAGGCTGGAGTAATCACGCTAGACAATCCTGCCAACAGTTCCCCTCCGCTCAAACTTGGCTAACAGCCAGTCGGGGTGCATCAATTCGAGACAATGGTTTCCATGACGTTCGAATCGCCCCACCCCGACAATTTCATCGCAAGTGTCGGTTACACCGACAATTCCACATCAGTAGAACATCCCCTACGGCTTGCCAGAAGAGCCGCCATGCGACGCAACGTGTATTTTCGACGTCTGGTATGTGCGCACGCAGATAAATGCACCACCGACCATTTGGGCGCATGCCACCCATGCGAATAAGCTTTAACAAGTTGATTTTTTTCTTGCGCCCTACCACCACGAAATTACTATCTCGGCGGGTTTCCAACATGGGTATGCAAGATGAGCTATGCAGCACCGCGAAAGGCAAAGACAAAAATTGCGCTAACCGGAAAAGTGATCGGTTCAGGTCGAACGGTCGAGTACAAAGCAGGTAAAGCATGCAAAGTACAACGTAACCCGGCACACCCAGGTATGTTCATTGTCTGGTTTAGCAAGACAAATATAGCGCACATACCAGCGGAACAGCTATCCGAAAGCATCCAATACACGGATGGCAGGCCTGAAGGCTGGCAGGGCTAACACGATGAAATTCAAATTGGGCCAAACGGTTATTACCGTGGCATGCAAAGCGCATATGGATCACCTCGATGCCGACCCACTGTACTTTCTAAGCCGCCATGCCAATGGCGACTGGGGGGAAGTGAATGCCGATGACAAACGGGCGAACGAGGAAGCCCTTCGGCATAGCATGCGCATCTTGTCCCGTTACCAGCTATCAGATGGTGAAAACATCTACATCATTACCGAACATGACCGCAGTCATACTACGATCATGCTTCGCAGCGAGTATTAGTGTCCCTCACCCTTCATGGACCGTTCATTCATAGGCAAAGCCGTAGGGTGAAGTATGGGAAGAACGAGCAGACAAAAGATTCTTGAAATACTTCAGAAACCTTCTAGAACTACTCGTGAACCTACTTGACCTTACGGCGACATACCAGACACTTCTGATACGCTCTTGAAGCTTTCCATGAAACCCTTCAGAAGAAAACAAAACGATCAGCTGATCAACAGCACATCCGTCTTTGCCGCGCGTTTCGTCGATTAACGCGCAAATTTCTGTACTACCTTCGCAATCCTTCTTTTACGTAGCTTATCGACCCAGTTTTCACTTCCTTTCGGAACACAGACTGCACGGCGTGGTCTGCCTCACGCCAACTGTGTAAATCTTCACCCTTTTCAGGAGGTCGTTTACTGCATGTAGTGGATGACTCCATGCACCTGCGGCTTTGCTTTTATTATTATTGTCAGGCACGTGACATTGCATCGTTGTTCGGGCTTGCAAGGCCGTTTTGCTCAGAACCCCAATGTCGTTGGAAAACTGGCCCCTATTTTTTGCACGTGAGACAGGACGGCCTCAAAACTTACCGGGTAAGTGCAACCAACCCGAATCTATAAATCAGAGCGCGAGCTACCCTTATCGGGGCTGCACCACAGCATATCTATTTACACCAATGGTGCGCAGCGCCGCATTTAGCGTCAATATTTCTTTGATAACAACGACAGAGAATCACAACAGACTGTTAGCATCACTCGCCATTGATCCGCTTATAATTTTCATCCATTAAATCTAAGTCATTGATTGGTGTGCAAGGAAAACATATATGCCGGAAAGCGCTTTCGATGTTGTTTCCCTCGGAAAATTTGCTGACTGCGATTTTTGTGAAATTGATTACCTTGGTGAAGATTGGGAAGAGGCGATCCACAGAGTCCACACACCAGATGAAGCAGTATTTCAAATTGTCGGTCGTCTGTGTGCTCTCTACTGTTTCATGCAACCAGACAAAACTTCGGACAATTTTCAGGAACAGGTGTACAAACCGGTTGCTGCCGGAAAACATATTCAAATTGAAGTAGGTTTTAGTTCAGAACAGTCAAACACAACCTACAAGACCTTCTTTAATTTTATATGGGGCACTTGCTTCTACGCAGCGAAGGCACAGCAGTACATCACCGAAGGCGAAATGGAAAAAGCTTGGATCGAAGTTGCAAAGGCCAATTACAAACTTGGTGCATTGGAAGGCTTGATCTTAGTTGAACCTGCAATTTCTCATACCATTTCTGCACGCAGCGCATCGGGCGCACAAAAACGTGATGCCAAGTTCGAGCCCCTCCGGAAGCTTGCTAGAGAACTGGCAACAAAACACAACTACCCAAGTAAGCGTAACGCAGCCTTATCGATCAAAGAGCAGATTTTGAAGCAGGCCAAAGAACTAGGCACCAACCTCTCTGAAGATCAAGCGGAAAGGACCATTACCAAGTGGCTGGATGGCATAGCTTTTACTCCAAAACGGTGAGCGACTTGCGAGCAAACGGTTAACCAGTTGCAGGCAAACAGCGTACGTCATGTAGCAACCGGGCTAGGCCGCATTCCTTCTCCGAAATAAAGTTCGTTTCGTCGATTCACTGATCGGCGATTCGATTAACTTTTTAGGAGATATCATGCGAGTTCAAGCAAAGCAAACTTCCACTGCTATTCAACGACGTGGCATTACCGCTCTTCGGAAAAACCGCATTTCGTTAGGTCGCTTTCAACTTCCCAATCGGGAGCGAGTCTTACACGCAAATCAGCAGGCACATTCCGACGCTACAGCGACAGTGAATGACATCAGCTACAAAGTTAGCTCTAACGATGCGCTGACTTCGCCGAAAATCGACACCAACGCAGCGATCGCGCAGCAATCTGAACAACAAGCCCAAGCAAAGCCAGAAACGGCACCGTCTCTACTATCCACTGCTTCAGCCTTGACGCGTCCGGTTTTCGACAAAGACAAAGTCTTGCCCATGTTCCGCAAAGAGCTCGACCAAATTTTTGTACTTGGCGTAGAGCTTGACAAAGAAGAAAGAGAATATAGTGGAAAGGTTCAGGGCAACGCCATTAATGGTCTCGCAAAAATTCTCGGTGTACGCCGCACATATTTTGATAGCGCTACGCCCGAAGCAAATAAAGCACTTTTTGATGAGCTATATCAGCGGTGCCGGACTAATGGACTTAAAGGAAAAACAAGTCGCACTACTGAGTTTCATTTCCTTTCGAGGCTCCTGCGCCAATCAGACCGGAAACAGGCATCCGCAGATGCCAAGGTCCTGCTCCGAGCGCACACCGCTGGACAGACCGAACAAACGTTCCCTGAATGGGTAAAGAATCTAGGAGGGCTAAACAAAATCCTGAAGGAAATTGACGACCACGAGCGCGACGAAAAGAAACAGAATCGCAAGGTAGATCCAGGTAAATGTGCCAAGCACGTCATCGACGCCGTAGTTAATGCGCAAAAAGCCGGCTCGTGGTCGATCGGTGCAAAGTCACCCATACAGGAATTACCGAAAGCTTTGAAAGCCCTGATTTCGCCTGACGGCACATGGCGACCCGTTGTAATCAAACAGCATGACGATGATTTGTGCGTCTATATCCTCACAGATTCAGAACAAGACGCTCCTGATGCTAAAACTAATGGCAGCGCCGACAAAAACGAGGCTACAACTAGTTAGTAACAGGCTACTTCACGTCTCCGTACTGGGTTGTCGCTCAAACCGACAACCCACGCGAAACAGCATCGGCCTCGGCTTGATAATCTGCTTTGCTTGCACCGCTGCGTCATGCATGCTGCCATTGGCCTTTGCACGCACTATACGGCGCAAGTGCAGCATGCAGGAAAAACGAGAGAGAGCGCAAGTCTATATCCCACCTTTTGCTGCCTGCACCAAGCACTTCGACAGTTTGTCGAAATGGAGCAATGCGGCCTGCGTCAACTCAATCTGCTTACGCCGAGTATCTTCGGTGTCAGTCAGCATGATCCAGCCTTTTTCCCGCATAGACTTAAGCCGGCTATGAATTGTAGCGGGAGCCCCAAGCTCGTCTTTTGCCATCATATCGCGGACCGAAAGACGCTCTTGCTGTTGGCTAGCACGGGCAATCAAAGCCAAAATGCGCTCCTCAAGCGGATCAAGCGGCGGCAAAGAGGGTAATCCGCGTATAGCTTCTGCCAATTGGAGAAACCGCAGGTAAATGTCGGCTGGCCGTGTTTGTTTCTTCATTGCAAGAAAACCATGTTACTGTATCCGATTTAGGGCGGCGTACCGGGGAGGAAATAGAAAGCGCTCTAAATCTTAGATCCATTTTACGTTAAACACATTGATTATGTCGTCACTTCGGCTCAATGCTTTCATGGTCGTGGGATCTGCCTTACTTTTCCTTCTCGTTTTTCTGGCAAACGAATGGTTTTTTCACAGCTCGGAATTCGAGTTTATGCGAGGCGTTAACTGGATTTATCTTCCAGCGGGAATGCGTCTTCTTTGCACGCTTCTGTTTGGAGGTGCAGGTGCGATAGGCATATTCATCGCATCCGTGATTACCTGCGTTTTCTATTTCTTTCCGGATGATCCTATCCGGTCGATTGCAGGTGGAATTGCCTCGGCTGCCGCACCTTATCTAGTCTATAAGCTGGCACAATGGATGTATGGACTTCATGTCTCATTATCCAATCTGAACGCGAAGCGACTGTTGATTCTAAGTGTCGTGTATTCAATCGCCAGTCCAGCATTGCATCACGTATGGCTACTCTTGCAGGGTGATTCAATCGGAGCAGCTTTTTTCGTCATGGTAGTCGGTGATTTGCTTGGAACCCTTTTTGTCCTCTACACAATCAAGTTCGTATTATCCGTTCTCTCCGTTGGGGAACGACGCCCAGCAAAATCAATTTGATCTTCTAATTGGGCTAAATCGGACTGAAAAAATGGGCCTCATCAGGCCCATTTTTATCAACCATGTGAAGCTTATTGGTATGCGTATAAGCTAACAGTGATCTGGTTACTTGTGCGAGTCGTAGATATCAACACATCTTTTCCATTCAGCTTACCGGGAATCAAACTTCCATCAGGAACCTTACTGGAATCCATCACTGAAAACGTACCGTTGCACGAATTCTGGAACGCACGTACATCATCCACATAGTTGCTGTCAGCCCGGTCAGTTTGGATCAAAATATCCTTGCATCCGTCATTGTTGAGATCGATTACATGCAAGAATTGATACCACATTTGGCTTTGCGGCTGGTTTGGAATCATTGTTGAGGTCACATCCGAGAATGTGCCGTCGCCATGAGATTCCAAAACCTGCACACGAGCGCCGGCATAGTTAGGAGTTTGCGACAACAGCAGATATTGTTTGCCTGAGTCGTTCAGTACTTGAATATCAACCGTGGATGTATTTGCGCCATATAGAGCAGCGGGTAACACAATCTCAGATGTATTAAAGCTGCCAGCTTTGTCATTGAGGTAAACAACGTTTGGGAAATTCATACCGCCAAGGATCAGGTCAACAAAACCGTCACGGTCTACATCAGCGAGCTTTACCGAGGTATAGGCTGGAGCTGACATTGTACGTTCTGTGATTTTGCTGGGCAGCGCGGCAGTATCACGTACAAATGTGCCATCACCATTACCGCGCAGGATATATGAGCCCACCTGTGCATCGCCCAGCGTGCCAGTAACTAACACTACGATATCCGTCTTGCCACGACCTAGATCAGCAGCGTCAGTTGCATGAGTAAAGCTACTGAGGTTCGGAAGATTTGCATTTGCATTTACGTATTGGACACCACTGCTAAGCAGGAGCGTATTGCGCTCACCAGGGAAAGGCTCGCCGTCACAACCGTGGTTTGCGGAAAATACATCTGGAACTGCATCGCCATTGAAGTCGGCCACTACCATTTCGCGAGCATGTACCGCGTTCACTACTGGCAAGAGATTATCAACTGCAGTTAATGTGCGATCAGCTTTGGCTAATACAGCTTTGAAAGATTGCGTTGCACATGTATGCATCGGGTCATTAGGAGTTGGGCCGCCGAAAACAAACATTAGACCGTCGCTACGTTCAATAACGTTATTGGACAATACAGAACCTGAGTAAGCTACTGATGTGCTGGCAACTTTGGTCCAGCTTGCTACTGTGGGCGTTTGAGTAGTCGGCGTTTGTGTAGAACTGCCACTGCCACCACCACCGCACCCCACCGCCAAAGAAAGTACTGCCAAGACTGCACAATAGACCTGTGTTCGCATCGTAAACTTCCTCCCTATAAAAATCGTTTTAAAATGCATACCGTTCTAATTTTCATAATATTACATGGGAGAAAGAATTATCGAAATGAAATATTTCTTTTTGCTCCGCCTTTCAATTTCTACTAGCTTGCAGCACGAGCCAATACAGTTTCAAAACGCAAAAAGCTTCAGCCGTATCTCAAATCAGATCTACAGCGGCGCGTTGCATTTCGTCGTTGACGTCGATATAGGCTTGAGTCGTTGAGATATTCCGATGACCTGCTAAGGCCATCAGCACGCGAACACCCACCCCTTTACTTGCCAAATTCGTGATAAATGAGCGTCGTCCCGAATGGCTGCTTGCACCATCGATACCGACCTGCTTGTAGAGCACATGAAAGTGCTGGCAAAGAGTATTAGCAGAGAAAGCTAAACGCTTCTGCGTATAGAACAGTGGTTTTTCATGAGATGGGCGCTTTAAAGTTGCGACGTATGCCGCCAATTCTTTGCGCAGACGCTCGCCTAGAAATACCGTGCGAGCATGTCGCCCCTTGGTTTGCTCAGGCAGCAGTCTAATTTCAGGCTTGATCGAGCCATCTGGTGCCACGACGTCACCAACGCGCAGCGCGGCCACTTCGCCGACGCGCATCCCAGCCCAATGGGTCAACAGCAGCATTGCCCTATTTCGCGCAGCATGCCTGTGAAGTGAGATGTAGATCAGGATTTTTTTGAGCTCTTTTTCCGTAAGCGTCTTTGCTTGGGCCATTGCCATCTCCGAAATCAAAGGAAACCACATGCTGGAGGATGTAGCCTTTAGTTATGGAGATCAACAAAACACTGAATGAGAAATTGCCTCAAGAAATTCAAGCACTTGCACACAAACTAAAGGTTTTTGCTATTTTCTTTGATTTCAAATAGGTGCTCGCTGTTGTCATTAAGAAATATTTGTCTTAGCATCGAAGCGCTGCATTGCTTCAATAATTAGCACATTTGGTTTCGATATGTTCTCGCGGCAACCTTAAAGGATCTCACATGAAAAAGACGGTATTGGTAGCAGCGCTTCTTTGCAGCTCACTTTATAGCTTCGCTCAGCAGATATCAGATAACGCAGTGGATACAGTAGGCGGGAAAGTACGCGTGGCCGGGAATGATTACGAAAAGCAGCTTTTCATTGGCACCAAGCCCATCCCCAAAATTGGTCCGACCGACCACGTTAAAATTGAGAAGAAATATACAGTTGGTGGAAAAGACGTCCTGCTAGTCTCCAATCAGTGCGGCGGATCAGGATGCGCGATAGTGGGATGGAATTTTGTAACGGTTGCACCGGGCGGGGCCGTGGTCGTATCGCAGGAGATGTTTGGCGCCGATGGACAGAAGCCTGTGATCACCGTGACGAACGATAAGATTACGATCAAGCTTGTCGAGTTTGAAGGACGAAAGACAAAAACCACTACATGGACTTATGAAAACGGAGCTGTAAAAAAAGGATGAACTCTCGCCCACTCGCAGTTCCTTTGGGTTTAGTTCTCAGCTTAGTCGCTTCTGGCTGTTCGAAGCCAGAAGC
>DASRXG010000065.1:0-6576 GCA_035654275.1 Noviherbaspirillum sp.
CCACAACCACAACCACAACCACAACCACAACCACAACCACAACCACGCAACCACGCAACCACGCAACCAGGAACCACGGGGTCAGGTCTTGCACAAGTGCCTACCAAAACCCCACGCGTTCAGACCCTTTCAATTCCCTTCGATTCGACATATCAGCCGTAGCATCGTACTCAGATAATTGCAATAATTGCATCTTTTCGGGGCAATTATGGCAAGACCGTTGCGTATCGAACTCGCCGGAGCGCTTTATCACGTCACCTCTCGCGGTGACCGTCGCGAGGATATTTACCTGGAAGACGGGGATCGCATGCTGTGGTTGGAGATCCTGGGGGATACCTGCCGGCGTTTCAACTGGGTCTGTCACGCCTGGTGCCAGATGACCAACCACTATCATCTGGTGCTCGAAACCGTCGAGGGCAATCTTTCGACGGGGATGCGCCATCTGAATGGCGTCTACACGCAGGCCGCGAATCGCAAATATCGGCGCGTGGGCCACGTATTCCAAGGGCGTTACAAATCCATCCTTGTGGAAAAGGATGCTTACCTCTTGGAACTCGCGCGTTATGTGGTGTTGAATCCGGTACGCGCCAACATGGTCGTCGATGCGGGAGATTGGCCATGGAGTTCGTATCGGTCGACGATCGGCCGTGCCGATTCGCCCGAGTGGCTTCAAACGGACTGGCTATTGGCGCAGTTCGGCGAGACCCGGGAGGTGGCAACGTTCAACTATATCGACTTCGTTCGCGCCGGAGTGGGGCTGCCGCCTATTTGGGACGACTTGCGCAGCCAGATTTTCCTGGGCGGCGACGAATTTATCCTTCGCGCCCAGGCGCAAACAGGCCAGCTAAATACTGCCGAAATCCCGCGGGCGCAGCGTCGCCCTCCGGCTCGCAGCCTCCGCCATTTTCAAGAAGCAGCGGACTCGGTATCGGCCGCGATGGCGGCGGCTTTCGCCAGCGGTGACTACTCGATGAACGAAATCGCCCGCCATTTCGGCGTCCATTACTCGACAGTGAGCAGGGCAGTGCGTCGAATGGAGGCGGAGATGCAGAGAACGGGCGAAATGCGTGCGTGCAAGACCTGACCCCGGTTTACGCGGTTTTGACCCCGGTTTACGCGGTTTAGGTTTACGTCTATCTCCTTTTGGACGCTAGCTTTCACCCTCGATCGACGTCGACAGTCGTGCCCATTGCCACACCACGCCTAAAAAATCTGGTAAGCAACATTTGCCTATGGTAAGCTTCAAAATGTGATTTACGTCACATTTTTAATTTGGAAACAGGCCTACGATCCAACCCTCGTCAGCGCCGACACCTTTCCAGTACCCGCTGTCCCAACGCACGACCGCGCCCGAAAGTCAAAATGAAACCGCTACTCCAGGTTCCCCAGAACGAAATCGCCCAGGCGCTCGCCGGCTTCAAGAGTGCGTTCCGCACCATCGGCATTTTCACTGCAATCATCAACGTGATCATGTTGATGCCGTCGATCTACATGCTGCAGGTCTATGACCGCGTGCTCCCGAGCCGCAACGAGATCACGCTGCTGATGCTGACGCTGATCATGCTTGGGGCCTACGTCTTCATGAGCGGCCTGGAGTACGTGCGTACCTTCGTCCTCGTGCGCGTCGGCGCCAAGCTCGATATGCAGTTGAACAAGCGTGTGTACACCGCGGCATTCGAGCAGAATCTCAAGCGCGGCGGCACCAACGCAGGCCAGGCGCTTTCCGATTTGACCAATCTGCGCCAGTTCCTGACCGGGAACGCACTGTTCGCCTTCTTCGACGCGCCGTGGTTCCCGATCTACCTGCTCGTAATCTTCCTGTTTGAGCCGTCACTCGGTCTGTTCGCGTTGATCGGTACGGCAATCCTGGTCGTACTGGCGTACGTCAATGAAAAGGTATCGAAAAAGCCACTATCCGAAGCCAACTCCCTTGCAATCGCTTCCAGCACCATTGCCACCAACAACCTGCGCAACGCCGAAGTCATCGAATCCATGGGCATGCTGCCCAACCTGATGCAGCGCTGGTTGAAACTGCATGGCCGTTTCCTGACCCTGCAGGGCGAAGCGAGCGAAAAGGCCGGCATCGTCACCGCCATTACCAAATTCTTCCAGACTTCGCTGCAGTCCCTCGTGCTGGGCTACGGCGCACTGCTCGCCGTCGAAGGCAAGATCACCCCGGGCATGATGATCGCCGCGTCGATCCTGATGGGCAAGGCACTCGGCCCGGTGCAGCAGGTGATCGCGGTATGGAAATCCTGGAGCAGCACCCGCAGCGCCTACGAGCGCCTGAACAAGCTGCTGACCGACAACCCCGCCCGCCAGGCCGGCATGTCTCTCCCGAAGCCCGCCGGTGTCCTCGCGGTGGAAGGCGTCATGGCCGCGCCGCCAGGCGCACAGGTTGCCGTGATCCGCGGCCTGAGCTTCGGCATTCAGCCGGGAGACGCGCTCGGCGTGATCGGCCCGAGCGGTTCCGGTAAATCGACGCTCGCCCGTCTGCTGGTCGGTGTGTGGCCGGCAGCGGCCGGCAAGGTCCGCCTCGACGGCGCCGACATCTACCAGTGGAACAAGGATGAACTCGGTCCGCACATCGGCTACCTGCCGCAGGACATCGAACTCTTCAGCGGCACCGTGAGCGAGAACATCGCCCGCTTCGGCGAAGTGGATTCTGAAAAGGTGATCGCCGCCGCCAAGCGTGCCGGCGTGCATGACATGATCCTGCACTTCCCGAAGGGTTACGACACCTTGCTGGGTGACGGCGGCGCCGGGCTGTCCGGCGGCCAGAAGCAGCGAATCGGCCTTGCACGGGCCTTGTACGACGATCCGTCACTGCTCGTGCTGGACGAGCCAAACTCCAACCTCGACGACGTCGGCGAACAGGCGCTGGTCGCGGCGATCATGGACTTGCGCCGCCGCGGCAAGACGATCGTTCTGATCACGCACCGCACCAGCGTCATCGGCGTGACGAACAAGCTGCTCCTGCTGCGCGACGGCGTGGCGCAGATGTTCGGTCCCACGAATGAAGTGCTGACGGCATTGAACCAGCAGGCACAACAAGCGCAACAGGCGGCAGCCCAGCAGGCCCAGCTCGTGCAGCAGGCCAAGGCTCAGGCCGAAGCGCAGGCACAAGCCCAGGCACAGGCGAGGGCGCAGCAAGAGCTCGCCACCGCGCAAGCCGGCAATACCTCGGTAGAAGCAGCACAGGAATAAGCCATGAAACTCTTGAAAAGCAAAGATGCTACCGAAGTCGTGACGCACGACGTCACTCCGATCGAGGTCGACACCGATCCGAGCCGTCACGCGCGGCTGGGCTGGCTGATCGTCCTGCTCGGCGTGGGCGGGTTCCTGCTGTGGGCATCCTTCGCTCCGCTGGATAAGGGCGTTCCGGCCAGCGGTACGGTCACGGTGTCGAGCAATCGCAAGGTGATCCAGCATCAAACCGGCGGCACCATCGAGGACATCCTCGTGAAGGAAGGCGATGTCGTGAAGGCAGGACAGCCGCTTGTGCGCATGAATGAAGTGCAGGCGAAGTCCAATGCGGAAACGACGCGCGTGCAGTATTTCACCGCGCGTGCGGTGGAGGCACGCCTGATTGCGGAACGCGACGGTGCGAAGGCCATTGCTTTCCCCGACGAGCTGGTCAAGGCGAAGAATGATCCGCACGTTGCCAACAATATCTCCCTGCAGTCGCAACTGTTTATTTCGCGCCAGTCAGCGATCCAGAGCGAACTTGCCGCGCTGGATGAAACGATTGCCGGCCTGAAGGCACAGGTTACCGGCCTGCAGGCGACGCTGGACAGCCAGAAGCAGCAGCAACAGTTCCTGAAAGAGCAGCTCGAAGGCATGCGCGACCTGGCGAAGGAAGGTTATGTCGCGCGCAATCGCCTGCTCGAACTGGAGCGTACCTACGCGCAGATCAACGGCGGCATTTCTGAAAACATCGGCAACATCAGCCGCGCCCAGCGCCAGATCGCGGAGATGGGCCTGCGCCGCATGCAGCGCCAGCAGGAATACCAGAAGGAAGTGCGTACTCAACTGTCCGACGTGCAGCGCGAAGCGGAAGCACTGAGCAACCGCCTTGTCGGCCTCGATCATGAGCTGGCCAATGTCATCGTCAAGGCGCCGGTGGATGGCACGATCGTGGCGATGAATGTGTTCACCAAGGGCGGTGTCGTTCCCGGCGGTTTCCGCATGATGGACATCGTTCCGGCGGACGATCCGCTGATCGTGGAAGCGCAGGTCCCGACGCACCTGATCGACAAGGTGCACAAGGACCTGGAGGTCGAGCTGATGTTCGCCGCGTTCAACCAGAACCAGACGCCGAATATTCCCGGCACGGTCACGCAAATTTCTGCCGACCGCCTGACAGACGAGAAGACCGGCGCGCCGTACTACAAGATGCAGGCGCAGGTGACGGCCGAAGGCAAGAAGCTCCTGAAGGACCACCAGGTCCGTCCGGGCATGCCGGTGGAAGTGTTCATCAAGACCGGTGAGCGTACCTTGATGAGCTACCTCCTCAAGCCGATCATCGACCGCGCGCATTCCTCTCTGAGCGAGGAGTGATCTTGGCTGCGACGATGAAAAAGCGGGCGGTCGCGTCCGCCCTGGCGGCGGTGTGGCTGCTGCAGGCGGCGCCGGCCTCGGCGCTCGGCCTGGTGGAAGCGTACGAAGCTGCACTGCAGAACGATCCTCTCTACAGGTCGGCGGTGCATGACAACGAGGCCGGGCAGCAGTACCGCGTCCTCGGCCGCGCGAACCTGTTACCCAATGTCGCGGCGAGCTATGCGACCAGCAAGAACAAGGCGGACATCACGCAGTCCACCATCTTTGGGCCCCAGACCACGCAACCGGAGTACACCAGTACCTCTACCGGCGTGAACCTGCGCCAGCCCTTGTTCAACCTCGATGCCTACGCCCGTTACAACCAGGGCGAGGCGCAGACGAATTACAGCGACGCCCTGTTCACTGCGCGCGGGCAAGACCTCGTCATCCGCCTGGTGAGCGCATATGCGGAAGCCAAGTATGCGGAAGACCAGCTTGCCCTGGCGACCATCCAGCGCGATACCTTTGCCGAGCAGCGCATGGTCAATGACCGCATGTTCCAAAAGGGCGAGGGCACGCGCACCGATATGCTGGAAACCCAGGCCCGCTATGACCTGGCCGAAGCCCAGCTGCTGGAAGCGAAAGACAACCTCACCAATGCACGCAACGCGCTGGCCGCGATGATCGGCGGCGATGTGACGCAGCTCGATCCCCTGGCAGACGACTTCAAGGTCAAGCCGCTGCAGCCGGCCGGCTTCGACGAGTGGAGGGCGATCGCGCTCGAGCGCAATGCGGAGATCGCCGCGGCGCGTTTCCAAGTCGAAGTTGCCGAGCAGGAGATCAAGAAGAACCGCGCCGGCCACGCGCCGCGCGTGGATTTCGTTGCCGGCTTCAACAAGGCGAACTCGGAATCGATTACCACGCGCGACCAGGATTCGACGGTACGCAGCGTGGGCGTGCAGGTGAACATTCCGCTGTACTCGGGCGGTTCCGTCAGCGCGCTCACCTCGCAGGCCGTGGCCAACCGCGAGAAGGCGAAGGCCGATCTCGATGCGAAGACCAATCAGGTGCTGGTCGAACTGCGCAAGCAGTACCACCTCTCGCTGAGCAGTGCTGCGCGCATCGATGCGCTGGTGAAGTCGGTCGAGTCCGCGCGCCTGCTGGTGCAGGCGACGCAGCAAAGCGTCAAGGGCGGTGTGCGCATCAATCTCGATGTGCTGAATGCGCAGCAGCAGCTGTACACCGCGCAACGTGATCTGGCGCAGGCGCGTTACAGCTATCTCGTGAGCTACCTGCGCCTGCGGTTCTCGGCGGGCACGTTGACAGCAGAAGACTTGCGCACGGTAGCGGGATATTTCCGCAAGGGCGGAGGCAGCATGCTTTCCGAAAAGCCGGTTGCGGTGCGCGTGATGGCGAAGGCGTATGTTGCGCAGCCCGTCGCTGCCGCAGTCGATGCTTCCCGTGATGAAGTGCTGCAGCTCGTGCAGCGCTGGGCGCAAGCCTGGAGTGCGCAGGACGTGGATGCGTATCTCGGCTTCTATGCGGGAGATTTCCAGACGCCGAACATGCAGCCCCGCGAGGCGTGGGCGAAGGAGCGCGCGGAACGCATCAAGGGCAAGGCGCGCATCGCCGTGACAGCGGAGTCGCCGCAGGTTGTTGTGCAGCGAGATACGGCGACGGTGACGTTCCGGCAGGTGTACAGGTCGGAGCGGATAAACGATGAAACGCGCAAGACACTCGTGCTCGCGAAGCAGGGCGGGGAGTGGAAGATTCAGCAGGAGAATAGCGGGGGGTAAGGGGAATCCTGCGCGGCGGGTCTCTTTGAGTGTGGTGGGGCGCTTCGCTCTATCCACCCTACCGTTCTTAGGGCGCGTGGTGGGTTTCGCTGGCGCTCTACCCACCCTACGGTTTTCTATGTGCTGTGGCGGGTTTCGCTGGCGCTCTACCCACCCTACGGTTCTTTGCGTGCTGTGGCGGGTTTCGCTGTGCTCTACCCAGCCTACCGTCCTTTATAAAGAATCGTAGGGTGGGTAGAGC